>NZ_JAIUHV010000001.1:0-755236 GCF_020165285.1 Mesorhizobium sp. CA10
CAATCTCTACGATCCCAAGGTGATCGCGCGCTACGGCATCGAATATTTCTCGATCGGCAGGATGGCGGCATGAGGGCGCCAACCAGACATCTTACTTCAACATGTCCGACAGGGCAGCTGTAGTTCCTATCGTTGTGGGCCGGAGCGCTTCTTCGGTGCGCAGCCCACGTTCTGCTCTCAATCCGGCACGGGATCCCTACTTCCAAGCGCCTCGAGCATCGTTGAGAAGATGCTGCCGACCTCCTCCGAGATCTCTTCCGATCGAATTCCAGCCTTTTTTGCGTCGCTGGTTAATCGCCTTGCAAGCTCTTGCGCTAAGATCGTGTCAGATGATGAATGATGCGGCAGATTGCTATCCATCCACTCCTGAAGGAATTTCAGGCCTCGTTCACTCACTGTAAAACCATTCCAGGGTTGTATCCATGATTACGTGCAATCAAGCTTGACCAGTTTTCCACGCTATAATTTGTCACCGCCGGGATCGTTCCCTATTCAAACTCGCATATGGCTCATATTGTCCGCGCATGGAACGACGGCACGCCATCCGGCGGGGAATGGACAGGCTTTGGGAGGTCTACGACGTAGGCGACCAAAAAGTTTTGCTCGTTGACGGAATTCCTTTGGCGCATTTGCGGGTCGAAGAAGCGCTGGACGCTCTGGACCTGCTAGAAGGCGGCTTCCTCGTTCCAAGTGACACTCCCCTGGTAGGGTGAAGTGATTGTCGACGGCCGTCCTTCGACGAATATCCCCAAACCGTTGCGACTCTCCTCTCCAACATAGCGCAACTAAACGCCTGGCTAGGTGAACCTCTTCACATGGCGGATGATCGGGTCCGCTGCGGCAACGCAGGCATATCCCGGTGTTGTTAGACCCAATGAGCTTTCACCTCCGACGCCCTCATTCATTTAGCCGATGCGCCGGCATGGCGGCGGTTCTAAGCGGGAGGATTGACGAGGTTAATTGCCGCGGCTTGAGAAAGCTCCAGCAGGCTCGATCGAAGGACTGACGCGTTTGCCGGCAACGGACACCTGCTCGCTGGTGGCGAGAATGACCTTTCCATTCGCGTTGGTGGGAATTGTTTTATTAGCTCTGCTGCCCGGCGCTATCCTCGATATGCTGGGCATGGGTTTCACGTTCAGTCACGACAAGCTCAATCATGCGGTCGCCTTCACGACTTTGGGGATCCTCGGCGGTCTCGGTTGGCCCAAGCAAAAATTGAGGCTGGTTGTATTCGTCCTTTTTGTAGGGGCGGCGATCGAGGTTCTTCAGGCCACCCCGCTGGTGGCGCGGGACATGGACATGTTCGACTGGATTGCTGATTTTGCAGGCGCGATCTGCGGACTGGCCATCGCCGCGTGGACAAACAGGATCGCCGGCGGAACTCGCTAAGTGCCGTCGATGCAAAACCGGTCGTATCGCCGGTCGTAGAGATTGCGGTATTTCCAAAGGACCGTCCGAAGGACAGCAACCGAGTCGATCGCGCGCTGCGCGCTGTAACTATCTTCAAAATTTTCTCAGTGGATATCGTGTAGCGAGTGGCTGAGCGCGACATGCCTTTTGGCAACACAGACCGTGGCGCTAGACGAGCCATTCAGAATGCAAATCTGCCCCGGCCCGCGCCGCGGCATCAGCTCTCCATGTCGCACGGCTGTTCTTTAGTCTGACGCCCCGCCGCCATGAGGCGGGCGCGAAATTTTTCGATGTACACCTCTAGCGTCGCCAGCATCATCAGAATGATCGATGAAATGGTTTGGGCGGGCGGCGATAACTGACGCTATCCATAGCGTGAGCCCGTCATGTCACCAGCCTACTCAGGATCGGAACTCGCGATTGAATATCCGCGGACGGATTCTCAATCGGCGGCAAATAACAAATGGACGAACGTCCCGGAATACGCTCTCGACCAAGGCGGCCCTGTCTTGCGCCCCTATCAGCGGATGGACGCTGATTATGCCGATGTCGCCATTGTCGATCATTTGAAAAATGTGGCCAGTCAGTATCCCGAAAAGCTGGCGATTACCGACGCAACCAACCGCTTCACTTATTCGGAACTCGTCTCGGCTGTCGAAGCACTGGCTAGCCGCATCCTCGCCATCACTCCCGCCGAAAACGCCGTCGGAATTCTCCTTGCGAATACGGCCTTCTTTCCTTTGGCGATGCTGGCGAGCATGGCCGCAGGGCGGCCTTTGGTACCCCTGAACACGAGGGATCCGGATACCAGGATCAATGCGATCGTGTCCGAGGCGCGGTTATCGACCATCATAGGGGATGGAGATGTCCGACCCACGGGCCTGCCGCGAACTGTCGGCTGGATAAATGTCTCGCCCCGCGGCGAACCGAAGAGCGATCGCGTTCCCCAGCTCCATCCGGTATCCGTGGATGCCCCCGCGATCGTCCTTTACACTTCGGGCAGTACAGGTCGGCCAAAAGGCATCGTTAACAGTCAACGCAGCCTGCTATGGCGTGTTCAGCAATATGTAAACGCCTGTCACATCAATGCGCAGGACGTATTTCTGCCTCTCACGGGACCGGCCACTATCGCTGGGTGTCGAGAGGTGCTCGCCGCCCTTCTTACCGGCGCCACATTGCATCTTCTTGAGGTCGAAGCCGTAGGCTTGCGCGCGGTTTTACACCGGATGCAAGCCGAGGGAGTGACTGTCACTTACCTGGTGCCGGCTCTCCTGCGGGCGCTTATGGCGAACAAATCAGAAGACGCATTCCGCAGTCTCAGGGTGGCTCGGATCGGCGGCGAAAAGGTTTCATGGTCTGACATCAAGCTGCTACGCGACGCCGTTTCAAGCAACTGCCTGGTGCAGATCGGCTACTCGTCAACCGAGACGACAGGATCACAATGGTTTGTACCGACCGATTGGCCGGAGCAGGCTGCCTCGGTTCCTGTTGGATGGCTCCTTCCAGGGATTAGTTTCGCGATCATCGACGAGCAAGGACGCCCGGTGCCGCCCGGCGGGACTGGAGAGCTTGTCATAAAAAGTCCGTATGTCTTGCTTGGCCATTGGGAGAACGGCGTCGTCGTGCCCGTGGCTGCAGACCCCGAGAACCCGTCCGTCCGCATCTTTGAAACGGGTGATCTCGTTCAACTGGACGACCATGGCCTGCTTCAGATCATGGGTCGCAAGGGACGTCAGATAAAAATCAATGGCCGACGCGTTGAACCCGCGGAGCTGGAGCGGGTTTTGCGTGGCGCGCCTTCCGTTGAGGACGCTGTAGCGATTGTGACGGCGTCAACGGAACTCATCGCCTTCGCCGTACCTCGCGGGCCGGCCACTTCCAACTTCGCGGACGATCTCCGCCATCTTGCGCGAACGACACTGCCGCCGCCTCTGTGCCCATTGAGACTGCACGCCATTGCCGAAATTCCACGCCTGCCGGGCGGGAAGGTCGACATGGCGAGGCTTGCCGAGTTGGACGGCGCAAGCGTGAGGCAGGACCGCATTGTCCAGGCTCCGAATACAGGACCCGAACGGACTATCCAGCAGATCGTGCAACGTGCCTGGACCAAGATTCTGAACACGCGCGTTGCCGCGGGACGTTGGGATGACGCCGGCGGCGATTCGCTGAAGCTGCTGCATTGTGTCATGGAGATCGAAAGCGTCCTCGGCCTGGAGATCGACCTTGAACCTTTCACCGTCGGAATGAATTTCGACGAAATGGTGAGGGCCGTCGCGGCCGCGAAAGCAGGTAACGAGCAGGCCAGCTCGCGCAAAGAGCATCCGCCAATTCTCTTCCTGCTCCCCGGGTCCGTCGGCTATGGCCCTAGCCTTGCCGCCTTCGCGGCCTCCATGGGTAGAACCGCCCGGGTTGTCCCGATCAGGTATCCCGCCTTGGCAATGATATTGCAGGGAAAAAACTCGGTCGCAGATATGGCCGAGGCCGCGCTCGACCAGATACGGCGCGCCCAGCCTGAAGGTAACGTACGACTTCTCGGCCATTCGCTTGGCGGCGTCGTTGCTTTTGAAGTTGCTTCAAGGCTGCTGGCTGTCGGGCGAAATGTGAAATTTCTGGGCATCCTCGACACCAGCCTGCTCGGTGAACGGAGCACTTACCGAGAGACGGTCGTCCGCACAATTCATCGAATCCGAACCAATCGTATTACCGCCTACAGAATGGCTTGCCGCGCCCTTGCAAAAGTCGTGGTCCGAATGGGCTACGAGATGCAACTGGCCCGCTTGCTTGATCGCTATGCCCAGGAGAAATTCAACGCGACCAGCTTCAGGGCCAAGCTGGAGCTTCAGGAAGTTTTGAGGGCCAAAGCGTTTTTTCAGTGGCTCCAGACGCCAAGACCCCGACTGCCGATCACGGGTACCCTATTTCGCTGCGCCCGTCCTGGAATGCCTCGCGCCATCGGGTGGGACAATGCTTTCGCAGACCTGGATGTGATCCCAATCATTGGCACCCACATCGACATGGTCTCAGAGCCTAACGTGGCCTTCAACCGACCGCTCATCGAGGCGGCCGTGGCCCGAACTTATCTGCCAGAAGAATCTCGCCAGGGGGAGGAACGGTCATCGACGTGATCTCCGGGTTTGGCAAGGATGCCCTGGTGCTCGACGCTCGTGCCGAGGTCGATCGCATCGTAGAAGCCTTGCGTCGACAGGTCTTTGGTGCACTCCGGCGCCGAGGCGTCGTTGTCGGCCTCTCTGGGGGCATCGACAGCTCCGTTGTCGCAGCACTCTGCGTCGGCGCGTTCGGGAAAGATAAGGTCCTCGGCCTATTCATGCCGGAATCCCATTCTTCCGGCGACTCGCTGCGGCTTGGCCGAACGGTTGCGTCGCAACTTGGTATCGATTCGATCGTTGAAGACATCACGCCTGCCCTGGAGGGCATCGGTGCCTATTCACGTCAGATCGAGGCGATACGGACCGTCGTTCCCGCCTACGGTCAAGGCTGGAAGTGCAAGCTGGTGATGGCGTCGGTTCTGGAAAGCAACGGCATCAACATTACCAGACTGACGGTCGAGGATCCGGATGGCAAAGTCGACACGGTCAGACTGCCACCCGCAACCTATCTGCAGATCGTCGCCGCCACCAACTACAAGCAACGCGTGCGAAAGATGACGGAGTATTATCACGCGGACCGTCTCAACTACGCGGTGGCAGGCACGCCAAACCGGCTGGAACACGACCAAGGCTTTTTCGTCAAACAGGGCGATGGAATCGCCGACGTGCTGCCGATCGTCCACCTCTACAAGACGCAAGTCTATCAACTTGCGGAGTATCTCGGGATAGACCCTGAGGTGCGGCGCAGGCCACCAACCACGGATACGTTCTCCATGGCGCAAAGCCAGGAGGAGTTCTATTTCGCATTGCCATATCACCTGACGGATTTGTGTCTCTATGGCCTGAACCACGGCATTTCTGCCAACGAGATCGCAGCGGTCGCCGGCCTCACTCCCGACCAGGTTCAGAAAGTCTTCAAGGACATTGAAAGCAAGCGGCGCGCAGCGCGTTATCTTCACGCGAGACCCCTGCCCGCCGTCGAGATGGACGAGGGCTGAGCGTGTGCGGCATAGCCGGAATCGTGGCACTGGACGCTACCGCGGCGCGGCCTTCGCGCGAGGCGCTTCTGCGCATGGCGGGGTCGCTCGTGCATCGCGGTCCGGACGAACACGGCCTCTACCGCGACAATCGCGCGGGGCTGGCCCACGCACGCCTTTCAATTGTCGACCTTTCGAATGGGCAACAGCCGCTTGCCGACACGAGCGGCAAGACCTGGATTGTCTTCAACGGCGAGATTTTCAATTACGTTGAGCTTCGCGAGAAGCTGGTCGCGCTCGGTCATCGCTTCCGCACCCGCAGCGACACCGAAGTGGCAGTTCATGCATATCGCGAATGGGGCGACTCCGCTTTTGAGCGGATGAACGGGCAATGGGCAATCGCGATCTGGGATTCGCTGGCCGGCCGCCTCGTGCTATCGCGCGATCGGTTCGGCATATGCCCCCTGCATTTTTGCGAGCACGCTGGGCGCCTCTATTTTTCCAGCGAAGTGAAGGCCATTTTCGCGGCCGACGCGGCTTTGCCGCGAGCCTTCGATCCAGCCGGCATTGATCAGACGTTCACTCTCTGGACGGTGGTCCCGCCGCAAGGCGTATTCAAAGGGGTCCGGGAACTCAAGCCTGGCCACATTCGGGTCTATGAGAACGGAACCGTTCGTGAGCAGGCATTCTGGAAACCCAGCTATCCGGAGGCGTTCGACGAACGCCATGAATTCCCGGGGTCGCTCGATGATGCCGTGGACGAAGTGCGCGAGGCTCTGCAGTCCGCGACGGCGCTGCGGATCGACCAGGCCGATGTGCCTGTTGGCTGCTACCTGTCTGGCGGACTCGACAGCTCGCTTGTCGCCATGATGGCAAGCCGCATCGCCGGCGACCGCTTCCAGACGTTTTCGCTGCGGTTTGCCGATGCTGAGTATGACGAGACCAGCTACCAGCGATTGGTGGCAGGCGCGACCGGCAGCGAGCACCACGAGGTGACGGTTTCTCGCAGCGATATCGCCGATGTCTTTCCGGAGGTGATCTACCACACCGAACGTCCGATCCTGAGGACCGCGCCGGCGCCACTGCTTCTGCTTTCAAGATTGGTACGCGAGCACGGAATCAAGGTCGTGCTGACGGGCGAAGGCGCGGATGAAATGTTCGCTGGCTACGACCTGTTCCGGGAAGGGAAGGTGCGCCGTTTCTGGGGGCATCAACCATCCTCGACGAGACGCGCGCGATTGCTGGAACGCCTGTATCCCTATCTCACTCGTTCCCCGGTGCATCAGCAAGCAATGGCGCGTCAGTTCTTCGGACATGATATCCATGCCCATGATGCGCCAGGCTTCGCACATGGTACCCGTTGGCGCACGACCAGCGCTCTCAAGCGGTTGTTTTCTGCCGACATGAAAGCCGAGACGGAACCGTACAACGCGGCCGCCGCGTTCCTTGCGCGCCTGCCCGACGAATTTTCGCGCTGGGACTCTCTAGCACAGGACCAGTATATCGAAATCCAGACTTTGATGTCCGGCTATCTGCTCTCCTCGCAGGGAGACCGAATGCTGATGGGCAACTCTGTCGAAGGGCGCTTCCCGTTCCTCGACGATGACGTTGTAAAACTCGCGAACTCGCTTCCAGCCAAATACAAGCTGCGCATTCTGGACGAGAAGCATGTGCTGAAGCGGGTGGCCGAGCCGATCCTGCCGCCGGAAATCATCGCCCGCAAGAAACAGCCCTACAGGGCGCCGAACGCTCAATGCTTCGTTGCCGACAATGCACCAGCCTATGTGCGCGAGGCACTTTCGGAAAGAGCGTTGCGCGACGCAAATGTCTTCGATGCGGAGTCGGTCGCGCGCCTGCTGGGCAAGTGTCGAGCCCGGACCGTGGACCAAGATCTTTCCAATTCCGACAACATGGCGCTGGTGGGCGTGCTCTCCACGCAGCTTCTTCACCAGCAGTTTATCGCAAGCCGCCCCATCGGCAGGCAGAAGATCGAGCTCAGCGTCGACGTTGACCATGAGATCAAGGAAGAGGTGTTGGCATGATGCAGGGAGCCATACCGCTGTTGCACGACTATCTCAGGCACTCGGCCGACCGGCTGGGTGACAAGGTGGCGCTGGTCTGCGGCGGGCAACGCGTGACCTATGCCGAGATCGAGACTCGTGCCAACAACGTTGCGCAACACCTGGCTGACGCTGGCGTGACGCGCGGCGATCGCGTGATGATCTTCGCCGACAACACCGTCGAGACGGTCGTCAGCTTCTGGGCCGTGCTCAAGGCGAATGCCGTGGTGTGCATCGTCAATCCGCTGACCAAGAGCGACAAGCTTCATTACCTGCTCAACGATTGCCTGCCAGCCGCGCTGATAACGGACAACCATCTGACCTCGGTCTTCAGTGAGCCGGCCCGCAACTGCCCGTCACTGCGCCGGATGATTGTCTCCGGGCCTATAGATGACGCCGAGTTGATGCAACTGCCTCATGCGGTTCGCTGGGATGTTGCGATTGCCGGCAACGGGGAGGCACCGGCGCGCCGATGCATCGACATTGATCTCGCCGCCATAATCTACACGTCAGGTTCTACCGGCGAGCCCAAGGGCGTGATGCTGACGCACACAAACATGATGGCGGCTTGCACCTCGATCGCATCGTATCTTGAGCTCGGCGAAGACGAAGTGATCCTCAATGTCCTGCCCTTGGCATTCGATTACGGCCTGTACCAGATGATCATGGCGTTCCGCACTGGCGCCCGTCTGGTGCTTGAACGCTCGTTTGCTTTTGCTGCGCAGATCCTTGGACTGATCAAGCAAGAACGGGTCACAGGTTTCCCCGGCGTGCCTACTATTTTTGCGGCGCTCTCGGAGCTCAAATCGCTGAAGGATCAGGATTTTTCGAGCATTCGCTATGTTACGAATACCGCGGCCGCCCTGCCGTTGAAGCATATTCTCATGCTCCAGGACCTTTTTCCGAGCGCGCGCATCTATTCAATGTACGGGCTCACCGAGTGCAAGCGTTGCACCTACCTGCCGCCAGAGGACCTTGAACGAAAGCCGTCGAGCGTCGGGATAGCCATCCCGAACACGGAAATGTGGATCGTCGACGACGACGACAAGCGGGTCGGCCCCGACGTCGTCGGCCAGCTCGTCATCCGCGGCGCGACCGTGATGAAGGGCTACTGGGGCAAGCCAGAGGCGACCGCAAGGAAGCTTAAACCTGGTCCTCTGCCCGGTGAACAGGTCCTCTACACCGGCGACTACTGTCGGATCGACGCGGAAGGGTACCTTTATTTCGTAGGTCGTGGCGATGAGATCATCAAATCCCGTGGCGAGAAGGTCGCGCCCAAAGAGGTTGAGAACGCGCTTGTTGGCATTCCAGGGGTGCGGGAGGCCGCCGTGATAGGCGTTCCGGACGAACTTCTTGGGCAGGCGGTGAAGGCGTTCGTCGTGATGGAGCAAGGAAAGTCCATCGACGAGAAACAACTGCAGAAGGAATGTCAGAGGCGCCTGGAAAATTTCATGGTCCCAAAATCAATTGTCATTGTACCCAGCCTGCCGATGACAGATACGGGAAAACTTAAGAAGACGGCTTTGTCATGAGGCGTTTTCCGCGAGACTTGGCGTCAATTTTCTTGTTTTAACCGGGGAAGCAAAATGTTGTCCAGCGAAGACAGGATAGAGACTTACAGCGAGAAAATTCGGGGGTTTCTGGCGTCCAACTTCTATGTTGCTGACGCTGAGGCTCTGGAAAACAATACGTCACTGCTCGACCAAGGTATCGTCGACTCGACGGGAGTCCTGGAGGTCATCGGATTCATTGAGGAAACCTTTGGCATTGTCGTCGAAGACAGCGAGCTTCTGCCTGAGAACCTCGATTCCATCCAAGGGATTGCACAATACGTCATCCGAAAAAAGAACTGATCATAGCTGTCTCCCGAACGACAGCATTGGGAAAAGCGGGTTGTCGTGAGCCAAGAAATCAGCGTCGAGGATGCCTACAGCAAAGGGCGCACCATCTTCATGGGGCTGGAGTTGCTCGTGGCACCTGGCGCGCTTGTGCCACGCCCGGAGACGGAACTGCTGGGCACAGCCGCCCTCGGCGCCTTGGATCAGTTGAGGACTGCAGAACCCCGCGTTATCGATATGTGCTGCGGCGCCGGCAATCTGGCATGCGCCATAGCGCACTATGCCCCCACCGCGCGGATCTGGGCGAGCGACCTAACGGATGGGTGCGTTAAAGCCGCGCGCCGCAACGTCGACCATCATGGATTGGCAGGGCGCGTTTCGGTGCTGCAGGGCGACCTGTTTGAGCCTCTCTCCGGCCCGGAACTTGTCGGCAGGATCGACATGATCGTCTGCAACCCGCCATACATCTCGGAAAAGCGGCTCGAGGGCGACCGCTCTCACTTGACCGAGCTCGAGCCGCGCGAGGCGTTTGCGGCTGGCCCTTACGGTCTGAGCATCCACATGCGGGTGATAAGAGACGCGCCGCAATACCTGCGGCCAGGTGGCATGCTGCTGTTCGAGGTTGGCCTTGGCCAGGACCGGCAAGTCGTGAGTCTGCTCAACCGCGCAAAGGCCTACGAGAATATTGGCACGATCTCGAACGAAGCTGGCGAGGGCCGTGTCGTTGTCGCCCATATGAAGAACCCCGATGAACCACGCGCGTCGAATGTCTGATCAGGTCACTTTCCTCATCCAACAGACACCAAAACGTGATCCGACAAAGGGCAGACCCCGTCGACCTTCAAATGGTCAATAAACGCTCGCTTTCCAGGGTCGGTTATCCCCAGCTTGTTCGTGGCGATTCACGATTTAGCGTCTGAGCGTCACGATTTTGCTGCATTTTGATAAAATTTGACGAATGTTAGCTTGATGTAATGTTCGGGGTGGGCGGGTCACAACGAAAGGTAAGATCTTGTCCTACGCTGACAGCGTCCACGAGGCCGTGCGACAATCTCGAGTGAGAGATCGCGCGTCGTGAGGGAACATCGTACGCAACATTTGCTCTCAGCCATGTCGGGTTGTTGGTCCGGGCTGGTTGGCATTGGTCTCTTTTCGGCGGTGATAAATATTCTAGCCCTGACCGGCTCCGTCTACATGCTGCAGGTGTATGACCGTGTGCTTCCCTCGCAGAGCGTTCCGACGCTCGTGGGATTTACGGTCGGCATGCTGGGCCTCTACGCCATATACGGGCTGCTCGATTTCGTGCGGCTTCGCTTGCTGGTTCGAATCGGCAATCGCCTGTACAGAAATCTGCAGCACAAGGCCTTCACCATATCGCTGTCGGTACCCCTGGTCGCCGGGCAGGAGGCGAACCGGGTGCAGCCGCTTCGCGACCTGGACCAGCTGCGCGGCTTTCTCTCCGGCCTGGGGCCGACCGTTTTTTTCGACGCCCCGTGGATGCCGTTTTACATGGTGGTCATCTACCTGTTGCACCCTTCCCTTGGGCTACTGGCAACCGTCGGCGCCGTTGTTGTCGTGCTTTTGACCGTGGTCGCAGAAATTGCCGGCCGCGGCCCCGCGGCCCGAACTTCCGAAACACTGGTTGCGCAACGCATCCTTGCCGATGCGGGCCGCCGCAACGCGGAAGTCGTTCAGGCGATGGGTCTCTCCGCCAGGCTTGGCCGACGCTGGGGAGAAGTCAGCCACGCCTATCTCAAGAACCAGGAACGGCTCTCCGACATCGTGGGCGGAACCGGATCATTGTCGAAGACACTCAGGATGGCCTTGCAATCGAGTGTACTCGGGCTGGGCGCTTATCTGGTGATCGGGGGGGACGCTTCCCCGGGTGTGATCATCGCATCTTCGATATTGCTTGGCCGCTCTTTGGCGCCGGTCGACGCCGCGATCGCAAACTGGAGAGGATTTCTGGCCGCACGCCGAAGCTACTCCGACTTGACTGCAGCGCTGGATGCTTTCGGTAGCCAAAGCGCTCCCATGGAGCTTCCCAGCCCGCGGGGGCAACTCTCCGTCGAGGAATTGACGATAGCCCCTCCAGGCGCACAACGGCCGACGGTTCTCAATGTAAGCTTTCGCCTGGCGAGCGGCGCTGGGATGGCAGTCGTCGGCCCTAGCGGTTCCGGGAAGACAACGCTGGTGCGTGCCCTGGTCGGAGTATGGAAGCCAATTCGGGGAACGGTTCGATTGGACGACGCTGCTCTCGATCAGTGGAGTTCGGAACTGCTCGGTGCTCATATCGGCTATTTGCCGCAGGATGTCGAACTGTTCGACGGAACGGTTGCCGACAACATTTCGAGATTTGGTGGCCAGAGCGACCCAAAAGGCGTCATGGCAGCCGCTCGAGCGGCTGGTGTCGACAAGATGATCATGCGATTGCCTCAAGGATTCCAAACACGAATCGGCGAAGGCGGGACGGCCCTGTCGGCCGGGCAGAGGCAACTGGTCGGATTGGCCAGGGCACTTTACGGCGATCCGTTTCTCGTCGTGCTCGACGAACCGAATTCCAACTTGGATTCAGACGGCGATGTTGCGTTGGCGGGGGCGATCCTGGCGGTGCGCCAGCGTGGCGGTATCGTGATCGTCGTGGCGCATCGCCCTTCTGCGCTCGTCAATATTGATCAGGTATTGGTCATGTCGAACGGGATGGTCCACGCATTTGGCCCGCGAGAAGATGTTCTCTCAAATGTCGTCCGCCCCTTCCCCCAGCCGGCAGTCGTTCCGCTGCAAAAAAATGCCGGTAACGCTTGAGGTCCTATTCCGTGTCTGACGCGACGATTTCCTATGCTCGTGTCAACGACGCAAGTCGTTGGCTCGGAACCAGGCTGATCAATGATCCGGATGGCATCCGCGCCAACCTGGTTCTGGGCTTGGCAACCACCGCCTTTCTGCTCGTTGGCGGAGGGACGTGGTTGGGACTAACCAAGATCGCCGGCGCTGTGATCGCGCCAGCGACCGTTGTGGTCGAAAGCAGTGTAAAGAAGGTCCAGCATCGGACCGGCGGCACCATCGGTGGAATCTTCGCCCAGGATGGTGATCATGTGCGTGCCGGCGCCGTGTTGGTCAGGCTTGACGACACGCTCACACGCTCAAACCTGCAGATTGTCAGTGAAGATCTCGACCGAGTCACCATCCGCCTGGCCAGGCTCGAGGCAGAGCGGCAAGGGCTGCCGGAAATGCAGGTTCCTCCCAGTCTGCGCGTGAGGATGAGCGACCCGCGGGTGGCTGCTCTTGTCAATGGAGAACGTGCCTTGTTTGAAAGCCGGGCTACGGCATTGGCTGGCCAAAAGGCGCAGTTGCAGAGCCGCTCGATGCAACTTCGACATCAGATTGACGGTCTCAAGGCTCAGCTTGCCGCGACGAATGACTCCTTGGATCTCCTTACCCGCAGCCTTGCCGACGTCCAAGCTCTTTACTCCAAGAAATTGGTGTCCAAGGAGCGACTGAGCAATGTCAGCCTGGAAGAGGCTCGTGCTCGCGGTGAGTCGGGGCGACTTGTTGCAGCAATCGCGGAGGTGCAAGCCCACATCAGTGAAACGGACTTGCAGGTGCTTCAGCTCGACGAGCAGATGCGCAGCGACGTGACAAGCGAGCTCCGCGAAAACGAAGCGAAGCGCACAGAGCTCGAAGAGCGCAAGATAGTGGCCGACGACGAGCTCGCAAGGACGGATATCCGATCTCCCCAGACCGGGACGGTACAAGAATCCTCTATCCACACCGTCGGAGGCGTAGTTGGACCGGGAGAGGTGCTCATGGTGGTTGTGCCCGACACCGACAACCTTGTCGTGGATGCGCTCATTCCGCCGACCCGGATGGATGATGTCCAGCCCGGGCAGCGGGTATCAATCCGCTTTCCCTCTTTCGACGTCGGAACCACACCTGTCTGCGAGGGTTCGGTGAAGCGTATCTCTGCAGATCTGATCAAGGATCAGGAACGCCAGCTTTCCTATTTTTCGGCTCGCATCCACGTCGACAACCAGGCCACCTGCCTGAAGGGTGAGAAAATCCTAAAGCCAGGCATGCCTGCCGAAGTTCACATAAGCACCGAGGAGCGCAGCGTCTGGTCGTATTTGCTTAAGCCATTGACCGATCAGATTTCCCGGGCCTTCAAGCAATAGCGGGATCGCAAACGCGGCCCCCTACTGGCTTGCTGCACGTCCTAGATCGCTGCTGAACCTCACCTCGATCGTATCTCCCGGAAGCACTTCTGAATCTTCTTCGACGAGTTGTTTGCGCCATTCTTCACCAATCTTGCGCACGATGGTGATCTGGGTCTGAATGGCTTCTCCGCTTACCGGCAGCGGCAGAGCGGACGCGCCAGCGGGTTGTAATTTCTGGCTGGTGGCGTGGAGCCTTGCGGTGGTGTCGGCAAGACGGACATCGGTATCTTTCAACTCGGTCAGCAAGCCGATCCTTCGCAGGTTTTCATTGCGCTCGCGTTGCCTGAGATAATCTTCCTGCTGGCGTCGCGCCCGCATGAGCTCGACCGATGTCTGAAGCTGCCCATTGGAAGAGAGTAGCGCGGAGCGCCTGACGTCAGACAGCCTGGCGTTGGTCAGATTGCCCGCTTGAAACAATTTCGTCACCCGAGCCAGGTCATCCTCATCCGCCTTGACCCCGTCGCTCTCGACCTGCTGGCGCTTGGTCAGAACGTCGATCTGCGCCGCGGCATCCTTTGCGCCCTGATCAACGTAGCTTTGTTCCTGCTGGAAGTTATCGAGAGAGATCTTCAGCGCCTCTCTTTCGGCGTCGGCAATGGCCGAGCTGAAGGCGGCAGACAATGGCGACCCTTGGGGGGGCTTGGTATCGAAACTTGGCTGATCCTGCAGTTCGGCGCGAATGCGAGCACTGTGGTAATAGTCGCGGGTGTATTCCCCCCAAAGCGATTCATAGTCGCGCTGCAGATCAACCGGGTCAGGACCGGTCTGATTTACGCGTGAGCGCAGAAGGCTGAGACCGCCAGACACAGCAATCGCCTGTCTCACCGTCATGAGAGGCCGATATGCCTGCTGGCCGGGAGTGAGCACCTCGCCAGTCACGTAGATCGGGCGATATTCCGCGACTATCGCGGTCACGTCGCCAGGTTGGACAACGATCATCTGCTCTCGCCCATCGGGCAAACGCTGCTGAAATATCTTGGTAGGCAAGATCGTTTCCATGCGGGCCTGCAGCTCGGCAGGCGTCAGACCGCCGATGGATATCTTCCCGACTTGGGGAAGCGCGATCGTACCGTCCATCTGGATTACCGCACGTTGAGTTCGTTCCGGTATCGAAGAGATTCCTATTTCGACGATGTCGCCGGGGGAGAGATGGTAGGCTGGCCGGTCGTTCGCCGCGGAGGCAGCATCAACCGCAGCCAGCACACCTATCGCTGCAAGAAGATTTCGGTTCATGAATGCCATCGGTGACATCTCCATTCAGTTCGACTTCGCCTCTTCCGACCAGTCGACGCGGGTGACGAAATCATAAACAGGTCCGCCGGGCACACCCCAGTTGCTGGACCAGATTACCTGCGAGCCATCGGGCGATGGCGAGGCATGGGTCTCGCTGCGGTAGTCGAAATCAACGCTGCGCGTTTGCGCTATGCGCCGAACCTCTCCGCTGCCATCGAGGCGCAGCGCGATAACCTCTCGTGCATAGGGTGCCATTTCCGGACGGGCCGAAACCACATTCGGGTCGCCGCCGTAGCTCAGGAACACCCAGCCAGGTTTGTTCAAAGCACGCAGAGAAGCATGCGAGGCCTCGCCGTATTTCATAAGCGAAGTTACTTTCCCGTCAGACAGCCGGCGTTTGATCACCTGATAGCTGTCCGGATAGGATTTGCTGATGCCGACGTAGATCTCGCTCCCATCGGCGTCGACCGTCATGTCGCCATGCCCCGGCCGATGATGCTCTGTCCACTGCTGGCCTGGAGCGCCGTCGATCGAAAAAATAAACGACTGTTCGGTGCCGTCCGCGAGTGCCTGGATGCAGAGAATGTTTTCGCCCAGAGGAGAGATCGAACAGTTCTCATTTACCCCAGCAAGCCGCCCAAGTGCAATATCGGCGAACTTGCTATGCTGCTTGAGATCGTACGCGAAGACGACCTCGGCACCGTCCGATCGAAGTGCACGCACTGCCAGGCGATTACCGTCTCGGCTCGGGTTACCTTTGCCTGGTCCGAAGTGCAGATCCCGATAGTCCTTTGAATCGAACAGCACATCCTCGTGATTGGTCCGCGGCGCCCAGGTCGATATTCGCTGGCCTCGAACGCAGATCATCAGATCCGCATTTTGGGGATGCCACTCACATTCCCCCGATCGATCGCGCATCAGCAGCGGTAGGAATGTGCGTCCGTCGAAAAAGCACATCCCGTTGCAGCCGTTGGTTATAACGAGAAGGCTCTGGTCCGCATTCCAGGCTTGGGCGCTGGAATAACGGTGGCTGCAATAATCTTTTATACACGCGACCCCATTTCCAAGCGGCCCGGATTTTGTGATTCGGGTGAATGTTTCCCCAAACGCGGGATCGACCGTAGGACGCAGATAGTCGGGCAACTGCATCGCCGGCGTCGCAACAAAGTGCGTTGACGTATTGCCCGCCTGGCTTGCGGCAGCATGCGGACCAAGGCACGCGACAGCGAAGATCATCGACAACGCATGTCGGCGACGACAAGTCATGTCATGTAGCCCATTTCCCGGCGCACCCGCCCCTCGCTGAGACGCGCTTTCCACCACGATATGGTGCGCTCCAACCCATCTCGCAGATTGGTACGGGCTCGCCACCCGGTCTGCGTTTCGAATTGCGTCGAGTCTGCAAGCAACGCGCGAACCTCGGAGTTCTGTGGGCGCAAGCGGCTTTCATCTCGATAGACAGGCTTCTTCGATCCGCTCAACTCGACCACCAGGTCCAGGACTTCCGCGATCGTCGCGGCACGCTGGCTTCCGGCATTGTAGGCATGGCCGAATTTGAGTTCCGCCACGCCTGCGGTCAGGAATGCTGCCGCCGTGTCTTCAACAAAGGTTAGATCGCGGATAGGGCTCGTATCCCCGACCATGATAGCCGAACAGTTCTTGTCGAGGGCCTGCCTGATTATGGTCGGCACTATCGCCCTCTCGCTCTGGCGTGGGCCGTAGGTATTGAATGGCCGCAGAGTTACGACGGGAACGTCAAATGACCTGGCGTAGGCTTCGGCCATCATGTCGGCACCGATCTTCGATGCCGAATATGGAGACTGGCCCTGCAGCGGATGAGATTCCTTGATAGGCATGGTCAGCGCCGTGCCGTAAACCTCGCTGGTCGAGGTGTGCACGACGCGTTCGGTGTCCCACTGACGCGCTGCCTCGAGAACATTCATCGTGCCCATGACATTGGTTTCTACGTATGACTGGGCAGCCGCATACGAATATGGAATCGCGATGAGAGCAGCCAGATGAAAAACCACAGCTTGGCCGCGCATGATCCTGTTCAGGAACGCGCTGTCGCGCACGTCGCCACGCACGGATTTCAGGTGGGCTCGGATGTTGTCCGGCAAATCGTCAAGCCAGCCGTGACTGTCGAACGAATTGTAGAGCGCCAATGCTGTGACATCCGCTCCATTGCGGACCAGCGCCTCGGTGAGATGCGATCCGATAAATCCATCGGCGCCCGTGACCAGTACCTTTTTGCCTTTGTAGTCCATGACCAATCGTCCCTCTTGCCATGTCCACTCTGACGGTGACACTCACCGGAGTGTCAGCCCGAATGCGCTTTAGTCGCGATCGGCGACGGCGGTACCCGGCCTACAACGGCTAGAAAACCGCGAGCCATCCAGACGGCGTCAGCCACCAGAGTTCGCTGCGGATAATAGGAAAGGTCGATCCTGGCCTTGGCGGGAAACAGGGTCTCGCGATAGTACTGCACCGGATCCGTGAACTTCGGATAGAAATTCGCTTCGTTGCGGAAGAGAACCTGGCTCGGACCGAGTAAGCCAGGCTTGTACTGCAAAACAGCCTCGGCGCCGCCGTGGAAACAGTCGGCGAACGCCAGGCTCTCCGGCCGCGGTCCGATGATTGCCATGTCGCCTATGATCACATTCCACAGTTGCGGCAATTCATCGAACTTTGTCGCGGCGAGCACGCGCCCTATCGTTGTCATGCGCTTGTCGTCGGCGACCGTCAGCGCGAGGCCGTGGGGATCGCATCGCACATCGAACTTGCGGAACTTGTACATGCGAAAAGGCTGAGCCCCGGCGCCCAGGCGGGTTTGTGCAAACAAAACCGGCCTACCGCCCTCGGCCAGAAGGGCGATGGCGATCAGCAGCATCAGTGGAGCAAACAAGACCGCAGCAACGCTCGCAATGGCAATGTCGATCAAACGCCGCGCAGACCCGTGGGCCGAGACTGCAACGAAGCGTCGGTGGAGGGATTGATCTGTCGCATTCATGCGGCCGTTCCTGCTTTGGTACAGCCGTTCACCGCAGTTGCCAGAGCCTCCACAACCGCTTCGACCACCGCTGAGGTCATCTGCGGGTGAAGTGGAATCGTCAACTCCCGCTGAGCAAAGTCTTCTGTTCGCGGCAATTGGGTCCCGGGAAAAAGCTCGCTGTACAACGTCATCCGGTGCACGGGCGGATAGTGGATCGTTGTTTGGATTCCCTGGTTGCGCAGTTCGTCGATAACGGCTTGCCTGTCGGCATATCGCGGTAAAAGTATCGGCATGATGTGGTGCGCCGATCGCCGCGATTCACTGAATGGAACGATTATTGCCGGGCAGTGCATTGCGATGAGTCGCCGATAAAGGACGACGAGGATACGCCTTACTTCGTTCCATTCTTGCAAGTTTCCTAACTGGACAAGTCCGATTGCGGCCCGCATCTCGTCCATACGATAATTGAACCCAAGCATGGTGACGTCATACTGCGGCGTGCGGCTGTTCAGCCGCTGGTGTGTGCCGGTGGTCATCCCGTGCCCGCGCGCTTGGCGAATCCTTTCGAGCAGTTCATGGTCTTGGGCGATTACGGCGCCGCCCTCGGCGGTTGTCATGTTCTTGTTGCCGTAGAAGCTGAAGGCCGCGGCAACGCCGAAGGTCCCTACTTCTCTCAAGCCAGGAGCATGCGCCGCGTCTTCAATGATGTGCAGTCCCCGAACACGAGCGAACCTTTGCCATTGTTCTCGATTGGCCAGATACCCGGCGAAGTGAACGAGAATAATGGCCTTCGTTCGCGGCGTGCATCGAGCCTCGGCTTCCGCAAGCGACATCAACGGCAAGTCGGCTGACTCAATATCGACAAAGACGGGAGTTGCACCGACATAGAGCACTGAGTTCGCGGTCGCCACGAAAGTTAGCGACGGAACCAGCACCTCATCGCCCGGACCAATGCCAAGTCCGTGCAAAATGAGATGAAGCGCCGCGGTACAGGAACTCACCGCAACGCAATCGTCCGCGCCATGCATGCGGGCAAACGACTCTTCGAACAATCGAACCTGCTCGCCCATGGTCAACCAGCTGCTATCAATGACCTTTGATAGAGCCGCCTTCTCCGGAACACCCAAAATCGGGGCACTGACCAAGAGCATGGTGACCTCACTCCCAAATCATCATTCGTGTTTGAGTTTCTCGCCGTTTGTCAGGCAGCCGCTGCCGCGACTTCGATCGAAGCCGACTGCTCTTCCCAGGAAATGGCTTGAGCATTCTGGAAATCGTCGACGCGGCCGATATCGAGCCAGAGTCCCTCATGCTTGTAGACATGGACGACCGTGCCTTGCTGCATCATCTGCAGCATCAGGTCGTCGAATCCGAATGGAATGCCGGAGGGAATAAAACTCAGAACATCCGGATTCATGCAGTAGATGCCCATGCTAACGAGATGAGAAAGCGTCGGCTTCTCGCGGAACATCTGCACTGCATTGTCGACTTCGTCGATGACGCCGAAATCCATCTTTATAAGACGGTTGGCGGTAGCGATGGTCACCGGATCCTTGTGCTTGCGGTGGGCAGCTGTGAATCGGCTGAGGCTAAGATCGGTGAGAACGTCGCCGTTCAGCACGATAAAGGGTTCGGTTAGTTCATCTCGGATAAGCGACAGTGGCCCGATGGTGCCCAGCGGCTCCATCTCCTGAGTGTACCGTATTTTCAGGTTCCATTGCGAACCATCACCGCACACGCTGCGGATGAGATGGCCGAGATACCCGGTCGTGATGTAGACCTCTTCAATGCCATTGCGTCGCAGCCACTTGAGAAGCAGCTCGAGCACCGGCCGGGCACCAATTGGCATCAGCGGCTTCGGCAACACCGACGTAAAGGGACGAAGTCGTGTTCCCATCCCACCGCATTGAATAACCGCTTTCATCCGATCCTCCATAGTTCAACGCCGCTTCAATGGTTGGTGCGTGGGTAGACGTGTTCAGACCTCTTCCGACTATGGGTCGGATAGAAAAGTCGCCACGTGTCCGTCCCGAGCATCTTATGAAGAACGGTAAGTGAGCGTTCGAAGGATGTCGTCGTGCAATCGAATGGCACCAATCCATTGCCTCCGCAGGTTCAGCGACTAGGCCGGTCCGCCCTGTCCGCCGCGAGGCACGATGGCACCGAATATGCCGACCTACATCTGCAAAATTGCTTGGCCACGAGACCTTCAAATGCCCCAGTGCGGACTTCAGAATCCACCTGCTGGAATTTACGTCTCGCTACTGCTCAAACAGCTGATGTCACATGGAATTTGGTAGTTGGCCATAGACGCGCCTGATCGCGATGTTGGCTTTCTGACAAAGGCAGAGACGGTGCGATTCAAGCCGGTTGAACGTTCCTCGGAAAAAAAAAGAGATTTTTCCGCCATAGAGGAATATATTAGCAATACGGCGCGCAAGTGGTGCGGATTTCTGGGCGTTCGACGAGTGGTTGGCCACCGCCAAGGCCATTCCCCGATTGATCGTTTAGCCGCATTAGGCGTTTCAGGGCCCGCTTTGTAGGGCCTGCGTTGGGGTGGAATGCAAATGTATCGAGTCGTCATTGCGGACGATCACGGTCTGTATCGTCGTGGGCTGAGTTTGGCGCTCAAGGCCGAGCTCCCGGAACTGGAAATATTCGAAGCTGGATGTTTTGATGCCGCTGCCAGTGTCCTGGCTCAGCGGGACATCCATCTTGCCATTCTGGATCTGAACATGCCGGGACTGTTCAACCAGCAAGTGCTCGGCGACGTTTTGTCAGCGTATCCGGACACCCGTTTTGCAATCGTTTCCGGCAATGATTCACGAGCGGAAATATTGAAAGCCCTGTCGATCGGGCTGCACGGCTACATCGTGAAATCTCAGACGGACCAAGAAGTGGTGTCGGCAGTGCGCGAGATTCTGGCAGGCCGCATCTATGTGCCGGCGCTGTTGTCTCGACCTTCCGGGGGTCCCGGGTCACACGCACCCCAATCGGCGAGGGCATGGACCCAACGGCGGATGGGAGCGGCCAGCCTTAGCAAGCTGACTTCAAGGCAACGTGACGTGCTCAAGCTGATGGCGGAAGGCTTTTCAAACAAGGAGATAGCTCGCGATTTGGACATTTCCGAAGCAACGACAAAAATTCACGCCGCTGCGGTAATGCGTGAGCTGGGAGTACGCAACCGCACCGAGGCAGCCGTCGCGCTACAAAACTGGCGTTCGAAATATATCGACTAGGGCGCGATTTCACGTCGAGACAGCCGCAGCGAGTATCGTAGACCGCCTTCAAATATTTCCAGCTTCGAGGCATGGCCGATAAGCGGCGCGGTGTTGACGCCCAATATCATCGAACCAATGCCATGGCCGATGTTCTTGGCCTTCCTGCGTCTTCCCGATTCTATCCAATCGAAGACGACGTCATCGCTTTCTCCACTATCGGCCCATCTAACCTCAAGGCGCCCTCGGGAACCGCCAAGCGCGCCGTGTTTGACAGAGTTCGTCGTAAGCTCGTGAACAACCATTGCGAAGGTTTCGGCAGCGCCGCTTGACATCATGACGTCAGGGCCATGGGTCTTTATCTTTCGCGTTTCCATGTAGGGCAACAGTTCCTGGACCACGAGATCCCGGAGCAATACCGAACTGTCGGTGCGACCGGAGATCATCATATGCGTGACTTCAAGCGCTCGTATCCGATCGATTAGGTCCTCCTTGAACTTCATGACATTGTTCGCCGGAGCACCAACCATTTTGACCAGCGCTATCACGACCGCGAAAAGATTGCTGAATCGATGGCGCTGTTCGATCAAAATACGATCCCGTCTCCTGACCGTGGCGCGCAAAAGCGTGGTCTGCCGACGTTCAGTCAGGTCAGCTGCTATCCCGATCAGCAGCTGCTGATCATGATACCGCTCCTCCCGTCCGCGCAGAGCGACCCAACGAATAGGTCCATCCGGACGTCGCACCCTTATCTCAACGTCGTAATTCGTGGTCGCGCCGGATTCTTTGGGGAGTGCAAGCTTTGGCCAGTCCGCGGGATAGACGACTGCAGCTAGCTCGTCTATCGGCCGGCTGGTGGCGCGCGGCAGGCCTAAGATTTCCCAAAATTTGTCGGAACCCGTGACGACGCCGCTTTGGAGGTCGACTTGCCAGGTTCCCAACCGCCCCGCCGAAAGCGCCAGATCAAGCCGTTCCTTCTGGACCCGGATCGCTTCGCGCGCCGTCCGTCTTTCCGAGATATCATCGACAACGATGATCGCGCTCTCTGAAAGGAGGCCGTCGGAACGGTACGACGATAGGTTCAGGCGAGCCCAGAATGTGGACCCGTCCTTCTTCTTCAATCGGGCTTCCATATCGAATGGCATCGCGGACTTGCCTTGATCGGCAAGCGCTTCAACAACGCTATCGCGATCATCGGGATGAACAAGCTGCGCAAGCGGAAATTGAGCAAGCTCAGCTTCGGTATATCCCGTCAGCTCACAAAGACGTTTGTTGGATTGCAGAAGCTCGCCTTTTTCATTCGTGTTCGCAAAGCCGAGGGCCGCACGCTCGAACACCGAACGGAAGCGGCTCTCGGTGGCCTCGACGGCGGCCAGTCGAGTTTCGGCGACCTTCAGGGCCTCGCTAAGGTCCTGCCGCAAGCGGTGGAACATGAAGGCGATCATGAAGCCGGAAACCAGGAGAAAGATTGCTCGCGGCCAGTCCTCTGCAGGAATCGAACCGCGCAGAAGTCGTTCGGCCCCGAGGCTGGCGGCGACTGTCACGAGAGTTGCAATGATTGCACCGCGACGGCCAACAAGATATGCAGCGACAATTATAGCTGGAATAGATGATATGAAGGTTGCTTCAGTTTCCGTCTGAATTAAGTTTGTTATTACGAATATTAGCGTGAAAACTAGCACCAACATGGAAGCCATGTGAGCTAGCGAGATGCCCTTCAAGGCCGAAACCGTTCTACGCAGATGCAGCCCCATACCTCACAGACTACAACTTTCGGATTAGTCCGTCGAGCCTAGAACTCCACCGCCTGATCTAATACCACTGCCGGATTGCGGCCCTCAAATCCAAGCTTACTATCATTTACGAAGAGCGTCCGGTTCGCCTGGACTCTTTGTAAGAGAGCATGAAGAAACCGATGCAAGCCTCTGAGATCAAAGATTTTTGGCAGAGAAATCTGTCTTGGAGTCAAGCGTAACGATTGGAGATCTTAGCGGTTTTCGGCCAACAGGGGTGGGAAGGCAATGTCTTTCATTGATAGGCACAACGATACCGTTGCGAATAAGCGCCATATTGAATTGAGCACTGCTTACGGCGGTGTCGCTCGCCTGGCACGCTACACGTCGGACAGGCAGGGCACAGCATGCGCGTCAAAGCGTCGGAGCCTGGAATCCGTCACCGGCATGCTGGACCGCATTGGCTGTGGCTTCCTGGTCCTCAATCGCGAGAAAAAGGTGGTGGAGTGGAACATTGCCGCTCAAAGCACCTTTGAACGACAGGGTGAGACGGCCGGCACGGCTCCGGAGCTTACGGCTGCGCTGAGGCGGCTGGTCGCGAACGTTCCAACCAACTTCCTGCCAGGTTCGTTGTCGTGGGTGGTGATCCGCACCACTGACGATCGGCCGGTGATACTCAATGAGGGCGGGGTGATTGCGCCCGACGGAACAAGTATCGTCGCGTTGTTAGACCGGGAGACCCGGTCCTCGGCTAATCCGCAGACATTGCAAAAGATGTTCGGCCTCACGAGCGCTGAAACTCAGCTTGCCATGAGGTTAGCTCAAGGGGACGCACCATTGGAAATCGCCCGCAGCTGGCATCTCAGCCGCACCACGATCCGGTCCCAGCTTGCCTCGCTTTTTGCCAAAACAGAAACCAAGCGCCAGGGTGAGCTGGTAGCTCTGCTCGGACGAATTTCCGTATTGCCGTGATAATGCCGCCTCGACCGCGAGGCGGCGCGTATCCGGTATGTTGGTTTGGCATTGCGTCTGTGCGAGCGCGTTCCTGCCTGATCCAGATATAAGCCGACGATCTCGATGCAAAAATTTCGAAGCGGGGCAATTCGTCATGGCCGGACATAATTCCAAGACCGCGGGCGTGCTTGACGCACAACCTGACAAATCCAGTTCAACAGGAACGAAAGCCGGTCGATCCAGTCCGGACATGGCGGTTATGCAGCTGGCACGAAAAGGTCCTGTCGTAGTCACCGGCGCCGCAGGCTTCATCGGGTTTCATGTGGCGTCGCGGCTTTTGCGTCACGGTGCGCGGGTCATAGGCGTGGATAATTTCACGCCCTACTACGATCTAAAGCTCAAGGAAGCGCGTTTTGCGCACCTCTGCGCCGAGCCAGGTTTCACTCCAATGCGTATGGATCTGGCGGATCGATTGTTGGTGCAAGCTTTGTTCTCCGACTTTCAACCATCGTATGTCGTCCACCTGGCTGCGCAGGCGGGCGTGCGTTACTCCCTTGTCGACCCGCATGCCTATGTTCATTCCAACATCGTGGCGTTTCTCAATGTTCTTGAGGGTTGCCGGCACTTCGACATCAAGCATCTGGTCTACGCTTCGTCCAGTTCGGTTTACGGCGCCAACCAAACCATACCTTTTTCCGAACATGGCGGCGCTAACCATCCAATAAGCTTCTATGCCGCCACCAAGCGCTCGAATGAAGCCATGGCGCATTCCTATAGTCATCTATTTCGCTTGCCGGTGACAGGATTGCGGTTCTTCACCGTCTACGGACCATGGGGCAGGCCCGACATGGCTGTCTACGCGTTTACCCACGCCATCGCCGAGGGACGCGTGATCGAGGTGTCCAATGCCGGCCGTGTCTGGCGAGATTTTACCTACATCGACGATATCGTCGAAGGGGTGGTTCGAATACTCGCAACGCCACCGTGTGCCGACCAGAATTGGGACGGTCACGCGGCTGATCCAGCCACCAGCTCAGCCCCATATCGCCTGTACAACATTGGCAATGACCGGCCAGAGGAGATCAATAGGCTAATCGCGATTATAGAGACAGCCGTAGGTCGCAAAGCTCTCAGGAGGGATGTGCCTTTGCCTCCAGGTGATGTTCTCGAGACGCGCGCCGATGTAGGCGATCTTCGCCGGGCCGTAGACTTCGCGCCGGCGACCACGCTCCAGGATGGCGTTGCCCGTTTTGTCGAATGGTATCGACACTTTCATGGAAGCGCGACGGACCCTGAGACGGAGCAACAAACGCTCGTGTCAGCGTAGATTGCCGGCAGTTCGCGCTGCTCACTCAGACCCGCGCGATCGGCTCACTGGCGTCGCCTGAAGGTGCGGCCCCTCTCAACGCGCTCGCCTCGCTGATCGGCAAGAACGAGGCATTCTCTGCGTCTCTTTCGTTTGGCGTTTCATCGAGACGCCGATACGCAAGCCCGCCAATCCGTACGTACCTTGATGCCTGCGTTAGAATGGATCACATCGCGCCAGCCGGGGTCTGTCGCCGGTCACCAATCCCAGAGCATCGAGTCAGCGCAAGAACCAAGTCCGCTGGGTGCTTTCGACCGTGCGGCGGTTAAAAGACGTAATCGCGTAGATCAGTCCGGGCGTGATCTTCAGTCGCTTGCGAATATAAATCGCCATGGCGACGTTCCATACGACCAAGGCAAGCGCCAGCCCTATTGCTGCGCCCAGCGGACCGTAGATCTCTACTCCGATAGCACAGCCGACGACACCAAAAGCTGCCCCAAGGATCATCGTCACAGCGGCCGCCCATTCGTTTCCGGTCATGGTCAAGAGATTGAGCTGCGGTCCGCACAGGGCCACGAATACGTACCCCAGCATTAGCACCCGCGCGATCGGTGCTCCAGTTCCGAAATCCTCACCGAACCAGCTTAAAAGCGGCCGAACAATCAAGAGCAACGGGATTGCCATTGCTATTGCGGCACCGGAGGAAAGCAGGGCAGCTCGTGAAAACAGCTCTTGCAAACCTCTTCGGTCGTTTTTTGCGTAAAGCGTAGCTGCCGTCGGCGAGAACATTGTAGAGACGGCCACCAACGAGAGACCGACAAGCAACGCGACATTGAGCCCCAGGGCGAAAATGCCTGCGTCGCGTATGTGGCCGGTCCAGCCGAGCACCATTACCCCCGCCCTGTTGATGAAGACGTCAAGACCCGCCATCAGCATGATAGGGGGGACCGCCGACCACCAATCCTTGGATGCATCGGCAGGTTCAGCATGTCGTAAACCCGGCGGCTGAAATCTTGCCAACAGGACAAAGACGAATGCGACTGTTACGGCCGAACTCGTCAGCACCGCTTGCATGACCAACGGTGCATTCAGAGTCCACGAACCGGACAAGGCGGCGGCACTTAGCAATGTGAGCAGCAGTCCATCACGCACAATGCGTTCTGGCAGAAGGGCAGAAACACCGCCGCCGAAGGCACGGATGAGAGCCGCGCCCAAGGCTGAAGTCGTGACCAGCGGAACGGCGGCCATACCCAAGAGCTGGCTGATCTCAAGTTCCCTGTTGTGTGAGGACGAAGACAGAAAGATGTAGGTCGCCCCTGCCAAGCCGAATAGAGACGCCACTGCCAACGAGCGTTGAAAGGCAAATCTGATTATGCCGTGGGCCAGGTCCAGGCGCCCCTGGGCCCTATAGGCAGATACGAAGCGCAACAACGATACGTTGAAGCCAAGGGTTGCGAGATATGCGAGCACCGATGTGGTTGAAAGGACGTAGGAGTAGATACCATAGCTGGTAGAGCCTACGATACGAGCAATCAGCAATTGCGCCAGGCTGGTTAGACCTGCCCCGGTCACATAGATCATGAGCGCAAAAACGGTGGCATAGCCCAGGCTACGGTTTATTTCTTGCTTCCCGAGCGTTACCGCATCGCTTCCAGCTGCGGAATTTACGGGGTTCTGTATTGTTATGGTATCCACGCCGTCATCAAGGTAGGCATTGTCTACCGTCAGCGGCTGCGATGAGTGGACAACTTGATGTCGGTACATGGGAGTGACCTGATCGCGGGCCATCTTGAAGGCGATCTTGCGGCTGACGAGTTCAACGCTTTTCGACAACGATGGGTCGTCGAGGGTTTCAACGGAGATTGTTTTCCTGTCGGTTGCCACAAGGATGTCGTTGATATTTTGAAACACTCCGAAAGCTCGCATGCTCGCTTCGAAATCCGCATCGAGAATGCGTTCGGCCGGAGCCGCTTGCATCATTCGCTCCCGCAACCGCGCCTCGGCTGCTGCACGAGGCAATACCACTCGCAAGGTAAAATCCGCGGTAGGAGTGACCTTCAGCGCTCTTGCAATCGCAACGTTGTCGACGCACCCGTGAAAAATCGACAGTGAAGCAACAGCCTGCACGTATCCCTGGTCGAATATTGTAATCTCTCTGCACTGTCGCGCTTGGTCCCAACGATTGGAAAGGTTTATGATTTTTTGCCAGACCCGAGCTCGCCAAATAAATTTCCTTGGCTCAATCGCCTTTAGCATCGACGACGCGATCGACAGATATTTTATCAAATCCGACGTATAGAAGAACAGTTTTGCAGTTGAAAATATTGCAGAAAATACTCTATAGATGAACATAAATATCCCGAGATCTACACTCCTTGACCTTCTACTTGCTTTGTGACTGAAGACCACCTTCGTAGCGTAGCCCTGCCCACGCAACGATTTGGCAAGCGCATGGGCAAAGACTGCTTTACCAGCACCAGGCGGTCCAAAGAGTTCGATAATCATTTCTCGCGACCCAGTGGGCTTGAGGGCTTTATCGTTTTCCGAACAGCAGAAGATCGCCACTGTCCCCAAAATGATATTTGGCGTGCTGCTTGAGATTTACTCCAGTGAGAGCAATCCCTACCGGAGCGGATCTCGAACCATCAGGCTGCAGCGATTCCAGAATACCGCGCGCGACACTGCGCGGTGTCTTGGCCCACCGGACAGCAAAGATAACGGCATCTGCCCAACCGCTGAGCAGTCGGGATTCCGGACCGTGCAACCCTGGCGGCCCGTTGAGAATGACGAGATTGTACACGGCGCCCAGCTTGTCCGCGAAGTGTCGCGGCACATCGACGTCGACCAACAGCTTCAAAAGATCGTCCGAAACTATGGGTGAGGCCATGAAATCGATGCCGATACCGGGCATGCTCACAACAGCCTCGTCTAACTCGCAGCGGCCCCTCACATAATCCGCAAACGACTTATGCGGCTTGGAAATGCTGAATTCGCGCACAAAGTCGTTGGTCAGTTGCTTATCCTGCGGGTCAAGATCGATGAACAGGACATTGCTGCCCAGGCGTGTGGCCGAGAGCGCCAAGCTCCATGCCAGCTCTGTTTTCCCATCACCTTTATCGCTGGAAGTGACGAGCACCATCTGCGACGATCGTCCGGGGGCCGGTTCGGGTGCCACATTGATCAATAGCGACAAGGCAGCGCGGCCATAGGCGGAATTTTTCTGGCTTAGAATGAGGGTCTGCAAGCGCTTCGCACTCGCTCTTGATGCCCTGGGCAATAGCCCAACGGAAGGGAAGCCGAGCGCTGCTTCTGTCTCAGCCTCACCGCGCATTATGCGGCTCATGCGATTTTTCAAGAGAACCAAGACGCCCCCGATGAGGCCGAATACGACCATACCCGGCGGGATGAGGAAGATCGGTGAAAGGCTCTTCGGGTTGCTCGGTGGCCATGCCGCCGAAATTATCGAAACTCCCGCAGACGGAACCGCGATGCGGTTCCTCAAATCCTGTTGCCTGTTCAGAAGATCATTGTACCGCTGCGTCAATATGGTGACTGCCGGCTCCAATGCGTGAAGCCCGGAAAGCCTGCCTGCCGTGTCGGCTACGACCGCGTCAAGCACATTCTTGCGCGCCTCCAGAGCGGAAACCTGCGCGCGATAGATGTCGGCTTCCGACTTGATGCGTTCGATGCTCTGTTCGATCTCGCGCTTGACGGCAACATTCAGATCCGCATCGGCCGCGGCGCCGCCCTGCCGGGCTATCAGATCGCTCAGCGTCGGCGATCCGATTGCGCTCGCAAGCGTGGCGCTCGTGGCGCCGGAGCGTTGCAATTCTTGTATATGCTGAACACGGGCCTCGGCTGTGGAGAGGTTTGCGCGAGACAATGACAGTTGCTGATTAAGCTCGGCCGTGTCGCGGACAGCATTGTCAACGGCACCCTGGTCGACAGTCCCGTGACTTAGCCTGTATTTTTCAAGACGGTCCGTCGCTTGCGCGAGATCGGACTGCACACCAGGCAGCGCAGCGACGACGGATTCGAGCTCCAACCTATCAGCGGCCTGAGCAGTCCGCGCGAGATCCTGGACATACACTTGCGCGAATGTGTTGGCCACGAATGCCGCCCGGACGGGATCCGGATCGGTAAAGCCGATGGTAATGACTCGCGATCGCAGTTCCTGCCCGACCCTGACGTAGCGCCTTAACGCCTTCAGCCTCGCAGCCTCCCTGCCCTCTGGGGTCATGTCAGCGTGATCCGGCCAAACCCCGGCCAAGAATGCACCTGCAAACGATTGCGATTCGGCTGGGGAAGCGGCGTTTTGCGCCGCGGGGCCGTTGAGGTTGGCCTGCCGATCGGGCGTTGCCTTGTAAATTGCGTCAATTACCCGACGCAGATGAGATTGCGAGGCCAGCATCGTCAGATGGTTGTCAATGCTGGTATCGAGCATATCCTGACCGCCCGTCGGCTGAGGAGTGCTTCTGGTCGGATTGTCGACGATGATTTGCGTGGTGGCCTCATACAGCGCCGGCCGGGCGAAGCCGGCTAGACCCGCGACCGCACCGCCCAAAACGACCATTGCGACCAAGAACCATTTGCGCGCCGCCAAGGTAACCAACAATTGGCCGAAAGGGGTCAGGTCTTCTCGGGGGTCACGTAGCGGACGCCGCATGCGCGGATTGGGCTCTCGCACTTCGACGCGCATCTCTGTGGCGCGCGGTAGCTTTGTTCGCCTGGCTATCGAACCTTCCATTTTAAACTCCCGTCATTTCAAGCAAGCGCGACTGTCTCGCGGGCACTGGAAGCCGGTTGGCGTCGGCGCGCCATGCCAGGAACATCAATGTTGCCCAAAGATCCCGGGAATGATCCCGCTTTCCGTTGACATGATCGCGCCAGCACGTCTGGACCTTATCGATGTCCAGAAGCCCATCTCCTGACTGGCGCATGTCGGCGAACAGGTCACTCGCCCATGCACGCAACGGTCCTGTCAACCAGACCGCAATCGGAACATCGAAGCCCTGCTTAGGCCTATCGATGAGCCGCCGGGGAACGTAGCGATGCAACAACTGTCGAAGCAGCCACTTGCCTCGTCCATGGCGGACCATTGCATCCGGTGGCAACCGCCAGGCGAATTCAACGACGCGATGGTCGAGCAGCGGGCAGCGGCCTTCCAGCCCGTTCGCCATGCTGGCTCGGTCCAGCTTCACTAGGATGTCGCCGGGCAGATATCCTGCCATGTCGTTGTAGAGGAGCCGGGACAGCAAATCGTCGAGTCGCGGAGTTCGCCGAGTTGACGCCCGGTGGCCAAATCGGGTCAGGCTTGTCGTCGATGACCCTGTCAGACGCTGGTACAGTTCTTCCTGGTCCGAAGCGGCGAGCAATTGAGCCAATCGCTCCAGCCGATCACCGCGCAACGCATGGCCGAAGAGCGCTGAAAGTGGCAGCCTGCCAAAAAAATCGTAACGGGTGGCGCGCGCCACAAGCCCGATGCATGCGGCAAGTGAACCACGCAGCGACGAAGGCAACCGACGACGCCGATTTGCTTGCGCCGCCATCAGATGGCGAGCGTAACCGGCGAAACATTCATCGCCTCCGTCGCCCGTCAGCGCCACAGTGACGTGCTGGCGAGCAAGTCGCGCCACCAGCAGAGTGGGGATTTGCGATTCGTCAGCGAACGGCTCATCCCAGGCACTGGGCAATTCCGGAATGACATCGCGCGCGGAAGCAGGGGAAAGGTGCAGTTCTGTATGATCGCTGCCTATGTACTGAGCAACCGCAGCAGCATGAGGAGCTTCATCGAATCCGTGCTCCCCGAAGGCGATCGTGAAAGTGCGAATAGATTTTCGGGATTGGACCTGCATTAGCGCGGCTACGGTCGAGCTATCTACGCCGCCCGACAGGAAGGCGCCGAGCGGCACATCCGCGCACATGCGCTCTCGAACAGAAAGCCGAAGCAGCCGATCGAGTTCATTCGTTAAATCCTCGTCGCTGCCGACGATCGGGTCTTGCCGGCCCTTCGCGGCGACGTCCGCCAACGACCACCAGAATCGAACTTTGTTTCGAACAGTTCCCGTACGGCGCGCTTTCGCGAAATCCGCTGCAGTCAAAGATAGGGCCGATCCCGGCGGCAATTTGAAAACGCCGCGCCAGATACAACTGTCGTCCGGCACCCAACCTTGCGACAGCATAGCCCTTACGGCGCTGGGATTGAGTTCTGGACGGAAATCCGGGAAACACCGAATGGCCTTGAGTTCGGAGCCAAAAACCAGGGCATGGCGGGTCGGGGCGACGTAGATCGGCTTTTCCCCCATCCGGTCGCGGGCCAGATGAAGAGTTCTCGTTTTTGCGTCCCACAATCCGAACGCGAACATGCCGACAAATCGCGTAAGCGCAGCTTCGAGCCCCCACTGCTCCACGGCCCCAAGCACAACTTCTGTATCGCATGTTCCGCGAAAGCTGTGGCCGGCATCCTCAAGCTCTCGGCGCAAGTCCCGAAAATTGTATATCTCCCCATTGAAGGTGATCACGTACCGGCCGCTGTCCGAGCGCATGGGCTGGGCGCCGGTTTCCGACAAATCCACGACTGCCAGGCGGCTGTGGCCGAAAGCGATACCAGCCTCCACATCTTTCCAGAAGCTTTCGCCGTCGGGCCCTCTGTGACGGAGGGCTGTTGTCATCTGCGCTATAGCTGCGAGCGGCCTTGTGCTGGGCGAGTCTGGCGCAAGAAGGATCCCGGCGATTCCGCACATATCAACGGCTCCTCGCTCCTGCAGTTGCCGCGATAAACTTGGGCTGCCCGGCTACGAGGCAAAGTGTGATCGAGAACCAAACGATCGGGTGGCGAATGACCAAATGCGGGAAGCCGAAGATGCCGATCGACAACGCAAGTGCCACCAGAGCGTCGAGCCTTGCACGCCAGGCAGAGATGGCCGCGAGGCCAAGGATCCACAACAGGGCGAGAACCGCTAGAATGCCTCCTTGAGTATACAAGTCCAGTAGCGTGCTGTGAGCCTCGAAAGGCAGGTCGATAAACTCCTTGGTCACGACAGATCTGTCGACATGTGGTCCCGGGCCGAGGCCCAGCGAAGCAGACCCCAACCCCTTGCCCAGAGCATTGGTCCAGATATTGATGCGCAGATTGGCTGTCTCGGCTGTCGCCTCACCACCCTCGCCTTTGGTCAGGCTCTTGGCGAAATTTTCAACAGTGCTCGTTTCCGCAAGCACATAGGGTGTTGCGGAGATTGCAAGAGGGACCAAAGCAAGCAACAGCAAAAGGCTGATTTGACGACCAAGAGTGACCCTTCCGCCAACCGCGACCCATCTCCGGACGCGCAACATCAGGAAAACCAAACCGGTTATCACTATTGTCAATAGATAGGTATCGCTCTTAGTCAATCGTCCGACGTATACTATGAGAACAATGCTTACTATGCCAAATGTCCTGGCTATCATATTACTTGTTGTCATTGAAAGGTATAGTGCAAGGGGACCGAACAGCGCGCAATAAAGTGCCAGTTGGTTTGGGTTGTCCGACCATCCTGTGAACCTGTCCCAAAACCAAGGGTTCACTCCGGACTGGTGGAGTAAGCCGAATCCAAGCGCCAGCTGGAAAACAAAACACGCGTTCGCAATGACGATCACCCACCACGCGGTGCGACGCAGATGGCGATCCGCCTGAGGATCAGCCGCAAGCAGACATGTAACGAATGCCAGCAACAGATAGGCAATCATGTCGTGAACCGGCGCGTCCATGTACTGAACGCTCGTAAGCATGCCGACAATCATGCCTAGCCCGAGAGCGAATGCCATGATCCCCCAGAGGGCGGCAAAAATCGACAGGGCCGGCGTGGCTTCAAGTCGACCACCGGCAAGTACGCGGCCAATCGAAATCAGTATCCAAACCGCCAGCAACAATTCGCTGATTCCGAACGGCGCGCCTGGAATTTCGAGTTGCGATGCATAAGCCATTGCAACGCCGCCGGCCAACAGGACGTCTCGGATCATTGGCGCACCTCGCCCAACGGACCAAATGCGGCATTCTTTTCGGTCTGCGAGGCCTGAACTGAGGCGCCAACGGCTTTGGCATCAAGAATATGCCGGTAAAGATCGCAATACTGGGCGACCACCAGCGGCAGCGCGAAATGCTGCTTGACGAATTCGATGGAACGAGCGCCCATGGCCGCCCCGGTGGGGCGGTCTGCCAAGACTTGATTTATCCTGGAAGCAAATGCCTCGGCATCGCCAGGCGGAACCAGGTATCCGTTCCAACCGGGCTGGATCACTTCGTTGCAGCCCGGCATATCTGACGCCACGATAGGCAGCCCAGCCAATCCCGCCTCGAGCAGGACGCGTGGCACTCCCTCCCGATATTGTGTCGGAAAGGCAAACAAATCCGCCATGCCAAGAAGGGCAGGAACATCGCGCCGTGGACCCAGGGCAATGACATGAGGGGAATGGCGTTCGATTTCCGATTTGTCGACGGCGAACGGCCCCTCGGATTCCCATGGACCAACAAGCACGAAACGCGCATTCGGCCTTTTTTCAAGAACGCGGGGTACTGCCTTAAGCAGCGTTGGGATGCCCTTCTCGCGCGTCAGCCGGCCGACAAAAATGATCACTTCAGCCGATGACAGCCCAAGCTGCTCGCGCATCGCCTGCGATGACGGAGCGCTCTGTCTTGCCCTGATAAAGCCATCGATGTCGATGCCGGAACTGCAGATCAGGCGACCAGTCCCGCGCCCGATGAGCCGGTAGCGCTCGAAGAACGCCTTGTCATCACGATTTTGGAAAACCGTGGCAGCCGTCCAGCGCGACGAAAGCCACTGCAGCCCCGAGAAGATCGGGCGCAGCGCCATGGCCCTCGGCTCACGGGAAGAAAACGTCCAGCCAAGACCATTGATGGTGCGGATGACCGGAACGGCCCCCCTTATCGCCAACGGCGTCAAGAGATTAGGCTTGGTATCAAAGCTCTGTACAATGTCCGGGCGCAGGTCCGAGATCAGTTTTCTGATCGTCCTTACGGCGCCTCCACTCCCGCTGGAAAATCGGTCGAAGCCGTAGCGTCGATGCGGAATGTCGTGCTGCGAAAATGCTGTATCCGGACCGCTCGACACCGCAGTGACTTGGAAGCCCTTCTGACGCAGCGACAGCAAAAACGGAATCCTGAAGGCGTGGTCCTCGCCTCCAACACACACAAGATGCGGATTCATGCTGTCTCCCCCGACCGCCCGTCAGACTTGGGTCGCGTGCACTGGTCAGCATTTCTTCGTGCTTCCATGATCCTGGTTCGCTACTCAGATACATGTTTTGCGCCAAGGTTCACGGTACGGGCAGGCTTGCCCAATGTCCTCGTCCGTTTGAATGAGCGGACCGATCTCGGGGTGCGCGCGGCTGCGTCGGAGCGCGAATTGAATGTCCATTTCGGCGAGGGGAATTCGAGGCTCGGCTGTCTCTGAGCCGGTGACAAGGCCTCAGCTTGAGTTGCGTCGGTTCAACCGTTCCTCAAGTCCAAGTTCGGCGAACGCGGTTCATCGCAGAACCCTGGATCTGACGAGCTATCGACGAAGATACGTTCCTAGCAAAATGCCTAGAGGAAGAGAGCACTCAAGCGAAGTGTCCTTCGCTCAAAAAAAGGGAGTGCCTCGCACTGGGCATACCCGAGAAAATTTCAAGTTTTCCCAAAAAACCGGGAATTGATCCTGACAACCGTTTCCTTATTGCTGTGTTCTGTGCCCAGCATCAATGATTCTACCGGTATCGGGTTGTTTTGGTTCCAGCAGCGTTTCGCTCGCCGCATCGTCGGTCTTTGCGGCCTGAAGGTTGAGCAACGGAATCGTGTTATCCCCGGCTAATTTGATGCATCATCGAACACCGAAATTCGATGCAAATCACTGTAAGATTAGGCGTTTTTGGTGCTGGTAAAGTACTCGATCAATCATTCTATCAGCATATTTCCGTATTTGATTTGGCGCTAATGTACCCTCTCGGTTAGGCAGGGGATGGGGCGCTTATCAATCGGAAGAAGGATGTTCGCATGGCTACCATGCATTACGCCTATGGCGCCCCCGCCTCCGGCGCCATAGCTAATGGCTTCAACTTGATCGACCTTCAGTACGCGTCATCGGTCAACGCGCTGCCTGACGGCACCAAGGCTTTGATATATCTCAACGAAAGCAGCGGGGTGACCCAGTCTTTCATAGACAAGGTGACGCCCCTCCTCGGCAATTCCAAGGTTTTTGGCTTTTATCTCACTGACGAGCCTGACCCCACGGGCAAATACCACACACAGGTCAGCGCTGCGAATCTGAAGGCCGAATCCGACTGGATTCACTCTCATTTCCCGGGTGCGAAAACCTTCATTACGCTGATGGACATGGGGTCGTTCACGGCCTCCGATTACACCAACACGTACAATCCCGCCAACACGGGGATCGACTATTACGGGCTCGATCCCTACCCCGTGCGCTCGACCGCGGTCGACTTCAACTACATCGACAGAGCCGTCGCTGCAGCGGAGAAGGCGGGCATTCCGCAGAGTGCGATCATTCCTGTGTTCCAGACGTTTGGCGGCGGCGGGTGGTCGACCAATACGGGCGGGTCTTATGTGATGCCTACCACCGCCCAGGAACAGACCATCATGGACCATTGGGCAAAGCTCGTCCCGTCGCCAGCCTTTGACATGGCCTATAAGTGGTCCTCGCAAAATGGCGAGACCTCGCTTGGCAACACGTCGTCGATGCAGGCGTTTTTCCTGGATCACAACACCCACACCAGCACCAACACTGGCACCAGTACTGGTAGTAGCACTGGCACCAGTACCGGCACGACAACCCCACCTCCCGTCACGGCCCCGATCGCCGACATAAAAGGCACCAGCGGCAACGACGTTTTGCGCCCGGCCGACAACGCCGCACACACGATGGCGGGCTATGGAGGCAATGACGACTACTATGTCAACAATGCCGCCAGCAAGGTGGTCGAGGCCGCTGGCCAGGGCCAGGACAGGGTGTGGACGTCGGTGAGTTATGCGCTTGCTGCCGGCTCGTCGATTGAGGTCCTCGGTACCCAGAAGGATGCCGGCACGACGGCAATCAATTTGACCGGCAACGAACTGCGTCAGCACATCATCGGAAATGCCGGCGACAACGTCATAAAGAGCGGCGGCGGCGGCGATTGGCTGACCGGCAATGGCGGCCACGACACCTTCGTTTTCAACAGCACCCTCAGCAAGAGCAATGTTGCCACGGTTACCGACTTCAGCCCGTCTGTGGACAAGATCCACTTGGATGACGCTGTCTTCAAGGGGCTCAGCGTTGGGGCGCTCGCAAGCAGTGCTTTCTATACCGGTACCGCCGCTCACGACAGCACCGATCATATCGTCTACAACAGCACGACCGGAGCGCTCTACTTTGACAGTGACGGCGCAGGCGGCGCAGCTCAGATTCAGTTCGCCGCCCTTTCCCCGCATCTTGCGGTTACGGCGAGCTCGTTCGCTGTGGTCTAGGACGGGCATGCTCTGGCGGTCTAGCGCAGACGCGTACCTGCCATAAGATCGCCGTCGATAGGAGCCTCCAAGCTCCGCAAAGCAGGGCATTACCGGCGACAATGTTCGCCGGTAATGCCTATTCCACCGTCACCGACTTCGTCAGATCTCGCGGCTGGTCGACGTCGGCGCCCATGAAGACGGCGCTGAAATAGCCAGCATCTGGATCTGCAGCGCATAGATGATTGCATGGATGCCACCACTTATGCTGGCTTGGCAGCAGCTCCGCCTCGAAGCGGGTCCATCGATCGAACAGATGAAGCCGAATTCTTCCGTACATCTTAGAAGGAGACCGATGCGGGGCGATTTGGTGGATAGTTGGAGCATGCCGACGTGTTCAACGTGCGGGTATGGCGCAGCGGTTCGAGCCGCGCAACCCATCAACTCGGAACCCGTCGCGCCAACACCTTGGTCGCCAAAGTTCACACGCATCGGCAATCTGTGCATGTCGACGTTGCTCATGATGCTGATCTGCAGCCAATCGGCGCTGTCTGCGGGTGGAAACGGCAAGACGCTTCACTACACCTCCGGTGGGCCGAGCGTTGCGATCGCGAGCGCGGGTTTCGACCTCGCCGATGTACAATCCGTAGAGCAGCTCAATGCCTTGCCGCCAGGGATGAAGGGGCTGATATGGCTAAATGAATCCAGCGGCGTGACGCCACGCTTCATCGCCAAGGTGAAGCCATTTATCGGCAATCCGCGGCTGTTCGGTTTTCGCCTCTGCGATGAGCCGGATATCACCGGCAAATACCATCCCCCAGCAGTTAGTCCGGCGGCCCTGAAGGCCGAGGCCGAGTGGATCAGAGCCAATGTCCCCGGGGCAGTTACATTTGTTACTTTGATGGACATGGGGTCTTTCGAAGCCCCCGCCTTCATGAATACCTTCAATCCCGCCAACACCGGGATTGATCTTTTCGGCCTGGATCCATATCCCGTCCGCGGCAAAGCTTTCGATTTGGATTTCATCGATCGAACGGTCGAGGCAGCCGTTGCCGCTGGCATCCCTCTCGACAGGATTGTGCCTGTATACCAGGCCTTCGGCGGCGGCAATTGGAAGACCCGTACCGGAGCGGCTGCGGACGTCTATGTACTGCCGACACCGGACCAGGCGAAGCAGATCTTCGCGCGCTGGGCCACCTACTCTCCGGCTCCTGTATTCGACTTTGCCTATGCCTGGGGTTCGCAGAACGGAGACACCAAGCTAGGCAGCGCCAGCCCTGAGGCGCTCGAACTTCGCTTGGCGTTCAAAGCGCACAACACGGCGCAGTAGCAACTGCCGCGATCATTTTAAAAGGTACCTCAGCTGTGCAGAACGCAGATCCTCATTGCTGCGCATCAGCCATTCAACAGCTAGAGCAATTCCAGGAAAAGTGTGAGCGGTTTTCCGTCCGGAATTGCGTAAAAAAACAAAGCGATAGGGCGTTTCCCCGTTTCCGTGAACCGGGAAACGCACTAGCCGAACAGACGATGAACTTGGCCGTTCAGCTGTATGCCGAGTCCTCGGCTGCGAAACTTATGGACGATTGACCTCTTCTCTTGCCAGCGACGCTTCTCAGCTTGACGCTCGTGGAACCAAAGGAGACCGCCAACAAGAAGACAACATACGCCAATGCCGAATACGAAGAGAGGATCGCCCTGTTCACCGCCACCAAAGAATATCGCCGAGACGATAAACACACCGCCCGCGAGCGCGCCGACCCAGGCTGCTATGCCGCATCTGGAAAGCCCATCGTGCTGGCCACAAAGAAAGCGGTAGCGCTCAGCAAGGCGCGCTTCGTCTTCGCTCAGATTTAGCGCGCAGTCTCCGTTGGCTTCATGCAGCATATTTCACCCCCTGCTTACTTTGCATACGGGGTATCGGCGACAAATGTTTCATTCAAGCGAGGGACAAATTGCAATTTTTCGCACCGTTATGATGCCGTCGCGATGCAATGTGCAATAACCGGGTCAGAGGTGATGCTCAGCGCGGCCGGGCCGCTCTATGAAGTCGCGACAATCCGTATGGCACTTTGCTTGGCCGTGATTCAGGGGCGGTGTCATTGAGAGCGGTCCTTCATTCGCACGGCGGAGGCTCCATCGAGATTTGTTATAACAGCGTCAGCCGGCGCCCTGTATCGAGTCCGTGCCCCCGCCGGTCAGGCCCGGCCCGTGGGCTCCCCCGTTCTCGTGCCGGGCCGCTCGCTTATTGAACAGCGATACGTAATACCGGACGATTTCTCAGAGGTCGACGAGGCCTGGCGGTTCAATCAACGACACTCCAGCGGGCGAGTTGTCGAGCCGCTTTCGCGGTCCGGCTTGCGATCAGCCAAACGCCGCTGAGTGCTTTTCGAACAACGCCAATTTGTCGGCATACCCGATGCGGTTCGCAGCTCCGCAGCCCTCGCATTTGAAGGTTGAGATCACCTTGAACCACGACCCTTTCCTTTTGAAGGCATGGTTACATTCCAAGCACTTGAATTCCAAGTCGGCATCATTCAGCGCCGCGGACAGGGGCATCGCTCACCTCCAATGACGTGTTCCTCATTCGCAATCATGCTGCCCGAAGACTATGAGCAAGATCACATGTTGATGCTGGGCCTGTTGCGGCTTGATGACAGGACCTCAGTCCCAATCGGCGTGCCCGCTGGCGATCGATGCCGCTCTCCTATCGCCCGATCAGCGTCAGCCCGAAAAGAATGGCGAGCCAAAGCCCGGTTGCCGCGACGGCGAGCCGCGGCAAGGTGCCTGTCAGATGCATGAACAGCAGGGCGATCAGGACCGCCTTGGCGGCCGCGATCGCCAGGTTGAGGGCGACATTGAAGCCGCCTAGATCGAGGAAGGAGGAAGCCACCGTCAGCGCCAGCAGCGCGAGCAGCCCGAGATAGCCGAAGGTGAGTTTGCGCAATTCGCTCATCGGTTGATCAGGTAAAGGACGGGGAACATGAACACCCAGATGATGTCGACGAAATGCCAATAGAGGCCGACGGCAGCCACCCGGCGCAGGCGGTTGGCAGGGCTGGAGGGCCGCCAGAATGCGATCATGCCGGCGATGACGACGATGCCGCCGATCAGGTGCAGCGCATGCAGCGAGGTCATCGTGAAATAGAGGCCGAAAAAAAGCTGGGCGTGCATGGGATCCGGTCCTGCATAGCGGAACGGCAGGTCCAGGACCGGCGCCAGTCCTTCGCTGATCTCCTTGCCGTATTCGATCCCCTTCACGATCAGGAAGCAGACACCCAACGCCGAGGTCGCGGCCAACGCCCAAACGGTAGCGCGCCAACGTCTCTGCAGCGTAAACCTGTGCGCCAATGCCATGGTGAAGCTGCTGGTGATCAGCACGGCCGTGTTGAAGGTGCCGAGCGGCAGCGAAAGATGCTTGGAAGCCGCCGCGAAGGCCGGGCCGAAATCGATGTGGCCGATGAGGAAGACCAGGAAAATCGCGCCGAACAGCATCGCCTCGGAGCCGATGAACACCCACATCGCGAAATTGTCGGCGCGCCGTTCGCGCTGGGGCGTGTCGAACGCGACGCTTTCGGTGCCGCTCATCGCGCCGCTTCCTCCCGATGCGGGCTGAAGCGCTCGTGCTCGAGCCCCTTCATGTCGTAGGCATAGGCCGGTCGCGTCACGACCGGCATGGTCTCGAAATTATATGGTGGCGGCGGCGAGCTCGTCTGCCATTCGAGCCCCGTGGCGTTCCACGGATTGTCGGGCGCGCGAGCGCCGCGAAACAGCGACCAGCCGAGATAGAACAACGGCATCAGATAGCCGACCGCCAGCACCACCGCGCCGCCCGAGGACAGGACGTTCCAGAACTGGAACTCAGGCGGATAGGTATGATAGCGCCGGGGCATGCCGTCGAAGCCCAGCACATATTGCGGGAAGAAGGTCAGATTGAAGCCGACGAAAGTGACGGTCGCCGCTATACGACCCGCGGTTTCCGAATACGTGCGGCCGGTCAATTTCGGCCACCAGAAATGCAGGCCCGCCATGTAGGCCGTCACCATGCCGCCAACCATGATGTAGTGGAAATGCGCGATGACGAAGTAGGTGTCGTGGACATGCACGTCGACCGCCAACGCCGCAAGGAACAGCCCCGCCAGCCCGCCGAAGGTGAATAGCGCCACGAAGAACAGGGCGTAGAGCATCGGCGTCTCGAAGCTGATCTCGCCCTTGCGCAGCGTCAGGCTCCAGTTGAAGACCTTGATCGCCGACGGGATCGCGACGCAGAAGGACAGGAACGAGAACACCACGCCGGCATAGGCCGACTGTCCGCTGACGAACATGTGGTGGCCCCAGACCAGGAAGCCGAAGACGGCGATCGCCATCGACGACATCGCCACCGCCTTGTAGCCGAACAGCGGCCGGCGGCTGAAACAGGGCAGCACCTCCGACACCACACCCATGCCGGGCAGGATCATGATGTAGACCGCAGGGTGCGAATAGAACCAGAAGAGATGCTGGAAGAGCAGCGGATCGCCGCCGAGATCGGGATTGAAGATGCCGATGCCGAACACGCGCTCCAGCACGATCAGGATCAGCGATGCAGCGAGCACCGGAGTGGCCAGCACCATCACCAGGCTGGTGGCGTAGAGCGTCCAGACGAAAATCGGCAGTCGGAACCAGGTGAGCCCCGGCGCGCGTAGCGTGTGCACGGTGACGATGAAGTTGATGCCGGTCATGATCGTCGAGAAGCCGACGATGAAGACGCCGAACGCGGCGGTCGAGACGAAGCCGTTGGCATAAAGCGTCGACAGCGGCGTGTAGAAGGTCCAGCCGGTATCGACGCCGCCGGCCACCACCGCAAACAGCGCGAACAGGCTGCCGAAAATGAAGACGTACCAACTGGCGAGGTTGAGCCGCGGGAAAGCGAGATCGCGCGCGCCGATCATCAGCGGCAAAAGGAAATTGCCCATGGTCGCCGGGATCGACGGCACCAGGAAGAACCAGACCATGATGATGCCGTGCAGCGAGAACAGCCGGTTGTAGACATCATCGGAGACGAGGTCGCCTGCCGGCGTCGCCAGCTCGATCCGCATCAGCACCGCCATGGCGCCGCCGAGAAAGAAGAAGGCCGTCAGCGAGACGAGATAAAGCCACGCGACGCGCTTATGATCGGTGGTGAGAAGCCATGCCCGCAGGCCGCTGCCTTGGCCGAGATATGTACCCTGCATCGCCGCATTGGTCATGGCCTGGCTCCAGCCGTTGGTCGAGGCGAAAGCGATTTCAGATAGGCAAGCAGCATCTGCAGCTCGCCTTCGTCGATCAGGCCGTCGAAGCTCGGCATGACCGGCTCGTAACCGGCAGCGATCTCCTTCTTCGGGTTGAAGATGGAGTCGCGCAAATAGCGCTCGTCGGCGATCACCGTCTGCTGATTGTCGAGCGCCACCGGCCGGCCGAAGATGCCGTCAAGCGAGGGCGCCCTCACCTTGCTGCTCGCGCCATGGCAGCCGGAGCAGCCCAGCGCGCGAAACAGTTTCTCGCCGCTTGCGGCAAGCGTCTCGCCTTCGCCCTGGCTGTTCAGCCACGCGGCATATTGCTCGGGCGCCATCACGGTCACCCAGCCGCCCATTTCGGAATGCTGGGTGCCGCAATATTGGGCGCAGAACAGGTGGTAGCGGCCGGGCTCGGTGGCAATGAACCAGATATGCGTCGTGCGTCCAGGCACCGCGTCCTGCTTGATGCGAAACGCCGGCACGTAGAAGGAGTGGATGACGTCCTGCGAGGCGAGCGACACGACGACCGGTTTGCCGACCGGGACGTGCAGCTCGTTGATCTCGCGCTGGCCGCCGGGTTGCCTGAACTCCCACATCCATTGTTTGCCCAGCCCCGTGATCTCGAGCGCGTCCGCCGGCGGATGATCGCGGCGAACGAAAAGCACTGCGCCCCAGCCGAAGAAGATGAAGGCAATGATCAAGCTGGCGACGGTCCAACTCATCTCCAGCCACATGGTGCGGGAACGCTGTCCCGTGCGATCCGCCGGCGACCCGACGCGGTATTTCACCGCGTAGCCGACGACCAGCCCGGTGAGCGCCAGCCCGAGCACGGCTGAGAAAACGAGCAGCGTGTAAAACAGCGCATCGACATGGCCGGCTTCCGACGAGGCTTCCTGTGGGAAGAAGGGAACGCCGAAGCTCACCTTGCCCTCCCCCGCATTTGCCAGAGCACCGTTGCTCCCAGGCCGAGCACCGTTGCCAGGCTGGCCACTTTCAGCGCCGCCCAGACTACGGGAGTATACTGGCCTTTCGAACTGTCGAACCCCGCGCAGAACAGGAAGACATGATCGGCAATCGACCCGAGCTTGTTGGCTGATGCTTCGACCAGCGCGAGCTGGAGATCGCGCGGCGTGAAGGTCAAGGCCGGCAATACCTGCGAAATTCGGCCGGAAGGCGTCAGCGCAATGACTGCGATCGGATGCACGAACTGATCGATACCCTTACGTCGGTCGAAAGTGATGCCGGCTTCGTTGGCGAGCGCCGCGCCGGCGCTCTCGCTGCTGGTCAGAAAACGCCAGGCGGACAATCCCGCCGGGCCTGCGGCGGAAGCGATGTCATCCCGCGCCGCTGCGGCATCGGCGGAGGTGTCATCGGGGTCGATCGAGATGAACAACGCGCGGTAATCTGCAGGGCGAAGGGATGTCTTCTTCAGGTCGGACGCGACGGCCTGCTGGGTGACGCCACAAAGGTTCCGGCATTTATCGTAGCCGAAGATGATAAGCGCCGGACGTCCGCCAAGCGTCTCGCCAAGCGTCAGCTTCCGGCCGCTTGTATCGACCAATTCTCGCTCAAGACTGAGCTGCGCACCGAGCTTCGGATCGAAGCTCGGTCGTTCGGCGGCAAGGGCCGTGCCGGCAACGAACAGACAAAGCGCGGCCAACAAGCTTCTCATCGCCCTGCCCCACGCTGCTGTTGGCAATTCTGGGCCTGCGGCGCACGGGGAACCGCCGCCGTGAGCAGGGCGCAATCGACAGGTCTCGCGGATGCACCCCCCGGCTGAGACCAATCAGGCAGGCCGTGGCTGACCACCGCCCACATGGCGTCATCGATCGGGATGCGCGCGATGCCGGCCTTGCGATCGACCCAGCCAAGCGTCTTGAGCTGGCGATCCTCTTCGGCGCGGCAAGCGGCCAAATCCTGCCATGGCGCGATCTGCAAGCCGGGGCCTTCCGGACCGGTGTCCGTCGGAAGCGGCAGCCAGGTCGGCGCGGTGTTGAAGACGAGCTTCACGCCGATCGCGGCTAAAGCGATGAACAGCAGCAGCCCGCCGCCGAAGGCGAGCAGCACACGCGGCTGGACATCGCGCGTCTCGGGATGACGGTGCGCCTTAGCCATGGGCGACCTCCCGTTTCCACCAGACGATCCTGTCTGGCCGGCGGAGCAGGAAAAGGAACAGCGCGAGCCACAGCCCGCCCATTCCCATCCAGGCGGCCGCATCATGCCACAATGCCGGGACTCCGCCGGCAAAGAGCGGTGGCCGGATTCGCCAGAAGACGTCGATGAAATGGCCAGCCAGAGCGACAGCGGCGAGCCAGACAAGGCCGCGATGGCTGCGTTTCAGGTTCCGGCTGAGCAGACCCGCGAAAGCCGAGACATGCAAGGCAATCAGCAGCCAAAGAAGATACAGCCAGCCGCCCGTGGAGCGCATGCCGTACCAGCGGATCTCGTCGGGCAAGTCGCCGCCCCAGACGACGACCCACTGCATGAACATGAGGTAGATCCAGGTCAGCACGAAGCCGAGCAGCATGTTGGCAAGATCCTCGCTGAGCGCGACATCCTCCTCGCCTCCGGGCATGACCTCCACCGCCCGCCTTGCCGCCAGCACCAGGATCGCCAGGGCGACAGCTCCGACAACCTCGGCGGCAGCTTCACAAAGCGCATAGATGGTCGAGGTGAATTCCGGCTCGATCGAAAGCATCCAGTCGATGGCAAAGACACTGACGGCAACCGCGTGGAGAACGAGGCCAAGGGCGAATTTCTTTCCGCTGCCAGGCTTTGCGGGGTCCTCTGTAGTTAGCATCGTCCAGGCCAGAACGAGCCAGACCGCGGCGCAGAAGGCGAAGCGCAGCAGGAAGAACGGCACATTGAGATAAGCAAGCTTCTCTCGAACCTGCTCAGAACGCATCGCGCTATCGGCGCCGGCCCATGGGAAGATCAGGTCGAGCCTCATCAGCACCAGCAGGAGCAAGATGAGCGCAAATGGCAGCATCGCGATCATGATCCGCAAAGGCTGGCGGACCGCATCGCCCCAGCGTCCACCGGTCAGCCCGTGCACCATCAGTATGGTCAGCGCGCCGAGCGGCAGGCTGAGCGCGAAGATGGCTGGCGCGAGCCAGGCGCCCAGCATCGCTTTGGCATCGAGCGATGCGCCTAGACCGCAGAGAACAAGTCCTACGGCGCCCGCCGCCAGAAAGCCTTGCTCGACGCGGCTCATGGCGACGCCTCGAGCCGCGCGCGCAAGCTTTGCGGAAGTTCGGCGACTGGAGCGGCCCGCGAATATTGCAGCGCGCGGATATAGGCAACGATCGCCCAGCGGTCCTGCGGCGGCACTCGCGCCGCGTAGGAATACATGGCGCCATAGCCGTTGGTGACGACATCGTAGAAGTGCCGGTCCGAGGCCTTGCGCAGCGCTTCCTGATGGTAGCTCGGCGGCGCCGGAAAGCCGCGCTGGACGATCATGCCGTGACCATCGCCGGTGCGGCCGTGACAGGGCGAGCAGAAGATGTCGAAACGCTGCTGCCCGCGCTGCAGCAGCTCGATCGTGATCGGATAAGGGATTTTATCCCGAACCGGCGTCAGATCGGCGTCGCGCGCCACCGTTCCTGTAACCGGCGTCCGCGCCGCCATGCCGTCGGCGAACTGGTTGCTTGCCTCCAGCGGATCGTAGCGCGGCTGGTCCTCCATATCCTGCCGGCAGCCGGCGACGGCCAGGGCACCGAGCATGAGCGTGAGGCCGAGGCGGCTCACGCCTCGACCTCCTCGACAGTCTCGGCGCCGAGCCGCGTCAGTTGGCCCCTGGTCACACCCTTGCGGTATTTGGGATCGGCCGCTTCGATCAGCAGATAGAACTTGCCGCCGCGCGCGTAGCTGAAGCTCTCGGCGTTGAAGACCGGATGGTGATAGCGGGGCAGCCCATTGGCCGCGAGCACGCCCAGGAAGCCCGCGAAGGCGGCGCCGAGAATGCCGGCCTCAAAGGCGATGATGACGAAAGGCGGCCAGGAATGCAGCGGCCGCCCGCCGACATTGACGGGGTAATCGATCTCGACCGAGTACCAGATCAGTGCATAGACGAGAGCCGCGCCGGCAATGCCGCCGGCGAGCACGGCCCAAGGCAGGCGCGTCTTCGGGATCTCCAGTATCCCGTCCAAGTCCTTGATCGGAAAGGGCGAGAACGCATCCATGCGCCGATAGCCGCGCTCGCGCATGCCGCGCGCCGCCGCGATGAGCGCTTCGGGACCGGCAAACACCGCCATGAGGCCGTAGAGGCTCATCGGATCTTGCCCTCCTCTTCGGCCAGTTCCTCGACCTCGAAGATGGTGATCGCCGGCAGGATGCGGATGAACAGGAAGACGAGCGCGAAGAAGGTGCCGATCGAACCGAACAGGATGCCGAAATCGAGCCAGGCCAGCGACTGCTCGCCCCAGGCAGACGGCAGGTAGTCGCGGCTCGGCCCCGTCACGACGATGATGTAGCGCTCGATCCACATGCCGACATTGATGGCGACGGCGATCGCGAACAGCAGCGGCATGTTGCGGCGGATGCGTCTGAACCACAGCAATTGCAGCACGCCGCAGTTCAGGCTCAGCATTATCCAGAACAGCGGCGCATAGGGACCCAGCGCGCGCTGCGCCATCATGGTGCGTTCGTAAGGCTCGCCCGAATACCAGGCGAAGAATGCTTCCGAGACATAACCATAGGCGACGACCATGCCGGCGGCGATCATCAGCTTGGCGGCATTGTCCATGTGCCTGAGCGTGATCAGGTCCTTGACCGAGAAGGCCCACCGCAATGGGATTGCAATGGTGAGCACCATGGCGAAGCCGGAGAGCAGCGCGCCGGCGACGAAATACGGCGGGAAGATCGTCGAGTGATAGCCGGGCGTGATCGCGAAGGTGAAATCGAGCGAAACGATCGAATGCACTGAAACGACCAACGGCGTGGCCAAAGCCGCGAGCAGGAAATAGACAACCTGGTAGCGCGCCCAATGATAGGCCGAGCCGCGCCAGCCGAGCGCCAATATGCCGTAGAAGAGCTGCGCCGGTCTCGACCTGGCGCGGTCGCGCAGCACCGCCAGGTCGGGCAGCAGCCCCATATACCAGAACAGCAGCGAAACGGTCGCGTAGGTGGCGATCGCCGCGAAGTCCCAGACCAGCGGACTTCGCCACTGCGGCCAGTGCATATGCACATTGGGCAGCGGCAGCAGCCAGTAGAAGAACCACGGTCGCCCAAGATGCAGGATCGGAAATAGGCCGGCCATGGCGACGGCAAACAGCGTCATGGCCTCGGCGAAGCGGTTGATCGAAGCGCGCCAGGGTTGGCGCAGCAGCAACAGCACCGCCGAGATCAGCGTGCCGGCATGGCCGATGCCGATCCACCAGACGAAATTGGAGATCATCGTGCCCCAGACCACCGGCATGTTGATACCGAGGCCGCCGACGCCGACCGCGATGAGATAAGTGATCGAATAGAACAGCAGCAGGACAAGCAGGAAGCAGAGCAGGAACGCTGTCCAGAAATGGCGCGGCAGGCGGCCGTTGAGCACAATCGAGCCGATGCGGCCGCTGATCTCGGGAAAATCGTGACGGCCACGCAGGACGGCAGGGCTGTTCGCGCTCGCTTCAGCCATCGGTCGCCTCGCCCGGTTTGGCAAGCTTGCCGTTCGGATTGGAAATCTTGCCGAGATAGGTGGTGCGCGGCCGTGTGTTCAGCTCCTCCAGCAGCGCGTAATTCTGCGGCGCGCTTTTTTCGCGAACGACCTTTGCATCTTTCTTGTTGCGGTCGCCGAAGGTGATGGCCTGGGTCGGGCAGGCCTGTTGGCAGGCGGTGACCACTTCGCCATCGGCGATGTCGCGGTTCTCGATCTGCGCCTGGATGCGCTTGGCGCTGATGCGCTGGACGCAATAGGTGCATTTCTCCATCACCCCGCGCGAGCGCACGCTGACATTGGGGTTATGGACGCCCTGCTCCGGACCTGCCACGTCCTTGTCGAAGGATTGATGATCGAGGAAGTTGAAGCGCCGCACCTTGTAGGGGCAATTCTGCGAGCAGTAGCGCGTTCCGATGCAGCGGTTATAGACCTGCGCATTCAGCCCATCATGCGTGTGCACGGTGGCATTGACTGGGCACACCACCTCGCAAGGCGCCTTCTCGCAATGCATGCAAGGCACCGGCTGGAAGAAAGTGTCGGGCGCATCGACCGGTCCGGCATAGTAGCGGTCGACCCGCAGCCAGTGCATCTCGTGGCCGCGCTCGCATTCCTCCGGGCCGACCGGCGCGATGTTGTTCTCCGCCTGGCAGGCCGAGACGCAGGCCATGCAGCCGGTGCAGGCCGAGAGGTCGATCGCCATCGCCCAGGCTTCCTCGTCGTACGGCCAGTCGGGATAGAGCGATTCCGTCGGCGCCGGCGGCGCATTCTTGCGCACGAAATCCGGGTTCTGTCGGAATGCATCGAGAGACGCGTGGCGCACGATGGCGCGGCCTTCCATCGCTTGGTGATGCTGCGTGGTGATGACCCGCATGCTGTTCCCGCGCGGCGCAATGGCAGCGCCGGTCGCGAACCATTCCGAACCACGGCGCAAGTCGAACGCGTCGTAGCCTTGCGATAGCGCAGCAACGGAACCGACTTTCCGTCCGAAGCCGAAGGACAGCGTTATCGTCTCGCCCGGGTGGCCGGGCACGATCCAGGCCGGCGCATCGATGTCCGCCCCGTCGGATGTGACGTTGATGACCTTGCCATTTGCGATCTTCAGCCGCTCCGCGGTGGCAGGCGAGATGAGTGCCGCATTGCCCCAGACGATCTTGGTCAGCGGCCGCGGCAATTCCTGCAGCCACGACGCATTGGCAAAGCGGCCGTCGCGCAGCCACGGATCGGCGACGAACCGTATCTCTATGCCGTCACCCGCTTTCGCCGCTGGCCTCAGTCCGCCCAGATCCGGCGGCACGGTGACGGGTACGGGCCTGGCAGCGCCGTTCGGCACAGTGCCGTCGCGCAACGCCTTCTTCCAGGCATCGTCATCGAGTGCCGGCCAATGTTGCCGGACCAGCGACAGCGGATCGGTCTCGAACTGGCCGCCAAGCACGGCAAGCAGCTCGTGTACGGTCCTGCCGTCATAGAGCGGCTTGATCAGCGGCTGCACCAGCGAGGTGCTGCCGTCATAGGCGCGGATGTCGCTCCAGCTTTCGAGCTCGTGCGCCGCCGGCACATGCCAGTGCGCCAGGAAAGCGGTCTCGTCGCGATCGAGGCCGTGATGGACTAGCAGCTTCAAGCTGGAGAATGCCTTGCGCACATCGAGGCCTGCCGGCGCGGTGTGCAGCGGGTTTGCGCCCAGTGCCACGACCGTATCGATCGCCTCGCGGCCAATCGCTTGGCACATCGCCTCCAGGTCGCCATCGACCTGCAGCGCATCCGGCGCTTCGATCAGCTCGACCGTGTTGCCAAGCGCGCCAAGCTTCGCATTGGCGGCAAGTGCGACCGCATGAACGAAGGCGCTCTGCTGCGCTCCGGCAATGACCAGCGCATTGCGGCCTGCCGCTTTCAGGTCGTCGACCAGCACCGTCATCAAGGCCTGGTCGATCGGCGAGCCGGAAGCTCCGGTTTTGCCGGTCAACGCCGCGTTCAATCCGGCAGCCACGGCTTCGATGTCGCTTGGCTTGATCGCAAGCCGGTGATCGGCGGCGGCTCCGGTGATTGTCGGCGTCGACTCCACTGCATAAAGCCGGCTCATCCGGTCGGACGGATCGCGTACACGTCGCCGCGCGGCAAAGTCGCGCGCATAAGCGAGCCGTCCCGGTCCTTCGCCGAGGAAATCGGCGTCGAGGCTGACGATCGCATCGGCCCGATCAAAGCGATAGATCGGCGTCAGCGCCGACCCGAACAGGGCACGCGACGCCTCCATCGCGGCCGGCATCGCCAACGGATCATGGCGATAGAGTTTCAGCCTCGGATAACGTGTCCGCAGCGCACCCAGCTGCGCCGCGAGCGTCGGCGAGGTGGTCGCTTCAACCAGCAACGCCCCGTCCTGCCCCTGCGATGCCGTCCATCGCGAAACGAGCCCCGCCATTGTCTTCAGGAAATCGCCGTACGATGCCGGCTGGCCATTCTTGAGCGGCGTGCGTGAACGGTCCGGGTCGAACAGCGTCAGCACGGCTGCCTGCATCACCGCGTCGGTGGCGCCGCGCGAGGCCGGATGGTCGGGATTGCCTTCGATCTTGGTCGGCCGCCCTTCATGGCTTTCGACGATGGCGCCGATACCGAAGCCGTCACTCGACAGCGTCGTCGCATAGTAGACAGGCTTGCCGGGGACCAGGATTTCCGGCTGGCGCACATAGGGCACGATGTTTTCCGCCCTGCTGCAGGCGGCCAGCCCGGCAAGCGACAGCGAGGCGCCCATCAGCTTCAGCAGCGTGCGCCGGTTCGGCTTTGCCGGCAGGCGTTCCGCGATTGCCGGGAACTCGGCATCGACGAAGCGGCGGAAATCGGCAGCGCCGGCGATCTCGTCGAGGCTGCGCCACATTTCACCGCCATGCGCCAGCCGCTTGCGCAGAGCCTCGATGTCGATGGCGGAACCAGGCCTATCAGCGATGGCAGACATAGCAATCCGTCATCGTCTCGGGATGGATGTCGAGCACGCCGATCAGCTGCCGCCTGATCTCAGCGATGTCCGCGGGCGGCTGCCAGTGCATCAGGAACACGTCCTGCAGGGGACGTAAATTCGGCTCCGGGTTGCGATGACAGCCGAGGCACCACTCCATGCTCAGTGTGCGCGCCCGCATCGTCAGCGGCATCTGGTCGACCTCGCCATGGCAGGTCTCGCAGGCGACGCCTTTGTTGATGTGGATCGCATGATTGAAGAAGACAAAATCCGGGACGCCGTTGACGCGCTGCCATTCGATCGGCTTGCCGCCGGCCAGGCTTGCACGCACCGGCGCCAGCATGCCGGCATTGGTGAAAAGCTGCGAATGGCAGGTCATGCAGACCTCGGTCGCCGGCAAACCCGCCGAAGACGAGGTCTCGACGCCATTGTGGCAATAGCGGCAGTCGATGCCGAGCTGGCCGACATGGTGCTTGTGGCTGAACGGCACCGGCTGCGCCAATGGCTCACCTACTCCCGTTACCAGGTCCGAACGGGGAAGGATTGTCCCGACCGCCGCGGCGATCAGCAAAACGGCAAAACTTCCCCAGATGACAGAGCGCGCAACGCCATTGGCGTTTTTCGAGAAGATTTGCGGCATCCCCTCGCCGATTCTGCTGAAGGCAAACCCAGAGTTGACGCCCCCTAACGGTGCTTTCGCCGCCAAGGTTCCGCGCCCGCGTCGGAATCACAGAATGGTGACTGCAACCGGGAACAGGTCGCGGATTTAATCCCCAACCACCGCCGCTCCCATGCGTTCGGCGGCCACCACTTCACGGAAACCAAGGTCGGCACGAAGTATCGCCCACGCTTTGCCGACCGGGTGACAGAGATCGGCCACCCGGGCTAAAGACTTCAGCGCTTCAGGTCGTTGCGACGCCGCCCCGTCGGCTGTGACGGACCGCCCTTCCGCTCCGCCGGCCGCCGGCTTCGGCGCCTGGCGAGGAAATACATCCAGACCAGAATGAGGATCAGAGGGATACCCGCGATGGGCAGCATCCACACCCCAAGGTGAAACATGGGTTTCGCCCTATTAGAGAAAATGCGCCTGCATCGCAGGCATGCTCAAGCGAGCAACTGCTCGATCCTGATCGGCAAATCGCGGATGCGTTTGCCGGTGGCATGGTAGACCGCGCTGGCAACAGCCGCGGCCGTGCCGACATTGCCCAGTTCGCCCAAGCCCTTCACGCCGGCCGGGTTGACCGCGTGGTCGACCTCCGGGACCAGGATCACCTGCAGGTCCTTGATGTCGGCATTCACCGGCACGAGATAGTCCTGCAGGTCGCGGTTGACGTAGCGGGCATAGCGGCTGTCGACTTCCGTCGCTTCATGCAGCGCCTGGCCGATGCCCCAGATCATGCCGCCCATCAGTTGGCTGCGCGCGGTGCGCGTGTTCATGATGCGGCCGGCCGCGAACGCGCCGACGATGCGCGGCACGCGGATCTCCCTCGTGTAGCGGTTGATGCGGACTTCGACGAACTCGGCGCCAAAGGCGTATTTCACCGAATCCTCATCCTGCTCGCCACCGTGGAATTCCGGCATGCCGGCATAGAGCTTCTTCAGCGCTTCGGGCGTCGCACCCTTGGGCGCGAACTCGGCATATTCCTCGATTGCGCCAACCTGCATGGTCTTCAGGACATCTTCGACCTTTGCCGAAGCGCCGCCCTTGGCCACGATCTTTCCGTCGGCGAGGTCGAGTTCCTCGTTGTGAGAGCCCGCCAGCGGCCCGCCCTCGGCGGTCGCGCCGGCATAGAGCTTGGCGCGGATGGCATCGCAGGCCTTCAGCACTGCCGAGCAGACGCTCGCGGTGGAGATCGAGCCCCCCGAGACAGGAGCGGGAGGCAGGCTGCTGTCGCCCATTTCGACGCTGATCCGATCGATGCTGACGCCGAGACGATCCGACGCCATCTGACCTGCCACGGTGCGCACGCCGGTTCCGATCTCGTGCGAGCCGCATTGCAGCCGCACATCGCCATCGACGGTCAGGCGCACCCGCGCCGCGCATGGCGCGACTGCGGTTGGATAAATCGCCGTCGCGCAGCCCATGCCGACCAGCCAGTCGCCGTCGCGCATCGCTCCCACTTTCGGGTCCCGCTTCGCCCAGCCAAAAGCCTCGGCCGCCTGGTCATAGCACTGGATCAGCGAGCGGCTGGAGAACGGCTTTTTGCCGATCGGCTCTGTCTTCGGTTCGTTGATCCGGCGGAATTCCACCGGATCCATGCCGAGCGCTACCGCCATTTCGTCCATGGCGTTTTCCAGCGCATAGACATAAGGCGTCTCGGGCGGCGAGCGCATGTAGCCCGGGGTGTTGCGGTCCGCCTGCACCAGCGAGACATGTGTCAGCACAGAACCGTAAGCATACATGCGGCCGGTTGCCGACGTGCCGCCCACGACATAGGAGTCCGGCCGCGAGGTGACCTCCCAGCCTTCATGCGCGAAGGCAGTGATGCGACCGTCCTTGCCGGCGCCGATCCGGATGCGGTGCCTTGTCTCGGCCCTATAGGTCTGGGTGCCGAAGGCCTGCATCCGGCTGGTCACGCAACGCACCGGTCGGCCGAGCCGCCTGGCGGCAACCGCGACGATGGCCGTGCGCGGTGTCATCGGCCCCTTGGAACCGAAGGCGCCGCCGATGAAGGGGCTGACGATGCGCACCTTTGCGGGATCGATCTTCAACTGCCTGGCAAGCTCGACCTTCCAGCCGGTCACGTTTTGCGAGGGCTCGTGGACGATCAGCTGGTCGCCCTGCCAGAAGGCGGTGGTCGAGAACAGTTCGATCGGATTGTGGTGCTGCGTGGGCGTCGAATAGCGCGCGTCGATCTTCACCGCGGCCTCTCGATAGGCGGCATCGAAGTCGCCGGCCTTCACGTCTTCCTTGAACAGAGGACTCTTGCCGGCGGCAGGAATGGTCGCCGTGCCCGGACTGTCGAAGCTCGCCGTGGGCGTCTCCGCATCATATTCGGCGCGGATCAACTGCGCCGCCTCTTCGGCGGCTTCGAATGTCTCGGCAACCGCGAGCGCGATGATCTGGCCGTCATGGAAGATCGTCCGGTCATGCAGCGGCCCGATCGAGGTGGCGCCGGAATTGCCGAATTTCGGCTTCTCGACAGTGTCCATGTCGCCATACGTGACGATGTCGAGCAACCCGGGCACGGCACGGGCATCGTCGAGATGAAGCTTGGCCACCTTGCCCCTGGCAATACTGCTGGTGGCCAGCGCACCGTAGGCGATGTTGGCGGTCGGCAGGTCGGCGGGATAATGCGCCTGCCCGGTGACCTTAAGCCGTGCATCGACGCGCGGCAGCGGTTGGCCCTGGTTCTCTTTCGGTCTCGGAGCGGCAGTGTCCATGGTCACACCTTCAGGTCGCGGGTTTCGAGCAGCGCGCGCACCAGCGTTCGCTTGCCGAGCTCGATCTTGAACGCGTTGTGCTGGCGAGGCTCGGCCCCTGCGAAGGCGGCATCCGCCGCCGCCCCCGCCGAAACCTCGTCGAGCGTCTTTCCTTGCAGGGCTTCCTCCGCGGCTTTGGCGCGCCACGGCACAGTCGCCACGCCGCCCAAGGCAATGCGCGCCTCGCGTACGTTGTCGCCGTCCAGGTCGAGCGCAACGGCGGCCGAGGCCAGCGCGAACGCGTAGGATTCGCGGTCTCGGATCTTCAGATAAAGCGAGCGCCGCGCCCATGGCACAGCCGGCACTTCTATGGCGGTGATGATCTCGTCAGCAGCGAGATCGGTCTCGATCTCAGGTGTATCGCGTGGCTGACGATGCAGCTTGGCGAGCGGTATCTTTCGCGCCCCACGCGAGCCTTCGGCACGCACGACGGCATCGAGCGCGATTAGCGCCTGGGCAAAGTCGCCGTGATAAGTCGCGATGCAGGCATCGCTGCCGCCCAGCACCGCATGCTGCCGGTTGAAACCCTCCATCGCAGCGCAGCCCGACCCTGGCACGCGCTTGTTGCAGTGCCAGGATGTCTCGCGAAAATATTCGCAGCGCGTGCGCTGCAGGACATTGCCGGCGAGACTTGCCATGTTGCGGATCTGGCCGCTTGCGGCCAGCCGCAAGCTGTCGGCAATAACGGGATAGCCGCGCTTGAGCTCAGCGTGATCTGCCGCCTCGCCCATCCGCACCAGAGCCCCGAAGCGGATGCCCTCGTCGGTCACCCGGATTTGCCTGAGGCCTGGATCCTTGAGCCGGTTGAGGTCGACCAGCCGGTTCGGCTCGGCAACGCCGAGCTTCATATAATCGGCAAGGTTGGTGCCCCCGGCGATGAACTGCGCATTCGCTCGCGTCGGCTGGTCGTCCTCGGTCGTGAAGCGGGAGGCGATCGCGACGGCCGCGGAAATGTCGGTCGGCTGTTCGTAGACGAAGGGACGCATATCAGGCTCCCTTCATCTGATCGCGTGCCTGCAGGATGGCAGCAACAATGTTTGGATAGGCGGCGCAACGGCAGATATTACCGCTCATATAGTCGCGGATGTCGTCTTCGGATTTTGCGTGCCCTTCATTGATGCAACCAATGGCCGAGAGGATTTGGCCTGGCGTGCAGTAGCCGCACTGGAAGGCATCGTGGTCGATGAAGGCCTGCTGCATCGGATGCAGCTTACCGTCGCTGGATGCCAGCCCCTCGACGGTCGTCACATCCTTGCCGGCATTCATCACCGCGAAACTGAGACAGGAGAGCACGCGTTTGCCGTCGACAAGAACCGTGCACGCCCCGCACTGTCCATGGTCGCAACCCTTCTTGGTGCCGGTTAGTCCGATATGATCCCGCAAGGCGTCAAGCAGGCTGGTTCTCGTATCGAGCGACAGGTCATAGGCCTGCTTGTTGATCCGCATCGACGTCACCACTGGCTCGCGAAGCTCCGCGCCAGCGGCGGCAGGCACTTCGGCTTTCGCCGATGAAACGAGCAATGGTGCCGCGGCGGCCGAGACTGTGCCTGTCATGAAATTGCGCCGGCTGAGGCCAAGCGTGGATGGGACGGAAGGCTGGGACATGGCTCGCTCCTGGCTGGCTGCTCATCGGGGGCTAACCATTCATGCAGGCCATTGTTCCGACCTGGCCGGCGCGGGATCCTAGGCCTCACAGAAGTGTGATCCTGCCCTTCGAAGATGCTCATCATGCGGGAACATGCATGCCGGGTTCGAGTTCTACGGCCAATACCAACGCTGATGGCGGGCCGATATGAAATCGAAACTGGTCGCACAGACTTCTGGACAAAGGACATTCGTGGTTGTGCTGGACCCAGGCGAGGAAGCATTTGCTGCCCTGTCCGACTTCGCCGGCGAGCAGGGAATCGCCGGCGCCTCGCTGACCGCGATCGGCGCATTCGAGAAGGCGACCGTTGGCTGGTTCGACTTCGGCTCGAAATCTTACCGCAAGATCCCGGTCGGCGAGCAATGCGAGGTTCTGAGCGCTGTTGGCGACATCGCGGTCGACGACGGCGGCAGACCGAGCCTGCACATCCATGCTGTCCTGGGTCTAAGCGACGGATCGACGCGCGGCGGCCACCTTGTTGAAGGCATCGTCAAGCCTACGCTCGAAGTCACGGTGACGGAATCGCCCGTTCACCTGCGGCGCACCAAACGCCCCGGCCTTGGCATCGCCTTGATCGATCTCGACGCCTGAGGGCCGACGATGGCAGCGGCCGCGACCGACGCGTTTCCTCTCCCCCTCGATACATCCCCGATGGAGGCTCGGATCGACGAAAAACTGCCGCAGGACAAAGGCGTCTGGCAGTTCGAACCGAAATGGGATGGGTTTCGCTGCCTCGCTTTCAAGAATGGTAAAACGGTCGATCTCAGGGCGAAGTCGGGCAAGCCGCTTGGGCGTTACTTTCCCGAACTCACAGCAATGATGCAAAACCTCGAAGCCAAGGATTTCGTGGTCGACGGCGAAATCGTCATCGAGATCGGCGGCGCCGCATCCTTCGACGCGCTGCAGATGCGGCTTCATCCGGCCGAGAGCCGCATCCGCAAGCTGAGCGCGGAAACGCCGGCGCGGCTGATCCTGTTCGATATATTGGTCGCGCCGGGCGGCAAATCGCTGCTCGAAGTCGCATTGACGCAAAGACGCACGGCAATTGAAGACTTCGTCGCGCAAGCAAACACGGGCGCTCTTCAGCTCTCGCCCTGCACCACCAGTTTCGCGACCGCCAGGCGATGGCTGGAGGACGCCGGGCATGGCTCTACCGACGGCGTCGTCGCCAAGCGGCTGAGCGATCCCTATCAGCCGGGCGAGCGCGCGATGATCAAGGTCAAGCGGCTGCGCACTGCCGACTGCGTGGTCGGCGGCTTCCGTTATCTGAACGGCAAGTCGCAGGTCGGATCGCTATTGCTTGGCCTCTACAATGAACGGGGCTTGCTTGACCATGTCGGCTTCACCTCGACAATCGCCAACGAGGAACGAGCCACGCTCACGAAGAAGTTGGAGGCGCTGCGTGGCGGGCCCGGCTTCACCGGCAAGGCGCCGGGCGGGCCGAGCCGCTGGAGCACCGAGCGCAGCGGCGAATGGGAGCCGTTGCGGCCGGAACTGGTCGTGGAAGTCCGCTTCGACCACGTCACCGGCGAGCGCTTCCGGCATGGCACTCGATTCATTCGCTGGCGGCCCGAAAAAGCGCCGCGCCAATGCACGTTCGAGCAGATCTCGTAGCAGCGCCCCTCCGGAACAATCGACCCCATCAAACGGTTTGTGGTTAGAACAGCCCGCGTCACGGACGCACCTATCTTGGAGACAGGAAAATGGATCCGCGCGACAAGCAGCGAGCCGCAGGGCGGGAAGAAACCGAAGCTCCCGGCATCGAACAACAGGACTGGGACGCTCTTGATAACGGTCGGGTGCCGCCTGGCAGCGTCGCCGTAAACGGCGATCCGGAGGACGATGCCGAAGCACAAGGCGTCCTCCCCGAAGAGGATGACGACAACCCCTATCAGGAGAGCGACGAAGCCTTGCCCGACGACGAGGAAGAACGTGTGCTGTCGCGGGATCCTTCCAAGGAAGGCAGTCGTTTTGACGAAGCATAGCGAAAGCTAGCGTGCCGTTGTTGATGGCCGGTGGTGCAGAGCACCTTTGAGGACTGTGGACCAGCTTCACTTTTGTCGGCCAGTTCGCGTCACGACATTTCGGCATCGCCACATCGGTAAGAGCAGCGATGGGATTTTCCCGCCTTCTATGGCCTGCAACGCTCCGCGGGCTGCGGGAGAAGGCATCGCCGCAGAGCAAGGCGGTCGCGGCGCCACATCAGAAGGCCGGCCATTGATCAGGTTACGTGGGATCACTAACCATGGCCGTCAAAAATCGGGGGCGCAAATCGGCAGTGGACCCTTCACTGTTTGTAACTGGGGGGAACAACGGAGTGTGGGACAAGTTTTTGATCAAGCAAGCCGCCTCATGTTTGACCTGCAACCATGGCCGAGAAACGCGACAACAAATCCACAGCCGCTCTTCTTAGGCGGCAATTCTCGAATGAAACCATGCGCCGGTATCTACGGAGCTTGCCTTTGTTTCACGTAAACCGCTGGCTTCCTGACAAACTGCGCGAATCACTCAAGCGTCTCGACCGCAAGCGTAAGTGAAACCAACCGCAATCCAACAAAAGGCGCGGGCCACGCTCTTGCCGTTTCAGACGAATGCGCCATCAGCTCTCCTTCACATTACGATCACAGTCCTTCGAGAGGGGCAGAGACTATGCATCCTTGCTTAAGCGTCCGCGTTTGTAATTCACAAATCCGGAGTTCAAGTCATGAAGGTCGACACTCTCCCTGCGCCTAAAGTCAACCCAGACCAGGTCGATATCCTCGTCAACAAACCGGGACACTTCGTCGAGGAGTGGATCGAGGGGCATGCGGTTAGACCGGCCGCCGAAGCATCCCCGGAGGCCGCGGCAGAAAGACTGGCGAGAGCTTGCATCGCGGACGCGGAGCGGGAAGGCATCCTCGCGGAAGAAATCAGCGATGAGGTCGGCGATTTGAAAGAGTACCTCGCCGACGCGCTCCTCGCCGAGGCCGGCCGCGAAACGGGCGTCGACACCGCTCCGACGGCGCAAGCATTCGGTGACACAAAGGCTTAGCTTTCACGGCAGGGAAGTTTGGATCGCGATGACGCCAATCTCAACACGAGCCGTCCACATTTGCGTTGACATGCAGATGATGTTCTTACCGCCTGGGCCATGGGCGGTTGAGTGGCTGCCCGCCATCCTGCCGAAGGTGCTTTCGCTTGTCGACGGCAGGCCGGAGCGAACGATTTTCACCAGGTTCATAACGGCGAGAAGACCTGGCGAAGGCCAGGGCCATTGGCGTCAATACTATGAGCGCTGGTCGCAGATGACTATCGAATGTGCCGGCCCGGGGAGCCTCGAGCTGCTGCCCGAACTGCGTGATTTCGTGCCGCCGGCCCGCGTTTTCGATAAGCCCGTTTACTCACCTTGGCTGACGGGCGAGCTCCACCGGAGCCTTCAGGCGGAAGGTGTGACCGAGCTCATCGTCAGCGGAGGCGAGGCCGACATGTGCGTGTTGGCGACGCTGCTCGGAGCGATCGACTTCGGTTACAGAACGATCCTGGTCGAGGATGCGATCTGCAGCACATCGGACGAAGCCTACGAAAATATACTCAAGCTGTTCACGACGCGATATTCGCATCATGTCGAAGTCGCCGCTGCGGAGGAGGTTCTGGATTTCTGGCGCTGACTCATCGCTCATCTCGCCCGGCACATGCCGGCCAAGGTGCCGCCCGCCAACGGATGAGCAGCCGTCCCTCGAATGCTCAGTCGTATCAGCAGGTGCGGTCGTCTAGCGCGAAAGACCGGTTGGCCACTGCCAAGTCTTGATCTAACCGGAGCCGGCAGTCGGCCGGCCGCCGACTGGCTTCAAGGCGCTGACCCGCAAGATGATCTCGATGAGATCTTTTTCCCGGAACGGCTTGTTGACCAATGGCACGTCCGATGGGCGGTTTGAAATTGCCTCAGCGTCGGCATAGCCGGTTATCATAACCGCTGGCCAATCGGAGCGCAGGTTGCGCGCGAAGCGAATTACCTCGACTCCGGACACGAGCGGCATTGCGAAATCGGTGACAATCACGTCGAACTCATGCGGTGTCCGTTCAATAATTGCCAGCGCCTCGGCACCCCCTGCTGCGCATGTCACTGTAAACCCGTGTTGCCGAAGCGATTCCGCGGTCAGCTGCCGCAATCCGCTGCTGTCGTCTATCAATAGAAGCGAAGGGAAAGCCTTCCCTGCAGTCTCGACCAGGACTCTCTCTCCATCCAGATCTGCCACATTGTCGGAAGGCTGCTCCGCTGAACGCGGCAGCCACAGCTCCATGGATGTTCCGCGCCCGACGAGGCTGTCTATGCGGAGCGCGCCGCCCGATTGCTTCATGAAACCGTATACCGTGCTGAGACCCAGCCCGGTGCCTTTCCCGACGGGCTTCGTCGTGAAAAACGGTTCGACGACCTTGGTCAGAATCTCCTTCGGGATGCCGGCACCGGTGTCCTTGACGGTGAGGACTACATACTCTCCGGCCGCCAGGTCTTCGGAAGGTATTTTGATGACCCGATTTTGCGCCTGCACGGCAATTGTCCCGCCGGAGGGCATCGCGTCGCGCGCGTTGAACACCAGATTCATCAACGCCAACTCCAATTGGCCGACGTCGACATGCGCGGGCCAAACGGAGTTGTCGACCTCCCACTCAAAGCGGATCAGGCCGCCGAGCACGGGAGCCACCAAGCCGTTCATCGTATCTTCCAGCGCGGCCAGCCGCACTGCCGTCGGCTTCAGATTCTGACGCCGCGAAAAGGCAAGCATGCGGTTGACAAGTTCGGCGCCTTGCTTCGCGGAGCGGCGAGTGAGTTCAACGATCTTCTTTGCTTGCTCGTCAAGCGTAAGCTGCCTCTCGAGCAATCCTAGTCCGCTCAGAACCGCGGCAAGCAGATTGTTGAAATCGTGTGCCAGCCCTCCGGTGAGTTTCCCGACCGCTTCGAGGCGCTGTGACTGAAGAAGTTGATTTTCGAGCTCACGCCGCTCGGTCACGTCAAGCAAAGTGCCGAGGATTTCAGGTCGGCGTCCGTCGACACCTTTCGACAGGATTCCTTGGTCGAGAAAGATACGATATTTGCCATCGGCGCACTGCCAGCGGAACTCGCATGTGTAGGAGCCTGTCACCTTTGCCGCCAATAAAGCTTCCCGCACCCTGGGTAGATCTTCCGGATGCACCCGGCTCAGCCCAAACCGCGGCTCGGACGTCAGTCGCTCAGGCGGGAATCCCGTCAGACGTTCGACACCTTTTGAAACAAACCGGGCTGCAAAGGGCGGCTCGGCGAACCTGGCGTGAAAACAGACGGGCAAGGATCCAAGAATGGCCTCCTGCCGTTCTTCGGCGCCGCGCAGCGATCGTTCGGCCTCGAGCTTTTGCTTTTCGGCCTGCAAGGCTTTCGCCAGCAGTGCCTGTTCGGCGACCGCATTGCGCTGGATCTCGAGCGTCTTTTCGTGAAGCTCGACGAATACAGCCACTTTCGATCGCAGCATGGCGGGGTCGAAGGGCTTGAACATATAGTCCACTGCGCCGGCGTCGTAGCCACGCAGCATATGAGCATCTTCCTTGTTGATGGCCGTGAGGAAGATGAGAGGGGTTCGTCTGGACTGTTCGCGCTGGCGGATCAACGCGGCTGTTTCGTAGCCGTCGAGGCCCGGCATCAAAACATCCAGCAAGATAACGGCGAAATCCTCCTTTAGGAGGCAGCGCAGAGCCTCCTCGCCGGATTGCACAGCGACGACTTCCGCGAGTGGAGTGAGAACTTCTTCGATCGCCAACAGGTTTCGTTCGTCATCATCGACCGCCAGGATGCGTGCCTTTGACTGATTGTCCGCCAACTGCACAATCTCCAGTTTCTTCGAACGTATCCGCGACAGCCTTTGCATCGGGCATCCCGTCAGCTGACTGACCTAAGCAGATTTTGGGATGTCTCGACCCGATCCCGAGAGCGACCGATCCAGACCCGCAGCAGTGCCAACAGCAGGTCGAGATCGACAGGCTTGGCAATATAGTCGGAAGCCCCGGCTTCCAGGCATTTCTGCCGGTCGCCTTTCATCGCCTTTGCTGTCACCGATATCAACGGAATATGCGCGATGGAGGGTGTGTTGCGGATACTCCTCATCGTCTCGTAGCCGTCCATCTCCGGCATCATGATGTCGATCAAGGCTGCGTCGACGTCGGCATTCTCCTCCAGCAACGCTATCCCATCGCGACCGCGCTCAGCGTGAAGGACTTCGATATCGTAGGTCTCAAGGACGCTCGTCAGCGAATAGATGTTTCGAATATCGTCATCGACGATCAGGACTTTCGCGCCCGCAAGATTCGACCTGTTGTCAGCTCGTTCGACACCTGCCCCGCTTTCCTCGCGCAGTCCTCCCGGAAGCGTCGCAGATATATGGAGAGCCAATTGAGCAAAATTCTCAGCTCGCGGGACTGAGGACAAAGCGGGATTCAACGCCAGCACCTGTTCAACTGCCTCTGAATGAGGGGCAAAAAACAGCAGCGGGGGAAGGCCGTCTGAAAACTGGTTGGTGAGTTCGTCAAGGGCCCGCGCATTATCCCTGGCAGACTTTCCAAGCCCAAGGACAACCGCATCGAATGAGGCGAGGTCGATGTCCTCCGCGGTTGCCGCGCGACTGATTGCGGTGACCGAGGTGACGCCGTCCCGGATCGTCTCGACCAGGGAAAGTCGGCGCTCGGGATCGGAGTCAGCCACGAGCACCCGGCGCTGGACGCGCAGGTTCCTCGAATGAATTTCCTGGAACACCTTCACCAGCTCTTCGGATGACACCGGTTTGGTCGAGATGCTCGATGCCCCTTTGCGAGCCAGGCTATCGATGTCTTCCGCTCCGGAAATCACATGAATGGGAATGCCGGCGGTCTTCGGATCATGGCGCAGCAGGTCGAAGAGCACCCATCCATCGATGTCCGCAAGGCCGAGGTCCAGCGTGATCGCGTCCGGCACCAGTTTGCGGGCCAGCGCCAAGGTTCCGGAGCCTGCGGTCGAAAGGACGCCTTTCAACCCGGCAGACCGTGCCAGGCCCAGCAGCAGACCGCCAAAGGTCGGGTCGTCCTCGACGATCAAAACGACCCTGTCTTGCGCCGATATAGCGTCGCGATCGTCCATCAATTCCGCCGACGGCAAACCGCTGGGCGCCGCTGTCGTCGCGATTGCCTCGGTGGCCGGAAGCAGTTCCGGCTGGCTGGCGGCGGCAACCCTGGGACCATCGATCGGAATGACGAGCGTGAACGTCGATCCTTTGCCGGGAATGCTTTCAACTCTTAGCTCACCGCCGAGCAAACGGGCGATCTCACGGCTGATCGAGAGCCCAAGTCCGGTTCCTCCATATTTGCGGCTGGTCGTGCCGTCGGCCTGCTGGAACGCCTCGAAAATCAATTTCTGCTTGTCTTCCGGGATGCCGATACCGGTGTCGGTCACCGCTATGGCAAGCGCTTTCCTGGGCAGCTTGGCGCCGTTGCGGCGTCCCGCCTTTTCCATTCTGAAACTCAGGCTGACCTTGCCTTCGGAGGTGAACTTGAAGGCGTTCGACAGCAGGTTGAGCACGATCTGCTGCAACCGCTTCTCGTCCGTACGCACGGTTTCCGGAAGAGCGGGATCGACATTGATGGTAAAGCCCAGACCCTTGTCGGCTGCAAGCTGGCGGAACGTCCGCTCCATATGCTGGCGCAAATGGGCGACTGGCATATCGTTGATGTCGATCGAGACCGTGCCGGACTCGATCTTCGACAAATCGAGAATGTCGTTGATCAGGCTGAGAAGATCCGTGCCGGCCGAATTGATGGTGCGAGCAAACTCGACCTGCTTTTCGTTGAGGTTGCCCTGCTGGTTCGTGGCAAGCAGATTTGAAAGAATGAGAAGCGAATTGAGCGGGGTTCTGAGCTCATGACTCATGTTGGCGAGGAACTCGGATTTGTACTTGGAGGTAAGCGCCAGCTGCTCGGCTTTCTCCTCAAGCGCCCGGCGCGCCATCTCGATTTCGAGATTTTTGTTTTCGACCTGCTTCTTCTCATTCTCCAGAAGTTGAGCCTTCTCCTGGAGTTCCTCGTTCGTGGCGTGCAGTTCCTCCTGCTTTTTCGTCAGTTCGGTCTGACGCGCCTGCAGCTCGGATGTCAGCAATTGCGATTGCTTGAGCAGGCCCTCGGTGCGCATCGTCGCCGCGATCGTGTTGAGGACGATGCCGACCGATTCCATCAGCTGATTGAGAAACGATTGGTGCGTGTCGCGGAACTCGCTGAAGGATGCGAGCTCGATGACAGCCTTGACCTCATCTTCGAACAAGGCAGGTAGAATGATGACGTTTGCCGGCGAGGCGCTGCCAAGCCCCGATGTGACGCGCAAAAAGTCCGGCGGAACATTGTCGAGCATAATGGCTCGCTTGTCGGCAGCACTTTGTCCGACGAGACCCTCACGCAGATCGAGGCGTTGCTTGATTGCCGCCTTGCTCTCGGCACCATAGGACGCCGCCAGTTCCAGATAGGACTCCTCCTCGTCCCGATTGGTCACGTAAAAGACGCCGTATTGCGCGTTCACAAGCGGAGCGAGCTCGGACATGATGAGACGCGATACCGTGGCGAGATCGCGCTCTCCCTGCAGCATGCGGGAGAAACGCGCGAGATTTGTCTTCAGCCAATCTTGCTCGGCGTTCTTCAACGTCTGATCCTTGAGATTGCGGATCATCTCGTTGATGTTGTCCTTGAGCGCGGCGACCTCTCCGGAAGCCTCGACGCTGATCGAGCGCGTCAGATCGCCCTTCGTCACCGCTGTCGAGACCTCGGCGATTGCGCGGACCTGCGTGGTCAGATTGGCCGCCAACTGATTGACGTTGTCCGTAAGATCGCGCCACAGACCGGCGGCGCCAGGCACGCGTGCCTGGCCTCCAAGCTTGCCTTCGATGCCGACTTCGCGCGCGACATTGGTCACCTGGTCGGCAAAGGTGGCGAGCGTTTCGATCATCCCGTTGATGGTGTCCGCCAGGGAGGCGATTTCGCCCTTCGCGTCCACAGTCAGCTTGCGTTTGAGATTGCCTTGCGCAACCGCAGTCACGACGTCGGCGATGCCGCGCACCTGGTTGGTCAGATTGGTGGCCATCAGGTTGACGTTGTCGGTCAGATCCTTCCAGGTGCCGGCCACGCCGCGCACTTCGGCCTGACCGCCAAGCTTTCCTTCCGTGCCGACTTCACGTGCGACGCGTGTCACCTCGCCGGCGAAGGAGTTCAGCTGGTCGACCATGGTGTTGATGGTCGACTTGAGCTCGAGGATTTCGCCCTTCACGTCGACGGTGATCTTCTTCGAAAGATCGCCTCGCGCGACCGCCGTCGTCACTTCGGCGATGTTGCGAACCTGGCCGGTCAGATTCTCGGCCATGGAATTCACGTTGTCGGTCAAATCCTTCCATGTACCGGCCACGCCTCGCACCTGGGCTTGGCCGCCGAGCTTTCCTTCGGTGCCGACTTCGCGCGCCACGCGAGTCACCTCGCCGGCGAAGGAGTTCAGCTGATCGACCATGGTGTTGATGGTCGACTTGAGCTCAAGGATCTCGCCCTTGACGTCCACGGTGATCTTCTTGGAAAGGTCGCCGAGCGCCACGGCCGTGGTCACTTCCGCGATGTTGCGCACCTGGCCCGTCAGGTTGGCCGCCATCGCATTCACATTGTCGGTCAGGTCCTTCCAGGTGCCGCCCACGCCTCTGACCTGCGCTTGGCCGCCGAGCTTGCCGTCCGAACCGACCTCGCGCGCCACGCGCGTCACCTCCGAGGCAAAGGAATTCAGCTGATCAACCATCGTGTTGATCACATCCTTGATCTGCAGGATCTCTCCCAAGGCATCGACGGTGATCTTCTGCGTCAGATCGCCGGTCGCGATCGCGGTTGCGACCTTGGACACGTCGCGCAACTGCACGGTCAGATTGCCGGCCATGGCGTTGACGTTGTCGGTCAGGTCTTTCCAAGTGCCGCCGACGCCTTCCACATGGGCCTGGCCGCCGAGCTTGCCTTCCGAACCGACCTCGCGCGCCACGCGCGTGACTTCGGAGGCGAAGGAGTTCAGCTGGTCGACCATCGTGTTGACGGTATCCTTGAGCTCGAGGATCTCGCCTTTGACGTCCACAGTGATCTTCTTGGAAAGGTCGCCTCGGGCGACGGCTGTCGTAACTTCGGCGATGTTTCGAACCTGGCCAGTCAGGTTGGCCGCCATCAGATTGACGTTGTCGGTCAGGTCTTTCCAGGTGCCCCCGACGCCCCTCACCTCTGCCTGCCCGCCGAGCTTGCCTTCCGTGCCCACTTCGCGCGCAACGCGCGTGACTTCGGAAGCGAAGGAGTTCAGCTGATCGACCATCGTGTTGATCGTATCCTTGAGCTCGAGAATCTCCCCCTGCACTGCCACCGTGATCTTTTTCGACAGGTCGCCCGAAGCAACCGCCGTCGTGACCTCGGCAATGTTGCGCACTTGGCCGGTGAGGTTCTCGGCCATGGAATTGACGTTGTCGGTCAGGTCTTTCCAGGTACCGGCGACGCCGCGAACCTGGGCCTGGCCGCCGAGCTTGCCCTCGGTGCCGACCTCGCGCGCGACGCGCGTGACCTCGGATGCGAACGAGTTCAACTGATCGACCATCGTGTTGATGGTGTTCTTGAGTTCCAGGATCTCGCCCTTCACGTCGACGGTGATCTTCTTGGAGAGATCGCCCAGCGCGACCGCCGTCGTCACCTCGGCGATGTTGCGGACCTGGCCGGTCAAATTCTCGGCCATGGAGTTCACATTGTCGGTGAGGTCCTTCCACGTGCCGCCGACGCCTTCGACCCGCGCCTGGCCCCCGAGCTTGCCTTCCGTGCCGACCTCGCGCGCGACGCGCGTCACTTCCGATGCGAACGAGTTCAACTGATCGACCATCGTGTTGATGGTGTTCTTGAGCTCGAGGATCTCGCCCTTCACATCGACAGTGATCTTCTTAGACAAATCGCCTGACGCCACCGCAGTGGTCACCTCGGCGATGTTGCGCACCTGGCCGGTAAGGTTGGTGGCCATGGCGTTGACGTTGTCGGTCAGGTCCTTCCACGTGCCGGCCACGCCCTTCACCCGCGCTTGTCCGCCGAGCTTTCCCTCCGTTCCAACCTCACGCGCGACACGTGTCACTTCGGAGGCAAAGGAAGCCAGTTGCCCCACCATCGTGTTGACGATCTTGCCTATGCGCAGGAACTCCCCGCGCAGCGGGCGGCCGTCGATTTCGACCATCATTGTCTGGGAAAGGTCGCCCTTGGCCACTGCCCCGATGACGCGGGCCACTTCGGCGGTCGGTTGAACCATGTCTTCGATCAGGTCGTTGACCGACCTGACGCTTGATTCCCAGCTGCCGGTGGCATTGCGGACATGACCCCGCTCGCCAATTCTCCCGTCCTTGCCGACGACCCTGCTCAGTCGCTCAAACTCCTTCGTCACCTGATCGTTGAGTTCGACGATCTGGTTGAAGGCATCGGCAATATAGGAATCGATTCCTTCGTAGATGTTATCGATCCGGATGGAGAAGTCGCCTCGCCTGAAGGCCTTTAAGGAATTGAGAATCTGACGACGATCTAATTGCGCCCTTGATGCCTGCACGCTCACAGTGCCCCTCCCCAGTCCATCTGCTTTTGAAGAAACTGATGATCAGATGAAGTCCCGCCCTCGCGGCGAGGTATACAATTCACCGCAAGCTCCACAACGTGGTGGGCGCCAATTTGTTCCGACGCGAGATCGAATCTTATCCGCACGCCGGCAAACGCTTAAAAAAGCGCGAAGGCTCGCCCGTTGTTTGGCTTGCTTTGCCTTGGAATTGCTTGGCGTATTCAGCCCAATCGGAAGCTGCGACACCGCCGCCCGCGGGCTCTTGTCAACTTTGGCGAACCGCTTCGTAAGCTATTGACGGATGAGGATTATGTTAGTCGCAGAGGGGCGATACCGCAGGCAGCCGGCAAGGCCGGCTCGCCTCATGCCATTTCGGGGCGTCTTGAAGCTTCGCGGATCGCCTTGTGAACATTGCGCTGCAGGTCCATGAACTCCGCGCTTTCCATGACCTCTTCCCGGCGCGGGCGCTCTATGTCGACGTTGAAGGTTCGCATGATGCGTCCCGGGCCGATCCCCATGACGACGATGCGGTCGGACAGATAGACGGCCTCCTCCACGTCATGGGTGACGAAGAGCACGGTCAGCCGGTGCTCCTCCCAGATCTGCGTCAGCAGCTCCTGCATCTGGTGCCTGGTCAAGGCGTCGAGCGCGCCGAAGGGCTCGTCCATGAGCAGCATCTTGGGCCGGTAGGACAGCGCCCGCGCGATGGCGACGCGCTGCTTCATGCCGCCCGACAGTTCGGACGGGTAGAGGTCGGCGCAGTGCGGCAGCTTGACGAGGTCGAGATGCTCGCGCGCGATCCTGCGGCAGGTCGAGCGATCATAGCCGGCGGCCTTGAGGGCAAATTCTATGTTCTGCTGCGCCGTCAGCCAGGGCAGCAGCGTGTAGGACTGGAAGACGACGCCGCGGTCGAGCCCGGGCTTGAGGATCGGCGAGCCGTCGATGTCGAGCTCGCCCGCGTCGAAATCCTGCAGCCCGGCAACGATCGACAGCAGCGTGCTCTTGCCGCAACCCGACGTGCCCACCAGCGAGACGAACTCGTTATCGGCAAGATCGAGATTGATGTCGCGCAGCACCTCGGTGCGCCGCTCCCCGGTGCCAAAGCTCTTGTGCAGGCCTTCGATGCGCAGTTTGGGCACACTCATCGGCCGAACCTCATTGCGCGTGGCCTTCCTGCCGGAACAGCACCTTTCCCAGCGCCTTCATCACCTGGTCGGTGATGAGACCGAGCACGCCCAAGAGCAGGATGTAGCCGATGATGGTGTTTGTCTGGAAATAACGCTGCGACACGGTGATGCGGTAGCCGAGGCCGGATGTCGCCGCGACGAGCTCAGCCAGTACGAGCCAGGTCCACGCCCAACCCAGGCTGATGCGCAGCGTGTCCCAGATGCCCGGCAAGGCGCTGGGCACCACGATGCGCGTCAGGATCTTGCGGTCCGGCAGGCCGAGCGTCCTGCCGAGGCCGACGAAATCCGTCGGAACCCGCTTCACATTGTCCATGATCATCAGGACCTGCTGAAAGAAGGTGCCGATGAAGATGATCAGGAACTTCTGGGCGTCGCCGGTTCCCGACCAGAGGATGGAAAGCGGCACGAAGGCGACGACCGGCATATAGCGGATGAAATCCACCAGCGGCTCGACGGCGGCTTCCCAGACCCTGAAGCTGCCGATCAGCACGCCGATCGGTATCGCCAGCGCCGAGGCGATCAGGAAGCCGATGGAGATGCGGTATATCGAGGCCTTGAGGTCCAGCCACAGCGTGCCGTCGCTCCAGAGCTTGCCGAGCTGCCCCGCCACGCTTTCCGGCGAGGGCAGGAAGATGGGCTTCACCAGCTCCAGGCCCGTTGCCGCCCACCAGGCAAGGCCGAGGCCGGCAAAAACGGCCACGGCGATCATCAGGAAACGCGACCGCGTGATGGGCGCGCCGATTCCGGAGGATCGGCGGCGCAATACCGGTCGCGCAGCCGATCTTTGTGCGGGGCCGGGCTGGCTCGTTTTGGCGGCGCGCTGCTCGGACATCCGCGCTACCACCGCGACGCAGCCTTCGTCATTCCGCGGCCTTGACGAATGACGGGTCGATCATCTGCTCCGGTGTCACGTCGGCCTGGAGCAGCCCGGCATTCTTGGCGGCGGCTTCGACATCGGCGAATGTCTTGGTGGAGAACTCGCCGGTCAGAGCGCTCTTGTTCTCGGCGAGAGAATAATAGCGCACGCCGTCGAAGGCCGTGTTGAGGTCCTCGACACTGGAACCGACGGCCTTGGAAATGATGGCGCGGCCACCGGCGGTATCGCCGTTGTAGTCCTTCAGGGCCGCATCCCAGGTCTTGATCATGGCAAGCACCTGGCCGGGTCGCGACTTGATCACCTCGTCGCGCACCACAAGCACGTCGCTGATCAGGCCGGGATCCTCGCCGGCGGTGAAGAGCAGCTTGACGTCCTTGTTCTGCGCCCTGGCCGCGGTGAGATAAGGTTCGTAGGTGACCGCGACCGGGACCTGTCCGGCAATCAGCGCGCTGCCGGCGTCGGCCGCCGGCATCGGCACCGGCTGCACATCGGCGATGGACATGCCGTTCTTGGCAAGGGCGTATTTGAGCAGGATGTCGCTGGTCGTGCCCTCCTCGAAGGCGACCTGCTTGCCCTTGAGGTCGGCGACGGAGGAAATATCCTTGCCGGCGATCATGGCGTCGGCCGTCATGCTGACGTCGAGCAGCAGCACGATCTTCACCGGCAGGCCCGCCGCAACCATACCCATCGCGGTATGGGTCGCGATGTTGGCGGCATCGAGCTGGCCGCTCGCGAGCGCGGCATTGATGTCCTTGTCTTCCGCGAAGTTGACGATTTGGACGTCCGACAACCCACTTGCCTTGAACAGGCCCTTGGCCTCGGCGACGTGCCACTGGCCATAGCCGAGCCATGGCTCGATGCCGATCTTGAAGGTGCCCGCTTCAGGCGTCGCGGGAATGGCCGCGTCGGCGGCAAAGGCCGCCGGGGCGAACCCGATGACAGCAGCCGCGACGAGTGCACGAAATTGTCCTGCTAGGTTACGCATCATCTCTGTTCCCCTTTATGATCGCGCCGCTCTTTGAACTGCATATCCGGCCTGGATGAGAATGCGGGCTTATGCTCTTGCGGCACTGTGCCTCGGCGTCTTACCTGCCGCTTCAACGGAAGCGCAAGGATACTCGACGTCGGCGGCGGTGAATGTCAAGACTAAAATACATACATGCATATACAAGTTGGACGGGTTGGGTTCGCAACTTTCGGAACATCAGACCGCATTCGTTTGCCGCATGGCGTTATGGCCGATGGCATCCAGGAAGTCCGTCACGCGATTTGCGCCGGAACAGGGCTCGCCTTGCCGCGATCAGCCGCTTTTGGAAGGAGAGTACCGGCTGCCGAGCGAATAGCGGCTGCCGACATAGGTCAGCTTGCTGATCGTGGCGACGATCGCTCCCGTCCACGTCCGGCGGTGCAGAAGCAGGCAGCAGCTGCCGGCATCGATGCCTAGATGCCGCGCCGTCTCGGCATCGGCTGGGATTGCCGAGATGATGTGCTCGACCTCGGTCACCGGTGTTTTCTGCATCAGATAGTCGTAGGTCGCGGTCTTGGAAAAATCCTGCTTGTCGTAGTCGGGTATCAGGCTCGGATTGACGAAGCGCTCTTCCAGTTGCACAGGCAGATCGTTCTCGAAATTGACGACGACGGAGTGGTAGACCGACGAACGCCTGGCGAACTCGAAGGACAGCGCAAGCTCCTTTTCCGGCATGATTTTTTCGAGGACGAGAACCTCGGAACGATGCTTGTTGCCGCGTGCCAGGATCTCGGCCGCGATATTGTTGATCTCGATCAGGGCCGATTGCGGCCGCGGCGGCGCAATGAATGTTCCCACGCCCTGCAGCCGGATCAGAAATCCCGCCGAGGTCAGTTCCCGCAAGGCACGGTGGATCGTCATCCTGGAGACGCCAAGCGCTGCCACGAATTCATTTTCGGACGGCAGCTTGCGGTCCTTGCTCCACCGGCCGGTTCCGATGTTCGTCAGGATGTAGTCCTTGACCTTCTCGTAGAGGGGGCTGGCCGTATCGGGCAGAGTGTTCATTTCAGATGTCCTTTCCGGCAAGCACGAAAATCAGGAATGCTCAAGGGGTTGCCGCATCCGGATGATTGTTTTCAAGCCGTCGCCCTGGCCTTCCAGCAGCCGCCGATAGGCTGCGGGGACGTCATCCAGGCCGATCTCGCGGTCGATCAGGCTGATCAGCGGCTCGCTCAGCTCACCCAGCATCCGGATGGCATCGGGAAGCTCGTCGGCGAAGGCGTGGCAGCCCAGCAACGCGATCTCCCGCTCGACCAGCATGTTGGGGTCGATGTCGAGCCGGCCGTGGAAGATGCCGACCATCGCAATGCTGCCGCCCGGGCCGAGAACACCCAGCAACTGACTGAGCGCGGCGACGCTGCCTGTCGCCTCGATGGCCGCGAGCAAGGGGGTATTCGCAGTCGCTGAGGCGATGGCGTGCGGGTCTAGATCGACGATCGTGGCGCCGGTCACGCGCGCGACGCGAGCGCAGCGAGCCTGGTTGCGGTCGGCGATCAGCACGGTGCCCGCTAACGTCCGCGACAGCAGCAAGGCGGCAAGGCCGCCGATGGTCCCGCAGCCGAGGACAAGCACCGAGCCTGCTGTTTTCGGCAGGCGCCGTACCGCGTGCAGCGCAACGGCGAGCGGCTCGGCCATCGCCGCCACCCGTGCATCAAGCGCGGCATCGACGCTATGCAACAGGCGCGCGGGGAGCACGGCCTGTTCGGCAAATCCGCCGTCGCATATTTCGCCGACGAAGCCTAGCGACGTGCAGAGATGGCGCCTGCCGGCACGGCATTGCGCGCACTCTCCGCACCAGAAGCGGGAATCGGCGACCACCCGGTCGCCAATGGCGATGGTGTCGACGCCCTCTCCGACGGCGATCACCGTGCCCGTCAATTCATGGCCGGCCGTCGAAGGCGAGCGGCTTATCCATTGGCCCGTGCGGAAATTGTGCAGGTCGGAGCCGCAGATCCCCGCGACGTCCACCTTGAGCTTCACCCAGCCCGCATCGGGGACGCCCGGGGCGGCGATATCCTCAACGCGCAAGTCGCCGGGCCCGTAAAGTCGCGCGGCCTTCATCGTCTTCGCTTCCGCTCAGACCGAGAGATAGCGGCTGCGGATTTCCGAGACCGCGTTTTCATGCGAGCTGAAGCCTTCGTAGCGGGCGAGCCTGCGCGCATGCCGGGCGAGTTCCGGATAGGCCGCCGACGTCACATAACCGACTGACGAGCGCTTGACGAAATCCGTGACCGACAGCGGCCCATACGTGCGCGCCCACCGGCTGGTCGGCAACACGGCATTGGGCCCGAGGACAAAGTTGGCGAGCGTCACCGGCGTATGCGGACCCATGAGGATCTCGGCCGCTTCGGTGATGTGCCCGAGATGCGCGAACGGTTCCTTCGACAGGATCTCGAGATGCTCCGGAGCGTAGTCGTTGATGAAGCGATAGCTGTCCTCCAGGGACGCGGTCAGCACGATGCCGCCGCGCGTTCCGGTCAGCACAGCGCGCGAGAATTCGACGCGCTGTTCGCTCATGCGGGACCAATGCTGCGGCAGCGCGGCAAGCGCGGCCTCGGCGACCTTGCGGCTGTGCGTCACCAAATAGGCCGAGGAATCCGGTCCGTGCTCGGCTTCGATCAAAAGGTCCAGCGCGGCAAGGCCGCCATCGACGCTATCATCGGCAAAGATGATGGCTTCGGAAGGGCCGGCCGGAAGGCCGGTGTTGATGACCGAGGACAGCAGGCTCTTTGCCGCCACCACCCAGGGACTGCCCGGCCCGACGATCTTGACGGCGGGCTTCACCGTCTCGGTGCCATAGGCGACAGCAGCGACCGCCTGGGCGCCACCGCATTTGTACACGGTCTCGACGCCGGCGAGACGTGCGGCAACCAGGGTCGCGGCATCGACGGATCCATCGGAAGTCGGCGGCGTCACGATCGCTATCTGGGGCACGCCGGCAATCACAGCCGGGACCGAGGTCATCATCGTCACCGACGGGAAGGCGCCCTTGCCGCGCGGAACGTAAAGCGCCACGGAGGCGATCGGGGTGTATCTGTCACCTGCATAGGCGCCCGGCCGGACTTCCTTCAGCCACATCGTTTCCGGACGCTGCTCCTCGTGGAAATGCCGGATGTTCTCGATACCGAACCGGATGCTCTCCACGACATCCTTTTCGACCTTGTCGAATGCCGCGTCGAACTCCGCTTCCGAGACCTTGAGCCCGCCATCGGCCACATCGGCCTTGTCGAGCTCGCGCGCGAACCGAAGCAGGGCGGCGTCACCTTCGGTCCTGACCGCCTCGATGATCGGACGGGCTTTTTCGACAAAGACCGAAAGATCGGCTTCGGCGCGCCTCAGCAAGCTGGCCCGCCGGTCGGCGTCGAGGGTCGACAGGTCGTGGAAGCTGATATCGGACATGGCTGCTCCTTCTCCCGGAACGCAGTGGCGGTTGGCGATGGCCGGTCACACGCCTGGAAGACCTTTGAGACCGGCAATACGAGGCAAGGGCCGCAGGTGGAACATTGCCAGCCTGCAAAAGTATATACATGTACACATAACGGCTGCCAGCATTGTCTGCGTCCCGCCAACTCGAGCTCAGCTGATGAGAGGCCATCTTCAGATCGACGCGAGAAAGCCGCCATCGACCGGGATGGACTGACCGGTGATGTAGGCCGAGGCATCGGAGGCGAGGAATACCGCAATCCCGTGCAGGTCCGACAGGTCGCCGAAGCGATGCTGCGGGATTTTGGCGAGCATCGATTGCCGCCATGCCTCATTGCCGTAGAACACTTCCGTCATTGCCGTCCTGAAATAGCCGGGGGCGATGGCGTTGACCCTGATCCCCAGATCCGCCCACTCGGCCGCCAGAGCGCGCGTCATGCCGAGCAGGCCCGACTTCGACGAGCCATAGGGCACAGCCGTCGGAATCCCGACTTCGGAGGTGAGCGAGCAAAGATTGATGATGGCGCCCGGCCGGCCGGCGTCCTTCATGCGCTGCGCGGCGGCCTGGGCGCAGAAGAATGCGCCTTTGAGATTCGTGTCGACGATCCTGTCCCAAAGCGCCTCGTCGACATCGAGCGAGGGGCGGACTTCCTCCATCCCGGCATTGTTGACGAGAATATCGAGACCGCCGAGCAGGCCGGCGGCCTCTGCCGTCGCCGCCCTGCAGCGGCCGACATCGGTGACGTCCAGGACGATGGCATGCGCTACCCCGCCGGCGGCGCGGATGGCTGCCGTCGTCTCCGCAAGCGAGGCAAGGCTGCGTGCCGTGACGGCGACATCGGCGCCGGCCGCGCTCAGCGCCTCGGCAATGGAACGCCCGATGCCGCGGCTTGCGCCGGTGACGAGCGCTTTCCGGCCCGAAAGGTCGAAGAGCGGAGCGTTGCGCATGCGATCCTCCTTGGACGGCCGGCTTGGCGATCTCGCCTTGAGCCTAATGGATCGAACTTACCTATACAAGCATATACAAATCAACTGGGTTGCGGTAGTGGTTGAGGGCATGCGCGACAACCGGTCGATCTGGAACCAAGACCGCGAAGTCGCGCCGTCATTCATGGATTTGAGAGGCACGATCGATGCGCCGCTTGGTTGACCATGGAGCGATGAGCGCTGCCGGTTATGCTACGCCCTGGAGCGTAAGGCCCGGCCAGCGGGTGGAACTTGGCCTCTCCTGCAGCCGGCCGGTGGAGAGCGTGCGGATATGCCGGCTGGACACGCAAGCCGCGGATTTTGTGAATTGGCCGATCGAGGCGACATCCGAGCCGGACGCCCATCGCAGCTTCGATCATGGATCGTACCTTCGCCTGCGTGCCGAGGAGCTTGCAAAAGCGCCTGCCGTCAAGGGCATCCGCTTTGAGCTGTTTCTCACCCGCAATACGGGGCCGCGCACGATCCTGGAAGTGGGGTCCTTTCTGCTGAGCCTTCGCGATGGGGCGATCGCCTTGGAGATGCGGAATGATCGTCTGTTGTCTGCGCCGGTTCCGCAAGGGGTTTGGCTGACCGTCGAGCTCGGCCTGCATGAGGACGAGCCGTTCTTCAAGCTGAAATCTCACGACCTCCTCGCCCCTTACGAATTCAAGCGGCGCCTGCACGACGCCGAATGGCATCCACAAGGGCGCGACATCCTCTTCGGCGCGAGCGGCTCTCGAAGCGAGCTGACTCTCAATGCGAGATTTGCAGCTATTCGGCTGGAGACTTCTCAGGGGCCAATCGCCTGGAATTTCCCGACTCTGCTGCCGACGGGACCGATCCTGTCGTCAGGCGGACCGGTTCCGCTGGCGCTCGATGTGATAAATCAGCCTACATTCTGCGTGACATCGGCGCGCTGGGACGGATCGAGCTTCGACCCCCGGCTCGTGCCTTCGCACTACGATGCCGTCCATTGCCATGACGATGACATGGGACCGCTCGATTGGCCTGCTTCCCACCGCGCCGCGGTGCCCGAGAATGCGAAGCCGGGCGTATACGCTTTCCAGGTGGAATGGGACGGCGGCTACGAGCGCATCGTGTTTTTCGTCACCACCGCGCGTGCCTCCTCACCGCTGCTTTATCTGCTGCCGACCGCGACCTATCTCGCTTACGCGGACGAGTATCTCCCCGACCATCTCTATGAATGGAAGTGCGACGATCGCGGACACCGCTTTGCCATCGCAAACAGCCTCAAGTCGCTCTACGACTATCACTCCGATCTCAGCGGCGTGTCGATCTGCTCCTATCGCAAACCCAAAGTGACATTGCGGGACGACTACAACTACCCGCTATGCGGCTGCCCTCACAACTTGCCGGTCGATCTGCACTTCCTCAGATTCTGCAACGAGAACGGCGTAGCGCTCGACATCGTCACCGATCACGATCTGCATCGGCAGGGGATCGAGGTTCTCCGCGGGCATCGGGCCGTCGTGACCGGAAGCCATCCGGAATACATGTCGACCGAGATGGAAGGGGCACTGCGGCAATTCGCGGCCGAGGGCGGCAGCATCGCCTATCTCGGCGGAAACGGCTTTGCCGGAACGGTCGCCTTCAAGGACGACCTGATGGAATTGCGCCGCTCGCCCCTGGAACCTGGCCGCACTTGGGATGGTCCGGTCAGCGAACAATATCTGTCGATAACCAACGAGCCTGGCGGCCACCTTCGCTCCCGGGGCCGCGGCGAGTTTTCACTGGTCGGCGGCGCGATTTCGCTGATGGGTTTCGACGGCGCGCGCCCGTTCACGCGAACGCCCGAAAGCCACGCGCCGGAATGCTCATGGTTGTTTGAAGGCATCGAGGACGAAACCTTCGGTTCGGAAGGCATCGTATTGGGTGCCGCCGCGGGTTACGAGGTGGATGCGACGAACCCGGCCCTGGGCACGTCGGCCGACACCGTCGTGATCGCCCGCGCGACGGACTTTCCGGCCGGCTTCTTCCAGGATCCCTCGCGCTGGTACGCGGGCGGGGACGAAGAGCGCGTCGGGCGTCGCTGCGCCGAAATGACGTTACGAAATCTTGCTGCGGGCGGCCTGATCTTTTCAGCAAGTTCGGTCGCCTGGTGCGGCGCGCTGCCTGCCGGCAAAGCAATGAACGACGTGGGGAGGATCACCCTGAACCTGCTCAACCGTCTCTCGGCATTGCAAAGCAGGAGGCCAACTCCGACGGTCTGGCCTGACGACGCTCTCAAAAACAGATGCTTCAGCGATTGAGCACGATGTAGATAGATAGAATATCAGCTTCATTGCCGAGGTTTTCTATGAACGAGCAAAATCGCTGTTCCTGGCGGGAACGCATGACGATCCTCGGCGATGTCGAGGTGGCATCCTTTCTTCCGTGGATCGAGCGTCATGCCGCCAAGCTCGGGCTCGCGCATGCGATATGCATTGCCGGTCCCGACCGCATTGAACTCGACATTGCCGGTCCGGTCGAACTCATCGACATGATGGAGATGGGGTGCTCTCTTGGACCAATCGATGTCTGGGTCGAGACCATCCGCCGGGCACCGATCGAGAGCGAATCGGGCTAGGTTTCTGGGCCTGGGGCCCTCTCCCTGCCGAGGTGTCATGCACCTTTTTTAGGCATTATTGCCAGTGAGGAAATGTTGTGCAAACGTAACCCGGCGTATTAGCATATCCTTGACCGCGAACCTTCGCTCGGGAAGATGCTGGTGCCGTTTTGAAAGTTGATGCATGCCGTCTTATCCCACCGGCTCATGGATGCCTGTTGCCCTCTCCGCGGACTTGCCGGCGGGAACCGTAATGCCGGCGCAATCCCCGGCCGGACCGGTTGCCCTTTGGCGAACCCGCTCCGGCCGTGCGGCGGCCTTCGCCGACAGATGCCCCCATCGTGGCATGCGCCTTTCCCACGGCTTCGTACGCGGTGAGACCCTGGCCTGCATCTATCATGGCTGGAGCTACGCCAAGGCGGGAAACTGCCAGCGCATTCCGGCCCATCCGGCATTGACGCCGCCGGACACGATTCGGGTCGCGACGCAGCACGTCGAGGATGGCGGCGGCATCATATGGATTTCGGTTGGCGAACCCGCCGCCGGGCCGCCGCGGTTCGAGGGCCTTGCGCCGCTCCGCTCCATGGTGGTGGAAGCGGGCATCGTGGCGCTGGAGGCGGCCGCGGGCACGACGGCCGCTGGAGACCTGCTCGACTACACCTATGATGACCGGACCGTCCGGCTGCTGCTTGCTCCCGATGGACAGGCGCGCACGCTGATGCATGTTTTGGTGGACGAGGACAGCAATCCGGACGAGCGCATCGCCGCGTCGAGGGCCGCCGAGGCGCTGCGGCGGGCGGCCGAGGATATTGCACGCGCCGGGATCGCCCGATGACCCGCAACACGATGATCGACGGATGGTACCCTGTCGGCCTTGCGAGCCAGCTCGATGCGCATGGGTGCAGGACGGCCCTGATGGGCGAGCCGATTGCGGTGAGGCGCGGCGAAGATGGAAACGCGAAGGTCACGGGCGGCAACGGACGTGACCTGCCGGCCTGCATCCGCTATGGCCATGTCTGGTCATCGCTCGGCAATCCACAAAAGCCGCTGTTTGCGATCCCCGAGGCCGATCAGCCGGGCCGCCGGCTCGTCGATGTCGGGGTGGTGCGCGTGCGCTGCTCGCCATTGCGTGCGGTGGAGAACTTCCTGGACATCGCGCATTTTCCTTTCGTGCATACCGACATACTGGGGGCCGAGCCGCATACGGAGGTGCAGAACTACAAGGTCGAGATCCGAGAGGACGAAGACGAGGTTTGGGCCACTCAGGTGAAGTTCTACCAGCCGCAGGCCGCCAAGTCGGCGGAAGGTGGCATCACCACGGAATACATGTACCGCGTGCCCGCGCCGACCTGCTCGGTGCTCTACAAGACCTGCCCGCCTCGCCCGGCGGAATGGGACGTCATCACACTTTTCGTGCAGCCACTTGCCGAAGACGTATGCGACGTCTGGCCATGGATGGCGCTGTTCGATGACGAAACACCGATGGCCGACCTGATCCATTTCCAGCAGACGATCTTCGTTCAGGACCGATCGATCCTCGAAAACCAAATTCCGACGCTGCTCCCGCTCGATCCCGGCATGGAGATTCCCACGCGCGCCGACCTTACCTCGGTTGCCTACCGGCGCTGGCTGAAACGCCACGGCTACACCTACGGCGCGCAACTGGTGGCGCAATGAAGCTCTACGACTACGTGCTGTCGCCGAGCTGCTACAAGGTGCGCCTCATGGCTGCGCTGATCGGGGTGACGCTCGACATCCGTCCTGTGGACTTCCATCCCGGTCGCGAGCATCGCGGTCCTGAGCTCATGGCGCTCAATCCGGCCGGTTCGATCCCGATCTTGGAGGATGGCGACCTCGTACTGACCGAATCCTCGGCCATGCTGGTCTATCTCGCCGCGAAGGCGGCACCCCAATGGCTGGGCAATGATACGGCCGGGCGGGCGGCGCGCGTCCAACAATGGCTCTCCTTCTCGCACCGGCTGACCGCGAGCCTTGGGGCGGCGCGCTTGCACGAGATGCTGCTGCGTCCGGGCAATATCGCCGCCCTTCGGGAGCAGGCAATAGCGGCCCTGCGGGAGCTGGAAGCCGGCCTCGTCGAACAGCATATCCGCGGCCAGCGCTTCCTCGCGTCGGATCGACCGACGATCGCCGACATTGCCTGCTTTCCCTATGTTGCGCTGGCGCCCGACGGCGGCGTTTCGCTCGACCCCTATCCCGCAATCCGGCTCTGGTCGCGGGCGGTCCGCAGTCTCGAGGGTTTCATCGAGATGCCGGGCATCCACCGGCTGCACGAACTGACACCCGCGCCCGTCCTCGAAGTCGGCGAGGCCTGACGTGGCGGGCTATTTGCTGAAGGGCTGCGCTGCGGCCATCGTGGACGAGGGCAACGGTCCGGACATCCGACGCAATGTCGATGTCTTGACCGACGGCCCGGCAATACGGGCCATCGGCGCAGGCCTGGACAAGGCAGAGCTGCCCGTTGGAACAATCACGCAGGACGCCGCTGGCTGGTTCGTCTATCCCGGCCTCGTCAACACCCACCACCACTTCTTTCAATGCTTCGTGCGCAACCGCGCCGATCTGGACTGGACGAAGCTGTCGGTCATCGAATGGCTCGACCGCATCTATCCCATTTTCTCGCGGCTGACTGAGGAATGCTTCTACCATGCATCGGTCACGGCGATGGCCGAGCTGATAAAGCACGGCTGCACGACGGCATTCGACCATCAGTATTGCTTTCCGCGGCAGGCGGGCAAGCGGCTGATCGACCGGCAGTTCCAAGCAGCCGAACTGCTCGGCATGCGCTTCCATGCCGGACGTGGCGGCAACACGCTGCCCAAATCGGAAGGCTCGACCATCCCCGACGCCATGCTGGAAACGACCGACGAATTCATCGCCGACTGCGCCCGGCTGATCGACGCCTACCATGATGCCGGTCCCTTCGGCATGCGGCAGGTCGTCGTCGCGCCTTGCCAGCCAGTCAACTGCTATCGCGACACCTTCGTGGAATCGGTGGCGCTGGCGCGCGACCGTGGGGTGCGCATGCATACCCATGTCGGCGAGGGCGAAAGCCCGGTAATCGAGGCCCGTCACGGCATGCGCACGGTGGACTATTGCGCGGACATCGGCTTCTGCGGGCCGGATACCTTCTATGCCCATTGCTGGGAACTGACCCACGACGAGCTGCGCAAGATGGCCGCGAGCGGCACCGGCGTCGCCCACTGCCCGGAACCGGTCTATCTCGTCGGCGCCGAAATCACCGACATTCCGGCGATGTCGGCCTTCGGCCTCCGTGTGGGTCTGGGCTGCGACGGGGCCGCCTCAAACGACAATTCCAACCTGATGCACTGCATCCATTCCGCCTACATGCTGCAGTGCCTGTCGGCGTCGACGCGCGACCATCCGGTGCCGCCGCCGGCCGATTTTCTCGGTTATGCGACGACCGGAGGCGCGGCATTGCTCGGACGCGGCGACATCGGCAGGCTGGCGCCCCGCATGGCCGCCGACCTTTTCGCCATCGACACGCGGCGCATGGACTATGTCGGCACACGGCACGATCCGCTGAGCCTGCTGGCCAAGGTGGGCATCGGCGCGCCGACCGACATGACCATGATCAACGGCCGCATCGTCTGGGCCAAAGGCGAATTCCCGGGGCTCGACGAGGCCAGGCTGTTCGCGCAAGCCGAGGCGGCGCTTGCGACGGTAGAATTTTAGAAACCAAAACAAGGGGAACCGACATGCTGACAAATCTTACCCGCAGAACATTGATGAAAGGCGCGGCCGCCTCTGGGCTCGTCGTGGCAATGGGCGGCCGCGCGCTTGCCGCCGACGAACCTCTGGGCATCGTGCTCGTGGTCCCGTCGCCGGTCGGCGATGTCGGCTGGGGCCGTGCGCTCGCCGACGGGCTTGAGCCTGTGAAGGCAGCCTACGGCGACAAGGTGAAGGTGACCATCATCGAGAACATACAGGAAGGACCCGATGCCGATCGAATCATGAACAAGGCGGTCGCCGACGGGAACAAGTTCCTGGTCGCCGGCTCCTTCGGCTATCAGAACGGCGCCCTGCAGATCGCGCGCCGCAATCCCGACGTAACCGTGCTGCACGCTTCCGGTTTCCAGGTGGCGCCGAACTTCTCGCCCTTCGCGGCCCAATATTCCCAGGGTACCTACCTTATGGGCATGGCGGCAGCCGCGCTTTCGAAGACTGGCAAGCTCGGCTCGGTCTCTGCCTTCGCCATTCCCGAGCTGATCACCTCCATCAACGCTTTCACGCTGGGAGCGCAGGCGGTGAAGCCTGATGTCGAGGTTTCGGTCGTATGGGTGAACTCCTGGTTCGATCCGGCCAAGGAGCAGGAGGCCGCCAAGGCGCTGCTAGCGCAGAAATGCGACGTGATCTTCTCCAACGCGCAGGACACGCCCTCCGTCGTCTCGGCCTGCGAAGAGGCCGGCGTCCCCGCCTTCAACCTCAACTCGTCGATGAAGAAATACGCGCCCAAAACCTATCTCGGCTGCGTGGCGACCGACTGGTCGCCCTTCTTCAAGGCCTCGGTCGACGCCCACATCGCCGGCACCTTCAAGGGCGCAAACGCTTTCCTGGGTGTGGGCGACAAGGTGGTCGAGGTCGTTGACTGGAACCCGGGAATCCCGGCCGACATGATGGCCAGGATCAAGGACGTTGAAGCCAAGATCGCCGACGGCAGCTTCTCGCCCTTTACCGGTCCGATCGTCAAGGCCGACGGCAGCGAGGGCGTGCCCGCCGGCAAGACGATGACCGAGGCCGAGATCGTTGCCATGGACTGGCACGTCAAAGGCGTCACCACGCCGCTGCCCAAGTGACCGTGACCGTCCCGCTCCTGTCGCTGCGCGGCATCTCCAAGAGCTACGGCCAGATTCATGCCAATCGAGACATCGATCTGGATGTGGCTCCACGCTCGATCCATGCGATCCTCGGGGAAAATGGAGCGGGCAAGTCGACGCTGATGAAGCTGATCTACGGCGTCGAGCAGCCGGACGCCGGAATGGCGACCTGGAAAGGAGACCCCCTGGCCCTCGCTTCCCCCGCGGATGCGAGGCGCAAGGGGATCGGCATGGTCTTCCAGCATTTCTCCTTGTTCGAAACACTGACGGTGATGGAGAACATCCGCCTGGTCGTGCCCAAGGGCAAATCGGATCTCGCGGAACACATCCGTGCGCTCGGCCGCGACTTCGGACTCGAGGTCGATCCGCTTGCCCATGTGCACGCGCTCTCGGTGGGAGAACGGCAGCGGGTGGAGATCATTCGCTGCCTGATGACCGAACCCCAGCTTCTGATCCTCGACGAACCGACCTCCGTCCTGCCGCCGCAATCGGTGGACAAGCTGTTCGAGACTTTGCGGCGGCTGCGCGACGGCGGCGTTTCGATCCTGTTCATCTCGCACAAGCTGGAGGAGATCCGGGCGGTCTGCGATCGAGCGACCATCCTGCGCGGCGGGCGCGTCACCGGCCACGTGGACCCGCGCGACCATGACGCGCACGACCTCGCCCGCATGATGATCGGCCGCGACATGCCGCAGCCCATGCCGGCGTTGGCGCATTCCGGCGGCGAAAAGCGCCTCGAAATCGTGGGCCTGGACCATCAGCCCGATGATCCCTTCGCCGTGCCGCTTTGCGACGTCAATCTGACGGTGCGTGCCGGTGAGATCCTCGGCATAGCGGGCATATCGGGCAACGGGCAGAGCGAACTCGCGGCGCTGATCTCGGGCGAAACGGTGCTGCCGCGCCAAAAGTCCGATTGCATCTACATGATGGGAAAGGATGTCGGCGCGCTCGATACGGCCGCCCGCCGCCGACTGGGCTTCGCTTTCGTTCCGGAGGAACGGCTCGGCCGCGGCGCGGTGCCGGAAATGTCGCTCGTCCTCAACAGCCTTCTGACCGCCCATCCGTTCGGCCTGCTGAAACGCGGCCTTGTCGACACAGCCCGGGCGAAGGCTTTCACCGAGGACTGCATCCGGCAATACGACGTGCGCACGCCCGGTTCCGAAGCGGAGGCCGGCGCGCTTTCGGGGGGCAATCTGCAAAAGTTCATCGTCGGCCGCGAGATCATGCTGTCCCCGAAATTGCTGTTCGTGGCGCAACCCACCTGGGGCGTGGACATCGGCGCGGCCTCCGCCATCCGCCGGCGCCTTGTCGCGCTGCGCAACGAGGGCATGGGCATCCTCGTCATCTCGGAGGAGCTGGAGGAACTGTTCGAACTCTGCGATTCGATCCAGGTGATCCATCAGGGCCGGCTGATCCCGCCGCTGGTGACGCGCGACACCAGACCCGAGGAGATCGGCCGCTACATGATCGGCGCGCAATCAATGGCCACGAAGGTCCCGGCATGAGCGCTCTTTCCAGGCCGTTCCTTCCGGTTCTGGTTCGCCGGGAGCATGCCTCGCTTACCGTGAAGCTGGTCGCCCCGCCCATGGCGCTCGCCCTGGCGACGCTGCTTAATCTCGGCCTCTACCTCCTGATGGGCCGCGATCCGGTCGCTATTTTCCACGCGATGCTCCTGGAGCCTTTCCTGTCCTGGGCCTCGTTCTCGGAAGTTCTGCTGAAGACGGGGCCGCTCCTGCTGATCGCGCAGGCGCTTGCGATCGGCTTTCGCGCGAAGGTCTTCAACATCGGCGCCGAGGGCCAGTTCATCCTCGGCGCGATCTTCGCATCCGCCATTCCCGTCTGGTTCCCGCAGGCAACGGGCCAGTGGATCTGGCCATCCATGCTGTTCATCGGCGCGCTGGGCGGCGCGCTGTGGGCGTCGCTAACGGCCTTCTGGCGCGTGAAGCTCAACGCAAACGAGATTCTCGTGTCGCTCATGCTGGCGCTCGTTGCCGCGCAATTGCTCAATTATCTGCTTCTCGGCCCCTGGAAGGATCCGAATGGCTTCAACTTCCCGCAATCGGTGATGTTCCAGTACGACGCGATGGTGCCGATCCTGATCCCCGGCACCCGCGTCAACGTCTCGCTGCTTGTCGCCTGCGCCTTCTCCCTCGGCGCCTGGGTGTTCATGCAGAGGAGTTTCGCAGGGTACAAGCTGCAGGTCGGCGGCCTCGCGCCGCGCGCCGCCGGATACGCTGGCTTCAACGAAGGACGCGCGATCTGGCTTTCGCTCCTCGTCGGTGGCTTCGCGGCAGGCCTCGCCGGAGCGGCCGAGGTCGCCGGGCCGCTCGGACAGTTGCAGCGCTCCATCTCGACCGGCTACGGCTATGCCGCCATCATCGTCGCCTATCTCGGAGGCCTTCACCCGGTCGGTATCGTCCTTTCCGCGTTGCTCATGGCGGCCCTCTATATCGGTGGCGATAACGCCATGGTCTCGGCAAATCTGCCGGTCGCTGCGGTCAGGGTCTTCCAGGGCAGCCTGCTGCTTGCCTATCTTGTCGCTATCGCCTTCGTCCGCTATCGGCTCGAATGGCGCCATGCCGCCCACGCAAGCACGCCATGAACGCCGTGGAGTTCATCATCGCCGGGATGTTGGCGGCGGCTACGCCGTTCCTTCTGGCGGCGCTCGGCGAACTGGTGGCAGAGCGCGCCGGGGTCCTCAATCTCGGTGTGGAGGGCCTGATGGCCCTCGGCGCAGTCATCGCCTTCATCATCGTCTATCAAGGCGGCGGGCATCTCCTGGGTTTCCTCGCCGCTGGTCTCGCCAGCGCCGCTCTTTCCCTTGTCTTTGCGGTCGTGGCGCTGGGATTCCGGGCGAACCAGGTTGCGACGGGCCTTGCCATAGGCATCCTCGGCCAGGGCCTGTCGGCGCTGTTCGGCAAGAGTTTTGAGAGCCTCACGGTCAAAGGGCTTCCGAAGCTCTCATTGCCCTGGCTTTCAGATATCCCGGTCATCGGCCGCCTGTTCAGCCAAGACATTGTCGTGTGGCTTTCGCTCGCTGCGACCGTCGCCATTTGGGCGGTGTTCGCCTACACCAAGACCGGCCTCGTCATCCGCGCCGTCGGCGAGAATCCCAAGGCGGCCCGTGCGCTCGGCTATCCGGTAATCGCCGTGCGCTTCGCCGCGGTCGCTTTCGGCGGCGCGTTGGCGGGTTTTGCCGGTGCCTACGCGGCCGTGGTCTACACTCCGCTCTGGGCCGATGGCATGATCGCCGGGCGCGGCTGGATAGCGATCGCGCTCGTCGTCTTCGGCACTTGGCTTGCCAGCCGTATCTTCCTTGGTGCTTGCCTCTTCGGCGCCGTGTCCCTCGCAAGCCTCGCGGCCCAGACAACTGGGCTCGACGTTTCCTCGCAACTTCTATCGAGCCTACCTTATCTCGTGACAATCGTCGTGCTGGGCATCATTTCTTCGAACCGGCGTCTGCTCAAGCTCAACGGCGTGGCTTCGCTGGGAGAGCCTTTCGAACCATAGTGCCCCTCGCCGCCCGGGCGCTATAACCCGACATCTGAGCTCAGGTCGCACCATACCCCTGGCGCATGAAGGGCTGCACGCAAACCTCAAGTCCATGCCTTAAAATGCTGAGCTGATCCCGTCCCAGGCATTGGTGAACTACCCCATAAAAAACTAATAAATAACGATAATGGTGGGCCGGAGGGTGTGAGAGTTTCGAAGAAAATCAAGGGTTTAGCGGATGGTTAGCCAACCCGTATCCTTCATATGAGCTCGTATGGTCCGGCGAACCTAAGGACCAGGATATGGACTAGTTTTCGCAGTCTCTGTCTTTCCCCACACAACGAACGCATGGTTGATCATAACGGATGCGAGCGCGCTGAAAAGTCAGCGAGCTGTCCGTTAATCTCTGCGAAGATCGTGGAACCTCGCACTATGAGTGCCCGCATCCCTTCTGATGGGTTGCGCACCCCTTTTAATCAATTTTGGTGGTCCAATCGGTGATGGCGGCGATCTGCCTGAATTGCCATCGACGCCGTTGACCGTGGATCGGCGCGCTCAAGCCAATTTTCCCCCTATGCGATCCATTCAACGACGCTCCGTCCCTCGATCTCAGAAGACGGACCGACCTTCATTGACCGTGGTGCCGCGAGAAAATCACGGACGTTGCATGCTCACGGCAGTCCTGCGCCATCTCCTTGGCAGGCTGCCACAAGGTACGGAAAGTAGCCTTGATCGAAAACGGCCATCGGGCGCTACAAGGACACATCGTCCGACGTCGACAGGCCCGCTCCTTTGCCGCCCAAAAGATCGAGCTTGCCACCGGTTGCGCTGTTCTCAACCGCATGCTGGTCTGTGCACGCTCGGGAGTCCGTTCGTTGCGGACAAAGCAGAGTCGAGCCGGCGGCATCAAAGATCCTATTGCGCGGCAAGTCGCACCCTTGCTCCAACGCCCCCAAAATCCTGATCTAATAATGATTGTGTTGAATGCGTTTCGCTGATTAGCTGTCTTGCATAAGTCCGGGACAAGGTTGGCAATGTTGTCCGGGGAGGACCGCGATGCCGGTGCTTGAAGTTCGCCATGTTTCCAAGAACTTTGGAGCCATCCAGGCCCTGACCGACGTCAGCTTCCAGGTAGAGCGGGGCGAAGTCGTGGGTCTCATGGGGGACAACGGCGCCGGCAAGTCGACGATAGTCAAGACAGTGGCCGGGAACTTCCCGCCGAACGACGGCGAAATCGTAGTGGACGGCGAGGTTTGTCAATTCCACAAACCCGTCCAGGCGCGTGCCAAAGGAATCGAAGTCGTCTATCAGGACCTGGCGCTCGCCGACAATCTAACGGCCGCGCAGAACGTCTTTCTTGGCCGTGAGATCAAGAAGGGCTTCTGGCCGATCAGGGTGCTCAATAAGCAGGCGATGATCGACCGCTCGGCAGCGCTGTTCGAAGAACTCAAATCGGAAACCCGACCGCGCGACCTGGTCAGGAAGATGTCGGGTGGGCAGCGCCAAGCGGTAGCCATCGCACGAACCCGGCTTTCGAACGCCAAGCTGGTGTTGATGGACGAGCCGACCGCCGCAATCTCCGTACGCCAGGTGGCGGAAGTGCTCGAACTGATCCGACGCCTCAAGGCGCAAGGGGTCGGGGTCATGTTGATCAGCCACCGCATGCCTGACGTTTTCGCCGTCGCAGATCGTATCATCGTGCTGAGGCGAGGTTCGAAGGTTGCCGACAAGCAGGTCGACAACACCTCGCCCGAGGAAATCACCGGACTAATAACGGGGGCCATCCGTGGCGAATAGTGCTCGGCAGTCGGTTAGCGTCAGGGAGTCGCTCGTGGAAACCAGCCGCCCGGCCATGGCGGACTTCATCCCGACCAAGGAGAAGACGGCACTGCAGCGTGTGGTTTCAAGTCAGCCATTCTGGGTGACAATCGCGCTCATTGCTCTCGTCATGTTGATGACAGCCATCGAGCCGAGCTTCGGCACCTCCGAAAACGTCGCCAACGTCACGCGCAACTTCGCACCTTTCGGCCTCATGGCGCTCGGCATGACGGTGGTGATCATCACCGGTGGCATCGATCTGTCGGTCGGCTCGATCATGGGCCTGGTGGCCATCGTCGCCGGCCTGTTCCTGACCTGGCACTATCCTTGGTACGTCGCCTTCGCCATCGGCCTTTTCTCCGGTCTGGCCTGCGGCGCGGTCAACGGGTTCTTTGTTGCTTATGTCGGAATGCCGTCCTTCGTGGTCACCCTCGGGATGCTGTCCGTGGCGCGTTCGCTGGCGGTCGTGTTCTCGGCCAACCAGATGCTCTACCAGTTCGGGCCCGATGCTCCGATCGTGAAGGCGATCGGTCAGGCGAGATGGCCGCTGCATGGGCCGCAGGACTGGGCACCCCACTGGATACCGGGACTGTCATCGCAGTTTTGGACTATGGTGATTCTGGCCCTGATCGTCGGCTTCGTGTTCAATTTCACCGCCTGGGCCCGACATCTCTTCGCCATCGGGGGTAACGAGGAGGCCGCCCGGCTTACCGGCGTGCCGGTCGACTGGATCAAATTCCAGGCCTATGTCTTCTCGGCTTTCACCGCCTCGCTCGCCTCGCTGCTGCTGCTTGGTTACAACGGCTCGGCCATCAACGCCATGGGCCAAGGTTATGAGCTGCGCGTGATCGCCGCGACAGTCATCGGCGGAGCCAGCCTCATGGGCGGCGCCGGCACGGCGTTCGGCGCGATAATCGGTTCGGCCTTCCTCGAGGTGATCAGGAATGCACTGCTGATGGCCGGCATCGATTCAAATTGGCAGGGTGCCTTCGTGGGCGCCTTCATCGTTCTTGCGGTTCTTTTGGGCATGCAAACCGGCGGCAGATCGATGCTCGCAGCGTCGCTGGCAGCCTTGATGCCCAAACGAAGCCGTTAGAAACCCGCCGGCGGGAGGCCTGCGGGATCACACCAAGGAGGAGAACGTCCCATGAGAAAACATCTGTTGACGGCGGCCGTGGCGCTTGGCGCAATGGTGCTCGCCGTTTCCGGCGCCCAGGCGAAATACACCTTCGCCCTGGTGCCGAAGAACATGAACAATCCTTTCTTCGACCAGGCACGCGACGGCTGCAAGAAAGCCGAAGCCGAATCGAATGGGGCCCTGGAGTGCATGTATATTGGCCCCGGAGAGCATGGCGGCGGCGACGAGCAGGTACAGATCGTGCAGGACCTCGTTGCCAAGAAGGTGGACGGCATCGCCGTGTCGCCATCGAATGCCGCGGCGATGGCAGTCGCGCTGCAGGCCGCCAAGGAAGCCGGCATCCCGGTCCTCACCTGGGATTCCGACCTCCTGCCCGAGAACAAGGATCTTCGCGCCGCCTATATCGGGACCCACAATTATGAGATCGGCGTGAACCTTGCCAAGCTTGCCATGCAGATTAAGCCCAAGGGCGGCACGATCTGTATCCAGTCGGGCGGCGCAGCGGCGGCCAACCACAATGAGCGCATGCAGGGCATTCGCGATACGCTTTCGGGCACCAAATCGGCAGCCTCGCCCGGGGATCGGCTGACGGGCCAGAATGGCTGGACCGAAATCGAAGGCTGTCCGCTCTATACCAACGATGATTTCCCGCTTTCGGTGCAGCAATTCGAGGACATAATGGGGAAAAACCCGAACCTCGACGCATTCATCCCAACCGGTGGCTTCCCGCAGTTCATCCCAGATGCCAACCGAGCTGCGGTGGCCCCGTACAAGGACAAGATCGCCTCGAAGGCCCTGGCCCTTGTCGTCGCCGACACGCTTCCCGTCCAGATCGATCAGATGAAGGAAGGTCTCTCCCTTGGCCAGGTCGGCCAGCGGCCGTTCGAAATGGGCTACAAGACGATGATGGCATTGAAGGATATGAAGGACGGCAAGGCTCCGCCGGCTGACCCGACCTACACCGGCCTCGACGTCTGCACTCCGCAGACGGCGGATACCTGCGTCGCCAAATAGGGCTTTGGGCGGGAGGAAACTCCCGCCCTTTCGTTGAAGCGAGATGCGGCTAAACTGAAGCATTCTCATCTCGCTCCAGGGGCTTCAATGTCGGAATTGTTCTCGCTCAAGGGCCGTGTCGCACTGGTCACGGGTGCTTCGCGCGGCCTCGGTTTCGCCATGGCCAAAGCACTTGCGGAAAACGGTGCGACGGTAATCGTCAACGCCCGCGGCACGAACGCCCTCTCCGCGGCGGCCGACAGCATCGGGGCCGAAGCCCTGCCGTTCGACGTTACCGACGCGGCGATCTCAAGGGCGGCGCTCCAAGGGATCGTCGAACGCCGCGGCCGCCTCGATATTCTGATCAACAACGCCGGCATCCAGCATCGCAGGCCTTTGGTCGAATGGGAGGACGAGGATTTCGACCATGTGATTGCCGTCAATCTTTCGGCCTGCTTTCGCATGATGCGTGATGCAGTGCGTCTGATGCTGCCGAACAAATTCGGGCGCATCATAAACACTGGATCGGTTGCGGCGATCCTTGGCCGTCCCACCATTCACGCCTATGTGGCGGCAAAGGCGGGCCTGCATGGGCTGACGCGCTCCGCCGCCGCCGAGATGGGCCGTCACGGCATAACAATCAACGCGATCGCCCCCGGCTATTTCGCCACCGAGCTCAATACCGCGCTTATCAACGACGAGGCTTTCACCAAATGGGTCGAGGCACGAACCCCTGCAGGCCGCTGGGCCAAGCCTGAGGAACTCGGCGGAGCCGTGGTGTTTCTCGCCTCTAACGCTGCCGGTTACGTCAATGGACATGTGCTGGCGGTTGACGGCGGGCTATCGGTTTCCCTCTGACCTGCGAACCGCAGCCCGTCGGAGCCTATTCCGGATGACACCGTCGGTTTCGACCTCACGGCCGCGCCGGCGCCTTCGTTAGGACCCGCCGATGTGAGCCAGCGAGTTGGCTATGCAAGTACCGCGAGCAGGTTTGTTCTCTGCGCGGGACATCTTGCCGACTTCAGTCAAGCCCGGGCAGACGCACTCCTGCCAAGCCGGCCGGCGGAGACCCGTTCTTTCTTCTGCTCGCCTGTCGTTTCGGGCGCAAGCTCGCTGATGTCGCCGGCCACGACGGCACGTGTGCGCTCCAGCATCGCGGGGATCTCCCGAGCCGGTAGTGGCCGACTGAACAGGAAGCCTTGCGCTTCCGTGCAGCCCTCTCTTCGCACCCGTTCCAGTTGCTCGGCCGTCTCTATCCCTTCTGCGGTGGTCTGCATCCCAAGGCTGTTGCCGAGGGTGGTGACGGCCCGGATGATGGCGACGGAGCTGTCGATATCCTCGGGGTCCTTTACGAAGGACTGGTCAATCTTGATCTTGTCGAACGGAAACGAGCGCAGATAGCTCAAACTTGAATATCCGGTCCCGAAGTCGTCCATCGCGATATGGACACCCAGCAAGTGGATCTGTTGCAGCATCGCGAGAGTGGCCTGGGTGTTGGCCAGCAGCACGGTCTCGGTGATTTCAAGCTCGAGACGGCTCGCGGGCAATCCCGACGCATCCAACGCTGCGACAATCGTCGAGAGCAAGCGGGCATTGCGAAACTGCGTCGGCGACAGGTTGACGGCAACCCTGATGCCTTCGGGCCAGCTTGCCGCGTCGAGACAGGCTTGCTTGATCACCCATTCCCCAATCGGAACAATCAAGCCGATCTCTTCAGCCAAGGGGATGAACTCGGACGGCGAAACGATACCCCGCGTCGGGTGATGCCAGCGCAACAGCGCCTCGAAACAGCTGACCTCGCCGCTTTCGAGATTGAGGAGCGGCTGGTAGTAGATCTCGAACTGCTGCCGTCCCAACGCGTCGCGCAGATCGAGTTCGAGAACCCGCCGCGCCTGCATGCGAGCATCCATGTCCGGCTCGAAGAACCTGTATGTTCTGCGACCCTCCGCCTTTGCCCGATAGAGCGCCATGTCGCCGTTCTTGAGCAACTGGTCGGCGTTTGTGCCGTCGTCAGGCGCAATCGAGATGCCGACGCTGGCGCTGACGGTGACGCCATGGCCGTCGGCGATATAAGGGGCGCTCAGCGCATCAATGACGCGTTGCGCAAGGGCGGTGGCCTCGACCGGCTGATCGACCCCATTTTGAATGATCACGAACTCGTCGCCACCTAGTCTGGCAACAGTGTCGTCCTCGCGCACGATCTGCTTCAGCCTTGCGGCGACCTCCTTGAGCAAGGCGTCGCCGACCGGATGCCCTAGCGTGTCGTTGACAGTCTTGAAATGATCGAGATCGAGGCAAAGGAAGGCGACCTTGCCATCTCTGCGAGCCATCTCGGCCAAGGCGTCCTCGGCGCGTTCGCGAAACAATACCCGGTTTGGAAGATCGGTAAGCCCATCATGGCGAGCCATGTGCGATATGCGAGCCTCGCTGCGCCGCAAGTCGGTCACGTCGTGATGCGTGGCAAGCCATCCGCCGCCCGGCAGTGGCTGATGAATGAGGTCGATGGTGCGCCCGTCCCTGAGCTCCACCAGGCTCACGACGCGCTCGGCGCGGTCGATGGTCGCCGAGAGCTCTTCCAGATATCTGTCCGGGTCCTGGCCTACATAAAGTCCCGCCGCAATCCGGAAACGCATCAAATCGGCCCACCGGGAACCAGGGTGGGTCAGGGCCTCCGGCAGGCGATAGAAGTCGGCATAAGCCTGATTGCAGAAAACCAGCCGTCGGCCGGCATCGAACATACACAGGCCCACAGGCATGTTCGCGGCAGCGGCAGCCAGATTCTGCCGCTCCAACTCGGCATCACGAGCCAGGGCGATGCTGCGCTCCAGGCTGGCACGGTAGCCGGCAAAGGCCGTGAACAATATTCCGACCTCGTCGCGCCGATCCTTTCTGAGCGCAACCAGCGTCGAGCGGTGTTCCCCTCGCGTCAACCGGTGCATCGCTTCGCTCACGGCCAGGATCGGCTTGCTGACATTATGGCGAATCCAGGCGACAAGCACGCCAAGGCACACGGCAGCAAAGGCGATCGCGGCCCAAACGAGCCGCTGCGCGATGGTGTAGGTGCGGTCCGCGATGGCTGCGGCAGCCTTGCTGCGCTGATTGGTGAGTGCCAAGAGGCCATCCAGCCGCTGAGCCGCCGCCGCAATCGTGGGGAGCGACACCGCCTCGAACTCGTTAGCTGCCTTCGTTCGCTCCGCGGTATCGAGAAGTGGAATGATCGACGACAGGGAGTCTTGATACGCCGTCCAGAGGTTGACGAATTGATCGAACAGCTCCTGCTCGGCAGGTGATCCGGCGCTCCTGCGGTAGGCGCGCCGATCTTGGAGCATTTCTTCGCTCTCTCTCGCCATCTCCTTGTCGATGTCAGCGATTTGCTGAGAATTTTCGGCACGCATGCGCAGCGTCGCGTAGAGCCGGTGCTCCGCAAGGTTGCGCTTCATCTCGTCGACGATCTGCACCTGGGGCAACCAAACTCCGGTGATCTCGCTCGTGACCTTATTGAGCGACCGCAGCTGTGCGACCCCAAATACCCCGACCGTCACGGTGCAAAGCAGTGCCAATCCAAAGCCCAGCGTGAGCTTGCTGCCGACACTTATGTCCTTGAACCGTTTCATGTTAACGCTGACCTGATGAGGTCAGTCCCGCCCGCAGGCGCCAATAGCGGGACTGATTGGAAGCGCCTCGCCAATCTCGCGCTGAAATGTATTAAGGCTGACTTAAGATGGCGTTCAGCGTAATCTGCACTTCGTCGTTGTCTGCTTCAACGATATGACGACCGGGGCACTTATCCTTTGCGCTTGTGAACAAAGAGATATTCGCCGCTCAACAGGATGGCGGGTCAATACTCTTCTGGACGCTGAGGTAATCCGCTACATATTTAACGATCAGGCAGCTGTCGAAGGAGACCGCCTAGGCACGCGACTGCTGCCAAAGGGACCCGCTGATTTCGGAATGGAGGAAAGCCGTGGAAAATCACGCCGGCTCGGCACCCAATGTAGCTGACTTTGTCATTCACAAGGTTCTGGACACGTTCGAATACTCCGACCGCGGCGCGGTGGTCACGATGGTCGATCCGCGGGGCGCACGCATCCGTCTCCACGTCACCATCGTCACCGGGGAGTTGCTTTGCGAGCATATTGCCGAAGCGCTGGAGCAGCGATACGGGAAATAGAATGTCTCCTGCAACAGCACACTCATTCAACAGCGAGCCCTCGGAATCAAAGAGCAAGGCGGCATGACACGGGCATTGCTCAACCTACGAATACCCCGGTGTAGCAGCCACCTGCTACCAACGATATCAATTTCGGCACTAACTAATATGAATGGCGGACCCGACTGTGGCAGTGTAAGGTCCGCTGCAAGCAAGAAAAATTGCCATACCGGCACTGCCGACGAATCTGGGAGGATTCATGGTCGAAATCATCTCCAAGCGGGATGGCCCGCGGCGCGAGGATGCTCAAGTCAAAAGGCTGATTGAGCAGAACCGCTCAACCATCGTGCGCCTTGCCGACCAGCTCAGCGCCGGCGGTTATTCAGCTTCGAAACAGCCACGTCAGAAACCGAAGGCTCAAGGCCTTATCTTTCATGTTGGCGGCGCAACCGGATCTGTGGCCGAGGCCAACCCGTCCGTGCATGTCAGCATCAATGGGCGTGTGATCTCGAAGGATCAAAACACAGGCCGTCAGCTTCATCATATCGGCGATATCCGCGATCGCGGCGGCGAGCACATTTTCGTATTGGCCACCAAGCAGAACGGCTACTTCGCGCCGGTCGACGAAGCCGTCGCCGCGAAGCTTGCCGAAGTGGACGGGCGTCGCCTCACCGCCACCTACTCCGAAGAACAGCTAGCCACCGACATCGGCGCGAAACTAGGCATCAATTGACCGGTAAGCGATTGGACCGGCTTCGGCACGTCCGATCCAAGACAGCATACAGCATTGGCATGCCTCGAAGGTTCCGTAATGACTGAATGAAACGCGATCCTGGGCCTAATCAGATGAAGATCGATGCTCTTCCGACGCGTGCGTCGTTGGCCGGCAATCAAATCGCTCTGGGCAGCATCGACTATGACGAGCGCGCCACCATGCGCGCTTGGGAAGATTTTCTGGCGGACGAGCCCAAATGTGTCCGCGATCCGATCCGCCCAAGCCACGTCCGCTCCCTCATTCACGACTCCTGGTATCGCAGCGCCACCGGCGGCATCAACGCTCAGGGGATCGAAGCGCCGCTGAGCAGCGATCGCGACGAAATCGAGTACCTGACCCGGGCCAATGCCGAACTGCTCTCGGCGGCGCGCCGATCCTTCGCCTCCATCGGTCAGTTGCTGGAGGGCACCGGCGCGATGCTGGTTCTTGCCGACAGCGACGGCGTGCTGATCGATGCCATCGGCGACAAGAAGACCCTGCATGACGGCATGGATATTCATCTGGCCATCGGCGGCAAATGGAATGAGGGCGCCGTCGGGACCAACGGCATCGGCACGGCGCTGTGGACCGGGGAACCGACTTTCGTCCATGCGGCGGAGCACTTCTGCGCCGGCATCAAGTCCTGGACCTGCGCCGGGGCGCCGATCCGCGACCCGCTGGACGGCAAGATAGTCGGGGTCGTCGACTTGTCAGGCTACTCGCCGATCTTCCGACCGCACAACACCGCGCTTGTCGCCGCCACGGCCCGCCAGATCGAAAAAGCATTGGCAGAGCAGCAACAGGAGCAGCGCACACGCCTGCTCGAAGCTTTCATTTCCTCGGCTCCCGGCTATCGCCGAAAAGATGGACTGGTGATCGTCGATCATCGCGGGCGCGCGATCTACCGAAACAACCTGCCCGACGGCGAAGCCGCCGAAATGACCAGCGGCCCGATAGACGCGGGTCGCGGCCGCTGGCTGATGAACCTTCCGTCATCCGGTTCGGAGGCCGATATCGCCAGGGCTCTGCCGGCTCATCTGCGTTCCTGCCACATCACACCGCTCAAGCTCGATGGCGACTTGCGCGGCGCTGCGCTGGTGTTCCCGTCGGCGCCGACAGTTTCGACCGTGATCAAGCGGGAGGCGGACAAGCATCTTCAAGACGCAGCCGCAATGATAGTCGGCGAGAGCGAGGCACTGCTTGCCGCAGTCGATGTCGCCTGCCGCGTCGCGCGATCGAAAAGCGTCGCCTCGCTGCTGGTCGAAGGCGAGACCGGCGTCGGCAAGGAGCTGTTCGCGCGGCTCGTCCATGCCGGCAGCCGGCGTACGGACAATGACCCGTTCATCGCGATGAATTGCGGCGCTATCACAAAGGACTTGTTCGGCAGCGAGCTGTTCGGCCATGTCGCCGGCGCCTTCACCGGCGCATCACGCGACGGCAAACCGGGTGTCTTCGAGCTTGCCAATGGCGGCGTGCTCAGCCTCGACGAGATCGGCGAGATGCCGCTCGAGATCCAGCCGTTTCTGTTGCGTGTCCTGGAAGAGCGCGTGGTCCACCGTATCGGCGACAACCGAGGCCGGCCAGTCGACGTCCGGCTCGTCGCCTCGACCAATCGAGACCTCAAGCAGGAAGTCGCTGCGGGTCGTTTCCGCCGCGACCTCTATTATCGGATCGGCGCCGTCTCGATCACTGTGCCGCCGCTGCGCGATCGCGGCGAGGACGTGCTGCTGCTGATCGAACATTTCAACCGGAAGATCGCCGCTGCATCAGGCGACGAGCCGCTGGAATTCTCGCAGGAAGCTGTCGCTGCATTGCTCGCCTATCGGTGGCCGGGCAATGTGCGCGAGCTGAAGAACCTCGTCGGACGGCTGCACGTCCTGGCGCGCGGCCGCGGTATCGGACTGCACGACCTTCCCGAGGAAATCACGGATGGCGGTTCCGAGCCGCAGCCGGGCAGCAACACGGCAGTCTCCCCCGAAGAGCCCGCTGGCACGCTAGCCGAGGCGGAACACCAGGCGTTGAAGAATGCGCTGACCGCGGAGGGCGGCAATCTCAGCCGGGTGGCGCAGCGGCTGGGCATTTCCAGGCCAACGCTCTACCGCAAGCTCGAGCAATATGGCATCCGGCGCGGCTTCGTCTGAACACGCAGCAAAAAGAAACCCATGGCGTTCCGCCATGGGTTGGGGAACTCTTACCGACAAAAAGGCAGCGGCCGATCAGGCGAGCTGCGGTGCCGGTTCGCTGGCGCCGATCATCCCGGTGCGCAGCACCAGTCCGGCCGCGGCAGCGCCCAGGCAAGGCGCCACGATATAGAGCCAGAGCTGCGACAGCGCGCTTCCGCCGGCAAACAACGCGGGCCCTAGCGAGCGAGCCGGATTGACCGAAGACCCTGACACGGCAATGCCGGCGAGGTGGATCATGACCAGCGTCAAACCGATCGCCAGGCCGGCCAGAGCACCCGCGCCGTCCTCCGCAGTGGCACGCAAAATGACGAGCAGAAAGAGGAATGTGGCGACTGCCTCGAACAAGAACGCCGAAGTCGCCGAATAGGCCGACCAGCCGTTCTGGGCAAAACCATTCGCCGCGACGTCATAGCCGCCGCCTTTGCCTTGCGCCATCACGTAGAGCACCGCCGAGGCAGCGATCGCCCCCAGACATTGCGCGACCACGTAGCCGGCGAGATCGTTGGACTTCATCCGGCCGGAAACGAAGACGCCAAGGCTTACCGCCGGGTTGAGATGCGCGCCGGAAATCGGCCCGATCGAATAGGCCATCGCAATCACCGACAGGCCGAAGGCCATTGCAACACCGAGCAGTCCGACCTCGGAACTCATGAACAGAACCGTCGCGCAGCCGAAGAAGACCAGCGCGAAGGTTCCGACGAATTCACAGATGTATTTGTTCATTTTTTCCTCTCCGGATTGTGACGTCTGGACCGGATACCGCGGCTTTCCGCGCGCCATCCGGGCCCAAGGTTTTCAGGGAACGATGACGCCGCGGCCGGTGAAGCGCCGGTTCTTGAAGTCATCGAGCGCGGTGTTGATGCTGGCGAGATTGTATTCGGTGTAGTGCATCTTGACCTTGCCGTCGGCGTTGAGCTCCATCAGCTCGACGAGCTCGGTGAAATTGCCGACCAGGCTGCCGCCGATGTTGATTTCCTCGATGACCAGATGCGCGGTCGGCACGTTGACGGCGCCGCCATAGCCTACCACGAACAGCTGGCCGCCCTTGCGCACCATCTTCCAGCAGATGTTTTCCACGCCAAGCTCGCCGACGAAATCGATGACCACATGGGCGCCGCCGCCGGTGATCGCCTTTACTTCTTCGACGACGTTCGGCCCGCCATCGAGGACGAAGTCGGCACCGAGATCCTTGGCCAGCACGCGCGCGGCAGGCTCACGATCGACGGTGATTATCCGGCAGCCTGAAATCGCATGCAGCGACTGCAGCGCGATGTGTCCGAGCCCGCCGATGCCGAGCAGGACGCAGTAGCTCCCCGGCCGCAAAAGCTTCGCCGCCCGTTTGGCGGCGCGATAAGCGGTGATGCCGGCATCTGCCAGCGGCGCCACTTCGATCGGCGTGACATTGGCATTGAGCTTGATCAGCGAACGTTCACTGGTGATGAAATATTCGGCGAAGCCGCCATTCATGCCGAGCCCAGGGAACTGGCCATTGTCGCAGTACATATCCTCGCCGTGCCGGCAGTTGAGGCAGATGCCGCAAGAGCGGAACGGATGGCAGATCACGGCATCGCCGCGCTTGACCGATCTGACGCCGCTGCCGACCTCCTCGACCCAGCCGGCGTTCTCATGACCCATGATGTAAGGCAGAAGGCTGCCGTCGGGGTCCATGGTCGGTTTCCACACACCTTCAATGATATGGAGGTCGGTGCGGCAGAGGCCGGCGGCACCTACCCGCACGATGACCTCGTCCGGGGCCGTGATCGTCGGCGCCTTGACCTCCTCGATCTTGAGCTTGACGTTCATGTGCGGGTCGTATTCGTAAAGTCTTGCGGCTTTCATTGTCGTGTCCTTTCAGGTCCGGAATTGTTTCAGGCGCGGCCAAGCTTTTCCGCGCCGCCGCCGAGCGCCGGCCCGGCCGTCGGGTCCTCATCCTCGGCAAGATCGCCGATGAGTGTCTCGGTGGTCAGGATCAGCGTCGCCACGGAGGCGGCATTGGCCAGCGCGGTGTAGGTGACGCGGACAGGATCGATGATCCCGGCTTCGAACATGTTCTGGTAGCTGCCGGCGGATGCGTTATAGCCGTAGCCGCCGTTGATGCGCGTCACCTCGGCCACCACGGCTTCGGGATCGGCGCCGGCATTGGCGGCGATGCGCCAGAGCGGCCGTGTCAGCACCGACCGGACCAGGCGCACGCCTTCGGCGACATCGCCGTCGACACCGGTCGCCACCTTGTCGAGCAGAGGCGCGATCTGGGCCAACGCCGAGCCGCCACCGGCAACCACGCCCTCCTCGGACGCCGCGCGCACCGCATTCAGCGAATCCTCGATCAGCTGGATGGTCCGTTTCTGCTCGACCGGCGTGACGCCGCCGGCATAGAGGATTGCGGTGCCGCCGGAGAGCTTGGCCAGGCGCTCGCGCAGCTTGTCCTGCTCGATGTTCGGCGGCGCGGCCTCATACTGCCGCTGCACCTGGGCGCGGCGCGCCGCGATCGCGTCATGGTCGCCGCCGCCGCGAATGATCGAGGTGTAGGATGAGCTGGTTTTCACCCGGTCAGCGGTCCCAAGATCGTCGACTGTGATGTCCTCCAGCCGGCCGCCGAGGTCGCGGGCTATCACCCTACCGCCGGTGATGATCGCCAGGTCCTCCATCATGGCCTTTCGCCAATGGCCATATTCCGGCGGATGGACGACGAGGTATTTGCCTGGCCCCTGCTTGCCGAGCAGCGTGACCACAACTTCCGGCGACACTTCCTCGGATACGATCAGCAACGGGCGCCCCGCCTCGTCGGCGATACGGCGCGCAGTCTCGAGCGCCGTGGGCTCCTTGATCTTGAGATCGGTCATCAGGATGAAGGGCCGCTCGAGCACGGCCTCCATCTTCTCCTGGTCCGTCACCATGTGATGCGAGAGGTAGCCGCGGTCGAAGGACATGCCCTCGACCACGTCCAGCGTGGTCTCGGTGGTCACGCTGAAATCGGTGGTAATGACGCCTTCCGCGCCGACGCGCTCATGCGCTTGCGCCACCAGCGCGCCAAGCTTGGCATCGGTCGCGGCGATGTTGGCAACCGAGGCGAGGACGCCATTGCCCTTGGCGGGCTTGGCCGATGCCTTGAGGGCCGTCACGACCGCCGCCACGGCAAGGTTGATGCCCTTGCAGAGATCGACTGATTTGGCGCCGCGCTCATTGGCCTCGATGCCGCCCTGGATCAGCGCGTTGGCGAGCACGATGGCGGTCGTCGTGCCGTCGCCGGCGACCTCGTTGGTCTGCATCGACACCTCGCGGACGACCTGCGCGCCCATGTTCTCGAAACGGTCATGCAGCTCGATCTCTGAAGCGATGCTGACGCCGTCGCGGGTCACCATCGGCGTTCCGATCGGCCGGTCGATCATGGCGTTCATGCCTTTGGGACCGAGCGTCGGTTCGACTGCCGCCGCCAGCCTGAACACGCCACGGGCAAGGGCCCGGCGGGCCTCGGAATTGTGAAGCATAATTTTAGGCATGATTCCTCCTTCCGCCTTACGGGCGGGTTGTTGGTTGGGGGCCTCGTGCGAGGGAGGCCGTTGCTTTCGACGCTGCTTAGACGGCCGGCGCGTTTCGAGCCGGCACGCGATCCATGATGAAGTCGACCAGCGTCGGCTCGCCTTCGACCACGCTCAGTTCCTTGTATCTTGTCTGCTTGAGCCCACGGCAAAGCGCACCGTTGAACTCCATATTGACACGCACACCGCGCAACTCGGCGAGATGGGCACTGAGCGCGGCAGGCGGAATTTGCCGCCCTTCCCAGGTGACGAAGACGGGATCGTCCATACGGCGATCGGGAAACCGCTCCAGCAGCGCTGCCCGGTACCGTGGCTTCTGCATGGCCGCCTCGCCCGGCTCGAAGCTGGCGGCATCGTATGCCAGCAGGTCCATGCCGAGGATTTCGACATCCGTCAGGCCGTGCTGCCGAAGTTCGCGCAGGACCGCTTCCTGGCGGCGCTTGAATGCTTTCATCCTGAAGGTTTCGCGCACGGCGCCGAGATCCGCGTCTGCGGCTAACTCGGCGAATATGTCGCCGAATGCCTTGCCGGCTTCGATGCCGCGATTGACCTCCTCCGCGAACATATGATCGTGCAGTTTCACGCGATAGGCGGGCGACCAGGAAAGCTGGTCGAGCGCCTTGCGGACGCCGTCGAGCATGAGGAAAGCGAAGTTGGGCGAGCACCAGTAGGTCGGCAGGCGGAAATCGACCTCCACGCTGCCGTCGCCCGTCATCTCGGCCCGCTCGACGAAGCCCATCTCGGTAATCGGCTCGTCGAGTTCCGGGTCATTGACCTCGCCAAGGCGCCGCCAGAGTTCCTTCTCGCGGCTGTCGGAAACGCTGGCGGTTGCCATGGCCCTACTCCGCCGCGATGCTGAAGGGCGAACTTGCGAGCGCCTTCTTCTTCGCTTCGACGTCGATCTCGTAGAGGCGCGCGGCATTCAGCCCGAGGATCTTCTCCTTGATCTCGTCGGTCAGCTGCACGCCGCGTTCCGCGGCGATATCCTCGGGGATCTGATACGCCCAGAATTTCTCGACGAGCCAGCGCGGCGTCCAGATCGCATAGTCGGAGCCGAACAGGATCTTCTCCGGCCCGATCCAGAACAGCAGCTCGGCAATGACCTCGCCGAAATAGCGCGGGCGCGAATGGATGAAGGGCAGCGCCACGGCAAGGCCGCCATAGACATTGGTTTCCTGCGTCGCGATCCAGCAGAAATCGTCGAGGCGCGGCAGGCCGCAATGCTCGATGATCCAGTTCAAGCCCTGGAAATCCGTCGCTGCGTGGTCGACGTCATGCACGTCGAACGCGTCCTTGCTGAGCGGGATGATTGTCGGGCCCTTGTGGACGTGAATGTTTTTGATGCCGAGTTTTTCACAGAGCTCGAAGCACCTGTAGGCATCGGGATCGGTGAGCTTCCAGCCCTTGGAGGCGCCATTCCACTCGGCCGTGTACATCTTCACGCCCTTGACGTCATAAGTCTCCTTCATGAAGTGGATGTATTCCAGCGCCTTCTCGCCGTCGCGCGGATCGAAGGACCCATTGATGATGAAGCGCTCCGGGTAGCGCTTGGCGACCTCCGCGTTGCGCTCGATCGTGTTGAACCCGTTCTTGTAGAAATCCTTCAGATAGGTCGACTGGACGATCGCCACGTCGTCCGGACCGTCTATGAACAGGTCGCGATAGAGATCGTCGGCGCTGTATTTCTCGAACTTGCCCTTCTCCCAAAGCTGCTCCTTCGGGCTCAGTCCCGTATGATAGGCGTAGAAGCAGTCGATGAACTGCTTGCCGTGGATGTTCCTTTGGTTCTCCGGGCTGCCGTCCCAGAAATGGGTGTGGCCATCGACCACGAAAATGTCTTTGCCTTCAGGTGTCCTGTACATTCTTGCCTCCGCAATCGGCGCGTTGATGCCGTCCTGTTGATGGAGTGGGCGCGCCGCGATCGGGCGGCGCGCCGGTGCCCGGCTTCCTCAGATGTATTCGAAGACCTCGTCCATGTTTCCGAACAGGATCACGGTGTTGTCGTCGACGCGCACCATGCGGCCGTAGTGGGTAGAGGTGTTGACCTCGAAGATCTCGGCGGTCATGTCGCGGCCGAGATATTCGCTGATCTCATCCATCTTGAAGATCAGCTTGCCGTTCCCGTCGATGCGGATCATGGCCGGCTGGTAAGTGACGATAACCCCCGGCTTCTTGCCCATGAATTCGGCGATGGCGCGCGCCTCGACCGAGTCGTTCATGGTGACGCCGCACTGGTGCGAAATCGTCTGCTCAAAGGTGATGTCCTTCATCGATTTGAAGATGTTGGACTGCGAGGCGTCGCGTGCTGCTACTGACATGTTGGTCTTCTCCCTGTTCAGCGCTTGAGGCCGAGTTCGCCGAGGATCTGGCCGATCCGTTCCTCGGATTGGGCGCGAACGTCGGTGAAGGAAATCGGCTTGGAATGCGGCATCGACCAGATCGGCTGAAGGCCGGTGGCTGCCTTGTCGGCAAGCGCGCCGTGCTTGTTCACCCAGCCCTGGAAGAGCTTCCTGTTCGCCGCGCCATGCTTCTCGTCATTGGCAAGCAGGTAGGCCAGGTCGATGGTGTTGGCGAGGTTGCGCTCGTAGTCGGCTTCGGCCGCCGAGATCACCGGCGGTGTGATGAAGTCGTGGTTGGCCGCCGCAGCCTGCATCAGGAAGCCGGAGCGGAACAGTTCGCCGACCAGCGGTTCGAACACGATGTTGATGGCGAAGTACTGTTCCAGATAATCGGTCGTGCCCATGATGGTTTCGACCGCCTCGCGGGTGCCCTGCCAGACACCGTCCTCCAGCCAGTGCTTCTTGCCGAGTTCGTCGTCCCAGCCGGCGATGTCCATGCCGATCTCAGCGAGATAGAGCGTGATGTCCTGGGCGAGCCTCAGCTTGTAGGACGAATTGGTCAGCGTGGCGTTGTTGATCATCTGCGTGTAGCCGTAGCGCTGCGCCTGCATCAGCGAAGTGCCTAGGCCGAACTCGGCATGTTTCCACGCTCCGAGATGCGCCTGCAGGAGCTTGGCCCACACCTTGTCGAAGGTCTTCGGCGCGCCGGCGCGGCGGGCATTGGTGATCACGCTCTGCACCATCGTCTCGATTTTCGACTGGCGCTGGTAATGCGTGCGCTCCCACTCCTGGTCGGGAGCCCGGAAGGCATGCCAGTTCGAGCTCTTGGCAGCCGTATTGTCCTTGATGTAGGCGCCCTTGCCGTTCGAGAAGGAGATGATCCAGTCCTGGATCAGGTAGCGCTCGGGGTCGGGCTGCACGTCGACCGTGACATCCTCGTAATGGGTGGCGCGCTGGCCTTTCGGATCGAAATACCGATATTTGCGGCTGTCGGAATCGGCGAAGATCGCGGCTCCCGCGGCTCCCGATCCGACTGAACTCGACGTTGCTACCATTGTCTTCACTCCCTTGTTGCAGTTGCTTTGGTGTCGCTGGCTCCGGGCCGTCTCAATGGCTCGGGGTGGCGCTGGACGACGTGGTGAACCGGTCGAAGAAGATGCGTTCGCTCTCGAAGCCGTTCATGAACAGGACCGGCTGCAGCGCATCGATCATGGGCGGAGGACCGCAGGCGTAGACGTCGCCCTGCCCGTCGACCGCCAGTTGCTTGAGCTTGGCATCGACGCTCTGGTGGACGAAACCGCGCTCGCCGTCCCACGCCTCGCCATTCACATGCGACAGCACCGGGATGAAGTTCAGCTCCGGATGGCGGCCGGCAAGCTCGGCGATCCTGTCAAGATAGAACAGGTCGGTGGGGGTCCGCGCGCCGTAGAAGAAGAACACGTCCCGCTTCTCGCCGCTCTTCAGGTGATCGTTGAGGATCGACCAAACCGGCGACATGCCGGAGCCGGCGCCGACCAGGATCAGGGGACCTTGCCGTTCCTCCCGCCGGAAGCAGGTTCCATAGGGTCCGGCGACAGTGACTTCGGCTCCGACGCGGATGCCTCCGGAATCAAGCTCTCCGGAGAACTTTCCTTCGGGATATTTCTTGATGATGAAGGAAAGTTTTTGGGTTTGGTCCGGCGTATTTGCCATGGAGAACGAGCGCGTAATCGTCTCCCCTTTTTGCGTGGTGACCGTGATGTCGACATATTGCCCAGCCCAGAATTTTATCGGCGAGCCGAGCTCGATCTCGATGCCGCGGATGTCATGGGTCAGATGTTCGAATTTTGAGATCCGGCCTTTGAATGTCTTCACCGCGATTGATTTCGCCAGCACCTCCTCGTCGTAGTTGAGAAGCTCGACATGCATGTCGGAATAGGCGATGGACCGGCACAACAGGATGTGCCCGGTATCCTTCTCCGTGTCGTTGAGGGCGAAGGTTGAGTATTTTAGCATGTCGACCTCGCCTTCGAGCAGCACGCATTTGCAGGCCGAGCATTGCCCTTCCTTGCAGCCATGCGGCAGCGCAATGCCTTGGCGGAATGCCGCGTTCAGGACCGTCTCGCCGTTTTCGACCTCGAACTCGACGCCGACCGGCTCCAGGCGCACGGTGTGAGCACCAGTCATCGATAACCTCCCAATTCCTCTCCGGCCCGTCCGCAGGACAGGAGATGGCCTTCCTCTGGAATGTCGCGGGGGTCGGAACCCGGCCCCCGCGCTCGTATGGTCAGTTGAAGGGCGTGATCGTGAAGCCGGCCCGATACTCGGCCAGGTGCTTCTCACGATCGGCCGGCGACATGCCGCGAAGCGCCTTGAGCGGCGATCCGAGGATGTTGCCGCGCACGTCGTCGAGCGTCCACTGCTCGTCGGCGCCGAAGCGCAAATGCGGCTGCGGGATCAGCGTCTTGCCATCGGAACGGACGAAGTTGAGGTCCTTGATCGCATCGGCGAGATCCCAGCCGTCATAGAGCGTCTCCCACTCGCGCTTGCCGCTGAAGCGGCCCATCGCGGGCGTCGGACGGCCTTGATACTCGTCGGCGAAGGCTTCGACAGCGGTCCAGCGGTCGAGCTCGTGGGCGAAGGTATGCAGCTGCCCGTCGATCTCGTCGACCACGATGTCCTCGCGGATCAGGCAAGGCACGAGGCAGGACCAGCAGCGGTGCGGATAGACGTAACCGACATCGCTGTTGAACAAGAGCACCTTCTCGCCCTTGTGGCTGAGCTTGGCATACCATTTCCAGAAGTCGCCGAACTCGGCGTACCAGCCCGGATATTTGTGCTCGAACCACTCGAAGTCCTTGTCGGTCTGAGCCTCGATGCGCCAGAAGTTGACCGGCCAGCCAACCGCGAAGAACTGGCCGACCTTGTGGACGTAGTTCTTCTTGGTGATGCGCTCCCAGGCTGCCTGGACATCGTCATGGTGGATCTTGATGCCGTACTTCTCGAGCGGCAGCATGTAGGTGCGATAGTAGTCTTCGTAGATCCAGCGGTGCCACATCTCCGCGTAGGATTCCTTCGACTTGTCGCGATTGGTGGTGCCGTATTCGATGAAGGTGCCGATTGCGGCATCGACGATGGCGTGGTTCTGCCAGAAGGCGTAGCGCATGTCGCGCTCGAGCAGCAGATGGTTCTCAGGCTCCTTCAGCGCAGCCATAAGCAGCGAGTGGCCGTTGCCGATGTGCCGGCTCTCGTCGGACTGCACCGAAAGGAACACGGTCGGCAGCGCGTAATCGCCGTTGCGGGCGGCCTCCGAGGGCATGGCGACGAAGAGCGTGTTGGTGAACGCCGTCTCAGCCACGACGGTCAGGTACATGCACGCGGCCGTCATCGTGTCGCCGGTGATGAAGCCTTCGCCGAACTGGCGGCCGATGGTCGTCGCATAGCACTTGCCGAAGGCTTCCTCGGTGATGTCGAAGCCCGCCGGATCGATGTAGTTCTCCATGTACCACTTCTTCAGGTTCATCTGGATCGTGGAGTGGCGGAACTCGTCGACCATTTGCATGGTGAAGCCGGTCCTGAGATCCTCGCCCGGCGCCAGCCGCGCCACCATCGCCATCGAACGGGCGGCGGAGATTTCCGGGAAGGGAATGATGGCGAGGAAGAGCTTCATCCATTCCACCCAGCGCGGCTCGACATTGCGGAACATGTCGCCGCGAAGAGCGGCATCGAGCGCGCCATAGACGCGATTGTCCTTCTCCTCCTGCATGGGGAAGTAAGAGCGCAGTACCTGCTTCATCGGATCGCGCGGCGCCTTGGCGATCTTGTAGTCGGTCGGAAACGTCATCGCTTCCTGGACATAGGTCGGGTTCCAACCGAGGTCGGAAATCTTCTTCGTCGCCTCGCCTACGGAAATGCCGCGTTGCGAGGTAATCTTGTTGAGCGTCAAAGACGACATCGTCATAAGCCTCCACCAGGTTTGAGCCGAGGATCCCTTGATCCGGGCGTGAGACGGCAAACAGCGCCGCCAGTGAGAGTGCGAACGGCACGACAAAGGGTTGCGCATTCAGGCGCGACCGACGGCCGGCTGTTCAAGTGGATCGCGGCAAAGGTTTGTGAGGGGTCTGGCGCGGCTCGCTACGCCAACCGCACTTGCGATGGCGTATCGAAGCGGACCTGCTTCCTCCGTTCCTTCGTTCTTTTAGCACCGCGACGAGAGCGCGATGGGCTTCTTATGGAAATAGACAAAGCAAGCGCCGTGCCAGTTTGGAAATAAGGGCGCATCCGGCCGCTGGGAACAACCCACGCGCATTTCGACGGCAGAGATCGCCATCAACTGTAACGTTATTTTACAATTGTAACTTACGGCTGTAATGATTTTCTTCTATTCGCAATCGCAATATATTACTTAGCACCTGCAGCATGCAGAAAAATACACGCCATCTATTAAATTCTTCTGGTCTCTCTATTATTTCAACGTGACGGCCCATGCGGCTCAGCAGGAGAGAGGCTATGCCGAACGACAGGGACAACCGGAGCCGTCCGCCGCCAACATCCGATCTGTCCGACGGCGTTGCCGGCGATCTGGTAAGGCTGATGCCCCGTGATCTGGTGTTTGTCATGCGTTTCATGGGCGAGAGCCAATTGCGCCTGCAGAGCCACTTCCAGAGCTTCATCCGGGCCGAACTTGCGGCCGGCGGCGTCACCGCCGAAACGCATCCGATGATCCATCTGTTCATCGAGAGCCACGCCATCCTGCTGCGCGACTTCGTATTTTCCGGCGTTTCGCTGTCGCGCCAGTTCCGCGTCGAAGAAATCGAGCGCCTCACCGGGGACACGACTGCGATGATGCGCGTCGACATCTGGGACCAGCTCAAGAGCCACATCGAGACGGCCGAAAAGCAGTTCCAGTCACAGGCCGGCACACTGCCCGGGCTGCTGGCGGCATTCGAGCAACCGCCAGGTCCGGTGCCTGGAAACGAAAAGTGACAGGAGGGTCCGATGGGGCAAACCGAAAGCCGTGACGCGCTGCTCGCCCGCCGCCTCGATCTCGTCGCGAGCGTCTGCGCGCTCACCGCCGAGGCGCAGCGTCTCAACCAGAAACTTGCCGGCGTCGAGATGGATGTGCTGCGCCTGGAACTCGAGATCGGCAGACGCGGCACGAACGCGCAACTGGTGCAGGACTTGCATGAAGCCGAGGAGAGTGCCGCGGCATTCAGGAACGCATGCACGGCGTGCGAGGAACGTATCGCGGCCGCCGAAGGTGACATTGACGATGTCGACCGTCGCCTGGCGAAGACCGTGAACTGACGAAGGGAGTGGCCATGAACCAGCACGCGATACAGAACCTCACCTTGTTCGACCTGCTGGCGAGAAGCTGGTGCCGTCCATCGGCGATCGCCGATCTGCGCTTCAGCGCCGATGGCTCGACCGTCGCCTTCACGTGCATCGACGGAACGGTTGCCATAGCGGCAGTCGCGGACCAGGAACCGCCGGAGCAGCGGATCAGGGTGAGCGGCGATCTCGGCCAAACGACGATCCGCCCAAGGGAAAAGCCGCCGGTGCCACTGGTAGCGACCGCCGTTCTGGCTGATGGCGATGTTCCGCTCGCAAGCTACCTTGGGTCCGACTTTCTCGTCGGGACGGCGGCCGGCGATGTGGCCCGGCTGAACGCGGACGGCTCTGTGATGGAGACGCTGGTCAAGATCGCCGGACCTGCCGTCGCAATCGACTATAGTCCTCGGACGGGCATGGTGGCCGTCAGCAGCGGGCAGGACATCTTTTTGGCGCGCGGCGGGATCGAAGCAGTGAGGCTGCAACGCGACGCGCCACCATCCACGGACGCGCTTGCCTTCTCACCAGACGGGAGGAGGCTTGCCTGTGGTCAGGAGCACGGGTTGTCGACCTGGATGGTCGAAGGCGAGCCCACCCCGATGCGCGATTTCGCCTTTTCAGCGCACCCGATGTCAATTTGCTGGAGTGGCGACGGCGCCTGGCTGGCCTGTGGGCTCGAAACCGGAGGCCTTGCTCTGGTCAGCGCAAGTGATGACCGAACTGCAATCGTGGCGGGATTTCCATCGTCAGTCCGGACGGTATGCTGGAGCGCGCCGGGGGACGCGCTGTTTGCGTCGGGCGCATTCCGGATTGCCGGCTGGTCGATGACCGCGCCGCCACTTGACGGCGAAACCTCCGGCGCTCTGGAGACGGGCCGCGCCGGGTTAGTTCCGGTCGAGGCCGTGGCCGCCCATCCGCAGAAGAAACTGATTGCGGCCGGCTATGCCAACGGTCGGATCACCGTCGCCCAGATCGGAACGCGGGACGAACTCCTCGTCAGACCCCTGGGCAGCGCGGTGACCGCGCTTGCTTGGTCCGGCGACGGACGGCACCTGGCGCTAGGCGCCGTCGACGGTACCGCCGCGATCATCACCTTTCCCGCCCAGATGTTCAAATAGGCCAATACGGGCCGCAAGCGACAGGAGAAGAAGGATGCAGACCGAACTTACCCCTGAGGACAAGAGCAAGGATGAATTCTTCGAACGGCTCGCCAAACTGTCGGAAGAAATGGTCGCCAAGCACGGTAAGGATTTCAGCATGGGCGCGCTGGTGCTGGCTGCCCGCTGGATTGCGGAGAACCGTGTCGGTCAATTGAAGACCAATTGACCATCAAGACGCTCGTGACAGGTCGCGCTCCAACATCAGCTCCTCGAAATTCGCTGGAAAGATCGAAACAGCCTATTGTCTCGAAAGGTGCTATGCCGACCAAACTTCCGAAGCGGCGGATCGAGGGGGGTTCGAGCCAACGTTTTGGGCCATATCTAAAAACATAAAGATATCAATGTATTACAGTGATATTTTGGTAGGCCCGGAAGATGTCCGAATGTTGTTGATTTCCTTGGCTTTTTGTGGGCCGAAGTCGGACGACTTCCCGTATCGTTCCGTATGGTTCCGCGAGCAACCCAGAGAGTACCTGCGGAATCCTCCATCGCAGCGTCCTTGAGCGTAGGAGGTTCAAATCATGGACGCGCTTGAGGATAGTGTTCGGTCAGGCCTCGCGCTTTGGCAAGTTCACCGTCCGAGGAGATTCTTCTCGACGGTTTTGAGATGAGTCAGCATCGCTGTCTTGGCGCCATCCGGATCGCGACAAACCAGAGCGTCCAGAAGTACTTGATGCTCCCGGCAATACGCTTGGCGCCGCTCTTCCGAAAACGAGCGCTTCTTCATCTCGAACCAGGGTGACTGGTTGCGGATGGCACGCATCAGGTTGTGGATCTCTTTGAGGAAGTCGTTGCGGCAGCAGGCGAACACCCGGTGGTGGAATTCGGCGTCCCAATGCTCGAAATCCGGCATGTCGCTGGCCTCGCATGCGGCCTGATGCGCTTCACGAACGGCATTCAACTCGGTTGCGCTGGCATTTGTCGCGGCAAACGCGGCCGCGGCCGGTTCGAGCAGTTGCCTTATTTCCATCATGTCGGCCGGGCTGGTTCCCTCCATGCGCGAGACCATCGCCGGGATTGAGGTCGGATCGGTCGCGGTCAGAAAGGTGCCGCGCCCGACATGCCGGACGACAGTCCCGTCCTCCTCCAGGAAGCCGACGGCACGGCGCACCGTGTTGCGCGCGACGCCGAATTCTGCGGCGAGGTCGCGTTCGGGCGGCATGCGGCCGTCCTGGAACCATTCGCCTGCGGAAATCCGCTTCTTCAGCATTGTGGCAATATCGTTGGCGACGAGTTTCGGCATTTGTGAACGGCTTTATCTGATCCAATATTGAGCCAATGTAGCTGACCAATTGCCCCTTGGTCTAGTGCTTTAAACAAAGAACCCGACGCCAGCGGGTTTTTCGCATCAGAATTCCCTTGAAGGGTGAACCAATAAGCGATAGCGTGTAGCGAAAGAGCCAATATTGGTTCAAAAAAGGCTCAGGGAGGATGGAATGCGGGTCGCGACCTTTTCGATGGCCGGCGAACGTCGCGTCGGCCTTGTCGACCTCGAAGCGCAGACAATCGCCCCTTTCGATTTTCCCGTCGACCAGGTCAGCACCGGCATTCTCGCTTTGATCGAGCGCAACGGATCCGGCCTGCCGCGCACGCTGTCGCCGGTCCCACTGGCGCAGGTGGAGATCGAGGCGCCGATCCCGCAGCCGCGCCGTAACATCTTCTGTGTCGGCAAGAATTACCATGAGCATGCGCATGAGTTTGCCCGCTCGGGCTTCGATTCCAGCGCCGGCGCTGGCGCGATCCCCAAGCATCCGATTATCTTTTCCAAAGTGCCGGAATCGGTCGTCGCCAACCATGCCAGCGTGCTGATTGATCCCTCGGTCTCGACTGCGATAGACTATGAGGCGGAACTCGCCGTCATCATCGGCAAGGGCGGGCGCGGCATATCGAAAGAAAACGCGCTCGATCATGTCTGGGGCTACACTATTGTCAACGACGTGACCGCCCGCGACCTGCAGGGCAAATATAGTCAGTGGCTGATCGGCAAATCGCAGGACACATTCTGTCCGATGGGTCCGTGGGCGGTGACTAGGGACGAACTCGACCTGGAGACCGCCGGCATCCGTTGTTTCGTCAACGAGGATCTGCGCCAGGATTCGCGCATCTCCCTGCTGATCTTCGACATCCCGACCATCATCGCCACGCTGTCGCAAGGCATCACCCTGAAGCCCGGCGACATCATCGCCACCGGCACGCCGGTCGGCGTCGGCATCGGCTTCGACCCGCCGAAATATCTTAAGCCCGGCGACGTCGTGCGCATCGAGATCGACGGCATCGGCACGCTGGAGAACCGCTTCGTGGAGAGGCCCCAATGACGACCGTGACTGTCGGCCAGGTCGTCGCAGAGGTCGTCGGCGAAGGCGCCGCCGTGGTGATGATCCACGGCCTTGGCGGAACCTCGAACATGTTCCAGCCGCAGATAGGCGCGCTCTCCGGCTACCGCATCGTCCGGATCGACCTGCCGGGCTCGGGCCGTTCGCCGCGCCCGATCGAGCCGCTGACCATCGAGGGGATGAGCGAAGCCGTGATCCGCGCCATGGCCGGCATGGGCGTAACCTCGGCGCATTTCGTCGGCCATTCGATGGGCACCATCGTATGCCAGCAGATCGCCGCGATGCAGCCGGCGCTGGTCGCCTCGCTGACACTGTTCGGCGCCCTTGCCGAACCGGCCGAAGCGACCCGGCAAGGCCTGGCCAACCGGGCGCGCCTGGCGCGCTCCGGCGGCATTTCTGACATAGCCGATCAGATCGTCGCCAACGCGATTTCAGCCCATACGCGAGAAACATCGCCCGCGGCAGCGGCGTTCGTGCGGGAATCAATTACGCGCCAGGATGCCGAATCCTATGCCCGCACCTGCGAGGCGCTGGCAAAAGTCACCGCCGTCGATGCGCGCCGGATTTCCGCGCCGACCCTGCTCGTCACCGGTGACGCCGACACGGTCAATCCGCCGGGCGTCGCCCAGGCGCTTGCCGACAAGATCAAGGGAGCCGTATTCTCGTCGATCGATCGGTGCGGACACTGGGCCACGGTAGAAAGTCCGCGCGAGAGCAGCTCGAAGCTCGCCGATTTTTTGAGACGGGTTGATAGGTGAGGATTTCGCATCGGGCGTAGAATTCTACGTTCGGCAAGTTGGGAGGCTTGTTATGGCAGACGACAGCTGGACCGGAAACGGATCGAGCGGCACGCTCTTCACCAATGTGCGCGTGCTCGACGCCACTGGTGAATATCCCTACACCGGCGAGGTACTGGTGCAGGGCAACCGTATCAAGCAGATCACCAAGGGCTCGTCGCGCTTCGGTTCGTCCTCGTCGTCTTCCTATAGCGGCGGCGCAACCGTGATCGACGGGATGGGCGCGACGCTGATGCCCGGCATGATCGACGCCCATCTGCATCTGTCCTGGAACAACGCCCCCGGCATCGATCCCATCCAGATGATGGAGATCGAGGAGCACATGCTGGTCACCATGGAGATGGCCAAGCTGGTGCTGGACGCCGGTTTCACCGCCGGACGGGGGGCGGCCGCAGCCAAGCCGCGGCTCGACGTCGTCGCCAAGAAATTCATCAACCAGGGCCGGTTTCCAGGACCGCGTTATCTTGCGGCCGGACCGGAGATCACGACGGTCGGGGGCCTCGGCGATTCCGCGCCCTCGCATATTCCGCACGAGGGGCTCAATCTCGGCATCGTGGTATCCGGACCGGAGGAAATCCGCCGCACGGTGCGCCAGTTGATCAAGTACGGCGTCGATTCGATCAAGCTCAACCTCTCCGGCGAAAGCATCACCGGCATGGGCGCGGAGGAAACTCCGATGTCCGAGGAGGAGGTCGCGATGGCCGCTTCCGAGGCGCGCTGCCGCAACAAGGTGCTGTCGGCGCATGCCCGCTCTTCCGGGTCGGTCAAGCAGTGCGTCCGCCACGGCATCCAGAACATCTACCACGCTTCCTTCGCCGACGAGGAAGCCCTCGACATGCTGGAAGCGGTCAAGGACAAGCATTTCGTTGCGCCCGGCATCGCCTGGCTGATCAATACCGCGCGTTATGCCGAGCAATGGGGCATCAAGCCCGGCTCGCCGCTGTCGCTTGAATATGAGCGCGAGCTGGAAATGTGCATCGACACGATGAAGAAGATGCACCGGCGCGGCATCCGCGTGTGCATCGGCGGCGACTACGGCTTCGCCTGGACGCCGCAGGGCACCAACGCCAAGGATATCCAGACCTTCGTCGAGATGCTCGGTTTCTCGCCGATGGAGGCGATCCAGGCCGGCACCAAATATGGTGGGCAGATCATGGGCATGGGCGACGAGCTCGGCCTGATCAAGGAAGGCTATCTGGCAGACATCCTCTTGATCGACGGCGATCCGATTGCGGACGTGCGGATCCTGCAGGACAAGAACCGCATCCTCGCCATCATGAAGGACGGCAAGTTCCACAAGGCGCCGCGCTTGAACGAGCAGCGCCGGCGGCTGACCGCATGAGCATACTCGACCAGCCATCGTCCTCGTCATTGTCTGGCGGCGGCATGACGCGCCGCCAGGCCTGGGGTCTGGTCGGCCTGCTGGCCGTCGCGGCGGTCGCCTGGCTGGTCTTCGCCGTCTGGCCCGCCTGGCTGAACGCGATCCTGATCTCCAAGAAGGCGTTCGTCAGCGCCATCCTCAACGGACTGACGCTGGCCGGCCTCTATTTCTTGGTCGCCAGCGGGTTCACCCTGATCTTCGGTCTGATGCGCAACATCAACCTGGCGCATGGTTCGCTCTATCTGCTCGGCGCCTATATCGGTTACGAAGTCACAAGCCGCACCGGCTATTGGCTGCTCGGTGTCGCTGCCGGCTTCGCCCTGCTCGCCATCATCGGCGTCGTCATGCAGGTTTTCATCTTCCGCCGCCTGGAGGGCGACGACCTCAGACAGACCCTGGTGACCATCGGCATCTCTATCGTCGCCGCCGACCTGATGCTGGCGGTCTGGGCCGGAGGCACCTACCAGATCGCCACGCCGGAATGGCTCGACGGCGCCTTGACCTTGCCGGTCATCACAGCGGTGCGTTCGAACGGCGCCACGGTCTTCCTTACCTATCCGCTCTACCGCGTGGTCGTGCTGGTGGCGGCGATCGTCATCGGGGTCGCGCTCTGGCTGATGCTCAACAAGACGCGCGTCGGCATGATGATCCGCGCCGGCGTCGACGACCGCGCCATGCTGTCGGCTTCCGGCGTCAACGTGCATGCGGTGTTCGCTGTCGTCTTTGCGGTCGGCGCCGGACTTGCCGGCTTCGCGGGCGTGGTCGGCGGGTCGGCGCTCTCGGTCGCGCCGGGCGAGGACGTGCGCTATTTGCTTGCCTCGCTGGTTGTGGTCATCGTCGGCGGCATGGGTTCCATCACCGGCGCGGCGATCGGGGCGTTGCTCATCGGGCTGGCCGAGCAGATCGGCCTCGTCTACTTCCCGACCTATGGCGTGGTGCTCACCTTCGTCATCATGGTGGTGACGCTGGCCGTGCGGCCGCAAGGCATCATGGGGAAGGCACGATGAGCCTGGCCACAGCCGCCGACGGCGCAGCGCCGCAGCAGAACTGGCTGGACAAGATCGGCTCGGGTCACGTCATCCTTGCCGTCGCGCTGCTTCTCTATCCCCTGGTGGCGTCGGATTTCTTCCTGACGCAGATCGCCGGCTATTCGATGATCTTTGGCGTGCTTTCGCTGTCGCTGATGCTGCTGGCAGGTTATGGCGGAATGCTCAGCCTGGCGCAGATCACGGTCGCCGGCATCGCCGCCTATGCCGTCGCCATCCTCGGCAGCAACAATTCCAACGTACTGGGTTTCGGCTGGCCCTGGTGGATCGTCGTTCCCTTCGCGGTCGCCGCGGCGGCGGTGTCGTCGGCGCTGATCGGCTGGATCTCGGTGCGCACGGAAGGCATCTACACGCTCATGATCACGCTGGCGATCGCGACGGCGACCTTCTACTTCGCCCAGCAGAATTACGCGATCTTCAACGGCCATTCCGGCTATGCCGGCATCCACGCGCCGGTGTTCTGGGGCATCAACTGGCGGGACCCGAAACCCTTCTATTACCTCTGTCTCGGCCTTGCGATGCTGTCCTACGCGGCGGTGCTCTACGGCTCCCGCTCCACATTCGGCATGACCTTGCAGGCGATCCGTGACAACCCGCGCAGGATGCGGGCGCTCGGCTACCATGTCACCGCGCACAAGGTCTTCGCCTGGTTCCTGGCCGGCGTCCTTGCCGGGCTGGCGGGCGTGCTTCTGGTCTGGTTCAACGGACGCGTCTCGCCCGGCACGATCGGCGTCGACGTGGCGATCGACATCCTGATCATCGCCGTCATCGGCGGCCTGCGCCATCCGATCGGGCCGTTCGTCGGCGCGATCGTCGTCATACTGATGCAGACCTTCGCCATCGACATCGTCGGCGCCGAGCGTTTCAACACGCTGATCGGCCTGGTGTTCCTGGTGATCGTCTTCATCTCGCCGGACGGAATTCTTGGGTTGTGGGGGAGGATCAAGCCACATCTTGCCCAGGAGTCCTTGCGCGCCGGCCCCTAGCGGCCGACGCGGATGAAGCACTGCAGATCAATGCAATTCAATGGGAGGAACCGAGGATGCATAGACGTACACTTCTGGCCCTGGCGCTGTTCACCGGGCTGACCGCGCCTTCGATGGCGCTCGCCGCCGACGACGCGATCAAGATCGGCCTGCTGGCCACCTTCGAAGGGCCGTTCACGGTGCTCGGCGAGGATGGCGAACGCGGCGCCATGACGGCCGTCGCAGAGACCAACGGTACGGTCGCCGGCAAGAAGATCGAGATCGTCAAGGGCTCGTCCGACGCCTCGCCCGACAGCGCCGTGCGCGCGGCGCGCAAGCTCGTCGAGCAGGACGGCGTGAAGGTGCTGGTCGGTCCGCTTTCGGGCGATGAAGGCCTCGCCGTCAAGGATTATGCCAAGACCAAGCCGAACGTGACGTTCATCAATGGCACCTCGGCCGCGCAGGACACGACGCTGCGCAATCCGGCCGAGAACTTCTTCCGCTTCTCGACCGACGGCGCGCAATGGATGGCCGGCCTCGGCACCTATGCCTTCAACGACAAGGGCTACAAGAAGGTCGCCACGGTCGCCGAGGATTACTCTTTCCCCTACACGCAGGTCTTTGGCTTCATGGCCGAGTTCTGCAAGGCCGGCGGCCATGTGCCGTCGAAATCCTGGGTGCCGATCGGCAACAAGGATTTCTCCTCCGTCATCGCGGCGATCCCCGAGGATGTCGACGCCATCTATGTGGCGCTCGGCGGCGCCGATGCCGTCAACTTCCTGACCCAGTACCAGCAGGCCGGCGGCTCGGCTCCGCTGATCGGCGGCTCGATCACCGTCGACCAGACCGTGCTGACCTCGAAAGGCAAGCTGCGCGACGTGCTCAAGGGCACGCCCTCGGCTGGGCCGACGGCCGACACCAATGACGCGCCGGCGTGGAAGGCGTTCGTCGACGCCTACAAGAAGCAGCCGGGCGCTTTCCCCTCGCCCTCGCTCTTCGCCCATGGCTACTATGTGAACATGAAGGCGGCGCTGCTGGCGCTCGACCAGGTCGGCGGCGACCTTTCCGACAGCGGCAAGAAATTGCGCGAGGCCTTGTCGAAACTGTCCTTCGACACGCCGACCGGCAAGGTGTCGCTCGACAAGAACCGCAACGCCGTCGCCGACATCTTTCTGACCGAGGTCACCGAAGGTTCGGACGGCAATCTCCTGAACAAGCTTGTCAAGGTCGTGCCGCAGGTCAACCAGACGCTCGGCATTTCCGAGGACGAGTTCATGAAGCTGGGAGCTGTCAACCGCGACAATCCGAGCTGCCCGTAACGGCACGCGCTAAGAGCATCGTCAGTGACCGAAAACCTGGCCGCGAACCGTCTGCAGAGCTCCGGCGCCTACGCGCTGGAGCTCGATGGCGTAGCGCGGCATTTCGGAGCGCTGGTGGCGCTCTCGGGCGTCGACATGCGGATCGCGGCCGGCGAGCGGCGCGCGGTCCTCGGCTCCAACGGCGCCGGCAAGACCACGCTGTTCAACGCCGTGACAGGCGACTTCCTGCCGACCGCCGGACGCATCCGCTTCTTCGGCGAGGACATCACCGACCTGCCGCCGCATGAGCGCATCCGGCGCGGCCTGCGCCGCACATATCAGATCTCGCAGCTGTTCAAAGGCTTGTCGGTTCTCGATTCCATCTTTCTCGCCTGCCGCGGCGTCTCGCGCCGGCGATTTTCGCTGTTGAGACCCGCCGCCGCCGACGTCAACATGGTGCAGGCGCGGTCGATCCTCGAGGCGGTCCATCTCGAAGCTCATCGCGACGCCCTGGTGGCGACGCTCAGCCACGGCCAGCAGCGCCAGATGGAAATCGCGCTGGCGCTTGCCGGCGCGCCGCGCTTCATCCTGTTCGACGAGCCGGCGGCGGGTCTTTCGCCGACCGAGCGGCGCGATCTCGTCGCTATCCTCAACGCGCTGCCGAAGCATATCGGCTTCATCATCATCGAGCACGATCTCGACGTCGCGCTGCGTGTGGCCGACTACGTGTCGATGATGCACAACGGGCATCTGTTCAAGGAAGGCACGCCGCAGGAAATCGAGGCCGATCCGGAGGTCCAGCAGATCTATCTCGGAGGCAAGCATGGCTGAACGCTCCGCCGGCAAAAGCGCCAGGGCGGTGCTGAAGATAGAAGACCTCCAGGTCTTCTATGGCGAAAGTCATGCGCTGCAGGGGATTTCGCTGACGCTGGAGAGCGGCGTGCTCTCCGTGGTCGGCCGCAACGGCATGGGCAAGTCGACGCTGTGCAACACCATCGTCGGATTGAAGCGGGCGAAGTCCGGCTCGATCCGCGTCGACGGCCGCGAGATCACCGCGCTCGAGCCGCACGAGATCCATCGCCTCGGCATCGGCTATGTCCCGCAAGGACGACGCGTCTGGCCGAGCCTGACGGTCGACGAGCATCTGCGCCTTGCCGCCGGGAACCGGCGCGACGCGAGCTGGACCGTCGAGCGCGTCTACCAGACCTTCCCGCGCCTGGCAGAGCGCCGTCACCACGGCGGATCGCAGCTCTCGGGTGGCGAGCAGCAGATGCTCGCCATCTCGCGCGCCCTGCTCAGCGATCCGAAGCTTCTGGTGATGGACGAGCCGACCGAAGGCCTGGCGCCGATCATCGTCGACCAGGTCGAGAAGATGCTGATCGACCTTGCCGCCGAAGGCGAGATGGCGGTGCTCGTGATCGAGCAGAATATCGGCGTCGCGACCGCCATCTCCAGCCAGGTCGCGATCATGGTCAATGGCCGGATCAACCGGCTGATGGACGCGGCCGCGCTTGCCGCCGACCGCGAGCTGCAGCAACGCCTGCTCGGCGTCGGACGCCACGCCGAGGAAGCGCCAGTCACGCCGACGGAAGCGGCGCAGGCAAAGGAGCAGCTGGCGGCCGTCTATCGCGTCGAACGCGCGGCGGTCGGATCGATCGATCCGCTGGCGCGCGACGGCGTCTACCGGCCTGTCACCCAATTGCCCAACCGCTGGAACGTGCCAGTCACCGAATTGAGGCAGGCGGCCGTCTCGAAGAACCTTCCGCAGGAAGACCCTAAGAAGATCTTTGCCATGCCCTTTGCCGAGCGCATCGGCAGAACGGTGCTGGTCGCGGGCACCTTCGACACCAAAGGCAAGGAGCTGCGTTTCATCGCAGAGCGCCTGAAATCCCTCGGCGTTCCGGTCCGCACGGTCGACCTGTCGACATCGGGGAAGCCGGCGAGCGCGGACGTGCCCGCCATGCAAGTTGCCGGCATGCACCCGCGCGGATCCTCGGCGGTCTTCACCGACGATCGCGGCGGCTCGGTCAGCGCCATGGCGGAGGCTTTCACGCGCTGGATCGAGCGGGAGCCGCGCATCGGCGGCGTCATCTCGGCGGGCGGCTCCGGCGGCACGACACTGGCGACGGCTGGCATGCGGGTCCTGCCTGTCGGCATCCCCAAGCTGATGGTCTCGACGGTGGCGGCAGGCGATGTCGCCAAATATGTCGGCGGCGCCGACATCATGATGTTCCATTCAGTCGCCGATGTTCAGGGGCTGAACTCCATCACCGAGCAGGTGCTTGCCAATGCCGCCCACGCCATGGCCGGCATGGTCGCGCAACTGCCCGGCGCCGAGGCGTGGGAAGCAAAGCGCAAGCTGGCGCGACCGGCCGTCGGCATCACCATGTTCGGCGTCACCACGCCCGCCGTGCAAGCAGTGACGAAGCGGCTCGAAGCCGATTATGACTGCCTCGTCTTTCACGCCACCGGCATCGGCGGCCGCGCCATGGAAAAGCTCGGCGACTCGCGCCTGCTGTCGGCCTTCCTCGATCTCACCACGACCGAAGTGGCCGACATGATCGTCGGCGGCGTCTTCCCCGCCACAGAGGATCGTTTCGGGGCGGCAATCCGCACAAGGCTGCCCTATGTCGGCTCGGCCGGCGCGCTGGACATGGTCAATTTCGGTCCGCGCGAGACGGTGCCGGAAAAGTTCCGCGGCCGCAAATTCGTCATTCACAATCCGAACGTCACGCTGATGCGCACGACCCGCGACGAGAACAGCGCCTTCGGCGAATGGATCGGCGCGCGGCTCAACGCGATGGATGGGCCTGTACGCTTCCTGCTGCCCGAGGGCGGCGTCTCGATGCTCGACGCGCCCGGCCAGCCCTTTCACGACCCGGAAGCCGACAACGCCTTGTTCGAGGCTATCGAGAAGACGGTGCGCCAGACGCCGCTGCGCCATATCGAGCGGGTGCGCGCCAACATCAACGACACGCCTTTCGTCGATGCGGTGATCAGCGCTTTCCACGCGATCGGCCCAAAGCTGCAGAGGCGGGCATGAAGAATTGGACTTTGCCTGACGGCGGACGGATCTTTGAATTGGTGCCGGGCGCCTGGCGCTGACCGGATTGTGTAGGGGAGAATAAATCATGGACGCGCAGAGCTTTGGCGCTTTCCTGTTGTGGCTGATCGTTGCCGCGGTCGTCGTGGTGATCGCCGTCTACATCCTGCGGTGGCTCTATCGCCGCTCGACGAAGGAGACGGCGTTCGTGCGCACCGGCTTCCTGGGCGAGAAGGTGGTGGTGAACGGCGGCGCCTTCGTCATCCCCGTCCTGCACGAGATCACCCCTGTCAATATGGGTGTGCTGCGCATCGAGGTTCGCCGCGAGGACGCGCTGGCGCTGATCACCAGGAACCGCATGCGCGTCGACCTCATCGCCGAGTTCTTCGTCCGCGTCGGCGCGAGCCGCGAGCTCGTTGCCGCCGCGGCGCAGACGCTCGGCCGCCGCACGCTGCAGCCCGACAGCTTGCGCGAATTGCTGGAAGGCAAGTTCGCCGGCGCCATGCGCACCGTCGCCGCGCAGATGACGCTGGAAGAGATGCATGAGCTGCGTGGCGACTATGCCGACAAGGTCCGCGCGCTTGCCTCGGACTCGCTGGCCGCCAACGGGCTCGAGCTGGAGAGCGTCGCCATCGTCGACCTTGACCAGACCAGCCTCGAATATTTCGATCCCTCCAATGCCTTCGATGCCGAAGGCCTGACGCAGCTGACAGAATCCATTGAGACCAGGCGCCGCATGCGCAACGAGATTGAGCAGCGCACCCTGGTCGATATCCGCAACCAGAACCTCGACACGCAGCGCAAGGTGCTGGAGATCGAGCGCGACACGGAATATGCGCGGCTGGAACAGGAGCGCGAAGTGGAGATCCGGCGCGCGGCGCAGCGCTCCGAGCTCGCCAGGGAACGGGCCGTGCGGGACCAGGAGGCCGAACAGGCGCAGCTTTCCGCGCGCGAGGCGGTCGAGAAATCGCGCCTCGCCCAGGAGCGCAGCATCACCGAGGAACGCATCCGCAGCGAGGAAGACACGCAGCGCCGCGAGATCGCGCGCCGCCGCGCGCTCGACGAGGCCGAGATGAAGATGCGCGAACTGACCGAGCGCGAGCAGATCGCTCTCGGACTTTCGCTGGAGAAGGCGCGCATCGAGCGCGAGGGCACGCAGAGCGGGCTTGAGATCGAGCGCAAGAAGTCGCTCGAGATCGCCGAGCTCGAACGCCAGATCGCGCTCGCCGAAAAGGCGCTCGAAGTGACCAGGGCGGAGGCGGAGAAGCGCCGCGCCGAGATCGTCGAGAACCAGGCGACCGAGACCGCGCGGATCGAGCAGGAGCGCGCGGTCGACGAGGTGCGGATCGCCAGGGAGCGCCACCTCGAAGCGCTGCAAATCGCCAAGCGGCAGGCCTTCGAGGAAGCCGAGATCTCGGCCGGCGAAGAGGTCGAGCGGGCCCGCATCACCACCGAGCGCGGCATAGAGGAGGCGCGCCTCATCAAGGAACGGGACCTGCGGCAGCTCAGCGTCGACCGCGACCAGAAGATCGAGATTGCCGAAATCCAGAAGGCTATCGACATCGCCAAGAAGACACAGGAACGCTCCTCGGCAATCGCCGCTTCGGAGGCCGTCCGCGCCAAGGCCATCCAGGCCGAGGAACAGGCCCTGACCGCGCGCGAGCGCGAGATCGCCGAGCGCCGCAAGCTGACCGATCTGATCGGCGCGCAGCGCGAGGCCGAGCGCGAGGCACTGCGCATCACCGCCGCCGCCGATGCCGAGATGAAGGCGGCAAAGAGCCTGGCCGAAGCGCAGAAGATCGCGGCGCTCGCCGCCGCCGAGGCGGAGAAGATCCATGCGCTCGCGGCAGCCCAGCGCTACGAGGTCGACGCAACTGGCCATCGCCAGCTCAACGAAGCGGAAAACCTGTTGTCGAGCGAAGCCCGCGCCGGCCGCCTGCGCAGCAAGCTGCTTGAGCACATGGAAGGCATCATCCGCGAGAGCGTCAAGCCGATGGAGAAGATCGACGGCATCAAGATCCTGCATGTCGACGGCATCAATGGCGGCGCGGGCGGCAACCGCAACGTCACCGATGAAGTGATCGATTCCGCGCTGCGCTACCGGGTACAGGCGCCCATGATCGATAATCTGATGAAGGACATCGGCATCGAGGGCGGCTCGCTCGGCCGCATGACCGACGTGCTGCGCGACGCCAAGGACATTTCCAGCCTGACCCGCGACAAGAAGGGTAAAGGCAAACCCGCCAAGGACGATGATGACGACCGCGATCACTGATGGGATGATCATGCGGCTCGAAATATCGACGGCTTGCCAGAAATGACCAAGGTCTATGTCTCCTCCGTCATCCCGGCGCCGGCGGCGGAGGTGTGGAAGCTGGTGCGTAACTTCAACGGTTTGCCGGGCTGGGCGCCGTTCGTCGGCGAGAGCCGCATCGAGCAGAATGCACAGGCCGACCAGATCGGGTGTATCCGGAATTTCACGCTCAAGGACGGCGGACGCGTCCGTGAGCGATTGCTGGCGCTGTCGGACTACGACCTGTCCTGCAGCTACGCCATCCTGGAAAGCCCGATGGCAGTGGAGAATTATGTCGCCACGTTGTCGCTGACGCCGGTCACCGACGGCAATCTGACCTTGGCCGAATGGCAGGCGGAGTTCGACTGCGCCCCCGACCGCGAGGCGGCTCTGATGCATCAGATCGGCAATGGCGTGTTCCAGACCGCCTTGACCGCGCTAAAACACCGGTTCAGGCGCTGACGCCAGCCGATGGTCAAGCTTTGCCAGAGCACGATCATCGATGCGCCGGTCGACGCCGTCTGGGAGATCCTCCGCGACTTCAACGGCCATGACCGCTGGCATCCGGCAATCGCCTTCAGCGAGATCGTAGGCGGCGAGCCTGTCGATGCCGTCGGCGCGGTGCGTCACTTCCGGCTGAACAATGGCGGCGAATTGCGCGAGCAATTGCTGGCGCTGTCCGACAAGGACCGGCGACTGAGCTATTGCCTGCTCGAAGCGCCGCTGCCGCTGATGGGCTATGTCGCATCGATCCGGTTGAAGCCGGTGACCGACGGCGATGCCACCTTCTGGGAATGGCGGTCCGAGTTCGACCCGCCGGCACATCGCCGCGACGAGCTGGTCAAGCTGGTCAGCGAAGGCATCTATCAGGCCGGCTTCACGGGGGTACGCAATCTTCTGAAACGCCGAAACCCCGGCATGCCGATCGGGCCGTCTCCGGTAATGGCCGTGACGCCCTCGCCCGCCAGCACGCCCCGCATCGCGCCAATGGCTGCCGCAAGCCATGTCGAGACGACCCGCGCGATCCTTGTCAAGCGCTATGGCGGACCGGAAGTGCTGGAGCTCAGGGAAATCGCCCTGCCGCCGCCGGCGTCCGGTGAGGTGCGGGTCCGCCATACAGTGATCGGCGTCAATTTCATCGACGTCTATTGCCGCACCGGCTTTTTCGATCTCCTGCAGTTGCCCGGCGTGCCGGGCATGGAGGCGGCAGGTATCGTCGAAACAATCGGCTCGGCCGTATCGGGCGTCTCGGTCGGCGATCGTGTTGCCTATGCCTGCCCTCCGATCGGCGCTTACTGCGAGCGCCGCAACATGGCGCCGGACCTTCTGGTCAAATTGCCGGATGACATCTCGGACGAAATCGCCGCCGCCGGCCTACTAAAGGGCGTGACCGCCAGCTTTCTCCTGCACGACGTCCACGCTGTTAAACCCGGATCGGTTGTGCTCATTCATGCAGCAGCAGGTGGCGTCGGCCAACTACTGGTGCAATGGGCTTGCCACCTCGGCGCGACGGTGATCGCCACTGTCTCGAACGATGACAAGGCCCAGATCGTGACCCGGCTCGGAGCTCACCACACAATCGTCTATTCTAGAGACAATTTCGCCGAGTCGGTGATGCGGCTGACGGAGGGCAAAGGCGCGGATGTCGCCTATGATGCCGTCGGCAATGACACCTTTGGCGGATCGCTGGCAGCGCTCGGTGTCCGAGGACACCTTGTTAGTTTCGGCCAAGCCTCCGGGCCCGTGGGAAATTGGGATATTGGGCGGTTTTCGTCAAAATCGATTACCATTTCCCGTCCCAACTATGCACACTATACGGATAGCCCAGATAAACTTGATCCCCACATCAAACGGCTTTTCGCAGCTCTGCGACAGGGTGTAATTAGGATTGCGCCTCCCAAGACGTACAATCTGGGGGCGGCGGCACAGGCTCATCGAGATCTGGAATCTCGATTAACAACCGGCGCGCTTGTCATAAAGGCGTAAGCTTAGTTGCCGCTATCGGCCGGTTAGCTTGCTCGCGCTCCCGTTTCGCGTGGTCTACCTATGATTTGCTGCGACGCTATATGCCGACCTCAAAACGCGAAAAACCGTCCCGGTTAGACTGAGACGGTTATTGATTTATGATAGATCTGGTTGCGGGAAGGCGCAGCATTGTATCGTCCATAAGAAAAATAGGCCATCTGTGGGCCGCGGCGACAGTGCCCGAGCCGGGCGGCTTTGCGCCGCCAATCGGAAATAGAGGCACCTCAATGCTTTCCCGGAAACGGACATTTCACCGTGACTGGTGGCGATTGAGATAACGCTCGGCAAATACGATCGGACCATCCTGGTTTGCGGCACCGGCATCGGCGTCTGCATCTCGGCTAACAAGGTGCCGGGCATCCGCGCGGCGCTGACCCACGATACGTATTCGGCCGAACGCGCCGCGCTCTCCAACAACGCCCAGATCATCACCATGGGTGCGCGCGTGATTGGCACGGAATTGGCGAAAGCCATCGCCGATGGGTTCCCCAAGGAGACATTCGATCCGCAGGGCCGGTCGGCCCGGCAATGTCGCCGCGATCGACCAGATCGACGCAAAGTACAACGCCCGATGAGCCCTTCAAGCACCTGATCGAGGGCGTCAGAGCCTCGCTCGGCGGCGCCAGATCGAAGCCGTTCGAGAATCAGAGACAAAACCACCGGATCCTCATTGCCTATAAAGAAGGGTTAGGCGGCTTTCATGGCGTTGCAGATTTCTTCCACCAGCATGGCGGCCGAAATCGAGCCCGGGTCCGGGTGGCCCAAAGAACGCTCGCCGAGACGTGCGGCGCGGCCGACGGTTGCGACCATGTTGCGTGTCGCTTCTGCTCCCTGCTGGGCTGCTGCGACTATGGCATCGGCACTCTGACCGTCCACTGCGGTGTCTGCGGCCGGCCCCCAGGCATCGAGCATTGTCTTCTGGCCGGGTTCGGCCTTGCCACGCTGGGCGATGCCATCGCGCATCGCCACAATAATCGTCCGCAACTCAGCTCTCGGCATGGCTGCGCGTGAACCCGCCGCCTTGCCGGCGCGCAGAAGGGCGGTTGCGTAGAGTGGCCCTGAGGAGGCGCCGACTGCATTGAGAAAGCCCTTGGCAGCGGCATTGAAGACGTCCTGCAGCGTGCCTTCGGCCGCTTGCGCCGCATCGGCCGCAGCCTTCATGCCTTGCTCCATGGCGATGCCGTGATCGGCATCGCCGATCACCCCGTCAAGCGCGCATAGCCTGTCGCGCTCGGCCGCCATCCGCTGCGAGAAGGCGCGAAGAAGGGCTCTCAAATCCCCGATCGTGAACTCCATCTCGCTCAGCTCCGGAACATAGCGCAGTCGCAAGGATGGTCGATCATGCGCTGCAATTCCTCGTCGAGATGCATGATGGTGATCGAGGCTCCGGCCATGTCGAGCGACGTGCAATAGGGGCCGACAAGGGTCTTGTGGACGACTAGCCCGGCGGCCTTCAGGCGTTCCGCGATCCGCGCGTTCAGGATATAGAGTTCCATCAGAGGCGTCGCGCCGAGCGAGTTGACCAGCACCGCGACACGATCGCCGGCCGGCGCCTTCATTTCCGCCAGGATGGCGTCCATGATTTCGTCGGCCACATCGTTGGCCTGACGCAACGGCCCGCGCCGCACGCCAGGCTCGCCATGAATGCCCATGCCGATCTCCATCTCGCCAACGGGAAGATCGAAGCTTGGCTTCCGCGTCTGCGGCAGTGAACAGGACGAGAGCGCCACGCCCATGGTGAAGGTGCGGTCGTTGGCGTGGCGGGCGATTCGCTCCACCTCGTCCAACGGCATCATCATGTCGGCGGCAGCACCAGCGGCCTTGAAGATGAACACGTTGCCGGCCACGCCGCGGCGCTTTTGCCGCTGGTCGCGCGGCGCCGACGCGATGTCGTCGGTGGTCAGCACCGTGCGTGCCTCAATGCCTTCCATCTCCAGCAATTCGGCAGCCATGTCGAAGTTCATCACGTCGCCGGCATAGTTGCCATACATGAACAGGACACCTGCACCGCCGCTCGCAGCCATCGCCGCGTCGACCGCCGGCTGCGGAGGGGGCGAGGCGAAGACGTTGCCGATCGCTGCGGCATCCGCCAGTCCCTTGCCCACATAGCCCAGGAAGGTCGGCTCATGGCCTGAGCCGCCGCCGATGACCAGCGCCACCTTCCCGGTACGCGGACCGTGTTTGGCGACGACCGCGCGCGGCGCGCTGTCCGGACGCCAGAGATGCTCGGGATGCGCGGCCATGATGCCAAGCAGCATTTCGTCGACCGCCGCATTGCCGTCATTGATCAGCTTCTGCGTCAGGCTCATTCGCACCTCCCTGCATCGTCGTCGGTCGTCAGACTAAAGCATGTCTCCCGAAAGTGGGAACCGGTTTCGGGACAAGGCATGTGTAAAATCAAAAAGCTAAAGCGCACGGAGCGAATCCGAGGACGCGACGCGCTTTGGAGCGTTTCGCGGCTGCGGGGAAACGGCCTTTTTCTGATACGGCCAACGGCCGCGAACGCAAGAGTATCGAACGTTCAGCGGGCGTTGTATTTGGCGTCGATCTGGTCGATGGCGGCGACATTGCCGGCCGACCGTCCTTTCGGATCGAATGTCTCCTTGAGGAAGGCATCGGCGATCGACTTTGCCAGTTCAGGTCCGATCACGCGCGCGCCCATGGTGATGATCTGGGCATTGTTCGACAGCGCGGCGCGTTCGGCGGAATAGGTGTCATGGGTGAGTGCCGCGCGGATGCCCGGCACCTTGTTGGCCGAGATGCAGACGCCAATCCCCGTGCCGCAGATCAGGATGGCGCGGTCATATTTGCCGCCCAGCAGGTCGCTCGCAACCCGTTCGGACAGATTGGCGTAGAAGGGGTCAGGACCGTCCTCGGTGCGCGACACTTCCGACACCTCGTGCTTGTCCTTCAGGTAATCGGCCAGAATCTTGGCCAGGCCTTCGCCGGCGCTATCGCCTGCTACCGCGAGCTTCATGATCGTCTCCTTCTAGAGTTTGGCCGCGCATCTGGACAGGATGTCGAGATAGCCCTCGACGGCCCATGCAGCGCGTCCGATGAACAACCCGTCGATATGCGGGCATGCGATGAGTTCGGCGCAATTGTCCGGGTTGACCGAACCGCCATAGAGGCAAGGGATGCGCAGGCCCAGCACATCCTCTGCGGTGGCGATGATCTCCGCCTGGCGGGCGTCGGCGTAGTCCGAGGTTGCCGGAATGCCGTTGATGCCGATCGCCCAGACCGGCTCGTAGGCGAGCAGGATCGGCGCGGTCTTCTGCGCGGCGCCGAGCCCGGAGAGTGCGCCGCGCACCTGCCTGGCAAGCACCTCGCTGGCAAGGCCGGCCTCGCGCTCGGCCAATGTCTCGCCGACGCAGATCAGCGGAATGAGGCCGTGGCGCGTCGCGGCTTCCGTCTTGAGGCCCACGGTTTCGTCGGTCTCGCCGAAATGCTCACGGCGCTCGGAATGGCCGAGCTCGACGATATCAAGATCGCAATCCCGCAGCATCACCGGCGAGATCTCGCCGGTCCATGCCCCTTCGTCGGCCCAATGCATGTTCTGCGCGCCGACTTTCACGGACGTATCCTCAAGCATCGCCTTGACCTCGCGCGCGGCGGTGAAGGGCGGGATGACGAAGCGTTGGATGCGCGGATCGCCTTGCGGATCGGCAAGCAGCCCGCCGGCGAAGGCCCGCGCCTCGGCAAGCGTCTTGTTCATCTTCCAACTCGTGCCGATCCAGATTTGCTTAGGCTGCGTCATGCGATGGTCAGTCCGTTTCGTTCACCAGAGCCCTGGCCGTCGACTCATCGGTGATGAGACCCTTCAACCGCGCGCTGTTGAGCACCGCGCGCACCGCCTCGATCTTCGACGGTCCGCCGGCGATCGCGATGATGCGGCTATCCGCCGGCCCGTCCAGATCGACAGCAAGCGTACGGGCGGTAAGCGTCGTTTCCAGCACCCGGCCGCGCGCATCGAAGAAGTGGCCGAGCATTTCGCCGACGCCGCCGACGGCGGTGATCTCACCAATCTCGCGCGGCTCGATCATGCCGGTCGCCACGAGCTGCGCGTCCGCATCCGCCGTGCCGATGCCGACGAATTTCAGCGTTGCCCGGTTCGACATCTCGAAGATTTCCCGCACGCCGCGCTGCGCCAGGAGCACTTCGCGGTCTTCCGCGGAATTGGCAAAGAAGGGCACCGGCATGACGTAGGCCTGTGCGCCGGTCTTTTCGGCGAGTCGGTGCATGACGTCGTGCGGATTGGCGGCATAGTTGCGGGTCAGTCCGCCGAGCAGCGAGACGAAGCGTACGCCGGCTGCCTCGAAGCGCGGCAACTGATGCACCGCGGCGGCGAGCGTGCGACCATGCCCGATACCGATGACCCCGTCTTCGCCGCGCTCCATCTCGCGACGCAGGAAACTGGCGCCCGCCAGCCCCAGCGCCCGCAGCGGCAAGCCTTCCTCGCCCAGATCCGGCGCAACCTCGCAGAGATCCAGCCCGAACCGATCGCAGAGCTGGTTCTCCAGCAGGACGCATTCGACGATCGCGCCGTCGATCGAGACTTTCACCACGCCGTCGGCCACCGCCCGGGCGATCAGACGATGCGCCTTCACCGAAGGCAACCCGAGCCGCTTGGCCACCTCGGCCTGAGTGAGACCGCCTGCATAGTGCAGCCAAGCGGCGCGGATCGCGAGCGACCCTTCCGCGTCCAGTTGACTAGGTCGTTTCAAAACATGCAGTCCTTTATCGCGCGTTTGGGTGTCATCGGCAGCCGGCTCAGATATTCAGGCTTTGCACGCCGGTATCGATATGCGGCGCCCAGAAAGCTATGCTCTCGGCGATCTGAGCGATGACCTGCCGATCCTCCGGCTCACGCTCCTTGAAACTCAGCTCCAGGCAGATCTCGTTCTCGACGGCGCCGCCTTCGGCCAAGGCCTGCAACAGCGGCTTGGGTTGGATGCGGCCCCTGCTGTTGAACGCGGCGGTGAAGGGGCGGTGTCCACCCTTGTCCATAAGGCTTTGTTTGATATGGATGATCGGCGACACTTTGGGCACCGCGCGCGCCCAGGCATAGGGATCGTAGTCGTCCGGATTGGCGCTGGTCACGTCGCCGTGGTCGATGTCGGCCATCATCCACATCGGCACCGCCATTTCGGCCCTGGTCAGCCTGTCCTGCAACTTGAGGCATTCGGCGATCGTCTGGCCGAACTCTCGCCCGATGCTCATCGGCTCCCAAAAAACGTGACGCAACCCGGCTGCCTTGGCGTGTTCGGCCACCTCCGCCCAGCAGTCGACGGCGATCCGGATCAGGTCCTCGCGACGGGCCGGATCGTCGTAGTCCTTGAAGGTGAAGATGGCGAACTGGGTGCCGACCGAGACGCCGCCCAGGTCGGCGATGATATCGGCGAAGCTCTTGAACCAGTCGACATAGTAACGGCGCACCTCGCCGTCGGGATGGCCAAAATGATTGAGCCGGCCATAGGGGCCGGTCATGCCGCTCGTGACGCGCACGCCGGTACGCCGCAGGGCCGCGACCATCTGCCTGGTCAGGCGCCGGGTCACCGACGCCGGCCAGCTCGGATTGATGAATTCATGCGTCAGCTGCAGGTCGCGCAGCCTGAGGTCGCGCGCGACGGTCTCGATGAGGTCGTCCGGATCGGCGAAACGGTTGACCAGCGGATTGGTGTTCAGGGAAAGCGTCAGCGCCATCACGCGGCCTCGGCCAGGCGCTCGGCGTCAAACCACATGGCGAAGGCGTCCCGTTCGGCCTCGGTGAGATGCAGGTGGTGCTTGGTGCGCCGCAGCAGGATGTCGGCGGGCGTGCGCGCCCATTCCCTGGCGACGAGATAGCGCACCTCCGCCTCGTAGAGCAGGCCGCCGTGATGACGTCCAAGGCCATCGAGCCCGGCCGCGTCTTTGACGAGGTCCCGGGTGCGCGCACCGTAGAGCCGCCCATAGTGATGGACGAGATTGCGCGGCATCCACGGATAGGTCTCGCGCAGACCGTTGGCGAAGGTCTCGTAGTCGGCATTGGGGATTTCGCCGCCGGGCAGCGGCGCGGTCTCGGTCCAGTCCCCGCCCATCTTCGGGAAAATATGCTTCAGCCGGTGCATACCGCGCTCGGCCAATTCGCGGAAAGTGGTGATCTTGCCGCCGAAGACGTTGAGCAGCGGCGCGCCGCCGCTCTCGTCGAGGTCGAAGACATAGTCGCGCGTCACCGCGGAGGGATTGCCCTTGCCGTCGTCGAACAGCGGCCGCACGCCGGAGAAGGAGTAGAGCACGTCCTGGCGCCGCAGCTTCTCCTTGAAATAGCGGTTCACCGCCGCAAGCAAATAGCCGATCTCGGCCTCGTCGGCCCTGACGTCCTCGGCGCGGCCGTCATAGGCGATGTCGGTGGTTCCGATCAGCGCCATGTTCCCCTCATAGGGATTGATGAAGATGACGCGCTTGTCGTGGTTCTGCACCAGATAGGCATTGGCGCCCTGCCAGAACTTAGGCACGATGATGTGGCTGCCTTTGACCAGCCGCACATTGCGCGATGAGTTCGATCCCGCGACACGGCCGATGACATCCGAAACCCACGGACCGGCGGCATTGACGAGGCAGCGGGCGCGAAAGACGCGCGTTTCCCCCGTCATCGCGTTTCTCACCGTCACCATCCAGGCGCCATTCTCGCGGCGAGCTGAGACGGCAGGCGAGCGGGTGAGCACCTCGGCCCCGCGCTCGGCGGCGCCGACAGCGTTGAGCACCACCAGCCGCGCATCGTCCACCCAGCAGTCGGAATATTCGAAGCCGCGCGTATATTGGTCGAGCAACGGCGTTCCTTCCGGATCGCGCTCGAGGTCGAGCGTGCGCGTGCCGGGCAGCCGCTTTCGGCCGCCCAGATGGTCGTAAAGGAACAGGCCGAGCCGCACCAGCCAGGCCGGCCGATCCCGCGGGCTGTGCGGCAGCACGAAGCGCATCGGCCAGATGATATGGGGCGCGGCCTTGAGTAGAACCTCGCGCTCGATCAGCGCCTCGCGCACCAGCCGGAACTCGTAATATTCGAGATAGCGCAGACCGCCATGCACGAGCTTGCCGGAGCGCGAGGACGTGCCCTCGGCAAGGTCGTCCTTTTCGCACAGCACGACCGACAGGCCGCGGCCTGCTGCGTCCCGCGCGATGCCGGCGCCGTTGATGCCGCCGCCGATGACGAAGAGGTCGACCGTTTTCGACTCAGGCCCCATCCTATGCTCCTTGTGGCGTTTCGGCTGCAGCCGTGTTGCGGCGCTGGGCGGCGAGCATGTCCCACGCTGGCCCCAGGGCATGGCGTGCCGCGCCGAATGCGGGAAACAGCCTGTCATAGACGCTGATCAGCGCCGGATCGGGCGCCTCGGCGGGCCCGAGCAGCGGCGTGACCCAATCGGCAATGCAGGCGCCCATGTCGGCGTAGGCGCCGATGGCGACCGCCGCCATCATCGCGCAGCCGGCGGCACCCGCCTCCTGGCGCGATGAGACGCGCACCGGCGCGTGAACCGCCGCCGACAGGATGCCGCGCAAACCTTGCGAGCGGGCCGCGCCGCCCGACAGCCGCAGCTCCGACGGCAGGTCGCCCATGGCAGCGTAGCAGTCGCGCATGGCAAGCCCCAGCCCCTCGATGACGGCACGCACCAAGCTCGGGTAGCGATGGTTGACAGACAGGCCGACGAAGCCGGCGCGGGCGTTGGCGTTGACGAACGGCCCGCGCTCGCCAGCCTCCGAAATATACGGGTGATAGACGATCTGGCCGGGTTGGCTGTCGCCGAGCCAGTGATCGATGCGGGCGACCAGATCGCGATGACCGGCCTCCTGTCCGAATTCCTTCAGCACATCCGCGGCAAGACCGAGAACCCAGTCGATGTTGAGCGTGGTCGCCATGTTGGTCTGGACCTGCGTCACCAGATCCGGAATCGGGAGGGTGATGACGTAACCGGAGCCCTCCTTGTTGAGGTGCACGGCGCCCGTCGGCACGGCACGCATGTGGACGCCGGTCGAGCCCACGATCGAGCAGGCGACATCCCCCTCGCCGCCGCAGACCCCGGCGCCGAGCGCGGTCATGACCATATCGACATAGCCGAGGCTGACGGGAGTGCCGGCTTTCAGTCCGGTCTCGGCCGCTGCGGCTGCCGTCAGCGGATGGGTCACCATGGTGCCGTCGATGATCTCGGGCAACAGCTTGCGCCGCCCGGAAAGGCCGAGCGCCTCGATGACGGCGTCGTCGTAGCGGCGGGTACGGAAATTGCCGAAGGTGAAACTTGACTCCGAAGGATCGGTGGCGCGCACGCCGGTCAGGTTCAGATAGAGCCAGTCCTTGCAGTGCAGCGCCACTTCGGCACGGTCGAGAAGCTCGGGCGCGTGGCGGTCCATATGGGCCATCTGACTGCCTTGCTGGCAGGTGTTGAGCCCGGTTCCCGTCGCCTCGAAACGGGCGCGGCTAAGCGGGCCGGCAGCCAGGCGCTCGACGGTGGGCGCCGCGCGGGCATCGAGCCACAGCCATGCGTCGGCGACCGGCGTGTCTTGCCGACCGACGAGCCAGGTGCCGTCGCCTTGCGCGGTCACCGCGAGCGCCGCGGTGCGCGCCACAAGGCTTTCAACCTTGTCGCCGAGCCCTCGAAGCGCAGCGGTGCAGTCGCGCCAAGTCTGGGAGAGCGACTGCGTCGCCGAACCGTCGGCGCCGGACGCGTACCGGTTCGGAACCGAAGCGGACGCGATCTGGCGGCCGTTCAGCTCGAAGGCGACCGCCTTGATCACCGACGTGCCGGAATCGATACCTATGATTACGTCAGCGCCGGCCACGGATCTCTCCGCTTCCGATGCGACGATGCCTGGATCGGCAACAGGGCAATGTCTGTCTCCTCCTGATTTTCCCGCCCGAAGCCACCGGCGAAGGGTGGCGCCGTTGCGCACTCCTCCGTAACGGCGCCTGCACTTCATTCTAAGTTATCACGGAAATAACACAATGCATGATTTTTTTTGCAGACAACGAAAATTTTTTCAGTTACGCTGATATCAGTCAGGAGGAACTCGACGATCCGCCCTCCGTTGTCTCCGGCAGGCGGACAGGAAAGCAGACAAACGGCGACCGGATGCTTCAGGCTTGTTTTCAACTTGCGCTGCAGCACAGTACGGCGTGCGCAATGGCTATATAAATCAATTGTTTACCTCTGATAAATTGGCCGCCGCGGCATGTTTCTGCCGTCATAGGATCAATCGAATGCGCGAGGCTGTTCCAGAGATGCCGGTTTGAAAATCGTATGGCTAAAAGCCCCTTTCGACGGGCCACTATCGGCACCGAAGCGGAATTCCGATCTATCATACTTGACGCAAAAGATAACACGAATATAACATAGCGGTCGTAGAATGGACGTCGATGCAGCGGGAGGAAGACGCCGCATCGCCGGTCAACGGTGGAGGAAATCGATGCAAGCAAGCGACCCGACCATGCGGCAGGCCTGCGTCGTGCATCCGCGACCATCGTTGCATCCCCTGCCCGCCTCGTTTCATCGTCGGCAAGGCTCTGAATGATGAACGCCATGTCGACCCCGAAGGCCCCCGCCGCGCCGCGCCGCAGTCTCACGATCGCGATCGGTCTCGGCGTCGTGGTCCTTGCCGCGATCGCGCTCGACACGAAGGTGGTCCGGATCGGATCGTCTGCCGACGTCGGCCAGGAGGCGTTTTCGCCCGACCGGTTCGGCGAAAAGGAGTTCCCGCGCATCCAGGCCTTCGTCGTCGAGCACGCCGTCAACGCCGCCACCTTCGGACCGGCGGTGATGGCCGACAAGAACGCGGCCGCCAAGCAATACGGAACCGCTTCGTCGACCGGCGCGATCATCCCGATCAGGCTAACGGCGGTGGCGGGCGAAGCGAAATCCGGCGTCTACGAGCTCAAGGCCGACGGCGTACCGGCCGACATCCATGTTCGGGTGCAGGCCGGCCCGGCCATCAACGGCACCGATCTGCGCGATGTGACCGGTGACATCGTCTTCGGCAAGTTCAAGAACCAGATCGAATACCAGGACGCCGGCTCGGGCATCAACCGCGCCATGAAGAAGGCGACCCTGGACGCTATCGACACCGCCGGCCTCTCCGGCAAGACGCTGGAGATCTTCGGCGTCTTCCGCCTTATCAACCCTAAGAACTGGCTGATCACGCCGGTGAAGGTCACCGTCAAATGAGCGACGCCGCGACCTCCCGGCCGGCCGGCGAAGTGATTCTGGCGGCGCGCAACATCGCCAAGTCCTACAACGGCGTGAGGGCGCTGAAGGGCGTCAATTTCGACATCCACCGCGGTCAGGTGACGACGCTGTTCGGCGAGAACGGCGCCGGCAAGTCGACGCTGATGAAGATCCTCTCCGGCGTGGTGCAGCCGACCTCCGGCGAGATCGTTCTCGACGGCCAGCCCATCGTGTTTTCCTCCTCCACCGACGCGCGGAACCACGGCATCTCGATCATTCATCAGGAGCTCAGCCTCGCGCCCAATCTGTCGGTTCGCGACAACATCTTCATGGGGCGCGAGATCACCGGCCCGACCGGCGTCAACTACGCCGAGGAGGAACGCCAGGTCCGCAGGCTGCTGGCGGAACTCGAGGAGGACATCGATCCACTCACCCCTGTCGAGGAACTGCGCCTCGGACAGCAGCAGATCGTCGAGATCGCCCGCGCGCTTTCGGTCGACAGCCGTATCCTCATCATGGACGAACCGACATCGGCGCTTTCCGCCACCGAGGTCGAGGTGCTCTTCAGCGTGATCCGCGACCTGACCGCCAAGGGGGTGTCGATCGTCTACATCTCGCATCATCTGGAGGAGGCGCTGCAGATCACCGATCATGCCGTGGTGCTGCGGGACGGCAACATGACCGCCTACGCGCCGCGCGCCGATATCGATCTCGAATGGATCGTGCGCAACATGGTCGGCGAGAACTATGATCTGGGCAGTCCGCCGATCGGCCATGATTTCGGTCCGGTCATGCTCTCGATCCGCGAACTGACCGTGCCGGATCCGGCCGGCGGCGGCTACAACGTCGTCGATCGCATGTCGCTCGACGTCAGGGCCGGCGAGATCGTCTGCATCTATGGCCTGATGGGGGCCGGCAGGACGGAACTGCTCGAGACCGTCGCCGGCAAGCTGAGTGCGACGTCCGGCGAGATCGTGCTCGAGGGCAAAGAGATTTCCCACCTCCCCATCGGCGAGCGCATCTCCCGCGGCCTTGCGCTCGTGCCCGAGGATCGCCAGCGCTACGGTCTCGTCCAGACGATGTCGGTCGGGCAGAATCTTTCGCTCGCCTCGATCATGGAATTCACGCGCGGGATCTTCACCTCGGTCAAGCTCGAGCGGGCGCTGGTCCAGAAATCGATCCGGGACGTGACGGTCAAGACCGATGGACCGGACGTGCCGATCGGGTCCCTGTCCGGCGGCAACCAGCAGAAGGTGGTCATCGGCAAGATGCTCGCCACCGGTCCAAAGGTCATCCTGCTGGATGAACCCAGCCGCGGCATCGACATCGGCGCCAAGGCCGAGGTGTTCCGGATTCTGGCTCACCACGCGGCGGCCGGGCAGGCCGTCGTGTTCACGACGTCGGAAGTCAACGAATGCCTGTCGATCGCCCACCGCATCATCATCATGCGGCGCGGGCGGATCTCGGCCGAGTTCACTTCGAACATCACCAAGGAAAAGATCATGGCCGCCTCGGGCGAGGCCGTGGCGGCCTGAGCGGAGCACGGGAAAGAACAATGACGCAACCGAGCGCCAATGGCATCTCTTCCCCGGCCGCGGCCGTGAGGGGGACGACAATCAGCCCTATCAAGCTCTTGCTGAAGGGCCGCGCCTTCTTCGCGCTGATCACCATCATCATCGTCTTCTCGTTTCTGTCGCCGAACTACCTCACCGTCTCAAACCTGCTGATCATGTCTTCGCATGTCGCCATCTACGGCATCCTGGCGATCGGCATGCTGGTGGTGATCCTGAGTGGCGGCATCGACCTGTCGGTGGGCTCGATCTTGGCGCTGTGCGGCGTGGTTGCCGGCGCGCTGATGCAGGGTGTCGAACTGACGCCGCTCGGTGTTATCCTGTTTCCACCTGTATGGGCGGTGGTCGTGCTGACCTGCGCGCTCGGCGCCTTGCTCGGCGCGCTCAACGGCATCCTCATCGCTTGGTTCAGGGTGCCCGCCTTCGTCACCACGCTGGGCGTCATGTACATGGCGCGCGGCATCGCGCTGCTGCAGACCAACGGCCTCACTTACAACAACCTCGCCGGCCGGCCGGAGCTCGGCAACACCGGTTTCGACTGGCTGGGCTTCAATCGGCTCTTCGGGGTGCCGATCAGTGTGCTGGTCCTGGCCGCCCTCGCCGTGCTGACCGGGCTGATGCTCAGCCGCTCCTCCTTCGGCCGCTGGCTCTATGCCGCGGGCGGCAACGAGAACGCAGCCGATCTGTCGGGCGTGCCTGTCAAGCGGGTCAAGATCACGGTTTACACACTCTCCGGGATCCTGTCGGCCATCGCCGGCCTGGTGCTCTGTTCGCAGTTGACGTCGGCCGGGCCGACCGCCGGCACCACCTACGAGCTGACCGCGATCGCGGCGGTCGTCATCGGCGGCGCCGCGCTGACCGGCGGCCGCGGCACGGTGCGCGGCACCATGCTGGGTGCCTTCGTCATCGGCTTTCTTTCGGACGGCCTCGTCATCATCGGCGTGTCTTCCTACTGGCAGACCGTATTCACCGGCGCCGTCATCGTGCTCGCAGTGCTCATGAACACCATCCAATACGGGGCCCGCGGCGTCCGACAGTGACGCCGCGCCCCGCCCAAGAGCTTCTCCGGGACCGCAAGGAGACTGTGCCGGAAAGAAGGCCGAGACAAATCGGCAACCGCAATCCGAAACCGCAATCTGTAGAGGGAGTGAGAGAAATGATCGATAAGACCAGAAGGATCCTGTTGGTCGCCGCCGCGGCGCTGCCGTTGATGGCAAGCCAATCCTGGGCGGCCGGCTTGATCAGCATCATCGTGACCGATCCGGCCAATCCCTATTGGCTCACCGAAGGCCAGGTCGCCAAGGCCACGGCCGAGAGCCTCGGCTACACCGCCAATGTCAGCGCCCACAAGGGCGACACCAACACCGAAAGCACGATGATCGACACCGCCATCACCAACAAGTCGGTGGCGATCATCCTCGACCCGGCCAATGCCGACGGTTCGATCGGCGCGGTCAAGAAGGCAATCGCCGCCAACATCCCGGTCTTCCTGGTCAACGCCGAGATCAACCAGGACGGTCTCGCCAAGGCGCAGCTCGTCTCCAACAACGCCCAGGGCGCCGCGATCGGCGCGCAGCAGTGGGTCGAGGCGATCGGTGACAAGGGCAACTATGTCGAGCTGTTCGGCAACCCGGCCGACAACAACGCGGCGACGCGCTCGAACGGCTACGAAACCGTGCTCACCCAGTATCCGGATCTCAAGAAGGTCGGCAAGGAAGTGGCCAACTGGGACCGCACCCAGGGCTACCAGAAAATGCAGTCATTGCTGCAGGCCCATCCGGACATCGTCGGCGTCATTTCCGGCAATGACGAGATGGCCCTCGGCGCCATAGCGGCGCTGAAAGAAGCCGGCAAGCTCTCCCAGGTGAAGGTCGGCGGCTTCGACGGCTCGCCGGACGCGGTCGCCGCCGTCAAGGCGGGCGAGATGCAGTACACGGTGCTGCAGCCGGTGGCGGTCTTCTCCGCCGAAGCCGTGAAGCAGGCCGACAAGTTCATCAAGACCGGCTCCACAGGTGCTGCCTCCGAGAAGCAGCTTTTCGACTGCGCCTTGATCACCAAGGACAATGTGGACAAGTACACCGGGCCGTTCACGCTCTCCCAGTGAACCTGCGGACTAGGGCGCGCGGCGTTGCGCGCCCCTTTTCCTGCCGCGCAAAGGCATTCGATGCGCAAAACCCTGCCCGCCCCCGAGGTGCCCGCTTGCCATCGGCGCCAGATATGCGAATGGCATCGGCAGGAGAGGCTTGGATGACAGATCGCGAGATTCGGCACGAGCAGGCCTTGAAGACCCTTGCCGGGGATCAGGTGCCCGCCGACAGCCGCCACGCGCGCCAGCTGGCGCGCCGCCGGATGATTGCCGAGGCCGTCATGGCCGAGGGCACGATGCGCATCGAGGATCTCACCGAGCGCTTCGGCATCAGCCTGATGACCGCGCATCGCGACTTGGACGAACTGGTCGAGAAGGGATTGCTGCGCAAGACGCGCGGCATCGTCTCAGCCGCCCCGACCAGCCTCATCGAATCGAGCGATGCCTACCGCTCGTCGCGCCAGGCGGCGGAGAAGCGCGCGATCGCGCAGGCAGCCGCGGCCTTCCTGGAACCTGGCCAGGCGATCTTTTTCGACGATTCCACCACCGTACTGCAGCTCGTCCCGCACCTTGCCGCGCGCGTGCCGCTGACGGCGATCACCAATTCCATCACCCTGATGAACGCGCTCAAGGACACGCGCGACCTGACGCTGCTCGGGCTCGGCGGCCAGTTCTACAACTGGTGCAATGCCTTCATGGGGCCGGTGACGGTCACGGAGATCCGGCGGCTGCGGGCCGATCGCGTCTTCATGTCAATGTCGGCCATCACCGACGGCATGGTGTTCCACCAGTCGCCCGAAATGGTCGAGACCAAGCGCGCCATGTTCGACAGCGCCGCCATGCGCATCCTGCTGGCCGATCACACCAAATTCGAGCGCCGGGCGCTGCATGCCATGTGCGCGCTGAACGAGTTCGACGTCATCATCGTCGATGAGGGAACCCCACCCCGGCAGGTCGAGGAGATGAAGGCTGGCGGCATGACGGTCGTCGTCGCCGCCGCGCGAAAAGAAGATGTTACAGTCGCCTGACTGTAACATCCGTTGATGTTAATTTCACATGATGCTATGCGAGAACCTCGGGAGATGTACGCGACGTGCATGGCGAGGAACGCATGCCCTGTCTGCTGGGGATCGATAGCGGCCTGACCGTCACCAAGGCGGTGGTTTTCGACGAGGCCGGCGCGCCGCTGGCCGTGGCCCGCCGCCGCTTGCCGCAGATCATCTCCGAACCGCGTCATGTCGAGCGCGACATGGACGAGCTGTGGCGCGCCGCTGCCGAGGCGATCGCCGAAGCGCTCTCCGGCTGCGGCAGACCGGCCTCGGACATTGCCGCCGTCGCCGCCACCGCGCATGGCGACGGGCTCTATATGCTGGGTCGCAACCGCCGGCCGCTCGGACACGGCATCCTGTCGCTGGACAGCCGGGCCGGAGACGTCGCCGCCCGCTGGCAGACCGACGGTACGGCCGCCAAGGCATTGTCGCGGACCGGCCAGACGCCGCACGCCTCGGCGCCATCTTCGCTGCTGGCCTGGATGCGCGAGCGCGAGCCGCAGCGCTTTGCCCGCATCGGCCATGTGCTTGCCTGCAAGGACTGGCTGCGCTTCTGCCTTACGGGAAGCCTGGGCACCGACCTCACCGAGGCCAGCACCTCGTTCACAGCCGTCGACAGCCAGGCCTACGCGCCGGACATCCTGCAGATCTTCGGTCTCGAAGCGCTCGGCGATGCGCTGCCGCCGGCGGCGCGGCCGGACGAGATCGTCGGAGCCGTCACGGCGCAGGCGGCCCGATCCACTGGCCTGCTTGCCGGCACCCCGGTCGTGGCCGGCCTGCACGACGTGACCGCTTCGGCGCTCGGCATCGGCGGCTATGGCGAAGGTGTAGTCGCGATAGTTGCCGGCACCTATTCGATCAACGAGACGGTCTCCACCGCGCCGCGCATCGACGCCCGCTGGTTCTGCCGCAACGGCTTGAAGCTCGGCGAATGGAACAACATGTCGATCTCGCCCGCATCGGCGGCGAATTACGACTGGTTTCTCGACACGCTGTGCGGTTCCGAGCGGGCGGCGGCCGAAACCGACGGACGCTCGATCCACACCATCGTCGGTCCGGAAATCGAGGCGGCGTTGGCGCGGCCCTCGACGCTGCTCTTCCATCCCTATCTGTTCGGCTCGCCGCATGGCCCGGCCGCCAGCGCCGGCTTCCTCGGGCTGCGCGGCTGGCATGACCGCGGCGACATGCTGCGTGCGGTGATCGAGGGCATCGCCTTCAACCATCGCGTCCACGTCGATGCGCTGCGCGAAGGTTTTGCCCCGCGCGAGGCGCGGCTGACCGGCGGCATTTCCCGCAACCCGGTCTTCGCGCACATCTTTGCCGATGTGCTCGGCATGTCGATCACGGTGACCGAGACGGAAGAAGCCGCCGCATGGGGTGCTGCGCTCTGTGCCGGCGCCGGCGTCGGCCTGTTCGCCTCGCCGCGGCACGATCCGCGCGACGTCGCAGCGCTTGGCCGCACCTACCGGCCCTCCCCCGAGCGCAGCGCTGCCATGGACAAGCGCTACCGGCTGCACTGCGACATCGCTGACCGGCTGGCGCAAGCCTGGCCGTCGATCGAAGCGCTGGCGGAAGGGGGGGAGCGATGAACGCGGACAATCGCCGGCAGGACATTGCCGACTATGTCATCCAGCATGGCGAGGCGCGCATCGACGAACTCGTGACGGCATTCGGCGTCTCGCGCATGACCATCCATCGCCACGTCGACGAGCTGGCGCGCCAGGGTGTGCTGCGCAAGCTGCACGGCGCGGTGAGCGCGCAGCCGTCCGGCGTCTATGAAAGCCTCTTCCGTTTCCGCGAGACGCATGCGGCGGCGGCCAAGCGGGCGCTTGCCCGCGCGGCCCTGGCCGAGATCGAGCCGGGTCAGGTCGTGCTGCTCGACGACTCGACCACCGCCAACGCGCTCGGCCCGCTGCTGCCGCAGATCGCGCCGCTGACCGTCGTCACCAACAGCCTGTCGCTGGCGGAGCAGCTGGTGGACAAGGACGAGCTGAAGCTGATCCTGCTCGGCGGCGAATACCATCCGACCTACAATGCCTTCATTGGCCATATCTGCGAGAACGCGCTGCAGAAGATCAGGGTCAATCTGCTCATCTGTTCCGCTTCGGCGATCGACAAGACGGCGACGCTGATCCAGGACCCGCAGGTAGTGCGCGTGAAGCAGGCGATGGCCGCGGCGGCCTCGCGCAGCGTGCTGCTCATCGATTCCTCCAAGTTCGGCAAGGTAGCGCTGCACCTGTTTGCGGACCTCACCGACTTCGACCTGGTGCTCAGCGACGACGGTCTTCCCGAAGAGGTCGCCGGCAACCTGAAGGCGGCCGGGGTCAATCTCAAGATCGTGCCGGTGCAATGACCGGGACGACACGCGATGTTGATGTCCTCATCATCGGCGCCGGCATCAACGGCGCCGGCCTGTTTCGCGATCTATGCGAACAGGGTCTCAAGGTCGCGATCGTCGACAAGGCGGATTTCGGTTCCGGCACCAGCGCCGCGCCGTCGCGGCTGATCCATGGCGGCATCAAATATCTCGAAACGGGTGAGCTGGGCCTCGTCGCGCAATCGACGCTGGAGCGCAACCTTTTGCTGCGCAATGCCCCGCATGCCGTGCGCCCGCTGCCGACCGTCATCCCGATCTTTTCCTGGTTGACCGGCATCGGAGCCGCGCTGCGCACCCTTTTCGGCAGCACGACCGCGCCGCGCAGCCGTGGCGCGCTGCTGATCAAGATCGGCCTTGCCATGTATGACTTCTACGGCGCCCGCCGCCGCGTCATGCCCCGGCACAGCATGTGGTCGAAGGCGCGGGCGCTGAGCGAGATACCGCCTTTGACACCGGGCATCGTCGCCGCCGGCACCTATTATGACGCCACCGTCCGTCATCCCGAGCGGCTGGTGCTTGAACTTCTCCAGGATGGCGTCAGGGCCAGCCCTCAATCTATGGCTCTCAACTACGCGCAGCTGCTGGGCAGCGACGGCAGCGTTGTGCGCTTCGCACTGCCCGATGGCGGCGAGTTTGGTTTCCGGCCACGCATCGTCGTCAATGCGGCTGGGCCATGGATCGACCATGTCAACGCGGCGCTCGGCGCGCCGTCTCGGCTGATCGGCGGCACCAAGGGCTCGCACATCGTGCTCGACCATCCCGAGCTGCTGGAGGCGCTGAACGGCCGCATGATTTATTTCGAGGCCAATGACGGCCGCATATGCCTGGTGTTCGACTATCTCGGCCGGGCACTGGTCGGCTCGACCGACACCCGCGCCGCCGATCCCGACGCGGTACGCTGCGAGGATGATGAAATCGACTATTTCCTGGCAAGCTTGCGCGAGCTCCTGCCCGGCCTTGCCTTTGGGCGCGAGCAGATCGTCTATGCCTATTCCGGCATCCGCCCGCTGCCGGCATCGGACGGCACTGCGCCGGGCCTGATCAGCCGTGACCACTCGGCGCCCGTCATGGAAAGCGAGGGCGACCGGACCTGGCCGATCATCTCATTGGTAGGTGGCAAGTGGACGACCTTCCGCGGTTTCGCCGAGGAGGTGGCGGACATGCTCTTGTCCAGGCTTGGCCAGCCCAGGCGGGTGAGCACGCAAAGCCTCGCCATCGGCGGTGGCCGCGACTTTCCGGCCGATGCAGCCGCGCATGCCCGCTGGATCTCCGCCGTCACGGCTGAGACAGGCGCGTCGCCGGCCCGCGCGGAAGCAATGCTCGACCGCTATGGAACGACGGCCCATGTCATTCTAGCGCACGAAGCTGGACGGCAGGCCGAACCGCTTGACGGCTCATTCGAATACACGCAGGCGGAAATTGATTGGTTGGCGCGCAACGAACGCGTCGTCCATCTGGCAGACATTGTCATGCGACGAACGGCGCTGGCGATCACGGGCCGGCTCAATCGCAGCAGCCTTGCACAAATTGCCGACACGGCAGCGGCCGCGCTGAAGTGGAACGCCGAACGGCTTGAGAGGGAGCTGGAAGCGACTTCAAAGGAACTCACGGAGCGGCACCGATTTTGCTTTGAATAGCCGAGTTTCCATTGACATTTGATTTCGGCGGTTGAGCCGGCTCTGACAGACGACGCTTAAATGTTCAACTAGCGCGGTGAGGACGAGACGGAAGGTCTGCCACTCGGCGGCGTACTCGGAGGGGCCGATCTCAACCAGGGTCACTCGCGCCTCTCAAAGCAAAAACCGTCCCTTAGACCGGGACGGTTATTGATTTATGATAGATTGGTTGCGGGAAGCGCGACCACCGGCATCGACATTCGCCAATCGTGTCGTGTCTGTCCTCTGTTTGAGTGCAGCCGTCCTCACCGTCGGACGAATTTGTCGCCAGTGCCACTTTCGCGCTGAGGCCGCACACCGGTACCAAGGGATCGAAGGTCTCGATTGGGGCCGAAGAACGAAACCCGCTGCCGGGAGGGCGACTGCGGTTGAGGTGCCATCAAGAACTGGTCGTCGCCCCCGCATTGAGCGGGATTCCGCAGGGGACAGAGCATCTCAGCAAAAATGCTGGAAACGGCTTCGTCCCTAGGACGGTGCCTGGCAAATTTTGACGACGCCAAACCGAAAGAATTGGCTATTGGCCGCCCCCGCTTCTCCCCCAATGCCGCTATCAGCGCCTGAAATTTCGAATATGAAACTGCTTTCCCGTAAGATCTCCGATTTCTGCCGCCTCCGTATCGCAGCGTTCTGCCGCCTCGTAAGGCTGAGCGCGTTCGGGAGTATATGCTGGATCTGATTGCACAGCATCGGCAGCCGCCCCGCAAGGTCCGTGTCTACGATTGGAATGAAATCGCCTCTCACTGCGCCGTCGACACAGACGCATTGGCCCACGCACGGAAAGCTATCGAGCCGGGGCTTGACGCTATTGCGCGCGCCCTGAAAGATCTGCCAATCCCTCCCCCCGATTGCCTCTGCACAAGTGCCCGGTCGGGCTCGAAGCGATAGGGCTAAACGATCACCCGGCCAGCCATCGATTGCTCAGCGCAGCGAGGCGCCGAAACAGGCGCCAGCTTCGCAAAAAGGCAATCGACAGAGCCTGGGTTGAAGCCACGCGTCATCGAGGGATTTCCGACGCCCCTCTTCGATCAATGGACAGGCAAGCCGCCGTCAACGATGACCATATAGACGGCGCCAATGAGATCGAAGCCACCTCATTTACCGATCCCGACCTGATCTCGGGCATGATCGACGCGCCGGCGATGCTCGCCATGGAAATGGTCGATCTGATCCGGTTTAAGACGGCAACCTTGACCGCCTTCGACCTTCAACGAAACGGCGTTTGGGGCGAAGAAACCGCGTCGCAGAAGATCGAGCATCTGGGTCTTGTGTTTGGAGCCTTGGCAGCTCATCCGCGAGGCGATGTTCGCGGCTACGGCGTCCCTACGCAACATCTCACATTCGGCCTACTGGTCTTTCCATCGGTCTGGGATTGGTACGTACAATGGCGGGAACGGCGGCGCCGATTCTACACCGCCTGGGAAATCGACATGCTGCGCACCTCGCTTGCTCTCACCCGCAAGGACACCGGTTGGCTTCGCCAGCATTCAAATCTCGCAGCGTGGCTCCATCCCATTGCCGGTCTAATCTCCCGCATGGACATCGATAGGGCCAAGGCTGACTGGGACGACGCTTGCGACGTCTATTTCAAACACGCTTTGTCACGTGTGAAAGAAATTCAGCGCGTTGCGCGAGTCCATCGCGATCCTTTTGAACCCATCATGCCGGTCCTGGAGGACCACAGCCCGGTCGGCGAGTATCGCAAGATCACTGAGGAGATTCTGCAGCTGATACCTGACGAACGCCTTCACCGGCGCCAGCTGCTGAAGCTGTGCGCTCGTTCTTGATGCTACGCTTGGGATTGCATTTAGGGGTTCGTCAAAGGAATCTTCGGCAGCTCATGGTTTGCGAGCGGGGCCATTTGCCGCGACCGGAACGCCAGCTCACCGACATGAAGTGCGGTAAAATCCGTTGGAGCGAACGCGACAAGGGCTGGGAGGTTTGATCCCGTCGGTTGCGCTCAAGAACGCCAGCTCATCCTATTTCGGCAACAAGCCATTCCGCCTGATCCTACCCAACCTTGGCGGCCTCTACGAAAAGATCCAAACCTATATCGATCGACACCGACGCGTGCTCCTCGCAGGAACCGATGACCCGGGCACTTCTTCGTCAAGACGGTGAGACGACGAGCAGGGATGCCAGCTACGATCAGAACACCTTCTACGAGGCTTGGCGGCTGACGATCCAGCGCTATGGGATTTACAATCCTTACACGAAGCGAGGCGCCATCGCCTGGCTTTTGCCACACGCACCTCATAATGTGCGCGACGCCCTGGCGACCCATATTCTAAAGCAGACGGGCTCCTACGAGCAGGCCAACTATGCCATCCAAGACACGCCCGACATGGTCGCTCAACACTACGGGCGCTTTCTACCCCAAGACAAGGCAGCACTCGCTGCGCGAATTCTGAACCAGGTTTGGAAAGCGGCGTGAGTCAGCCCGGACTCTTCGACCCGACGCCTCACGGACAGCTCTATTCGTACGCCTTCGCCGCACCCCACCGCACCTATCGATCAAAGCACTGTTCGGTCCAGAAGCTCTGAGTTAAGTGTTGCTGGTGCAATTGACAGAAGAAGGAAACTGGACAACCGGCACGACAATCGAGCAGGCCTGCCGAGCTAACCACCTGCTATGGCACACTAAAATCTGAGGATTTAACCCATTGATATTTATAATATGGTGGGCCCGGAGGGACTCGAACCCCCAACCAAGCGGTTATGAGCCGCCGGCTCTAACCATTGAGCTACAGGCCCCACGCGGGCTGGCTTAGTGTTTTTCTTGTCGTCGCACAAGGCTTTCGAAAGCTCTGGCGCAAAACGCCAAAATCAGCCCATATTCGCGCCGTAGAGCGGCCTGCGCCCATATGGCGCGAGAAAGGTCCAGCCCTTGCACCGCACTGCAGGAATCGGCGCCCTTTGCGGGTCGAGGCAGATGCGGCACGGGGGGGCGGACCGCAGACTTCGAGGAGTTTCATGACCAGACAACTTTTGCCCATCGCGCTCGCTGCCGCGGTCGCGTTCCCGGCGCTGGCGAGCGCCGCCGACATCCAGCCTCCGCCACGCATCATCGTGTCCGGCGAAGGCGAAGCGACCGTGGCGCCGGACATGGCGATCCTTTCGCTCAGCGTGATGCGCGAGGCCAAAAGCGCGCGCGAAGCGCTCGACGCCAACAACGACGCCATGGCGGCGGTGATCGCGGCGATGAAATCCGCCGGCATTGCGGAACGCGACCTGCAGACCGCCGGCATCCAGATCAACCCGCGCTACAACTACACCAACAAGGCCGACGGCAGCCAGGAAGCCGAGCTCGTCGCCTATCAGGTGACCAACACGCTGTCGGTGCGCGTGCGCGACGTCGACAAGACCGGCGAGATTCTGGACAAGGCGGTGTCGCTCGGCGTCAACCAGAGCGGCGGCATTGCTTTTACCAACGATAATCCGAAGGCCACGATCACCGAGGCGCGCAAGAAGGCCGTCGCCGACGCGATGGCCAAGGCAAAGACCCTCGCCGAAGCGGCGGGCGTCAGTCTGGGCAAGGTGCTCGAGATCGCCGACCAGAATGTCGCGCCGGTGCCGATGCCGATGGCGGCCAAGTCGTTCGATGCGGCCCGTTCGGCCGTCCCCGTGCAGGCCGGCGAGAATTCCTACAACGTCCAGGTCACGGTCACCTTCGAGCTGAGGTGACATCCGGCCCAGCCGCGGACATGCCGTTAGCAAAACGCCCCGCAGGATCATCCTGCGGGGCGTTTTCGAGCCGCGCCTCATCTTGAGGGGCTCAGCTACTCATAGGCGATCCTCGCAGAGGATCGTCCGCATAAGCGATCCTCGAACGGGATCGCCCTTTCAGCCTCAGCGATAGATGATCGGGCAGCCGCGCTCGTTGGCGAACACCACCACGACACGGTCGCCATACTGGCGACCTGCCACCTTCACTGTACGCCGGCTGATGTCGACGATGCGGGCGCGGTGCAGACCCATGCGCTCGGCCTTGTCGAGGGCGCGGTCCGGCGAACAGCCGCGCCAGTCGCGGTCGCGGCGCCAGTCGCGGCGATAACCGTCATCGTCGCCGGTGTAGATGCCGAAACGCGGGTCGTGCCTGTCCCCGAAACCGAGATAGAGGCTGTCCGCATGTGCCGGAATGGCGGTCAAAGTGCCAAGCCCGACAAGGGCCGAAAGGGCTGCCGTCCTGATCGTGTTGAACATCGTCTTCTCTCCTTATTGTGGGCTGTCGCCCGTAGAACCGATGATTGGAAAATGCCCTTTTGCGTCTGAACCTTCCGCGAACCGGCCATTCATGTCTGGTTCATATAAGCGCGAACCCGCCAGGGTTCGTCGCTCGTAAGTGCGTAAAAGCGAGGCCCCTCAGGTTTCTAAACGCGAACCCGCAGGTTTCGTCGTTCCTCGTCAAAAGCGCCTCGTCAGCGTTCGTCATCTAGAGGCGAACCCGTCAGGGTTCGTCGTCCAGACGCGAACTGCTAAGGTTCGTCGTCCAATATATAATCAAAATAATCGTCCGGGTCGGCCAGATCGGTCTCCTTGGCCTTCACCCGGCCCCGGATCGAGATGCCGGCCTCGTGCACGGTCTCAGCGCTTCCCGAAACAAGTCTGTGCCACCAGTAGAGATCATGGCCCTCGGCGATAAGCCGGTAGGCACAGGTTTTTGGCAGCCAGGTGATGGTGCGCACATTCTGTGGCGTCAGGCCGACGCAATCGGGCACCCGCGCCAGGCGGTTTGCATAGTCGGAGCAGCGGCAGTTCTCGGCGTCGAACAGCCTGCAGCCCACGCTTGTCCAGAAGATCTCGCCCGTATCCTCATCCTCGAGCTTGGACAGGCAGCATTTGCCGCAGCCGTCGCAAAGCGATTCCCATTCGGCCGGGGTCATCGCCTCAAGCGTCTTGGTTTTCCAGAATGGCGCGGTCATTTGGCTGGATTTGGCCCTCCGCGGTCTTCCGGTCAAGCGCTGTGTGGCGGCGACCCAGTATCAACATTAGAAAAACACGAAATTGCCTTCAAAAGGCCGGCCAGGCATCCTTGGTTGGCGCCAATGCCTGACGGAACCAATTATGGTTGATGAAAGTTTGGGCAGGGATGGGACCCCATTAGGAGAAATCGATATGAAACGCCAACCACGGATTCTGGCGGGCACGGCAATCGGCCTGCTTATGGCATCCGCGCCGTTGGGCGCGTACCCGCTGCAGGGGGGTGTCGCTTCCGGCGGCCTGCACGGAGCGCCGCTCGTGCTGGCTCAGGCCGCTTGCGCCGAAGGCCAGTCGGCCGAAGAATGCGCGCAAGGCGGAGCCGAACAGCCGCGGAGAAAGAAGCGCGAGCAGCAGCAAAGCGAATCTGCGCCGGCCGAACAGGCCGCGCCCGCCGAATCCGAGCAACAGCCGCGCAAGAAGCGGCACGAGCAGCAGCAGACGGAGGGCGCCCAGTCCGGGGAAGCTGCACCGGCCGAGCAGCAGTTCAAGCCACGCAAGAAGCGCGACCAACAGCAGCAGATCGAGGCGGCACCCGCCGACCAGGGCGGCCAGCCTGCGGCCGACGAGCAGCAATTCAAGCCGCGCAAGAAGCGCGATCAACAGCAGCAGATCCAGGCAGCACCCGCCGACCAGGGCGGCCAGCCGGCGGCCGACGAGCAGCAATTCAAGCCGCGCAAGAAGCGTGACCAGCAGCAGCAGATCGAGGCTGCACCCGCCGACCAGGGCGGCCAGCCCGCGGCCGAGGAACAGCAGCCGCGCAAGAAGAAGCGCAACCAGCAGCAGATCGAAGCGGCGCCAGCCGACCAGCAGCCGGCGGAACAGGTCGCGCCTGCCGCCGGCGACCAGCAGCAAGGCAACCTGGGTCGCAAGAAGCGCAAGCACGATCAGCAGCAGACTGAGGGTGCGCCCGCAGGCCAAGCCGGCGAGCAGGTTGCCCCGACCGAACAGACTGCTCCCGCCAACGACAACCAGCAAGGCGGCAATCAGCTCAGGAAGAAGCTTAAGCAGAACCAGCAGGGTGAGACCGCCCCGGCCGAGCAGACGCAGACCAACGAGCCGGCCAAGAAGCGGGCGCCGGCAGGTGAGCCCATGCCGCAGGCCCAGCCGCTGCAGAATGGCGAGCAGCCAGCCCAGGGCGAACAGGCCCAGGACAACAAGAAGCGTGGCAAGAAGCCGAACGCGGAACAGCCCGCGACGGGTGAACAGCCCTCGACAGGTGAACAACCCGCGACCGGCGAACAGCCACAGACCGGAGAGCAGACAAAGACCGGCCGCAAGCCCCTCACCGGCGAGCAGCAACCCGCAACCGGCGAGCAGCCGGCCAATGGCAATCAGCCGGCGACCAACAACCAGCCTGCCAATGGCAACGCCGCGCAGGGCGAAACCGCCAATCCGAACGAGGCGCCCGTCCTGGACAGCCAGAAAGATGCCATGCGCAAGCACCGGGGCCGCAACGACAACGGCCAGAGCGGCGGGGCCCAGACCGGTGGCGCTCAAATCGAAAATGGCCAGGCCGGCAACGGCCAGAACGCCAATCAGGCCAGACAGCAGCAAGGTGGCGAGCAGGCGCAGAGGCCGGCTCCGGTCGATCAGGGGCCGCCGCCCACCGACGACAAGTCGGCGCAGCAGGCGATCAAGTCCGAAAAGATCGTCCCAGTGGACCAGGAGAAAGGCAAGCGGATCGAGCTTACGCCCGAGCAGGTTGTCCGTGAGCGCCGCCGGCCGCAGGGTGCCGACGTGGTGAAGCAGTTCGGCGACCGGGTGATCCTTCAGTTCAACAACCAAACATTCGTGGAAAGCAACGAAGCTCCTCGCATCACCCGCGGCGCCAGGGATGTTTACTACGAGGATCTTTCGGGCGGCCGCACCCGCGAAATCGTGGAGCGCGACAACGGCGTCAGGATCATCACCATCCGCAACCGTAATGGCGACGTCATCCGGCGATCTCGCGTTACATCGGATGGCCGCGAATACGTGCTGAGCTATGTCGACGAGCGCTACTATAACGACGTCGACGAGTGGCGCGATCCCGGCGACGACCTGCCACCGATGCGGCTCGACATCCCGCGCCGGGACTACATCCTGGATTCGGAGGAAGTCGAGGATCCGGACGAATATTATACCTTCCTCGAGCAGCCACCTGTGGAAAGGGTGCAGCGTCTCTACTCGATCGACGAGGTCAAGCGCTCGGCCCGCGTGCGCGACATCGCCCGGCGTATCGACCTCGACACGCTGAACTTCGATTTCGGCTCGGCCACCATCTCCGACACCGAGGTGCAGAAGCTCGAAGGCGTGGCCACCGCCATGGAAAAGCTTCTGAAGAAGAACCCGGCCGAGACCTTCCTGATCGAAGGCCACACCGATGCCGTCGGCACGCCGGACGCGAACCTCGCTCTGTCGGATCGCCGCGCCGAGGCGGTGGCCGAGGCGCTCACCAACGCCTTCGGCATCCCGGCCGAGAACCTCACCACGCAGGGCTATGGCGAGGAGTATCTCAAGGTGAACACGCCCGGTCCGAACCGCGAGAACCGGCGTGTCGCCATCCGCCGCATCACCTCGCTGGTGGCGCCGGTGGCGAGCAACAGCGAGCAACAATGAGCGTTTGATTTCAAGATCCTGCCCGGATCTGCAGAATCAGCGCGCAAGACGGGCCCGTCCCCTTCGGACGGGCCTTTTTTCCTTACCGGCTCAAGAAGAATTGTCCTGCCTGGCCCGGCTGCTCATTGAATCGCCGTATTGCGGCACCCAGATTCCAAACAGGGCGTTCCCTGCCCTGTCCCGACTCCAGCGGGACACGTTGAGCCCCGCCGGGCCCCTCCCCGGCGGGGTTTTTTGCCTTGAAAACCTGTGTCACCTGGCCGAAATACGTCCAGAGCAATTCCAGGAACAGTGTGAGCGGTTAGGCTCGGCGCCTTCGCCGTAGCCTTCCGTCCGGACTTGCGTCAAAACAAAAGATAGAGCAGTTCGCCGTTTTCGTGAACGGTGAAACGCTCTATCGCAATTGACCGGAGCCTTCATGAAGCGTCTCGAACTCGCCATCGAATCCGTCATCCTGGCCTCGCGCTGGCTGCTGGTCGCCTTCTATCTCGGGCTCGGCGTCGCGCTGGCGATCTACGCGCTGTCCTTCGGCAAGAAGCTCTATGAGTTCGTCATGAGCGCCTTCACGCTCGGCGATACCGACACGATCCTGAAGATGCTCGGCCTGATCGACGCGGCGCTTGTCGCCTCGCTCGTGGTGATGGTTATCATCTCGGGCTACGAGAATTTCGTCAGCCGCTTCGACGAGCAGGATGGCGAGGTCCATTGGCTGGGAACGATCGATGTCGGCTCGCTGAAGGTCAAGGTCGCCTCGACCATCGTCGCCATCTCCTCCATCCACCTTTTGCAGGTGTTCCTGAATTCGGTGTCCTACACGACCGACCAGCTGATGTGGCTGACCATCATCCACCTCGCCTTCGTCGTCTCGGCGCTGATGCTGGCCTATATCGACCGCGTCATGGCGCTCGCCAAGGGCAAGAAGGCCGAGAGGATTGAGGCGGACCCGGTCCGTCAGTAGATCCTTTTTACCTTCGTCTGCGAGTTCGCGAACACCTCGTCGGGAACGAAGAAGTCGCCCGCCAGCTGATCGGCCGCGCCTGGCGCATAGATCGAAAAGTCCGTCACGCCTTCGGCGCGCAGCACCTCTTCGTCGATGTAGAAATTGCCGGTCGCCTCGCGCGACGGGCGCATGAAGATCGCATGCGCCGCGTCGGCCATGATGTCGGGCGAGCGGCTCATCGCGGCCACTGTTGCACCGCCCAGAAGATTGCGCACGGCCGCGGTATCGATGGTGGAGATCGGCCATAGCGAATTGACCGCGATACCGTCCTTGGCGAATTCGGCGCTCATGCCCAGCGTGCACATCGACATGCCGAACTTGGCCATTGTGTAGGCGACATGGTTCTTGAACCATTTGGCCTTCATGTCGAGCGGCGGCGCCAGATTCAGGATGTGAGGATTCTTTGCCAACTTAAGGTGGGGAATGCACATTTTGGAGACGAGGAAGGTGCCGCGCGTATTGATCTGGTGCATCAGATCGTAGCGCTTCATGTCGGTCTCCAGCGTGCCGGTGAGCTGGATGGCGCTGGCATTGTTGACGCAGATATCGATGCCGCCGAACCGTTCGACGGTTCTTGCCACCGCATCGGCGACCTGCGCCTCGTCGCGAATGTCGCAAAGCACCGGCAGCGCCTTGCCGCCGGCCCGCTCGATCTCTTCCGCCGCGCTGTAAATGGTGCCTGGCAACTTCGGATGCGGCTCAGCGGTCTTGGCAGCGATCGTCACATTGGCGCCGTCGCGCGCTGCGCGCAACGCGATCGCCAACCCGATGCCGCGCGATCCGCCCGAGATGAACAGCGTCTTTCCGTTGAGCGACATTTTTTGCCTCCCTCTTCAATTGGGAAGGCAACTTGCGCGGGCGACACACTTGGCGCAAGAGCCGAAGGGGACGGGCCGAGATTACGCAACGTCGTGCGGAAAGGGTCAGACCAATACCAGCCCCTGCCGCATCGCGATCGCGATGGCGTCGGTGCGGTTGGCGGCGCCGAGCTTGATCAGGATGGCGGCCACATGGAACTTCGCCGTGTGGACGGAAATGTTGAGCCGCCGGGCGATGACCTTGTTTGGCGCGCCTTCGGCCAGCAGAGCCAGCACCTCCGCCTCGCGCGGCGACAAAGCCGGGCGGGGCTGGTTGTCGTCAGGCGTCTCTTCCTCGGCAGGCTCGTCATCGTGGAAATCGCCATGCCCGGCCTCCGACGGTGCCGCCCTGCCAACGCGATAGCCTGAGGCCGCCAACCGCGCTGCGGCGGCGATCAGCAGGCCATCTGCGGAGGCAGGCAGCACGGCCAGCACATTGTCTGCCACCTGCTCGCTGCCCGCACGCCGCGAAAGCAGGACGATTGGGGTGGCCGAACTGACGACCCGGCTTTCCAGGCCGGCCTCATCGGCAATGGCGACATCCGCCATTTGGCCGACGCCGCTTCCAGCCAAGGCCGGCGCCAGATCGTCGCTCGCTGCCAGCACATCGGCAAGTAGCTCGGCGCGCCGGGCATCGGCGAGCGCGACCAGCACCGTCAGCCGGTGAATCGCCGGCTCCGGTCTCGCGATCGCCGGTCTCGCGACTGCTTGTGCTGCGCTGTTTGCCATAGACCCTCTCAGCTCAGCGGCTTCTCGCCGATGGTGATCGAGACATCGCGCTCAGCGCCGCCGCTTGAAACACCGAGCGTGACGGTGGTGCCGGCGCTGTCCGGCCCGAGCTTGCGGATAAGCTCGCGCGGACCATGCACCGCCTCGCCGTTCCAGGCGACGATGATGTCGCCGACATGCAGGCCGGCGGCCTTGGCCGGGCCGTTATCGTCGAGGCTCATCACCATGGCGCCTTTCGTGTCGCCATTGCGGATCGGATGCAGCCCAGCGCCGAGATAGCCGCGCGCGACATGACCCTTCTCGCGCAGCGTCGCCACCGCGCGCTCGATCGTCTCATAGGGCATCACCAGCGCCCGCCGGCGCGGCCCGAACAAGAGCATGCCGATCACGCCGCCCTTGGCGTCGAGCACCGGCCCGCCCTCGAAGCGCCCGCCGGTGTTGATGGCAAGGTTGATGCGCCGGTCGATCGTGCCGCCGCGCATCGAGCGCCAGGCCGGCCCGACCTCGCCGACCGTGCCGAGCACCGCAAGCGCGGCGCCGTCGCTGTTGCCGGCCGCAATAGCGATATGGCCGGGCCGCACGGCGCCGGCCTGAGCCAGTTGCGGCAACGCGGCAGCGCTGGAAGCAGGCCTCAACAGGGCAACGCCCGTCGAAGGATCGCGTCCGACGAGCTCGGCCTTGACGGTTTCGCCGGAAGCCAGCGTCAATTCGATCTCCTCGCCGGCTTCGACCGCTTCCTCGGCGGTGACAAAATAGCCGTCGCGCCAATGGAAGGCGCTCGCGGTGCGGTGATGGTGCGTGACGAAACTCGCCAGCGCGGGGGCGGCGGTGGCCGCGACATCGGCGATCGCGTCGGAAAAGGCACTGAGGTTGAAGTCGCTCATAAGACTGTCTCCTGGGTTCGGTGACCCAGATATCGCTCGGTAACACCGCCGCGGGTACTCGCCTGACGGCTAGTCGGCGGCCGGACTGGCCATCTGGTCAGGTCGCGGCAATTGCGGCTGCTCCGCACATATAGTCATCATTCTACGAGGGAACACGCCGATGGCTTTCGCAGCCGAAATACTTCCATCCGACGACAGTCTGCTCGATGCTTATTCGGCATCCGTTGCCGACGCCGTCGACCGGATCGGCCCAGCCGTCTGCCGCATCGAACGCATCGGCGCCGGCGGCCACGGCTCCGGCTTCGTCATCGCGCAGGACGGGCTGGTCGTCACCAACTTCCATGTCGTCGGCGATGCGCGCGCCGTGCGGGTGACCATGCCGGACGGCGCTTCGCGCGAAGGTCATGTGCTTGGCCGCGATCCCGACACCGACATCGCGCTGGTGCGCGCCGACGGCAGCTTCGCCGACGTCGCGCCGCTCGGCGATTCCAAGCGCCTGCGCCGCGGCCAGATCGCGATTGCGATCGGCAATCCGCTCGGTTTCGAATGGACCGTCACCGCCGGCGTCGTCTCGGCGCTCGGCCGCTCGATGCGCGCCTCGACCGGCCGGCTGATCGACGACGTCATCCAGACCGATGCCGCGCTCAATCCCGGCAATTCGGGTGGACCGCTAGTGTCGTCGGCGGGCGAGGTGATCGGCGTCAACACCGCCATGATCCACGGCGCGCAGGGCATAGCCTTCGCGGTCGCCTCCAACACCGCCAATTTCGTCATCTCGGAAATCATCCGCTTCGGCCGCGTGCGTCGCGCCTTCATCGGCGTTTCCGCCGACACGACCAACCTGCCGCGCCGGGCGGCACTTCTGTCGCAGGTGACCACGAACACAGCGGTGCGCCTGCGCAGCGTCGAGAAGAACGGTCCCGCCGCCAAGGCCGGCCTGAAGGAAGGCGACATCATCGCCGCTATCGACGGACGGCCGGTCACCGGCGTCGACGACCTCGTGCGCATGCTCGACGCTGAGCGCATCGGCCGCGAGACGCTCTGCACCGTCGTGCGCCGCACCGGCGTCAGCCAGGTGACGGTGACGCCGGTGGCGCGGACGAGCTGAGATCGCCCAGCCGGTCTAACTCCCGGCCGCCCCCTCCGCATATTGCGCCAAGAACTCCTCGCTTGGCGGGATCGGCTTGATGACGTCGATCAGCACGCCGTTGGGGTCCCTAGTGATGAAATGGCGCTGGCCGAAGGGCTCGTCGCGCAAGCTGCGCAGGATCGGCAGGCCAGCGGCGACAATCCGCTCATAGACCGCGTCGGGATCGCGGACCTCGAAATTGATCAGCAGCCCCGACGTTCGCCCCCGCCCCTCTTGCGGGATCGTCTCGTGGTCGCCCTGGACGATGCCAAGGTTGACGCGCCTGTCCTCACTGGAGCGCAGATGCACATACCAGTCGCTCTCGAAGAGCGGCTCGAAGCGGAAATGCTCGACATAAAAATCCGCAGTGCCTGCGACATCGTCCGTCATCAGCACGGGATAATAGCTTGTCGTCCTCATCTTTCCTTCTCCTCTCATCCAACATACAATCTGTATGTAAATGCAAATAACATACAGGCTGCATGTATGCAACAAGAGTCCGGACGCCGCTCCAATCGCGACCGCACCGAGGCGACGCGCGCCGATCTGATCCGCGTGGCGCGAAAGCTGTTTACGGAAAAATCCTATGCCGAGACCGGCACGCCGGAGATCGTCGCCGAAGCCGGCGTGACGCGCGGCGCGCTCTACCATCACTTCGCCGACAAGCAGGCGCTGTTCGCGGCGGTCGTCGAGCAGGAAGCAGCGGCCGTGGCGGCCGAGATCGACCATGCCTCGCCGCCTTCGCTGTCCGCACGTGACGCGCTGGTCGCCGGTTCGGACGCCTATCTCGAGGCAATGCGAGTGCCCGGCCGCACGCGGCTTCTGCTGCTCGACGGGCCGGCCGTGCTCGGGCGCGCGGCCATGGACGAGATCGACAACCGCCACGGCAACCGCTCGCTGCGCGAAGGCCTGGTCGCCGCGATGCGTGCGCAAGCAATGATCAGATTGCCGGTCGAGGCGCTGACGGGTTTGCTGGCGGCCGCCTTCGATCGGGCCGCTTTAGCCATCGAGGCCGGCGCGTCCGACGAGGATTACCGCGCGGTGATGATCGCGCTCATGGACGGCTTGTCTCCGGCTCCTCCTCCGTCCAAACGCCCGGCTCCATCTCGTTGAAGCAGCCGAGCTGCCGCTTGAACTCGTCGATCAGCCAGGATGCCGCCGGCTTGGGGCTGCGGTCGTTGCGGTGCATGGCGTACATCGGCGAACGGACTTCGCGGTAAGGCTCGAGATCGAGCTCGACCAGCCGTCCGCTGGCTAGGTCGTCGGCGATCAGCCAGCGCGGCAGGCCGCCCCAGCCAAGCCCCTCGCGCATCAGCGCGTGCTTGGTGCGCAGGTCCGTAAGCCGCCAAGTGCGATAGGCAAACACGCCATAGTCGCGGCCGCGCGTCCGCTCCGACTGGTCGGTGACGACAAGCTGGATGTGCTCGCGCAGATCCTCGATCCCGACCGGCTTCGGCAGTTTCGCCAGCGGATGATCGGGTGCGGCAGCCGGCACCAGCGAGATGAAGCCGACGCGCAGCAGATTGACATCGGCATCGCCTTGCAGACCGCCGAAGCCGAGATCCGCCTGGCCGTTGACCACCTGGTCGACAATGAGGCCGAGCGAGCCGATATAAAGCCGCAGCATGACCGCCGGGAATTGCGCCTCGAAGGCTTTGAGCACGCGCACCAGCGCCGGTGAGGGCAGCGCCACGTCGACCGATATCGCCACTTCCGCTTCCAGCCCTTGCCGGTAGCCGTCGGCACGCGAACGGATGCGCTGCAGCACGCCGATCATGCGCCGCGCATCTTCCAGCATCGCCTTGCCGACGTCGGTCAGTTGCGGCTCGCGCACGCCTTCGCGTTCGAACAATTTCAGTCCGAGCTGCGCTTCGAGATTGGCGATGCCGTAGCTTACCACCGACTGCGCCCGGTTGAGCTTGCGGCCCGCGGCAGAGAAGCTGCCGGTGTCGGCCACCGCCACTAGAATTTGGAGCTGATCCAATGTCGGGTTCGGCTGCATGCTTCCCATCCATTTTGTTGATGGATTGTATGCATATTATACCAATTATCCTGATGAGGCAGCAATCCCATATTAGCGGGGAAGTTTCAATCCAACCCCAAGGGGACACCGCCATGTCTATTCTTCTCGTTACCTCCAGCCCGCGCGGCGCCGCTTCGCACTCGACCCGCGTCGCCACCGATCTTGCCCACAAGCTCGCTGCCGCCGATCCGTCCAACACGCTCGTCGTGCGCGATCTCGTCGCCAATCCGCTGCCGCATATCGACCCTGACTACGCCACCGGCATCTACACGCCGGCCGAAGCACGCACGCCGCGCCAGGCCGAGGTCGTCGGTGTTTCCGACGCCGTGCTCGACGAGCTTTTCGCTGCCGACACCGTGATCCTCGCGACAGGCTTCATCAACTTCAACATCTCCTCGACGCTGAAGTCCTGGGTCGACCACGTCGCCCGCTCCGGCAAGACCTTTGCTTATGGCGAAGGCGGTCCGAAGGGCCTCGTGAATGGCAAGAAGGTCTATATCGTGCTCGCGTCCGGCGGCATCTATTCGGAAGGCGCCGCAGTGCAGATGGACCATGCCGTTCCCTATCTGCGCAGCGTGCTCGGCTTCCTCGGCATGACCGATATCGAAGTCATCCGCGTCGAAGGCGTCGGCATGGGCGCCGATGCCGTCACGGCGGCGCTTGCCAAGGCCACCGCCAAGGTCGACGCGATCGCCGCCGCCACGGCTGACCAGGTCGCCGCCGCGGCCTGACCGCCGATGCCGGAAATAAAAGAGGCAGGCGCCCGCCAGCGCCCGCCTCTTTTTTTGCATTTTCGCCCCCTACGGCGGCGGCAGCACCACGGCTGGATGGCGGTCCTCGCGCAGGACCAGCCTCACGGCGCCGAGCGCGATCCGATATCTTGCTCTGCCGACAGCGATCCGCCCGCCGCCAGCGCAAACAGCTGGAACGACTTTTTCTTCCCCCTGGTCCTGACCACCTCCGACAATTTGAAGACACTGCCGCAAGGGTTGACCGTGTTCGTCGGCGAATTCACCACCGACTAGGGGTGCTGTTCACCGGGCTGACACTGGCGGCACCGCCGATTAGCTTGCTCGACATCGTGCTGTCGAAGCAGTTCATTTCCGGCATCAAAGTAAGGCGCGGTTAAATAGGCGCAGTCCAACAACGAAGTCAGGGCACCAAAAGTGGCGAACCAGAACAAGATCATCATCACCTGCGCGGTCACAGGCTCGATCCATACGCCGTCAATGTCGCCGCATCTGCCGGTGACGGCGCAAGAGATCGCGACCGCGGCCATCGAGGCGGCCGAGGCAGGCGCGGCGATCGTCCACCTCCACGCCCGCAACCCGGTCGACGGGCGCCCAGACCAGTCGACCGAGGCCTTCGCCCCGTTCCTGCGGGTCATCAAGCAGCGCTCCAACTGCGTGGTCAACATCACCACCGGGGGTGCGGCGACGATGAGCGTGGAGGAGCGCGTCAGGCCGGCCAAGATGTTCGCGCCCGAAGTCGCGTCGCTCAACATGGGCTCGATGAATTTCGCGCTGTTCCCGATGCTGGAGCGCTTCAAGACATTCGAGCATGACTGGGAGCGGCCCTATCTGGAATCCTCGCGCGACCGCATCTTCCGCAACACTTTCGGCGACATCGAGCACATATTGCGCACTTGCGCCGACAACGGGACGCGCTTCGAGATCGAATGCTACGACATCGGCCATCTCTACACGCTGGCGCATTTCGTCGAGCGCGGCCTGGTCAAGGCGCCGTTCTTCGTCCAGAGCGTGTTCGGCATCCTCGGCGGCATCGGCACCCACCCGGAAGACGTTGCCCATATGAAGCGCACGGCCGACCGCCTGTTCGGCAACGACTATCACTGGTCGGTGCTGGGCGCCGGCCGCCACCAACTGCCGATCGCCACGCAGGCGATTGCGTTGGGCGGCAATGTGCGGGTCGGCCTGGAGGACTCTCTATGGATCGGCAAGGGCAAGCTCGCCCGCTCCAGCGCCGAACAGGTGACCAAGGTGCGCCAGATCATCGAAGGCCTCGGCGCCTCGATCGCCACACCCGACGAAGCGCGGCAGATCCTCCAGCTCAAGGGCGGCGACAAGGTCTCGTTCTGAGCGAGGAGAAGCTGGCGGGCGCAGCCGAAGTACTGCTTACCCGAACATCCGCTCGCCCTGCTCGTCGACGAGCTGGATGCCCTTCTTGATCGAGATGTCGACGGCGTCGTCCAGCCCGGCGAAGCGGTCGGCGCGGATGAAGCGGTGCTCCTTCATCACGCCGTCCACTTCCTTCGAGACGACGCCGCAGGTCTGGTATTGGCCCTCGGCCTTGTAGGGCGTTGCGCTGATCAGAAATCCCTTGTGCTCGACCTGCTTTGCCGGCTTGGCGGTGCCGGCCTCCGTTGCCTCACCGCCGCCGCCGAAAAGCTTCTTCAGAAAAGACATTTTTTCAAAACTCCTATTCACGCGGGCACCAAGGATTCGCGGCGCCCTGGTTACGCAGGCTTTGCGTCAGCATGCGCGAATGCGCCGCCGTGTTCCAGCCCCTTGACGAAAACGCCGACCAGAAGCTCGATCTGATGCCAGATCTCCTCGGCCTGCCTGCTGTCCGAATTCGCCACATAGCCGCTGGTCACAATGCCATGCACGCTTGACCACAATGTCCGGGCCGCAAGCGCGCGGCGGTCGTCGTCGAGGCCGAAATCGCCTGCCTTGAGCACGCCGGCGACGATGTCGAAGAGTGCGTCGAGCAGCGCGTCATAGGCATCAGGGCCCGGCCGCGTCGCGCGGCGGCGGTTGAAGGCAAGCACCGCCGGCCAACTGCCGGGATGCGCCTCGACGAAGCGCACATAGGCCGCCGCCATCGCCAGGATGCGGTGCTGGACATCGGTCACCCCTTGCCTTTCGAGATCGGCCATGGCCGCCAGGCCCGTCGCGCCGAGTCGGTCAAGCAGCCGCATGTTGACGGCGCGGTGCACCTCGTCGAGATCGGCAAAGAGGTTATAGACGGATCCGACGGAGATGCCGGCCTGCTCGGCGATCGTGCGCGCCTTCAGATTGTCGGCCCCGCCCTCGTTGAGCAGCGCCTCGGCAATGGCGAGCACCTTCTCGCTCATCTCTTCCTTGTCCAGCGCCATGCTTCTTTCTTGTCCTTATGTCCGAAGTCGGCAAGCCCGGCCCGGGATTCATTCCGTTGCTTGGATTTACCATGTCCGGCGCTTCATGAACAGCGTTCAAAATAATTCTTGAACAATGTTCATTTCCTATTATGTTGAGCTTGTGAACAACGTTCACGAAAACAGGGAGAAGAAGACCATGCTTAGCCTGATCAAGACATTGCTGGACGGCGCCAGCGCGCGGGCCGAGGACAATCTGAAGGATCGTTTTGCGATCGGCCTTCTGGCCCAGCGCATCCGCGACGCAGAGGCGGGCCTAGCCGCCGCCAAGCAGACGCTCGCCTCGCTGATCGTGCGCCAGCGCGCCGAGCAGACCAGCCTCGACCAGCTCGACCGCCGCATCGCCGATCTGGAAACCCGCACGCTCAGCGCGCTTTCCGCCAACAACCAGGCGCTTGCCGAAGGCGGCGCCTCCGCAATCGCCGAACTCGAGAACGAGCGCGAGGTTCGTCGCGCCACGGTCAAGAGCCTGGGCGAGAAGACCTTGCGGATGCGTCTGTCCGTGGAACAGGCGCATCGCCGCATCATCGATCTCAACCAAGGCATGATCTCAGCCCGGGCGATCGATGCCGAACGCAAGGCGCAGTCGCGCCTCAACCGCTCGATCGGCCGCACCGCAAGCATTAACGAAGCGGAGGAATTGCTGGCCCGCATCAAGGACAGCTCCGACCCGTTCGAGGAGGCCGGCATCCTCGACGAGATCGACGGCGAGCTGCGTCACGAGGCGATCCGCGAACGCCTCGCCGAAGCAGGCCATGGACCGGCCACCAAGGTGCGTGCTGAGGATGTTCTGGCACGCCTCAAATCCCTGAACTGAACCCGCAATTTCCCGTGACGGATCAAATCCAAGGAACACGACGATGAACGGCAATCAGACATATATCCTGTTCAACACCATATCGGTGGGCGCTGCCTATTTCATGCTCGGCCTGTCGCTGTGGCTTGCTCCCGTCGACCTCTCGACCAAAGGTTACTGGGCAATGGGCGTGCTGCTGCTCACCGGCAGCCTGGTGAACCTGGTCAAGTACCGCACCGACGAGCGGATTGCGGCCGAGACCACTGCCAAGATCGAGAAGGCGCGCAACGAGAAGCTGATCAGCGAATATGTCGGCAAGGAATAATCCCTTGCCGATCGCTGACTGAATACAAAAGCCCGGAGCGATCCGGGCTTTTGGTTTTCCCTATGAGAATGTCTTAGCGGCGAGCCAAGGCTTCGATCGCCTCGGCGGCGTCTTCTAGGATGCTGATCGCCTCGGCCTGCTTGTCTTCCGGCGCGTCGGCGATGTCGCCGAGCGCGGCGCGCAGCCGGTGTCGCAGCGCGCGGAACCGGTCGCGCGTTTCCGAACGGCCGCGGCGCCCCTCGTCCTTGTCGTCGCCCCAGCCGAACCATTCGCGCGCCGCGGCCATCTTGCGGCCGAAACGCTCGAGATGGTCGAGCACGCTGTCGATCATCTCGCGGTTCTCGTCCAGATGCGCCTTGCCGGCCTCGGTGATCGAAAACACCTTCTTGTTGCCTTCGCTCGAGGATACCGCGTAGCCCGCCTCCTCCAGGAAGGTCAGCGTCGGATAAACCACGCCCGGGCTCGGGCTGTAGATGCCGCTGGTGCGCTCTTCCAGAGCCTTGATGATGTCGTAGCCGTGGCGCGGCGCGTCGGCCAGCAGCGACAGCGTGATCAGCTTGAGATCGCCGTCGGCCAGCATGCGCCCGGCGCGGAACATGTCGCCCGGGCCGCCGCGTCCGCCGCCCCTGCCGCCATGGCCGAACGGGCCGAAACCGCCGCCCCCTCTCCCACCAAATTTGCCGGCCATATGCATGAACATGCGCTCGCCGAAATGGCTGTGCCCGAAGTGACCGTGTTTGTGCATGGATTGCTCCTTTGAATTATATCTTACGATACATCTTACGTAAGGCTGACCACGTTAGGAGTCAAGATATATCTTAAGATGTATCGCAGCCTTAGCGAAGAGCTGCCGTCAGGCACGGAGCGGGTCGGAGCAAGCTGCCTACCAATGGCCCTTGCGGCGGTTCCAGGCATAGAGAAGGTCGGCGAAGCGGTCATAGGCAAAGCGCGTCAGGGGCAGCGCGATGGGGTTGCCGAACAAGCTCGCCAGCCATTCCTCGCCCGGCGTGAGCCGCCAGACCGCGATCGCCACATCGGCGCCGACCAGCAGCCGTCCTTCGGCATCGGTCGCATGCAAACGCCGGCGGATATCCTCCAGCGAGGCGCCGAAGGCGGAGAGCGCCTCAGGTTCGAAATTGATGTCGCGGAATTCGACGCGGCCCGCTTTGACCGCCTCGGTGAGCCGCCGCTTCTGCCGGTTGATGCCGGCGTCGCACACCGGACAGCGTGTGTTGTACCAGACGGTCAGCAACGGCTCGGGCATGGCGCGACTATCGGGAATGCGGCGCGGCTTCGCAACAGCCACGCCGCTCCCTTCAGCCAGCTACCCGAGCGAGCTGATGATCTCGCGGTAGGCGAATTCCGGAAACGCCTTCATCGTCCGCGTCTTGACATTGCCGCCTGACGCCAACATCAGCGCGAAGCGGGCAAGCACCGCATCGTCCGGCGCTTCGACGACGGCTACCATGTCGCATTCGCCCATGGTCAGGTAGAACGCCTTGAACGAACCGCCCATTTCCCCCAGCAGCTTCTTGGCCGCATCGAGCCGCTTCGGCGATTCCCGCACATTCTTGGCGCCGAGCTCAGTCCAGTTGATAAGCACGATATAGGTTGTCATGGCACACCTCCCATCGGGAGCCACGGAGCGCGACACCTGGCCGCTGCGACCGGCGCCGGGGCGGGCATCCGGCTTGTCGCCCATAAATGCATCCGACGCCCGATTATCCTCCTGTCGGGCAAACCCGACAAGGCGGCATGAGATGTAGCCGGAAAAGCAAAAAGGGCGCCCGAGGCGCCCTTTCGATTTCGTGTGATTGTATTCCCGCTCAGCTGTCGAGGAAGCTTCTGAGCTTGCGCGACCTGCTCGGATGCTTGAGCTTGCGCAGCGCCTTGGCCTCGATCTGGCGGATGCGCTCGCGCGTCACCGAGAACTGCTGGCCGACTTCCTCCAGCGTATGATCGGTGTTCATGCCGATGCCGAAGCGCATTCTGAGCACGCGCTCCTCGCGCGGTGTCAGCGAGGCAAGCACGCGCGTCGTCGTCTCGCGCAGGTTGGCCTGGATCGCCGCGTCGATCGGCAGGATCGCCATCTTGTCCTCGATGAAGTCGCCGAGATGCGAATCCTCCTCGTCGCCGACAGGCGTTTCGAGCGAGATCGGCTCTTTGGCGATCTTCAGCACCTTGCGCACTTTTTCCAGCGGCATGGCGAGCTTTTCCGCCAGTTCCTCCGGCGTCGGCTCGCGGCCGATCTCGTGCAGCATCTGGCGCGAGGTGCGCACGATCTTGTTGATCGTCTCGATCATGTGCACCGGAATGCGGATGGTGCGCGCCTGGTCGGCGATCGAGCGGGTGATGGCCTGCCGGATCCACCAGGTGGCGTAGGTCGAGAACTTGTAGCCGCGACGGTACTCGAACTTGTCGACCGCCTTCATCAGGCCGATATTGCCTTCCTGAATGAGATCCAGGAACTGCAGGCCGCGGTTGGTGTATTTCTTGGCGATGGAGATGACCAGGCGAAGATTCGCCTCGACCATTTCCTTCTTGGCGATCGCGGCCTCGCGCTCGCCCTTTTGCACCTGGTTGACGATCTTGCGGAATTCCAGGATCGAGATCGCCGTTTCGGTGGCGAGGTTCTGGATCTCGGCGCGCAGCTCCTTGATCGCATCCTTCTCGTTCTTGGTGAACTCCTTCCAGCCGCGCGACGTCAGGTTGGCGATCGAGCGCGTCCAGTTCGGATCGAGCTCCGAGCCCTGATACTCCCGCAGGAATTCCTCGCGGCGCACGCCATAGCTTTCGGCGAGGCGCAAAAGCTTGCCCTCGTTCTGCACCAGGCGCTTGTTGATGTCGTAGAGCTGCTCCACCAGCGCCTCGATGCGCGCGGCGTTGAGCGACAGCGACTTCACCGCCTTGATCAATTGGTCCTTCAGCTCCTTCAGGCGGCGGTCCTGGCTGGGCGACAGCGTGCCGGCCGCGGCCAGGCGGTTCTCGACCTGCTGGTCCTGCAGCTTGCGCAGCTTCTTGTAGGTATCGGCGATGACGTCGAGCGTCTCCATCACCTGCGGGCGCAGTTCCGCTTCCATCGCGGCCAGCGACAGGCTCGCCTCGTCCTCGTCGTCTTCCTCTTCCTCCAGCCCGCGCGTGTCGCCGCCGACATTGGTGATGTCGTCTTCTTCCTCGCGTGCCGCCGAACGGCCGCGCGGCTTCTCCTCGGGCTTGGGCGCTTCCTCGATGCGTTCGACGACGGGCGCCTGCTTGGCTTCGGGGCCGGCATAGGTCGCCTCGAGGTCGATGATCTCGCGCAGCAGGATCTTCGATTCGTTGAGCTCGTCGCGCCAGATGATGATGGCCTGGAACGTCAGCGGGCTTTCGCACAGCCCCGCGATCATCGTTTCGCGGCCGGCCTCGATGCGCTTGGCGATCGCAATTTCGCCCTCGCGCGACAGAAGCTCGACCGAGCCCATCTCGCGCAGATACATGCGCACCGGGTCGTCGGTGCGATCGGTAGGCTCTTTCTTGGTGGTCGTGGCGGCGACAGCGGTGCCGGTCTGCTCGGCGAGCTCGTTGGCGTCTTCCTCGGCGTCGGCGGCCGGCTCGGCTTCCGCCTCCTCGCCCACCTCGTCGTCCTCGACGACGTTGATGCCCATGTCACTGAGCATCGCATTGATATCTTCGATGCGGTCCGGATCCGTCTCTTCCGAGGGAAGCACCGCGTTGAGCTCGTCAAGCGTGACATAGCCGCGTTTCTTCGCGGCCTTGATCATCTTCTTGACAGCATCGTCGGAAAGGTCGAGCAGGGGGCCATCAGTGGCGCCTTCGCGTTCGGTCTCGACCTCTTCCTTTTCCTTTGTCGCCATTCTTTGTCGTCTCCAAGCGGCCGAATATCGAGGCCGCGTAACTGCCGTACCGGTTATGTTGGACGCGCTCGCGCGGGAACGCTTTTCACCGGCCCAGCAACCGTGTCATCTCTTTTGTTTTGTGCATGTCTCTGTCCCAAACCGGTTTCCACTTTTGGGCGACATGCATTAAGTCCAGATTAACCCTGATATCTGGAGCGGGCACTTTGCCTGTCCAGTCGCCACCGGTGCCTCACATCGCTCGAATTCCCGCCGATGCCGTGGCACGGTTAACGTTTCGAATCGTCCTGATTCCGCCAATCTGCCAGAAGGTCAAGCGCCTCTGGCATGATTCGCATGAAAAAAGCGAATCAATTACCCGACTTAGAGGCGTCGATTCGACGCGCCGCGCATTTCCACTTCACTTCCAATGGGTGGTGTTCGGCCTAAACGCGGCCAACCCTGCCCGAGGAGACGCCGAATCCTTCGATCAGCGCTTCCGTTGCCTGCACATCGTTGAATTGCGCTTGAATCTCGACGAGATGCCGGAAGTTTTCATCCGAAGGGTCTGCATCGAGTGCCGCCTGCGCCTGTTTCAGCTCTCTATGTAATGTGCGGGCGCTGCGCTGCAAGTGCAGCGCCTGGTTGAAGGCGTCGCGGGCATCGTCGAGCGCCGCCGTTTCCAGCGCCGGCCATTGCCGCGCGCGCTTGATCAACTCGACAGCCCGCTCCCAGATGCCGCCGCAGCCGGCGCGCTCGATGGTGGCGATGACCGCGCCGCGCTCGTCGGCCGCTTCATGCGCCATGGCGTCGAGAATGGCCGCGTGCAGCTTGCGCAAATCCGAATTGGCGAGGTCGAGGAATTCGACATGCGCGAAATTCTCGTCGATCAGCGCCGGATGATTGACCAGCGCCACGATAATCGTCGCCTCGCGCACCGACATGCCCTCGCCGGCCCGCTTGATCAGCGCCGAGCGACCCAGGCTCTCGGTGATCGCGGCGCGCCCGCCGGCCGCCCCACCTTTCGCGAACTGCCCACCGGGCACGGGCGTCTTGCCCTGCCCCGGCTTCCAATCCTGACGGCCTTGCCGAACATTCCGCTGGGCGCCAAAGAAGCTCCGCTCCCGCTCGTCCATTGTCTGCTGATAGTAATAACGCACGCTCTCGTCGCGGATGCGGCTGGTCAACTCCCGTAGCCTTTTCCGCAACTCTGCTCGCCGCTCCGGCGTGTCGAAGACACCGCCCGCCGTCTCGCGCATCCATAATAGTTCGTCCAGCGGCCGCGCATCGGCAATCACGGCGCGGAACGCGTCCGGCCCTTCGGCCTTGACCAGGTCGTCCGGATCCTTGCCTTCCGGCAACAACGCAAAGCGCGCCCGGCGGTCAGTCTGCGCCGACGGGAGAGCGAGATCGGCCGCCCGCCATGCCGCCTTCAGCCCGGCCTGGTCGCCGTCGAAGCACAGCACCGGCTCGGGCGCCATGCGCCACAGAAGCTCGAGCTGGTTTTCGGTGAGCGCAGTGCCGAGCGGCGCCACGGCATTCTCGAAGCCTGCCTGCGCCAGCGCGATCACGTCCATATAGCCTTCGACGGCGATCACCGTGCCGCCTTTGGCCAACGCCTTGCGGGCGCGCGCGAAATTGTAGAGCACGTTGCCCTTGTGGAAGAGCTCCGTCTCCGGCGAATTCATGTATTTGGCGAGCGCGTCGGGCGCCAGCGCGCGCCCGCCGAAGGCGATGATCTTGCCGCGCGAATCTGGGATTGGAAACATGATGCGGTCGCGGAACCAGTCATAGGAGACCGGGATGTCGTCGCCGTGCCGCACCAGGCCGCAGGCCTCGATATCGGCCTTCGGCACGCCCTTGGCGGCAAGATGTTCCTTGAGCGCGTTGCGGCTGTCGGGCGCATAGCCCAGACGAAAGGATTGCTGCGTTGCCGGCGTCAGCCCGCGGTCGCGCAGATACGCGCGGGCTTTGGCGCCGTCGGCGCTCTGCAGCCGCTCCTGGAAGAAGGCGGTCGCCATTTCCATGACGTCGGTCAGGCTGGCGCGTTCCTTCTCGCGCCGCTCTTCCTGTTCGTCGCGCACCGGCATCGGCACGCCGGCCATCTCGGCGATCTTCTCGACGGCTTCGGGGAAGTTCATGCCGTCTAGCTCGGTGAGGAACTTGAAATGGTCGCCCGAAACCGAGCAACCGAAGCAGTGATAGCGGCCCTTCTTGTCCTCGCAATGGAAGGACGGGCTCTTCTCGCCGTGGAAGGGACAGCAGGCCCAGTAGTCGCCGCGCGACGCGTTGGTCTTCTTCCTGTCCCATGCGACGCGCGTGCCGATGACCTGCGAAATCGGCACGCGGTCGCGTATCTCGTCGAGGAAGGCGGGCGGAAAGCGCATCGGGGAACTCGTTTGCCCTCCATATAATCAGCCCGCCCGGGCACGGCGACCCCATCCGGCCCATCGTACCCGCTTTTCACAGACGAAAAGAAGGCGGCCGGGGGTGGCCGCCTTCCGAATTTCGCGATTGTCGGGGATTACCGCGCGGCGATCGCGCCGAAGACGATGCCGGAGAGGATGCTGACCAGCAAATAGTCGTTGCCGACGCGGATCCATTCTTGGCCGGGACCAGGGCGGCGCAGGCCGTAGCGGTTCCAGTCGCGGACTGGCTGGTGACGCTTCCAGTCGGAATATCTCTGGCCGTTGCGCCAATGGCTGCGCCTTACCACCTTGTTCTTGACGATGACCCGCTTGTCGACATGCCTGCCGGGCTTCTGCCAGTCGACCTGGGTGTAGCTCGACTGCGGCGTGCTCGGCTGGGCGAGCGGCGCGGCCTGGCCGGAGACGGCCGAGGCGGCCAGCAACGAGGCGGTGACGGCGCAAAGTATGAGACGCTTCATGGTCGGTATTCCTTGTTGTCGATAGGCAGAGGAATAGCCGCCAATGGATGAACCGAAACTGAATGCCAGAATTACAATTCTGCAATGTTTTCCAAGACTTGCACCGGCCGCTTGAACAACGCTTCGGATCATGCGGCCGAGCGTCGGGCGGTATGAGGCGAAGCGCTGCCGCTAGGCGCATGCAACCAATGCTTCCTGCAGTCATTTCCGACATGCGCCGTCGAGCCGAGACGATCATCGCATCAGAAAAATCTATTATTCGGCTAATTTTAACTGGTATATTTCGACTCGTTGAAATGACTAAGATTCGTACCCCTCTCCGCGCCCCTGATGCTAGCTCGCGAGTTTGGCTGTGAGCGGCTCTGTCGTCCTCCTGCACCTTGCCGGCGCCGTGGCGCTGATGCTGTTCGCCACCCGCATGGTGAAGACGGGCGTCGAGCGCGCCTATGGCGACGTGCTGCGCCACCGGCTGCGTGCCACCATGCGCAATCCGGTCATGGCGGTGCTGGCCGGCTGCGGGCTGGCGATCGCGCTGCAGAGCTCGACCGCGGTGACGCTGCTGGTCGGCTCCTTCGCCGGCGCCGGCATCGTTTCGGGCGCCGCCGGGCAATTGGCAGTGCGCGGCGCCGAGATCGGTTCGGCGCTGGTGGCCAAGCTGCTCACCTTCGATCTGACGCTTCTGGTGCCGCTCTGCCTGATCGCCGGCACGGTCATGTTCATGGCCACCGAGCGGCGCGATTGGCGGCAGATAGGCCGCATCCTGATTGGCGTCGGCCTGCTGATCCTGTCGCTGGAGATGATCGGTCAGGCGTCGGAACCGCTGCGCAACAGCCAGTTGATGCCGCTGATCGTCAACTATTTCTCCGGCGACTATGTCACCGCTTACCTGCTCGCCGCGCTGGTTACCTGGCTGTTCCATTCCTCGATCGCCGCCGTGCTGCTCCTGGTGACGCTGGCCGGGCGCGGCTTTATCCCTCCCGAGCTCGGCATCGTGCTGGTGCTCGGCGTCAATCTCGGCTCCTCGATCATCGCGCCCCTGCTTACCCGCAATGCCGATCCGGGCGTCCGCGTCGTGCCGATCGGGAACCTTTTGATGCGCGGCATGGGCTCGCTGGTGATGCTGATCCTGTTCATGACGCTGAAGCCGCCTATCGGCTTCCTCGGCGCCACCGTTCCGGACCAGATCGTCAACGCCCACATCCTGTTCAATGTGATCATCCTGCTCGCCGGACTGCCACTCGCGGGCCTCGTCTACCGCGTCTCGGAGAAGATCGTTGCGCTCGGAGCCGTGCCGGAGCCGACCGCCACGCTGGATGTCGTCGAACTGTCGGCGCTCAATGAAAGCGCGTTGGACACGCCGAGCCAGGCGCTGGCCAATGCGACGCGCGAGGTGGTGCGGGTCTGCGAGACGGTCGAGATCATGCTGAAGCGCATCATCGAGCTTTATGAGAACGCCGACACCGACAAGATCAAGGCGCTGGCCGCGCTCGACGACCGCGTCGACAGGAAGCACGCGGCGATAAAACTCTATCTCGCCAAGATCACCAGGAACCCGCTGACCGAGGATGAGGCATTGCGGTGCCAGGAGCTGATCGGCGCCTGCGTCAAGCTGGAGCAGGTCGGCGACATCATCGTGCGCAACATGCTGGTGCATGTCAGGAAGAAGCTGGAGCGCGGCCTGGAATTCACACCGGAAGGCTGGCAGGAGCTCTGCGCCTTCCATTCCTCGGTGCTCGCCAATGCGCGGCTTGCCTTCAACGTGCTGGTCTCGCGCGATCCGGAAACCGCGCGCCAGCTGGTGCTGGAAAAGGATCTCTTGCGCGAACGCGAGAAGGAAACCAGCGCCAGCCATTTTCAGCGCCTGCGCGAAGGCACCGCCAAGAGCGTCGAGACGAGCTCGATCCACCTCGACACCATCCGCGACTTGAAGCAGATCAACTCGCTGCTCGCCTCGATCGCCTATCCGGTGCTTGAGGAGCGCGGCCTGCTCGGCGGTTCGCGGCTGAAGGCCAGCTGAGGCGATCGGGACCTGCCAAAAAATTAGTCTTTGCTCATCCTCGCTTCCGTCGGCTAAGGAACGCCAGTGGACCTGTTGGGAGGACGATCCGTCGATGGACACGCATTCGCGCAGCTTCGCCAAGGCGCTTTCATGGCGCGCCACCGGCACGATCGACACGATGATCATCTCCCTGGTGGTCACCGGCAGCATCAAGCTCGCCGCCACGATCGGGCTCACCGAGGTCGTCACCAAGTCGCTGCTTTACTACCTGCACGAACGGGCCTGGCTGAAGATCCCTTACGGGCGCAAAACGGCAGCGTAGCAGCAAGCGACAGGCCGGCTTTGATGCGTCCCGTCAAGAAAAGCTAAAGCGCCATCACCAATTTCTGCATTGCCGCGCCCGCGCAGGCATGGTTTGAGACGTGCATTCCTCGCCTATGTTTTGAACCATGCTGCCGCTGATTGCCCTTTTCCTTGCCGCCTTCGCCTTCGGCACCACCGAATTCGTCATCGCCGGCGTGCTGCCGGAGGTGGCGCAGGGCCTCGGCGTTTCGGTGCCGACCGCCGGCTATCTCGTCTCCGGTTATGCCTGCGGCATTGCCATCGGCGGCCCGCTGCTGGCTTTGGCCACCGGCAAGGTTTCGCGCAAGACGCTGCTGATTGGGCTCACGATCGCTTTCACCCTTGGCCAGGCGGCTTGCGCGCTCGCGCCCGATTTCACCTCGATGCTTCTGCTGCGTGTCGCGACTGCCGTGGCGCATGGCTGTTATTTCGGTGTCGCCATGGTGGTTGCGGTCAGCCTGGTGCGCGAGGACCAGCGCGGCCGGGCAGTCGCGGTCATTCTCTCGGGGCTGACGGTTTCCAATATCATTGGCGTGCCCGCCGGCACCGCGATCGGCAGCCTGTGGGGCTGGCGCGCGACCTTCTGGGTGATGGGCGCGCTGGGCCTCGTCGCGATCCTCGCCATGCTGGCGCTGCTGCCGCGCACGGCGGGCGCCGCCAACCGGCCAGCAGGGCTGGCGCGCGAAGTTCGCGTGCTCGGCCGCCAGCAGGTCTGGACCTCGCTGATCCTGATGCTGATGCTGATGATCGGCCAGTTTGCGCTGTTCACCTACATCACGCCGATGCTGCTCGAGGTCACGGGCCTCGACGAGGGCCTGATCCCCTTTGTGCTTTTGCTCAACGGCGTCGGCGCCACGATCGGCGTCCTGGTCGGCGGCAAGCTCGCCGACTGGAAGCTGATGCCGTCGCTGATCGTCATGCTTGCCCTGCAGGCGGTGACGCTTGGCGTCATCTATCTCGTCAGCCCCTATCCGTTGCCGATGGTCGCGGCAATCGTCATCTGGGGCGGTCTCAACTTCGCCATCGGCGCGCCGATCCAGACGCGCATCCTCGCCTGGACGGCCGATGCCTCCAACCTCGCCTCCTCGCTGATCCCGTCCGGCTTCAATGTCGGCATCGCGCTGGCTGCCTCGCTGGGCGCGGCGATGCTCAATGCCGGCCTGGGCTATCGCAGCCTGCCGCTGGCCGGCGTGCTCGCCATGCTGGTGGCGGTCGTGGTGGCTTTTGCCTCGCAGACCTGGGAATGGCGCAGCCGCGCGACGCCGCCGCTGCCGGCGGCCGCGGAATAATTTAATGCATGTCGCCCAGAAGTGTGCAGCGGTTCTGGGACAACGACATGCATCAGAACAAAGATTTAAAGCGCGTCGCCTGAATCCGTTTTAGCGCGACGCGCTTTAAAGATCGATCCGGAACCTCAGGCTCTCTGCGCCGCCATAGGCTGCAAGTTTGGCAAACCGCCCGACCAGCCTGCCGCCATTGGCAAGCACCACTTTGTGCGAGGCAGGATTGTCGAGATCACTGGTGATCTCGACTTGGTCGAGCCCGACCGCTCTCGCCTCGTCCAGCATCAGCCGCAGCGCTTCGGTGGCGTAGCCGCGGTTGCGCTTCCACGGCACCACCGCATAGCCGATATGGCCAAGCACATGCGAGGGCAGCTCCGACGTGCCCTTCTGCCAGCGAAAGCCGATCGAGCCGGCGGCCTCGCCATCCCAGATCCAGCGCCGGAATCCAGGCAGCCGCGGGACCTCGGTGCCGTCGGGCAAAGCGATGGGCGGCCCTTTCGCTTCGGGGTCGTCAAGGCCGGCGAGAAATTCAACGGGATCTTTCTCGATCGCCTCGAGTTGCTCGCGCGTCGCCTCGAGGAGCCGCACATTGTCGGGCGACCAGCCGCGCTCGAGCGCCGCCTTGTAGGACGGCAAATGTTCAAGCGCGGGTTTGACGATTTCGATCATGCTTGGCTTCCCTGTCGAGACCGGCCTAGAAGCGACACGGATCGCTCTCAAGTCGCCTGAAACCGGATTTCGCCCTTGTTCAGGAAACAGGCTTTGTCGAACAGCGACAGGTCGAGCGGGTTCGGCAGCCGGATATCGCCGATATCCGGGAACGCTTTCCGGGCGCAATCATATGACCTGTCGACCTGCGAGATGAAGATGAGCACCAGTCCGCGTTCCCGGGCAAACGACTTCAAGGCGCGGATCTGAACCATGAGTTCCGGATTCTCCCGCCTCTGGTCGAGCAGTTGCAGATAGTCGATGACCGCCAGCGTGCCGCGCGGCGCCGCCCGCAACGCCTCGATGATGTAGGCGGCGCTGATGGCGTCGGAATTGTCGAACTCGAACAGGCGGTTGAAATCGGCCGGGTCGACGCCGATGTCACGGAACCGATCGAGGATATCGGCATGCATGTATTCCAGGGTGAAGAATACGGCGCGACTGCCTTGCTTCATGGCTGCCACGGCAAGTTCGAGGCTCATCAGCGTCTTGCCCTGCCCCGGCCGCGCCGCCACGAGGACCATGTCGCCGGGGATCAGCCGCGCCAACAGGGCGCCGGCTGGCGCAGCCTCGGCGGCCTTGGCCGCAAGCAGGCTCCAACTGCCGAAGCCTTGCTTGGCGGCAACGCGGTCGAGCGCCTGGTGGAGGGGCACATTTTCGCTGCGGGACAGAAGCCGCGCCTGGCGCTTCAGATGATAGACGGGTGCGGAAAACCGCATCGAAAAACCTCCTGCCGCGAGCAGTCTTGACAACCCCTCCTTATGTCTGGCGCTCGAACAGTTGGTTCGGTGATAAACTGCCCTGCATGAACGATGCTTCCCGACGGAGGGAGGAGGCGTGGGCGCGCCGGAATCAGATCATAGCTCAATCGAAGGGGGCCGAAAATCCGACCTCCCAAAAGGCGTCGCTAAACTAGAAGTGTTTCGCCGATGCGTGCGAGACCTTCTATAATCGTCCATGCTGATTCACGAGTACGAGACATTTCGACGGGAGGGCAAGAGGGTGCGGTTGAGATCTGTTCCGCGGGGCGCGGTCATCTTCTGCCTTGTCGCGATCCTGGCCGCCCTGACGGCATCGGTCAGCTCATTCGCGGCCTTGCGGCCGTCGACCGTTCCCGACTGGCTGCAGCGCCATGTCGGCGACGGCGAAGGCCAGATCTCGCAGGTCGTGCTGGAGCGGGCGCGCGCGCTCTACCAGAAGAAGGTCAGCGAAGGTTCGGTTAGCAACCCTTGCTACTTCGCCATGGATGCCACGCGTCCCGCGGATTTGGGCAACAGCGTGCCTGGCCAGCGCTACTACATCATTTGTGAAAGCAAGCAGCTCTTCCGCGCGGTTTCCTCGGGCCATGGCGGCGGACGCAACCTGAAAGGCGTTGCCGATTTCTCCAACGGCAGGCGCTGCGCCAAGAATTTCGGCAACGCCATGGACTCGGCGCTGACGGCCGGCGGCGCCTATATGACGGCCGAGACCAAGACGTCCTTCAAGGGCTACTATCGTGTCGGCGTGCAGAACGCGGTGTTCATGCGCAGCTTCATCCAGTTCGACGGCGAAGGCGAGGCGGCGAACGCCAGGCAGCGCGTGATCGGCGGCCATCCGGCCGCGATCTTGAAGGGCCTGTGCATGCGCAAGAGCCCGCAAAGCTCCTACGCCGACCATGACGGCCTCGTTCCGTTCGGCAAGCTGGTGAACTATGCCGGCGGCCGCAGCAATGGCTGCACCAGCTGGTCGCCCGCCGACGCCGAGCAGATCATCCCCCTCGTGAAGAACAACCCGACGACGCTCTACATCTATCCGGAATCACGCGACATCGCCGCTGTCGCCCGGGCCAAGGCTGCCGGCCAGGCGCTCTCAAGCGCGGGCACCTATTGGAACGCCTCCTGCCTGAAGGAGATCGGCACTCCCAAATTCTGGCCGAAGAAGATGCTGGAGCCGATCATCGCCCACTACAAGAAGGATCATCCGGCGCCACCGCCGCAGCCGGTGCCGATCTGCAAGGACTGACACCGTCGTCTATTGCAGCAACCCCTTGATGATGGCGCTCGCCTTGGCGAAGTCCATCTGGCCGGCATATTTCTGCTTCAGCGCGCCGATCACCTTGCCCATGTCCTTCTGGCTGGCCGCGCCCGTCGCCGCGATCGCCTCGCGCGCCGCAGCCTGGATCGCCGCGTCGTCGAGCTGCGTCGGCAGGAACTCGCGGATGATCGCCATCTCGCCGCGCTCCTGCGCCGCCAGCTCCGGCCGCTTGCCATCCTCGAAGGCCTTGGCGGATTCCTCGCGCTGCTTCACCATCTTGGCGAGGATCTGAAGGATCTCCTCCTCGCTCGCCGGCGGCTTTCCGGCGCCGCGATTCGCGATGTCGCGGTCGTGGATGGCGGCCTGGATCAGCCGCAGTGTCGGCAGGCGGTGCTTGTCCTGCGCCTTCATCGCGCTCTTCATGGATTCGGCGATTTTCTCGCGCATCGTGCTTCTCCTTCGAATGCGGCGGACAATAGCTTTGCCGAACGGCCAACGCAAATCCCGCCAAGCCGCTGATATTGCTGAATGAAAGCAAATCGGCCGTGGTCTGGGGGCGCCGCATTGACCGCTCCGGCGCGTTCGCCTATGTACTCGGTCCTGCATGAGACAATGAGTTGACGCGTGGGAGCCGGGCAATCCAGCTTCGCGCCTTGCTGCGCAAATGGTCCTCCGGACCGACTGCCGCGCCTGACAGGAGTGCCGCCATGGCCACGACCACCGCCCCGTGGGCAACCGAAAAGCCGACCGCCCTTCTGGTGCTCGCCGACGGCACGGTGATCGAAGGCCGCGGCCTTGGCGCCACGGGATCGGCGGTTGCGGAAGTGTGCTTCAACACCGCGCTGACCGGTTATGAAGAAATCCTCACCGATCCGTCTTACGCCGGCCAGATCGTCACCTTCACCTTCCCGCATATCGGCAATGTCGGCACCAATGACGAGGACATCGAGGATTTGCATCCGGCCGCCCGCGCCGGCGCTGTCGGCGCCATCTTCAAGGCCAACGTCACCGACCCGTCCAACTATCGCGCCGCCGGCCATCTCGACCAGTGGCTGAAGCGGCGCGGCATCGTCGCGCTGTCCGGCATCGACACCCGCGCGCTGACTGTGCTGATCCGCGAGAAGGGCATGCCCAATGCCGTCATCGCGCATGCGCCCGACGGCGTCTTCGACATCGAGGACCTGAAGCGGCAGGCCGCGGCCTGGTCGGGTCTGATCGGCCTCGATCTCGCCAAGGAGGTCACGTCGGGCCAGTCTTCGGTCTGGCGCGAGACGCCCTGGATCTGGAACGAAGGCTATGGCGAGCGGAGCGAGCCTTCCATGCACGTCGTCGCCGTCGACTATGGCGTCAAGCGCAACATCCTACGCCTGCTTGCGGGCCTCGGCGCCAAGGTCACCGTCGTGCCGGCCAAGACCGGTGCCGAGGAGATCATGGCCATGCAGCCGGACGGCATCTTCCTTTCGAACGGGCCCGGCGATCCGGAAGCGACCGGCGAATATGCCGTGCCGGTGATCCAGGATCTCTTGAAGACCGACATCCCGGTGTTCGGCATCTGCCTCGGCCATCAGATGCTGGCGCTGGCGCTCGGCGGCAGGACCGAGAAGATGCACCAGGGCCATCACGGCGCCAACCATCCGGTCAAGGACCACACCACCGGGAAGGTCGAGATCGTCTCGATGAACCACGGTTTCGCCGTCGACGCGGACTCTCTGCCCGAAGGCGTCGAGGAAACCCATGTCTCGCTCTTCGACGGCTCGAATTGCGGCATCGCCCTGACCGGCCGTCCAGTGTTCTCGGTTCAGCATCATCCCGAGGCCTCGCCCGGCCCGCAGGATTCGCATTACCTGTTCCGGCGCTTCGTCAATCTGATTCGCGAACGCCGCGGCGAGAAAGCGCTGGCCGAACGTTGACACCTTCCGAATGCCCCGCAAATCATCAAAACCTCAACCGGCGAGGGTTTCCTGTCGGACCTCGAATCCAATCGCCGTAAGCCGTCTGAGCAGACCAGCGCAATGCTGGCGAAGGCGCTCGACATCCCCGGAGCATGGATCGAACGCTAGTCGTCCTCAGGCGGTGTCCGTCACTGGCTCCTGCGTGTGCATGCGCTCGACTTCCTTCGGCGTCGGCTTGGCAACTTTCGTCACGAAGACGATCACCGCCAGTGTCAGGAAAATTGCGCCGAGCACATAGGGAGCGCCGCCGAACACGACCGGCGCCGCCGGGCCTGTGAACCAGGAAAATATCGCGGTATAGAGCAGCGGCGTGATGATCGAGGTGATCGAGAAGATAGAGGTCATCGCGCCCTGCAATTCGCCCTGCGCCGAGGGCGGCACCTTGGCGGCGGCGAGGCTTCTGAGCGGCGGATCGGCCAGCGCCTCCAGGCAGCCGGCCACGATGACCGCATAGATCATCCAGCCTTGCGTCGAAAACGCATAGCCGAACGCGCTGAGCGCGGTGAAGGTCAGGCCGATCGCCGCCGTCCTCCACTCGCCGAGCTTGGGAATGATCCGCGGCAGCACCGTCGCCATGATGATCGCCCCGCACAGGCCGAAGGCGCCGAGCGAGAAGCCGATCTGCTGCTGGTTCCAGCCATAGCGGTAGTTGGAGACGAACGCCCAGACCGCCGGATACATCATATGGCCGAGCGTCATCAGGAAGAACACCAGCCCGATCCAGCCGATGCCCGGATAATTGCGCATCTGCATGAGCGTGCCGACCGGATTGGCGCGCTTCCACTCGAAACGGCGACGATGCTTTTCGTCCAGCGTCTCGGGCAGCAGGAACATCGCGATCAGGAAATTCACGAAGGCAAGTGCCGCAGCGAAATAGAACGGCACGCGCGGCCCGAACGTGCCGAGCAGACCGCCCAGCACCGGGCCGATGACGAAGCCAACGCCGAAGGCGATGCCGAGCAGGCCGAAATTCTTCGCCCGGTTCTCGTCGTTCGAGATGTCGGCGATGAAGGCGGATGTCGTCGAATAGCTGGCGCCGGAAATACCGGCGAGCACGCGGCCGATGAACAGCATCGGATAGGACCAGGCGATGGCGCAGATCAGGTTGTCGATGGAAAAGGTCAGCACCGAGGCAAGCAGGATCGGCCGACGGCCGAAGCGGTCGCTCAAGCCGCCCATGATCGGCGCGAAGACGAACTGCATCGCCGCATAGACGAAGAACAGCCAGCCGCCCTCGATCGCGGCCTGGCTGACTGTGACGCCGCTCAGTTCCTCCAGATAGGCCGGCAGCACCGGCATGATGATGCCGAAGCCGATGACGTCGAGCAGCAGCGTGGTGAAAACGAGCGCAAGGCCCCGCCTGGCGGTTTTGGGGTCGATCATGATGATAATCTCCTCAGGCCGCCCGGGGGCAAAGGCGGGAGGCATCTTATAGGCGACGTCGCCTACAGGAACAATACGCGAACGAAGGCAATTGCCTCATCCTGACATCACTTGCCAGCCGCGTTGATCGCCGATCCTCGCCGGCAAAGAAGCGGCAGGGCCGCGTCAGATCGGACCGCCCATCGTGTTGCAGTCGGACAGCTTTCCGCTCTTTATGCCGCGCGCCAGCCACGTCTGCCGCTGCTGCGAGGTGCCGTGGTTGAAGCTTTCCGGCACGACGTAGCCCTGCATCCTCTTCTGCAGCGTGTCGTCGCCGATCTGCTTGGCGGCGTTCAGCGCGCTTTCGACATCACCCTGCTCCAATATGCCTTTTTGCGCCGTGTAATGTGCCCAGACACCAGCGAAGCAATCGGCCTGAAGCTCGATGCGCACCGACAGCTGGTTGGCGTCGGCCTCGCTCATGCCTTGCCGCATCTGGTTGAACTTGCCCATGATACCGGTGAGGTTCTGCACATGGTGGCCGACCTCATGCGCCACCACATAGGCACGGGCGAATTCGCCGGACGCGCCGAACTGCTGGTCGAGCTGCTGGAAGAAGGTCATGTCGAGATAGACCTTGCGATCGCCTGGGCAGTAGAACGGCCCGGCCGCCGCCGAGGCGAAACCACAGGCCGAACGGACCTGGCCACTGAACAGCACCAGCTTGGGATCCTGGTAGGTCAGCCCTTCGGACTTGAAAATGCCGGTCCAGGTGTCCTCGGTATCGGCAAGCACGGTTGCGACGAACTGCTTCATCTCGTCATTGGCGGGCGCGCCGCCATTTTGCGAACCGGTGTCTTCGGTGATCTGGCCGCCACCATCGCCCAGGATCTGCGATGGATCGAAGCCGAAATACCATCCTGCGAGCACGACAAGGATAACCAGGATGATGCTGCCGCCGCCACCGGTACGGCCGCCGATGGGGATGCGGAACTGGCCGCCGCCGCCCAATCCGCCGCCAGGCCCGCCGCCGCTGTCGCTGCGTTCGTCTTCGATGTTGTCGCTCTGACGACGGCCTCTCCAAAGCATGGCAACTCCTCGCGACACGAACGTCCTGGAGGGACCGGCATGCCACCGCCCCCCTGCAGACAATTATCGCAACGAATACGTCAAGTCAGTATTTTTCGCGAGGTCGGAACCGACACTTTGCGCCCTGCAGGGCTATTCTCGTATCGAGCCCGAGCTCAACGAGCGGAGGTCATCGCCCGGCGGAAAGCTTCCAGCGTTTCGGCGCTGACATGGTGCTCGATGCCCTCGGCGTCGATGCGCGCCGTCTCGGCGCTGACGCCGAGAGAGCGCAGGAAGGCCTCGACCGTCTGGTGGCGGATGCGGCTTTCCTCGGCGACCTTGCGGCCGGCCTCGGTCAGGAACACGCCCCGATAGGGCTTTCGCGACACCAGCCCGTCGGCGCACAGCCTGGTCAGCATCTTTGCCACCGTCGGCTGCGCGACGCCGAGCCTTGCCGCGATATCCACCTGCCGCGCTTCATTGCCGTCCTCGATCAGGTCGGCGATCAGCTCGACATAGTCCTCGACCAGCGCGCTACGGCGCGCCTCGCGCGTCTGCCGAAAACCCTCCGAATGGATTTCGGCATCGGGAAGCGGCTCTTCGCGTCGAACCGGTTTGTTCCTCAGCGCCAATCCGCGCTCCTCCTTGAATCGGGGACCGCATCCATAACACGAACCCCAGATGGTCCGGCCGTTTATTTGCATTCCCGCTCATGCGCAACCGGCGTTTGCGGCAGCCTGCCGCCAGCCTTGTCTCGGCTCATCACGAAAGCATGATCAATGAAATATAGCATATTGCATAATGTTGAGCCATGGCGTAGATAAGAGGCACGTTCGAAAATTCCAGCGGAAATTCCATGTCCGATGCCGATGCAGCAACCGTAGCCCGACCCGCATGGCGATTCGACAGGCCCGACGACGAGCAGCCGAGCCTGCGCGAGGTGAACGCCTCGATCGCGGTGCCGCGGACCGGCGTTTGGTTCCGCCGCCTGTTCGCCTTCATGGGGCCGGGCTACATGGTCTCGGTCGGCTACATGGACCCAGGCAACTGGGCGACCGACCTCGCCGGTGGTGCCCAGTTCGGCTATACGCTGCTTTTCATCATCATGCTGTCGAACCTGATGGCGATCCTGCTGCAGGCGCTTGCCGCGCGTCTCGGCATCGCCACCGGCCGCGACCTCGCCCAGGCCTGCCGCGCCTATTATCCGCGCCGGGTCAATCTGCTGCTCTGGATCGCCTGCGAGCTGGCCATCATCGCCTGCGACCTCGCCGAGGTGATCGGCACGGCGATCGCGCTGCAGCTTCTGTTCGGCATCCCGCTGATCGGCGGCGCCATGCTGACCGCGCTCGATGCTTTCCTTGTGCTGCTGCTGATGAACAAGGGCTTCCGCTATCTCGAGGCTTTCGTCGTCGCGCTGCTGATCATCATCTTCGGCTGCTTTGCCATCCAGATCTTCGTCGCCGCGCCGCCGGCCGGCACGATCCTGCATTCGATGTTCGTGCCATCGCCGGAGATCGTCACCAATCCGGCGATGCTCTACATCGCCATCGGCATCATCGGCGCGACAGTCATGCCGCATAATCTCTATCTGCATTCCTCGATCGTGCAGACCCGCGCCTATGAGCGCACCGATGCCGGCAAGCGCGACGCCATCAAATGGGCGACGACGGATTCGACCATCGCGCTGATCCTGGCGCTGTTCGTCAATGCGTCGATCCTGATCGTCGCGGCGGTCGCCTTCCACGATACCGGCCATCACCACGTCGCCGAGATCGGCCAGGCCTTCGAGCTGCTGTCGCCGCTGCTCGGCCTGGGCATCGCCTCGATCCTGTTCGCCGTCGCGCTGCTTGCCTCCGGCCTCAACTCGACCGTCACCGCGACGCTCGCCGGCCAGATCGTGATGGAAGGCTTCCTGCGCCTGCGCATCCCGCAATGGGCGCGGCGCCTGGTGACGCGCGGCATTGCCATCGTCCCCGTGGTGGTCGTCACAGCACTCTATGGCGAGAAGGGAACGGCCGAGTTGCTCGTGTTCAGCCAGGTGATCCTGTCGATGCAGCTGCCTTTCGCGGTGGTGCCGCTGGTGCAGTTCGTGTCGGACAAGAAGAAGATGGGCAATTTTGCCATACCGCGCGGCGTTGCGGCGTTGGCCTGGGTGGTTGCCGCCGTGATCCTCGTTCTCAACTTCAAGCTCCTCTACGACACCTTCGCCGGCTGACCGCGACATTGGCGCCGGCCGCGCTATCTTCGCGCCATGGCCAAACCGGACGAAGCCCGCAGATTCTACGCCAGGCTGATGGCTGCGCACGCCCGGTCGGCCGATCCACGCATCGAGGAGGCGTTCGCCGCGGTGCCGCGCGAGGCCTTCCTGGGTCCGGGGCCATGGACCGTCTTTGCCGGCGAAGGCCGGTTCCAGACGCCGAGCGCCGATCCTGGTTACATCTACCAGAATGTCCTCGTCGTGCTCGATGCCGACAAGGGCATCAACAATGGCGAGCCGATGCTGCACGCGATGTGGCTCGGCAAGGTCGAGCCGAAGCCGGGCGAGCACGTTACCCATATCGGCGCCGGCACAGGCTATTACACGGCGCTGCTGGCGAGGCTGGTCGAGCCGGGGGGCGGCGTCACCGCCTTCGAGATCGAGACCGATCTTGCGGCGCGCGCCAAGGCGAACCTCGCCCGGTACCGCAACATCGAGGTGATCCATGGCGACGCCGTCGCCAACCCTTTGCCGCCCTCCGACATCGTCTATGTCAATGCCGGCGTCGTCGCGCCCCCCGCCGCGTGGCTGAAAGCGCTGAAGCCCGGCGGCCGCATGATCTTTCCGTGGCGTCCCTCCGAAACCGTCGGCCTCGCGGTGGTCGTAATGCGCCTGGAAAACGGCTTTGCCTGTCGGCCCTTCATGGGCTCCTGGTTCATCCCTTGCGTCGGCGCCTCCACTGCCGAGCCGGGCGCGAAAATACCGACACGTGAGCGCGCCGCGCGCACGCGCTCGATCTGGCTGAGCGAAGATAAGGCGCCGGACCGGACGGCAACCGCCGTCTTCGGAGAGGTCTGGTTCTCTTCACGCGCCATTCGCGTCGACGACACGCGCTAGAAATTCGCGGGGCTGTGTCGGAGATCAGCCTTGCCGTTCGTCCTTGGAGCAATTCCAGGAAAAGTGCGAAGCGGTTTTCCGTCAGGAATGCGTCGAATGCTTTAGGCAGAAATCCGGCCGCGACGGCGCGGATCGTGAAAGGGAGAAGACAGATGCGCAAGATCATCGCCGCCACATTCGTTAGCATCGACGGCGTCATGCAGGCGCCGGGCGGGCCGGAAGAGGATCCGGTCGGCGGCTTCAAATTCGGCGGCTGGACCTTCCATTATTTTGACGAGGTGGCAGGCGCGGCCATGGAGGAAATGTTCTCCAAGCCGTTCGACTTGCTGCTCGGCCGCAGAACCTACGATATCTTCGCCGCGTACTGGCCGTATCAGAACGATCCGATCGCGGCTGTCTTCAACCCCGCGGTCAAATATGTGGCGACGCACCGGCCGGATACGCTGACCTGGCAGAACACGCAGTCGCTCGGACCGGATGTCGTTGCAAGGCTCAAGGAGCTCAAGCAGGAAGATGGACCCGACCTGCTCATCCAGGGATCGGGCAATCTGATCCAGACCCTGCTCGCCAACGGGCTGATCGACGAGATCCGGCTGATGACCTTCCCGCTGCTGCTGGGCAAGGGCAAGCGGCTGTTCGGCGACGACGCGATGCCGGCGGCCTTCAAGCTCGTCAAATCGCAGGCTTCCACCACCGGCGTCATCATGGCGAGCTATGAGCGCGGAGGCGAGATCCGTACGGGCTCGTTTGCCCAACAGGAGCCTTCCGAAGCCGAACTCGAACGGCGCAGGAACTGGAAGTAGCACAAGGCTGTCGTGCGGCGGGCCAGACCTGCCGCGCATTGCCTCTCTTTCGAACGACGATTGAACGGTCAGGAGCCGCCGATGATGCCCACGATCACCGCCTTTGAACGATCGCCCGATGGCGGCAGGGGGCTCGCGCGCGACATGCACGTGCGCTGGGCGCTCGAGGAAGTCGGTCAGCCCTATGATATTCGCCTCGTTTCGTTCGATGCGATGAAGCAACCCGCGCACCTTGCGATCAATCCCTTCGGCAGTATCCCGACCTATGAAGAAGGCGATCTCACCCTGTTCGAGTCAGGCGCGATCGTCCTTCACATCGCGGTGCGTCACGCAGGCCTGTTGCCGGAGGACGCGAACGCACGGGCGCGCGCCGTCGCCTGGATGTTCGCAGCATTCAGCACCATCGAGCAGCCGATCCTGGACCGCGCGACGGCCGTGATTCTGGAGCGCGACGCACCGTGGCACGACCAGCGCCTGCCCTTGGTTGACGACCGCATCCGCAAGCGGCTGGCCGATCTTGCCCGCCATCTCGGCGATAGTGATTGGCTCGATGGCGCCTTCAGCGCCGGCGACCTTGTCATGGTGGGCGTGCTGCGCCGGCTGCAGAGATCGGGACTGCTGAACGAATTCCCGAACGTTGCCGCCTATGTCACCCGCGGCGAGGCGCGGCCGGCCTTCAAGCGCGCTTTCGACGCGCAATTGGCGGTCGCCATGGCGGCAGCGAAACGCTGACCGGCGGTGGCGTCACGCCGCCTGCCGATAGCGGGAAAGACCTTCGCGGATATGACTGGCAAAAGCCTTTGCAGCTGGCGCGGTGGCATGTTTCGGCAGATGCAGGTTGACGGAGAAATTCGGCAGCGCCGGAAGGCCGGCGTCTGACAATATGTCGAGATCGGCCGGAACCGTCGAAACAAGCCACGCGGTCACCGCGAGGTCCGAGCGCACCGTCGCTGTCGTGGCATCGATGTTGCCGTTCTCGAACACTGTGCGCCAGTCGAGCCCGTGTTCGCCAAGTGCGGCCAGCACCGCCGGTCGGAAGGCGCAGGTGTCGGCGACGATCGAAACCGGCAGCGGCCGCTTCAGGCGTGCCGTCCCGCCTCTGGCGCCGACCCAGACCAGCCGGTCGACGAGCAGGCATTCGCCAAGGGTCGGGCCGACACGCTCCTCGATGACGGCAAGGTCGATGGTGCCCACCGCCAGGGCCGCCGCGAGTTCCGGCGAGGACGCGCAGATCAGCGAGATCTCCACCTGCGGATAGGCTTCCGCAAAGGCCTTCAGCACGGGCGCGAGCAGCGTGCCGACGAGATCGTAAGGCACACCGAGCCGCACCTGCCCGGCCACCGCCCTGCCCCTGATCTCGGTGAGGATCTCGTCATTGAGCTGCAGCAGGCGCCTGGCCCTGTCGAGCAGCCGCTCGCCCACCCGCGTCAGCCTCAGGCCGCGGCGGTCGCGCTCGAACAGGCTCTGGCCGAGCGCCTCCTCCAGCCGCTTGATCTGCTGGCTGACGGCGCCTTGCGTCAGGTGAAGCGCATTGGCGGCCGCCGTCATGCTGGCCTTGTCGGCCGTCGTGACGAAGGTGCGGATAAGGGTCGTGTCGAGATCGCGGACCATGCCTGGCATTATAATCGCTAATGCAAACCATACCAAACATTGCATTTACTGATGCTGTCAAGCGCCTAAGCATGTCTGCTCCTCGATTAGGAGGCCCGCATGTCCGACACCATCATCCCGCTGGTCCTGTTCGCGCTGATCTCGACCTCGACGCCCGGCATCGCCACGACATTGTCGACCGCATCGGGCGCACAATTCGGCTTTCGCCGGTCGGTGCCGCTGATGGCCGGCAGCGCCGCGGGGCTGGCTACCGTGGCCGCCGCGGGCGCGGCAGGGCTGGCTGGACTTCTGGCCGCCATTCCATCCCTGCAGCTTGCCATGAAGATCGCAGGCTCGCTCTATCTGATCTGGCTTGCGATCAAGATCGGCCGCAGCGGCCCGCCCAACCTCGACATCAGCATGGCCAGGCCGAACAGCTTTTTCGGCGGCGCCGGCATCCAGTGGATGAATCCGAAAGGCTGGGCGATGGGGCTCGGCGCCGCCGCATCCTTCGCGGCACTGGCGGATGGTCCGTTGCAGCTTGCGCTGCTGCTGGGCGCCGTGTTCGGGCTGACCGCAGCCTTTTCGCTGTCGCTGTGGTGCGTGGCGGGAACCCTGCTTGCCCGCCTGCTCAAGACGGAGCGCCAGTGGCGCGCGCTCAATATCGTGCTCGGCCTGTTGCTGGCCACCTCGATCCTGCAGATGTGGCGGCCAGCTTGAGAGAAGTTAGACCGCGTAGCGCGCCGCCGGCTTGCCGGAGAACAGACTGCCGAAGAACTGGTCCCGGGCACCGAGATAGGTGGCCAGCCCAGCCGCGTCGGCAAGGCCAGGCGCGGTGACGGTCTCGCCTTGGGCGAACCCGGCAAGCGCGGCGTCGACCAGATCGTCGGCGCTCATGATCCAGTCCGGATTGAGCTTGTCGAGGCTGATTCCGGAGACGTCCCACAACTCGGTGCGGACCGGTCCGGGCACGACGGACTGGACTTTCACATTGGTGCCGGCGACTTCCTTCTGCAGCGCTTCCGTGAAGTTGGCGACATAGGCCTTGGTGCCGCTGTAGATGCCACCGACGGCGATGCCATAGGCAACGACCGAGGCGATGTTGATGATCCCGCCGCGATTGCGCGCAAGCAGGCCGGGCAGCACCGCGCGGGTCAGCCGGGTCAGCGCCACGACATTGACCTTGATCATGCGCTCGGCCGCGTCGGCGTCGGCGTCGGCGATCGTCTCCAGGCCACCCACGCCGGCATTGTTGACCAACAGCGTCACGCTGTCATCCGCCGCCACCGCCTGCTCGACGCGGCGCAAATCGGCATCGACCGCAAGGTCGGCGATGATCGTCTCGACCTTGCGGCCATAGGCATAGGCCAGCTTGTCCGCCAACTCCCGCAGCCGGTCGGCGCGCCGCGCCACCAGCACCAGATCGTATCCCTGCCCTGCCAGCCGGTCTGCATAGACCGCGCCTATGCCCGACGAGGCGCCGGTGATGACGGCCGTGCCCTTATTGTCCTTCGTGCTCATTGTCCTGTTCCTTTGTTCGCTTCGCTTGGCCCAGCGCCGACCATCCAATCATCTGCCGGGCTTCTGATCTAACTTAGTGGCATATGCCACTTTCGGCGAAGTAGGTATATGCCACTATCTTGTCAACGGCGGCGGCCAAAACTATTTCTGCAGCAGGCTGGCGCGTCGACGCGCCGGCGAGGAGTGATCATGACCGAAGCTCACAAGCCCGGATTCAGCGACTGCAACAACGCCACGCTGCGCCGTGCCGCGCGCAGTCTCGGCCGCTTCTACGACGACGCGCTGGCGCCTTCGGGCCTGAAGAGCACGCAGTTCGGGCTGCTCTTTCAGATCCACATCAGCGACGAGCCGGCGATGGGCACCATCGCCGAAGCGCTGATCATGGATCTGTCCGCGCTCGGCCACACGCTGAAGCCGCTGATCCGCGACGGCTATGTCCAGACCTTCCCCGACAAGGACGACCGCCGCGTCAAGCGCGTGCGGCTGACGCCGCGAGGACAGGCCAAGCTCGACGACGCGCTCAAGCTGTGGAGCGTCGCGCAGCGGCAGTTTGAGAAAAAGGTTGGTGCGGAGCAGGCGGCAAAGCTGCGTGCGGCGCTGGACGCGGTGGCTGATCTCGATCTGGAAATGCCGACGGTCGCTCCTTCGCTCTGAAGAAGCGGCCGCCGATCAGGCTTTGAAACCGTTACTCGGCCGGCATCGCCACTGGCCGGGCGAACACCCGGCCGGCGAGCACGACGCCCAGCCCGACGATCGGGAACACCGCGGCGATCAGGCCGAGATCGGCCGGAGCGCCGAAGCGCAGCACCGCGGCGCCGACCACCGCGCCCATGGCGACGCCCAGATAGAGCGCCGAGGCGTTGAGCGACAGCACGATCGGCGCAGCGTCGGGCGCCAGCTTGATGATGCGGCTCGCCTGCGCCGGCGGGAAGGCCCAGCCGACGATGCCCCACGGCACCATCATACCCATCAGCGCCGGCCCGGCGATCGACTGCGGCAGGAGGGCCGGGATCAGCGAGAACGTGGCGAGCATCGCGGCCGACAGCGCCAGCGACCAGGCGACGGTTCGGGTGGCGCCGAAGCGGTCGGCGGCCTGCCCGCCGGCGATGTTGCCGATGACGGCGCCGACGCCGAAAGCGAGCAGCATGCCCGGCAGCGCGATCGGAGAGAGCCCGCCGCTTTCAATGGCCAAGGGCGCGATGAAGGCAAAGACGGTGAAGGCTCCGATCAGCGCCAGCACCGTGGTCAGCAGGATCGGCATCACGCCGGGCCGCACTGCCGCCGCCAGCCGCGCCCTCAGCGGCAGCTTGGTGCCGACGATGCCGCGCGGCAACCGGTACCACAGGATCGCACCGGCCAGCGCGCCGAGCCCGGCAATGGCGAAGAACGTACCGCGCCAGCCGGCAATGGCCGCGACCAGCGCGCCGAGCGGCGCGCCGACGGCAACCGCCACAGTGGTGCCGCCGACGACGACGGCGATGGCGCGCGCCCGGTGGTGGTCGTCGACCAGCGCCACCGCCGTGCCTTGCGCGGTCGCCGCGAACAGGCCGGACGACAGTGCCATCACGATGCGGGCGATCAAAAGCACTTCGAAGGACGAACTGAGCGCGGCAGCAACATTGCCAAGGACGAAGAACACCAGCGTCCACAAGATGACGCGCCGCCGGTCCCATTCCCCGGTCAGCGTCGCCAGCACCGGCGCGCCGAACGCATAGGCGAGCGCGAAGGCGGTGATCAGCGAGCCGGCGAGCGGCACGGAGATGCCGGCGTCAGTGGCGATGTCGGGAAGAAGGCTGGAGATGACGAAGCCTTCGGTCGAGATCGCGAACGATCCGAGCGCAAGCCAGAAGATCCGCTTGTCCATGGAAACTGTCCTTAGTTCAAAGGTTATTGAACAATTGGACATAGCGGGGCATGATGTCAACCGAGCCGGGAGAAAATAGCTGAACCCTGCTGACAGCCCTGTGTCAGGACGGGGCCGAAAGGAAGAGGCTATGTCTGTCGGCAAAAAAGGAAGCCGCGTTGAAGTTCGTGCCGTTTGTGCTTAATTCTGGGCCATGAGCCTGCCCCATCCAACCGCCGACCAGATCAGCCTGCCGATCGTGCTCGCCGTGCTCGGCGACCCGACCCGGCTTGCCATTGTCCGCTATCTGGCTCGCAAGGAAGGCGTGCCGATGAACTGCAGCAAGTTCCTCGACCTCGCCTCCAAGACCAATCTCAGCTACCACCTCGCCAAGCTGCGCGAGGCGGGCGTCACCCGCAGCGAGGCTGCCGGCACCAGCCGGCTTATCACGCTGCGCCGCGACGACCTCGACAAGCGCTTTCCCGGCCTGCTCGACAGCGTGATCGCCGCGGCTGACGGCGACAAGGATCTGCCGGCGGTCGGCACCTCCGAGATGGAACTCGAGGCCTGATTGCGGCGCTGACGAAATTGCCTGTCATGGAGCTCTCATGCGCATCGCCGTAGTGGCCGACATCCACGGCAACGTGCTCGCCTTGGACGCTGTGCTCGACGATCTGAACCAGCGAGGCGGCGCCGACATCATCGTCAATCTCGGCGACTGCGTGTCTGGCCCGCTCTGGCCGCGCCAGACGATGGAACGGCTGCAGGCGCTCAATCTGCCGACGGTGCGCGGCAATCACGACCGCCGCGTCGCCCAGGACGTGGCCGGTGAAGCCATGTGGCCGTCCGACCGCTACGCCCAGGAGCGGTTGACAGCGCCGCAGCGCGAGGCGTTGCTCGCCCTGCCGCTCACATTGGAGATCGTGCCCGGCGTCATAGCCTTCCACGCCCGGCCGGACCATGACGAAAAATATCTTTCCGACGCCATTGTCGACGGCCAGTTGGTGCGCGCGCCGCTCGCCGCGATCAGGCGCCGGCTGAAGTCGCTCGATCCGGCCTGCCGCCTGGTGCTGTGCGGCCACAGCCATCGCAACGAGCTGATCCGCACCCCCGACGGTCCGGTGATCTTCAACCCCGGCAGCGTCGGCTGCCCCGCCTATGACGATGACACGCCGCCGGCGCATGTCTCCGAGCAAGGCTCGCCGCATGCCCGCTACGGCATCGTCGAGCTGGCCGTGCCCGGCCGCGCCGACTGCTTCGAGGCGATCGCGGTGGACTACGACCATGAAGCCGCCGCAAAGCAGGCCGAACAGGCGGGACGGCCGGAATGGGCACACGCGCTGCGGACCGGATTTATGAGGATTGAGCGGAGTTCATATCCCGATCGAGCGGAGCCTATGCATGAAGCGCAAGGTTAGGCTCCCATCGACGCTGTTCTTCGTCGCTCCATTGCTGGCGGCGGCCCTGCCGGCCATAGCCCAGGATGCGCCGGGACCGATCGTTTCGATTATCGGCGGCCTGGCGCCGGACGATCTCCTCAACATCCGCGTCACCGCTTCGCCAAGTGGAAAGGTGGCGGCGCGGCTGCCAAACGGCACGGCCGTCAAGAATTTCGGCTGCAACGTCGTCAATGGCTATCCATGGTGCAAGGTCGAGGATACGCAGGATGCGCATATCGTCGGTTGGGCGCCCGCCCGCTATCTCAGCCCCAACAACCCTGCGCCGGCGCCTGAAGATGCCGCCGCGCCGGCGACGGATGCAAACCTGCCACGGGAAGCCAACGCGCCCGAGTCTTCCGAAGAACCGCAGCCGGACATTGCGGCGCGCCTGGGCCGCAGCGAGCCAGCCGCTCCGCCAACGGCAATCGATATCAGCGCAATCGCCATGCGGGATGCCTACGCCCTCGCCTTCGCGGCCTCGGCAACCTCTCAGGCCGATGCCCCTGCCCCCGATGCCAGCGGCATCCCCTGCGCCCGCCATGTCGGCCAGCCGATGACCCGCTGCGAAATCAGTGTCGCGCATGAGGGCGGCGACAGCGTCGTGACCGTGACCTGGCCGGACGGCGGCACGCGCCTCATCAATTTCCACGACGGCAAGCCCGCCGGCTCCGACTCCTCCGACGAATTCCGTTTCACCCGCGAAGGCAGTCTCAACATGATCCGCATTGGCGTTTCCGAGCGCTTCGAGATCACGGACGCACTGGCGTTGGGTACTGATACAGGGGAATAAGGCAGTAGGGCAGTAGGGAAGAGAGCCCCTACTGCCCTACTGCCCTACTGCCCTACTGCCCTACTGCCCTACTGCCCTACTGCCCTACTCCCCTACTCCCCTCATTTTCGGGGTTACATCCGCCAAAACTCTTCCCTATAAGGCCCTCCTAGCCTGATACCAGAATCGCAAGCACAACCGGCCGGGTCCTTCCCGCCCGGTTTTTCGTGCAAGCTGCTCGCCGAACGGAACCCGTAGACATGCCAAGACGCACCGACATCAAGTCGATCCTGATCATCGGGGCCGGCCCCATCGTCATCGGCCAGGCTTGCGAGTTCGACTATTCCGGCACCCAGGCCTGCAAGGCGCTGAAGGAAGAGGGCTTCCGCGTCATCCTGGTCAACTCCAATCCGGCCACCATCATGACCGATCCGGAGCTGGCCGACGCCACCTATATCGAGCCGATCACGCCCGAAGTGGTGGCCAAGATCATCGCCAAGGAGCGGCCGGACGCGCTGCTGCCGACCATGGGCGGCCAGACCGCGCTCAACACCGCGCTGTCGCTGCGTCGCATGGGCGTGCTCGAGCGCTATCAGGTGGAGATGATCGGCGCCGACGCGGCAGCCATCGACAAGGCCGAGGACCGCGCGCTGTTCCGCGAGGCGATGAGCAAGATCGGGCTGGAGACGCCGAAGTCGATGCTGGCCAACGCCACCGACGTCAAGAACGCCGACCGCAAGACGCATGAGGCCGAGCGCGCCGCGCTGAAGGCCGAACATCCCGAAAACCTCGATGCCGCGCTCGATGCGCTGGAAACCCGCTGGAACCTCGGCGAAGGCGACCGCAAGCAGCGCTATATCAGCCATGCCATGGCGATCGCCGCCCAGGCGCTCGACCATGTCGGCCTGCCGGCCATCATCCGCCCCTCCTTCACCATGGGCGGCACCGGCGGCGGCATCGCCTACAACCGCGCCGAATTCTACGACATCGTCCAATCCGGCCTCGACGCCTCGCCCACCACCGAGGTGCTGATCGAGGAGAGCGTGCTCGGCTGGAAGGAGTACGAGATGGAGGTCGTCCGCGACAAGGCGGACAATTGCATCATCATCTGCTCGATCGAGAACCTCGATCCGATGGGCGTGCATACCGGCGACAGCATCACCGTCGCGCCGGCGCTGACCTTGACCGACAAGGAATACCAGATGATGCGCAACGCCTCGATCGCGGTGCTGCGCGAGATCGGTGTCGAGACCGGCGGTTCCAACGTGCAGTTCGCCGTCAACCCGGCCGACGGCCGGCTGGTGGTCATCGAGATGAACCCGCGCGTCTCGCGCTCGTCGGCGCTTGCCTCGAAGGCCACCGGCTTCCCGATCGCCAAGGTCGCGGCCAAGCTTGCCGTCGGCTACACGCTGGACGAGCTGGAGAACGATATCACCGGCGGCGCAACGCCGGCCTCGTTCGAGCCCACCATCGATTACGTGGTGACGAAGATCCCGCGCTTCGCCTTCGAGAAATTCCCCGGCGCCGAGCCGGTGCTGACCACCGCCATGAAGTCGGTGGGCGAAGTGATGGCCATCGGCCGCACTTTTCAGGAATCGCTGCAGAAGGCTTTGCGCGGACTGGAAACCGGCCTCACCGGATTGGATGAGATCGAGATTCCGGGCCTTGGCCACGGGAGCACCGCCGCCAGCCACGCCGACGACCGCAACGCGATCCGCGCCGCGCTCGGCACGCCGACGCCGGACCGGCTGCGCATGGTGGCGCAGGCGATCCGCATGGGCACCTCGCTGGAAGACGTGCACGCCATGTGCAAGATCGACCCATGGTTCCTCGAGCAGATCGCCGGCATCATCGCCATGGAGGAACGCGTCCGCGAGCACGGCCTGCCGCAGGACGCCGTCAATCTGCGCATGCTGAAGGCGATGGGCTTTTCCGACGCCCGCCTCGCTTCGCTGACGAAGACCGACGCCGAAGTGATTCAGAAGGCTAGGCAAAAGCTCGACGTTCATCCAGTTTATAAGCGTATCGACACCTGCGCGGCCGAGTTCGCCTCACCGACCGCCTATATGTACTCGACCTATGAAGTGCCCTTCGTCGGCGAGCCCGCCAATGAGGCGCGCGTCTCGTCGCGCAAGAAGGTCGTCATCCTCGGCGGCGGCCCGAACCGCATCGGCCAGGGTATCGAGTTCGACTATTGCTGCTGCCATGCCGCCTTCGCGCTGCGCGACGCCGGCTATGAAGCGATCATGGTCAACTGCAACCCGGAGACGGTCTCGACCGACTACGACACCTCCGACCGGCTCTATTTCGACCCACTGACGGCGGAGGACGTGCTGGAGATCCTGCGCGCCGAGCAGGCGTCGGGCGAGCTCGTCGGCGTTATCGTCCAGTTCGGCGGCCAGACGCCGCTGAAGCTGGCCGACGCGCTGGAGAAGGCCGGCATCCCGATCCTCGGCACCTCGCCCGACATGATCGACCTTGCGGAGGACCGCGACCGCTTCCAGAAGCTCCTGCACAAGCTCAACCTCAGCCAGCCGAAGAACGGCATTGCCTACTCGGTCGAGCAGGCCCGCCTCGTCGCCGGCGAGCTCGGCTTCCCGCTGGTTGTGCGGCCGTCCTATGTGCTCGGCGGCCGCGCCATGCAGATCATCCATGACGAGAGCATGCTGCAGACCTATCTGCTCGACACCGTGCCCGGCCTGGTGCCGGAGGACATCAAGCAGAAATACCCGAACGACAAGACTGGCCAGATCAACACGCTGCTGGGCAAGAACCCGCTGCTGTTCGACACCTATCTCTCCGGCGCCATCGAGGTCGATGTCGATTGCCTGTGCGACGGCAAGGATACTTTCGTCTCCGGCATTCTGGAGCATATCGAGGAAGCCGGCATCCATTCGGGCGATAGCGCCTGCTCGCTCCCCGTTCACTCGCTGCCCTCCGACCTCGTCGACGAGCTGGAGCGCCAGACGGCCGCCTTGGCGCGCGCGCTCAATGTCGGCGGCCTGATGAACGTGCAATATGCGATCAAGGACGGCACTGTCTATGTGCTGGAGGTGAACCCCCGCGCCTCGCGCACCGTGCCCTTCGTCGCCAAGACCATCGGGCGTCCGATCGCCAAGATCGCTGCCCGCATCATGGCCGGCGAGACGCTGGAAAACGCCTTCGCCCATTACGGCGCCATGCCCGACGCGCGCAACCCTGGCCACATCGCGGTCAAGGAAGCCGTCTTCCCCTTCGCCCGTTTCCCCGGCGTCGACATCCTGCTCGGCCCGGAAATGCGCTCGACCGGCGAGGTCATGGGCCTCGACCGCGACTTTGCGCTGGCCTTCGCCAAGAGCCAGTTAGGAGCGGGTGTCGACCTGCCACGCTCCGGCACGCTGTTCGTCTCCGTGCGCGACGAGGACAAGAAGGGCATCCTGCCGGCCGTCAAGCGCCTCGCCGGCCAGGGTTTTAAAGTGCTCGCCACCTCCGGCACTGCCCGCTTCCTTGCCGAGAACGGCGTGACGGCCGAAAAGATCAACAAGGTGCTCGAAGGCCGCCCCCACATCGAGGACGCCATCCGCAACCGCCAGGTCCAGATCGTCTTCAACACGACGGACGGCCAGAAGGCGGTCTCGGATTCGAAGTCGCTGCGCAGGGCGACGCTGATGCAGAAGGTGCCGTATTACACGACGCTGTCGGGCGCGGCGGCGGTGGCGGAGGCGATTGCGGCGCTGCGGGCGGGGAACCTCGAAGTGCGGCCGCTGCAGGAGTATTTTGGGTGATGCTCTATAATGCGTTTCAATAGAACGAGCCAACTGGCACGTCGAGAAAGGCGCCCAAGATTCTACATCTTTCCTTAATGCTTGAGGCATCGTTCGTGCCCTGCTGATTAAGCCTGTCAAATTCCAACAGCTCGAAAGAGGCGCCCTCATAATTTTTTACGGCCGCCTCGCGATTTCGTGCAAGGGACTCCCTGAAATCCAGCAGTTTCCTTCGCGTGACTCTGTTCTCCAGGCCCGACAATAGTGCTGCCTTAAACACCAAGTAATACACAACCAAAATTCCCTGAGCGAGAAGTAGCTCATCTGCCTGCGAGAATTCCGACGCCATCGCATTCAATACGATTCGGACAGATGACTCCAGCTCCAACACACGTGGTGCTCTGCCTTTGGCGTACCGCTTCGCAAGAGCGTCGAGATAAACCTTTTTGGTATCGACTATCTGGCCGGCCTCATGGAGTGAATCTTCAATCAACAAAAAGCGGGCAGCTACTTCTCTGTGTTGATATCGATTATTTCGAAATTTCACTCTATTTGAAAAGAAAACGTGCTGAGAAATATCCGCAATAGCCTTAACCAAATCGCCACCAATGGCATTTCTCTTTTCTGCTGCGTTAAGGGGCACAGCCTCATTCAATCGAGAGAACATATCCTCGATAAGATCAAGGTCATCACCGTCGATCCTAACCGTAACTACCGGCAAAACAAAGGAATCGAACTTTACACGTATCTTCGGATACTGCTTCGCGATATCTTCATAACTCAATCCAGCAAGATTTACGGTAAGGTCCCTTTGGTATTCGAAATCGGTTGCCAACCTAAAGGTGCCGTCCATGAAACCCCATATAGCCTCAAGCCTTTGACGTCCGTCGATTACCGCAAAACGTATGCCATCTTTTGCGTACGACTCATTGCTGAGTTCATGAAAATATATCTTAGGTAGATCGTAATCGTTCAATATAGAGTCTATAAGTAGCCTGCGCTTATCAACGGTCCACACTCCGCCCATTCGCTGATATTCTGGACTTAGATTAATTTCTTCTCGCTCAGAATACAGTAGCATTATAGTGCTATTCTTCAATACAGCGGTTTCGACGTAGCTCATTTCATCATTTCCTTAAGCAAGGCACCTACACTGGCCAATTCAGGAAACAGGCTAAACCTATTTATCCCTAGCAATTTGAGTTCGCTGAGAAAGATATCCCTCGCAGCGTTGGGTATTATGTATTTTGCCACGTGAAGGCCATCGCCAACATCTTCGATAGCAATTTTTTTGTTGTGATGAATCGTAAAAGTACCTAACTGAGCCTGAATACGAGTATTATTCCTCGTAGCAATTGTAGCGACAGGAAATAGCTCTATCCTTGTATTTTGGCGTAAGCTCTCCGTAGAGTACCCGAGAAGCTCAGGGTCATCAAAAGAAGGTATATACTTTCCTTCTATCTTATCAACAATATTCGCATTTTTATTCAGCATTGTCGGCCATAGACACCAAACCGCAGCGTCTGTGTTCGGTCGCAAATGAAAATCTTCTACCGCGAAATAGAGGGAGACAAGCGGACTTTCGCTCCAGTCAAGCAACCGCGTCGGAACACCATAATGCTGCATTAAGAACGTCCAATCGAACGAATTCTCTGGCCGTCGCTCCGCAAGCATTGCGGCACTCTGCCTAAATCGATTTAGAAGTGTAGTCTCGGACGTTTCGGCTGTTGAGCGGAGTAATCCAGGTATGAGCTTCCACTCGGCTTCGGCATGGCCGCGGAACCATACTGATCCGGCATCTTTGTTTTGATCGGCGCGCAATGCGTCTAGGAATTCACTAACATTGTTTATTTTTCTCTCAATCATTCGCGATGCCTGCTGACAAGAAGCCCCCACAAACCCGCGTGTTGCCGCAGCTACCCGCCTAAGCGAGTACCCCTCGGCAAGCGAGGTCTATCCTATTCTTTCAACTGGAGCGTTCATGGCAGCTTAAAGCTGCGCCAACGAAGTCCCCACCCACCTAAATTGCTACACAAAAGGCTCCCTACACACAAGAACAGTTTAGGCGTCCGTCGCCAACTATGGCCGACTTGAGTTCGGGATGCGTGTTTTCAAAAGCTTAAAAAAGAGGGGACAAAGCCCAGTGACCGCTTATTCACAGCCATCGGCACACACTCACGCAGAGATGAAGGGACGTTGATAGTGGATGGTCGTCCCTGCTCTGGGTACGGCATCCCATCCTTCTGCAGAAACCGCCGTCCAGACTCGGGCTCATTTCACCGATGTCGGAATAGGTAACGACATTGGCAGGATTGCCCGAGCCACTTCTAGGTGGCCCGATGTGAGCGACGAGCGGCTAATCATATGGTGTTGTAGCAACAAAGGCCGGGCAGCTGTCTGTTCCAGCATCGCCAGTCGAACCTCACGCCACCGCCACGCACTCAATCTCGATATCGAACTCCATCGGCCACGATGCCACCGGCACGAAACTGCGCGCCGGCGGGTTGGTGGCAAAATACTTCGCATAGATCCTGTTTATTGCGTTGTAAAAGCCGGAATTGACGGCGTAGATGCGCACCATCACCACCTTGTCCAGCGAGGTGCCGGCCGCTTCCAGGCAATGTTTCAGCGCCTTCAGCGACGCCTCGGTCTGCGTTTCGATGTCGCCGCGCACCATCTCGCCCGTCACCATGTCGACCGGCGGCGTCGCCGAGATGAACACGAAGCCGTTGGCCCGCACCGCCGTCGAGCACGGCAGGCCGAGCGAGCGCACCTTCGCCGACATCACGGGCACTTCGATGACTTCCTTGTCCATGGCGGTCCTCCCTTTGTTTTGGCGGGAGCTTATCGGGGCAGCGGGGGAACGCCAGCGGTTTCCCTTCCCCCCTTGTGGGGGAAGGTGGATCGGCGCGCAGCGCCGAGACGGATGAGGGGTGTTCCAGCGGAGTGAGACGTCGGCATTCCCTGGAGCACCCCTCATCCGGCCGCTGCGCGGCCACCTTCTCCCACAGGGGGAGAAGGCAAGGGCGGCCTCACTGATGCGCGACCGCCAGTTCCTTCACGTGCTTCTCGTGCATCTTCAGCACCGGCAGCGTTTTCTTGGCGAATTCCTTCATCGCCGGGTCGTCGCCGGATTTGGCGTAGGTGGAAAACAGCGCCACCGCATCCTTATGCGCGTCGGCCTGCATCTTGATGTATTTGGCGTCGAATTCCTTGCCGCTCGCAGCCTTCAAGTCGTCGAGCAGCTGCTGCTCCTTGGGCTGCAGCGCCGGGCCGGCGGGCTTGATCGACGCCGTGGTCTGGCCCTGGCTCAGCGCCGCCTTGAAATCCTCGCCGGCCTTGCTGTGATCCTTGATCATCTGCGCGGCGAAAGCCTTGACGTCGGCCGACGCCGACTTCCCTTGCGCCAGCTTGCTCGACTCGATCTCGAACATGTTGGCATTCGGCACCGTCGTGACGAAGGTCTGGGTGTCGACCTTGTTCTCGGTCACCATCGGTCCCACGGCGTCTGAATTGTCCGATTGGGCGAATGCGGCGGGCGCGCCGGCAAGAAGTGCGACGGCGACCAGGGGCAGCAGCGTTTTCATCTCGATCTCCGATCCGAAACAGCCCCTCGCCTTCCCCAACGCGGCACCGGCCCCAGGGTTGCCTAAGAGGTTGCCTCGAAAAGAAGCGCGCGGGCTGAGCGCCCGCATCGCCATCAGTGGCAGTGCGCGCCGGGGGCCTGCCCGGCATATTGCAGCTGCTCGTGCCAGTTCGGCCGCCCTTCGGGCGTGAAATCCATCAGGTTCCACAGGATCTCGCAGGTGCCGATGCCGCGCGGGTCCTGTCCCGGCTCCGATGGCGCGAAGTCTAGCTCCGACGACCAGAAATGCCGGATGCCGTCACCATCGCGGTGGAACACCGAAAGCAGCGGTATCTGCGCGCCCTCGGCGGTTTCGGAGTTGTAGTCGCGCTTGAAAGCGTTGCCGGCCGACGAGACGAGCCGCATGTTTTCCAGCCGCGGTCGCGGCCGAGCGCTACCAGATTGTCGAGCGCGGTCTTCGCCACCACGGCAAAGTTGAAGCCCGCCGCGTCGAGATGGCCGATCGCGCCGTCGAACTGGTCGAGCAGGGCCGTGCAGGACGGGCATGGCTGGTCCTGCCGGGCAAGCTTCGCCGTCTCGCCGCCTTTCGCCACCTCGCGTGTCTCCTGCGGGTGGCGCGGGAACATCATCTGATAGAGGATCAGCGTATCCTTGCCCGGCGCGAACAGGTCCGACAGCTTGACTTTCGCCGGCTGGCCCTGGTCGTCCAGGGCGTCGAACACATAGTCCTGCGGCACCAAACCGCCCGGCGGCAAAGCGCGCCTTGCCTCGGCCACCGCTTCCATGGCGCGGCGCAGCTCGATTTCCTTGCGCAGCAATTTTTCGCGCGCGGTGCGATATTTGGCGGATTCATTGGGAAAGGTGATCATGATCGTCTCCTGGCGCCGGCGTCTCGGCGCGGGTTGCTCTACGATCCAAGGACGGCCCGCCGCGACCTGATCCGACATTTCGGCGCACGCTTTCCGGTCACTTTCTCGCGTCGCATCTAGCCTTTGACGCCGCCGGCCGTGAGACCCGACACAATCCTGCGCTGGAAGATCAGCGCCAGCGCCACCAGCGGCACGGTGACGATCACTGAGGCAGCCATGATGTTGCCCCACGGAATCTCGAACTGCGAATTGCCTGACAGCAGCGCGATCGCCACCGGCACGGTGCGCTGCGTGTTGGTGGAGGTGAAGGTGAGCGCGAACAGGAACTCGTTCCAGGCGCTGATGAAGGCAAGCAGCCCGGTGGTGGCGAGCGCCGGCCACATCAGCGGCAGGAAGATGCGCGTGAGGATGGTCCAAGGCCCGGCGCCGTCGATGATCGCCGCCTCCTCGATCTCGACCGGCAGGTCGCGCACGAAAGTGGTGAGCACCCAGACCGTGAACGGCAGCGTGAAGATCATGTAGGACAGGATGAGCGCCAGCAGCGAATTGTAGAGATGCAGCGCCCGGATGATCTCGAACAGCCCGGCCAGTGCCGCGACCTGCGGAAACATCGACACCGACAGGATGGCCAGCATCAGCACCGAGCGCCCGCGGAAACGAATGCGCGCCAGAGCGTAGGCCGCGGTGACGCCAAGCAGCAGCGAGACCGCGACGACCGCGCCGGAGACGATCAGCGAATTGACGAGATTGCGCAGGAAGGGACCTTCGGTCAGCACATTGCGGTAATTGGCAAGGCTGAACGATTGCGGCCACAGGCCTGCCTGGAACAGCTCTGTTCCCGATTTCAGGCTGGTGACGATGGCGTAGTAGAACGGAAACACCGCGACGAAGACGATCGCCAGGAGCAGCAGGTAGAAGCCGGAGCGCTTCAGCATCTTCATGTCAGCGCCCTGCCTCGAAACGCAGCCGGCCGATGCGGATATAGGCGATGGTGAGCAGGCCGATGATCAGGAAAAGCAGCGTCGAGGCGGCCGAGCCATAGGCGAACTTGTCGAACTCGAACAGGTTCTCGCGCGCGAAGATCGACATTGACTTGGTCTGCACATTGTTCGGCGTCAGCACATAGATCAGGTCGAAGATGCGCAGCGCGTCGAGCGCGCGGAAGATCACCGCCACCATCACCGCCGGGCGGATCAACGGCAAGGTCACCCGCCAGAAGATCTGCCACGGGTTCGCGCCGTCGAGCTTCGCCACCTCGAGGATCTCGCGCGGCAGCATCTGCAGGGCCGCCAGGATCAGCAGCGCCATGAATGGCGTCGTCTTCCAGATATCGACGATCAGCACGGCGATCATCGCGGTATCGGCATTGGCGGTCCAGGCGATCTTGGTGTCGATCAGGCCGAGATTGAGAAGCGCGACATTGATGATGCCGAACTGGTCGTTGAGCATCCACTGCCACATCTTAGCCGAGACGATGGTCGGGATCGCCCAGGGAATGAGGATCGCGGCCCGCACGATGCCGCGTCCCGGGAATTCGGTGTTGAGCGCAAGCGCCACGATCATGCCCAGCACCGTCTCGCAGGCCACCGACACCACGGCAAAGCGCACCGTGTTCCACACCGCGCGCCACCAGACCGGATCGACGAGCAACCCGTCGTAGAGCAGGCGGCCGCTCGGCAGGCGCAGCACCGAGAAGTAATTGTCGAAGCCCACCCATTGCCGCGCGTCGAGGTCCGCCAGCGAAGCATCGGTGAAACCGTAATAGACCGTGCGCAGGAACGGCCAGCCGGCGACGGCGGCGAGCACGAGAAGCATCGGCGCGAGAAACAGCCAGGCCGTGCGCACGCGTCGGCGCATCAGCGGCGATCGCCTTGCCGCGCTCACCACCCCTTGCCTTTCAGCCTGGTCAGCCTCGCGCCGAGATCGGCCAAATTGTCGGCGGCGGCGCCCTGGCCGGAGATCGTGTCGTGCACGGCAGTCCAGAACTGGCTGGATGCCTCGTTGTACTTGATCCTGGCGGTTGCCGACGGCCTTGGCTGCGCGTTGAGAAAAATCCCTTTCCAGCGCGGCACGATCGGCTGCTGCCGGGCGATGTCGGGGTCGTCATAGAGGGCCGGGATGGTCGGCAAGTTGGACGTTCTCAGCGTCCGGTATTTCTGCATCTCGCGCGACGCGATGAACTTGACCAGCTCGATCGCCTCGTCTGGATGTTTCGAATATCTGGACACCGCAAGGTTCCAACCGCCCAGCGTGGCGGCGGGATGCCCGCCTTCGCCGGCCGGCAGCGGCGCCACGTCGAACTTGCCCTTGATCGGCGAATTCTCGCTGTTGCCCAGCGCATAGGCGTATGGCCAGTTGCGCATGAAGACGGCATTGCCGGTCTGCCAGACGCCGCGCGTTTCTTCCTCCTGATAGGCGAGCACGCCCGGCGGCGCTATCGTGCCGATCCAGCCCTTGACCATGTCGAGCGCCGCGGCCGCCTTTGGATTGTCGATGGAGATTTCACCGTCCGGCTCGATGATCCGACCGCCGCCATTCGACATCACCCATTCGAGCGCATTGCAGGTCAGACCCTCATAGGCGTTGCCCTGGAAGACGAAGCCCCAGATGTCCTTGTTGCCGGCCTGTCGCTCCTTGTTCATCACGAGCTTCGCGGTATCGGCCAGTTCCTTCCAGGTGGCCGGCACCTTGGCGCCATATTTGTCGAGCAGATCCTTGCGGTAGTAGAGCGCCGGCGCGTCGGTGAAGATCGGCAGCGCGACCAGCCTGCCGTTGACCGTCTGCGATTGGATGATTGACGGGAAATGCTCACCCACCACATCCCTGGTCGCTTCGGTCAGGTCGACCAGCTGACTGGCAAGCTGCGGGGCCCAGACCACGTCGGTCTGGTAGATGTCGATATCGCTGCTGCCGGCGGCGAGCCAGAGTCGGTACTGGCCGAACTGGTCGGTGGTCGAGGGCGGAATGACGACGATATCGACCTTGTTGCCGCTCTTCTTCTCGTAACGATCGAGTATCTCGCGCAGCACCTTGATGCCGTTGCCGGTATCGCCCGACACGATCGACAGTTCCACGGCTCGCGCTTGAACAGCGCCGAGCAGCATGCCGGCGGCCAGGAATGCTGAAGCGAGCTTCACGGGATTGCGGACCTCCCTGCGCGACCGGCGACGCATAGGTCGCGGCTCATCAAGGCCCCTGCGTTGAATGCGCGACGCCGCTTAGGGTTCCCGCGTTGTGCGTGGCCGACCGGGCCAGCAGGTCGGTGAAGCCGATCCCGGTTGGCTCGACCGCGTCGGCGGCCCGTTCCGTCCGCCTCGCTTCACGCAAAGCGGACGGGCTCCGAAACCCCCGCCCGGAGCCCGCCTGGGAGTGGCTGACGCATGCCGGCACAGCCTCCTCCGACGCCTTGCCCGCGTCGATCCGCCGATCGGCCGCCCGGCACGACGACGAATTAGCATGCCCTAACGTCAGCCTATGTGAAGGAGTTCACAATGTCCGGGCGCAGGCGATTGCAACGCCGCGCCGGGAGCCTCCAATACGGGCCGCCGCGCTTTGCGCGTCAGCCTTCCCAGTCGACCGGGATCATGCCGAGCCGCTCGTAGAGCCTGAAGGCCGCGGTGTTCTTCACAATATTGGTCTTGAGATCGACATGGGTCGCCCCGCGCTCGCGAAAGGTCAGGAACACCTGCCGCATCAGCGCCTCGCCGAGGCCCTGCCCTCTCGATTCCGGATGGACGGCGAGATCCTTGACGAAACCGGATGTCCAGCAGAGCGCCGCGCCCGCCAGCAGCCCCTTGCCGTCGATCGCCAGAAAACAGAGAGCGGGATCGAACTCCGCATCGCCGGCAATGCGCTGCCACCACTCGTCGAACGGCCCGTCGGCGCCGTCATCGAACACCTCTTCCAGCAGCGCGTGCAAAGCCTGCGCATCCCGGTGCTCGAACGCGCGCATGACGAAACCCTGCGGCCAGTGCGGCGCGGTGAGCGTGTCGTCGAGCAGCTTGCGCAGGCGGATGTCGTTGGCAGCCGGCCGGCAGGGAATTGTGTTTTCATGCATGGCGCTGTCTCTAAACGCCGCGCGGAACCGTCCGCTCAGGCGTCGGGTGGCAGGCGGTGCCGCTTGCGGTCGGAGCCAAGCCCCGTCGCCTCGAGCAGGCCCTTGCGCTTGGCGTCGTAGTAGTAACCGGTCTGGTAGAGCGTGTCGGCCCGCTTGGCGTTGCCGCCCGAAACCAGCCAGGCGCCGCGCAGATATTTCACCGCGTATTTGAGGTTGGTCTCGGCGTCGAACAGGCCGGCCGCCGGCCCGTCATAGCCCATGCCGCGCGCCGTCGCGTGCTTGATCTGCATCAGCCCCCAATGGCCATGATTGTAGGCTTTCGGGTTGAAGGTGCTTTCACGATTGACGACATGGCGCACCAGCTCGACCGGCACTTCATAGATCGCCGAATATTTCTCGATCAGCCGCTCGATCTCGCCGCGCGGGCCGCTGGCGTGCTGCTCGGGCTGGCCGGGTGCCGCCAGCAGCGCCGGGTTGTCCGGCGCCACATAAGCAACCTGTTGGACGCCCGGCATCGGGGCGACTTTCGCCGACTGGCCGGTGACCGGCATGGCCATGCCCGCGGTCGTATAGAACGCCGCTCGGCTGATGGATGCCGCTCGGCTGATGGATCCTGGGCCGGTCGGCGAGCCGCCGGCCGTCAGCACCGGCGGCGGCGGAAACTGGCCGGCCATCGGCGTCGCTCCGGCGAAAGCCGCAGGCTGAGCCAGCGCCGCGGCGGGCGCGCCGGGCTGGACAGGCGGCGGCAAAAGCGCGCTTTGCGTCGCGGGCGCGCCTGGCGTGGTCGCCCTGGCGACGGCATCGCCAGCCAGCGCCGCGGTCTGCACCTGCGCGAGACCCGAAGGTTCCGGCAGCACGGCCACCGTTTCGGGCAGCGCGAGCGTCGGCGTATCGTCCGCGACAGCAGGCGTCGAGGCTTCCGCAAGCGCGGGCGCGGCCTTCATCTGCGAGGTCGAGGTACAGCCGCTGAGACCAGCAGCGGCTACGAGCACGCTGAGCGCGGTGAATATGATTTTAGCTGGCAAGCCGTGCGGGTCCGGTTTGTCGGTTGTTAAGGAGTCCTTACACCAGCGATTCACACCCGGCAATCGGGGCCACCCGGCGGTTTTCGGGTGGCGACAACAGGGCCGAAGTGCCATATTGTTCTGGATATGTACTCGTTTTTCGCTGTTTTGCCGAAGGAATACGCCATGAAACCCACATCCCAGATCACGGCCGGCCACGCAGTGTTAGAAACAGTGATCGGCTTCATGGGCATTGCCTGGAGCGAGAAGGGCCTGATCCGGCTTTGCCTGCCGGAGCGCAGCCGCGAAGCGGTCGAGCGCCGGCTGCTTCGCCACCCCGGCGTCTCAGCCTCGACAGACCAGCCATCCTGGGTGGTCGATCTGATCGCCGCGATCAAGGCCTATGCGGCCGGCGAGGACGTCGACTTCTCCGGCGTGCCGGTCGACCTTGACGGCGTCGATGACTTTCGCCTCGCTATCTACGATGCCGCGCGCAGGCTCGGCTTCGGCGAGACCACCACCTATGGCGAACTGGCCAAACGCGCCGGCCATGCCGGGCTTGCCCGCGAGACGGGTGCGGCGCTTGGCGCCAATCCGGTGCCGCTTGTCATTCCCTGCCATCGCATCCTGGCAGCGGGCGGCAAGATCGGCGGCTTCTCCGCCCCGGGCGGCTCGGCCACCAAGGAAAAGATGCTGGCCATGGAAGGCGTTCGCGTCGGCCCGCCGCCGGCCGCGCAGGCCTCGTTCGGGTTCTGAGGCGGAGCCCTTTCACGCCCTTTAATCTTGCAGGAACCGGCGGCGGAAACGCCGCTCGAAATCCGGACGCTTGCAGACATAGACCATGCAGGACCGGGTGTCGGCGCTCGGCACGTAGGCGCGTGCCCTCACTTCGCCCGCGTTGCAGAAACGCTCGTCGCGCACATAGCGGTCGTAGAGCGGCAGCCCCGGCACGCGCGTCGACTGGTAGCGCAGGATGACGGCGCCCTGTCTGGCGATCGTCGCCTGCACCCGGTCGCAGCTCATGCGCGTCGGATCGTAGCGCGTCACCGCGTGCGCCTCCGCGGCCAGCAGCAGGAAGCAGGCGGCAAGCAGAATGGTCTTCATGGCTTCTCTCCTCGGAAGGGCAAGCATCCCATCCCTTCACAACGCGGCACCGCTGTCAAAACTTCCATGCTTGTATTCCGCTCGATCCGGGATGCGGGGCAGCGTCCAGGCAACCCGTCTTGTTTTCTTGCTCAAACTATCCTATATCCGCAGCATTGAATTTGGCCGATCGATCGGGCCGCGATCTTCGCGTTTGCTGACGTCTATCTCCAAAATTTCGATACCGCCGGCCGGACGTTGGTCCGGTCAAACAAAAGCAAATGTGAAGGGCATTCTATATGGCAACTGGTACGGTCAAGTGGTTCAACGCCACCAAGGGCTACGGCTTCATCCAGCCTGACAATGGCGGCGCGGACGTTTTCGTCCACATCTCCGCTGTCGAGCGCGCTGGCATGACGAGCCTGGCTGAAGGCCAGAAAATCAACTTCGAGATCGAGCAGGACCGCCGCACCGGCAAGTCCGCTGCTGGGTCTCTTAGCAAGGCAGCCTGATTTGGCTTAAGCATTTGCGGCAGGCTTTACGGCCAGCGGCGCAAAATGCGACTAAGTAAGGCGCGCACCGGGCGAAGGTTCGGGGCGCGCGGCAAGTCACGGATGTACTGACGGTCGCGCGAGAAGCGCGCCGGAGCGAAAAGACCCGACAAGCTGGAACAGCAGATAGCTGCCGGCCCGGACCAGACGCTCCCGATCAGGCTACCGGCAGAGGAAGGCGGGCATTGCCCGCCTTTTTTGTTGCCTGGATTTTGGCGAGTTGCTGTCTGGGTTGAATGGTTCCGTTTGTGGTGCCATTTTAGCCCAATAAGGTATCATTGGCCTATGACCAAGCTTGAACAGATCGAAAAATCCGTCGCCGAACTGAGCCCTGAAGAGCTGAAGGCATTTGCCGCCTGGTTCGAGGCTCTGCAGGCCGATTTGTGGGACAAGAAGATCGAAGCCGACGCGAAGGCGGGCCGGCTGGACAAGCTGGTGGCAGACGCACGTGCCGAAATAGCCGCCGGCAAGCTGCGTGACCTGTGAGGCACAGAGCCACCGCCAGCTTCTGGACAAAATACAATTCTTTGCCAAATGCCGTTCGCCGCGCAGCCGACAAGAACTCCATTTTGATGAAGACCAATCCGCGACATCCATCCCTCCATTTCAAGAAGGTGGGAGAGCTTTGGTCGGCAAGAATAGACGACAATTACCGGGCCTTGGCCCTTGAAAGCGGTGATGGTTTTGACTGGATCTGGATCGGCACCCATGCCGAATATGATCGGCTTATCAAATAACCCTCGCGCTTATGCTCCAGCGAAAGCGGTTAGCGGACGCTAGATCCCACCCACTCGATCGGCACATGCCCCTTATCCGCCTCGACGCGCTTCAGCCAGGCGGCGACCGCCGGATAGGCGTCGAGCTGAAAGCCGCCCATCCCGGCGGTGTGGGTATAAGCGTATAAGGCGATGTCGGCGACGCTATAGGCGTCGCCGGCGAAGAATTCGTTCCGCTCCAGATGCTGGTTCATCACGCCGAGCGCCTTGTTGCCGCGCTCCAGCGTCTGCGCCAATCGTTCCGGCGTGGCGTCCTTCGCCCGTTCCGGAAAAGTCAAAAGCGCCTTGCGCACCGCGATATAGGGCTCGTGGCTGTATTGCTCGAAGAACAGCCATTGGTAAGCCAGCGCGCGTTCATACTTGTCAGTCGGCAGGAAGCGCGTGCCCTCGGCAAGATAGAGCAGGATGGCGTTGCTCTCGGCGATACGCCTGCCGTCGTCGAGCTCGAGCATCGGCACCATCGCGTTCGGATTCTTGGCGACGTAATTTGGTTTGCGCGTCTCGCCGGTATGCGAGCTCACCTCGACCCGGGTGAAAGGAATGCCGAGCTTGGCCATCAACAGCCGCGGCTTATAGCAATTGCCACTGTCGGCCATGTCGTAAAGGATCATCGCACATACCTCGCGCGTAGTCTGAAGCCCATTTCAGCACGGCTCTAACGCGCCCAGGCGAGACCATCCAGTGATTTGTTTTTAAGAAGAACCATCAGCGGCGCTGATATTTTTTCGGCGCCCGCATCAGCGATGCTGATGCGCCTTTTGGATCGAGCATCAGCGATGCTGATGCAGGGGCACGACCTTGTTGCCGGCGTCGATGAGAGCGTCGATGGAAAGCGGTTCTTCCTTGAAGACCGTGCCGGCGAGCGCCGGGCGGGCGAGATGGAAGCCTTGCAGCAGGTCGACGCCGCCCTCGAGCGCGACGCGCAAGTGCTGTGCATTCTCGATGCCCTCGACCAGCACTTTGGCCCCGCGCTCGTGCAGCATCGCCACCAACGGCCGGAAGAAGCGTTCGGCGGCGGCATGGCGGCAGAGCTCGCCAAACCAGGCGCCATCGATCTTGACGATGTCGGGTGCAAGCAGATCGATGCGCGCTTCCGTCGAATGCCCCGTGCCGAAATCGTCGATGGCGATGCGGATGCCGTCGCGCCGCATTTCGCGCACCAGGCTGGCAAGAACCTGGTCGTCGGCTGCCTGTTCGGTGATCTCGCAGACCAGCAGGCTGGGCTCGAGCTCCAGATCGCCGAGATGCCTGGTCATCAGCCGGATCTCGGCGAGCGCCCGTCCGAGATGGTCGTTGATGGTCGGATTATAGTTGAAGAACAGCGTCAATCCCTCGACGCGGATGTTGCGATAATTGCCGAGATGCAGCATCCGGCACATCGTTTCGACAAACAGAAGGTCGGACGCGGGAATGCTGCCGAAGAAGACCGAAGCGGCTACCGGCTGCGCGACGCGGCGCGGCTCGATCAGCCCCTCGACGGCGACGGCTCTGAGCACCCTGCCCTCCGGCGCGAAGATCGGCTGATAGGCGCTCCACAGCCGGAACTCGCCATAGACGCCGAACTGGAGGCCGATCTCGTCGGCGAAGATCGCCTCGGCGACGTTGCGCCGCCTGTCTGGTTGTCCGCTCATGGCGCGACCTTGCGCCCGAACACCCTTGCCGGCCGTCCGTGCAGCGTTGGGGCCGCCGGGCTTGCGGCGGCCGGTGCCTTGCTGTCTTCGCTCGAAGGCTGCTGCGCGCCCTTGCCGAAGACGCGAAAGCTGGTGGGGGCAAGTTCCGGCCGGGCAAGCACGTAGCCCTGCACCATGGAGGCGCCGGACCTCTCGGCGAGCTCCAACTGCCAGCCTTCCTCGATACCTTCGAAGACGGTGCGGATGCCCTGGTTCTCGAAACTTTGCACCATCGCCGTCAGCAAGGCGAAGCCGGCGCCGGACTCCATCAGATGGGTGATCCAATTCGCATCGAATTTGACGATGTCTGGCTTGAGTTCCTTGATCCGATTGATGTCGGAATCATCGGCGCCATAGTCGTCCACCGCGATGCTGAAGCCATTGGCCCTCAGCGCCTCGACAAAACCGTAGAGCGCTTCCTGCGAAGCCGATTTCTGCTCGGTGACCTCGCAGACGATGCGGCGCGGATCGATGCCGGCTTCGTGCAGCACCAGCCGCATGTCGCGCAGGGCCTTGTCGGCGATGTGGCGATCGGTGAAGACCGACGGGTCGAAATTGACGAAGATGGAGGCCTCTTGCGGCAGGCAGGCGCCGGCGTTCAGAAGATGCAGCGTGCGCGTCAGCGCCTCGATATGCAGCCGGTCGGCCGCCGGGCAGGTGCCGAAAAATGTCCCCGGCGACTGCGGCTCGCCATCGCGGAACGGCCGGATCAGCCCTTCGAAAGCGACGACCGAGAGCTTGCCCTCCTTGAAGGCGAAGATCGGCTGGAACGCGCTCTGCAACGTATAGATGCCCCAGACACCGGTCGAGGTGCCGTCATCATGACGGATGATGTGGGCGAGCCCGATGCTGCGCGACAAGGTTTCTCGCTCCGCGAATAGTCGCAATCCGATCTGCAATCCTGCCAGCCAAGGGTTTACCGGCCGTTGATGAATTTAGCGTTGCCGCTCACGCAGGCTGACTTTGGTCACGCCTCCTTGACCTCTGGCTCATCGCACAATGCTTGCGCTCCGCGCCATGATGCGACATGAGAGGCGCCGCGGCCGCTCCTGGCCGCTCTTCCTAGGAGACATTTCGTCATGGCCTTTCTCGCCGACGCCCTTTCCCGCGTTAAGCCTTCCGCGACCATCGCGGTGACGCAGAAAGCGCGCGAGCTGAAAAATGCCGGCCGTGACGTGATCGGCCTCGGCGCCGGCGAGCCGGACTTCGATACGCCCGACAACATCAAGAACGCGGCGATCGAGGCGATCCGCCGCGGCGAGACCAAGTATCCGCCGGTTTCCGGCATCGTGCCGCTGCGCGAGGCGATCGCGAAAAAATTCAAGCGCGAGAACAATCTCGACTACCGGCCGGAGCAGACAATCGTCGGCACCGGCGGCAAGCAGATCCTGTTCAACGCGTTCATGGCGACGCTGAACCCGGGCGACGAAGTCGTCATCCCGCGCCCCTATTGGGTGAGCTATCCCGAAATGGTGGCGATCTGCGGCGGCACCTCGGTGTTCGCCGACACCTCGATCGACAACGGCTTCAAGCTCACGCCGCAAGTGCTGGAAAAGGCGATCACGCCGAAGACCAAATGGCTGCTGATGAACTCGCCGTCGAACCCGTCGGGCGCCGCCTACTCGGAGGCCGAGCTACGGGCGCTGGCCGACGTGCTGCTCAAGCATCCGCATGTCTGGACCTTGACCGACGACATGTATGAGCACCTGACCTATGGCGATTTCGTCTTCAAGACCATCGCCGAGGTCGAGCCGAACCTCTATGAGCGCACGCTGACCATGAACGGCGTCTCAAAGGCCTATGCCATGACCGGCTGGCGCATCGGCTACGCCGCCGGCCCGGTGCCGCTGATCAAGGCGATGGACATGATCCAGGGCCAGCAGACCTCGGGCGCCTGCACCATCGCGCAATGGGCCTCGGTCGAGGCGCTCAACGGGCCGCAGGATTTCATCGCCAGGAACAAGGCGATCTTCCAGGGCCGGCGAGACCTCGTGGTATCGATGCTCAACCAGGCGCGCGGCATCTCCTGCCCGTCGCCGGAAGGCGCCTTCTATGTCTACCCGTCCTGCGCCCAGCTGATCGGCAAGAAGACCAAGACGGGCAAGGTGATCGACAATGACGAGGCCTTCTGCTCCGAACTGCTGGAGGCCGAAGGTGTCGCGGTGGTGTTCGGCTCGGCCTTCGGCCTCGGACCGAACTTCCGCATCTCCTACGCCACGTCGGACGCCTTGCTGGAAGAAGCCTGCACGCGCATCCAGCGCTTCACCGCGTCGCTGGCCTGATCGGCCATCCGGCCGGCCAGCAAGAAAAACCCGGCGCCGCGCCGGGTTTTTCTTGGACGCCGCTCAGCTGCCATATTGCTCGTCGGAAACCTGCTCCAGCCAGTCGGCGTGGACGCCGTCCAGCGCCTCCTGCATGGCGATGTGGGTCATGGCGGTTTTCCGGCCGGCGCCATGCCAGTGCTTTTCGCCCGGCGCGAAGGAAACGACATCCCCTGCCCTGATCTCCTGCACGGGGCCGCCCCAGCTTTGCGCCAGGCCGGCGCCGGCGGTGACATAGAGCGTCTGTCCAAGCGGATGCGTGTGCCAATGGGTGCGCGCGCCGGGCTCGAAGCTGACCAGCGTCGCCCTGAGCCGCGCCGGCGCCTCTTTCTCGATGATCGGCGTCTGCAGCACCCGCCCGGAGAAATATGTCTCCGGCGCGATGATTGTCGGCACGCTGCCGCACGCAATGAGCTTCATCGTTCAGATCCTCTCGAACAGAGCGCCCCGCGCGGCGTCTCACGCGGTAGTTTCACCTCGTCGGGAGACCGTTGCAACCGGCTTTGAGCCGTTGCCGGGCGGCAACCTCGATTTCTCATTCGTGCAGCGGGCGGATTGCAGCATTAGAATGTCAGAGAACTGTCATAAATGATTGCTTTTTAACCATAAAATCGCGATCTCTAGTCAGCGGCAAAGGAATAAATCGAGGCAGCAGCCACGCTCAGCGTTTCTTAACGGCTGAGGTCCTAGCCATGTCGCGTGCTGTGGGGGCGCGGACATGAGTATCTTGGCGACAATCAAAGATCACAGCGGCCGTATCTATCGCGGCATCCAGGCGTTGCTCGTGATGAGCATCGCCGCCACCGGGCTTGCGGCTTTCGCGCTGACGGAGAACGCCTCCCGCGCCGGCGCGCTCGCGGTATCGGTGACTTCGACCTTATTGGCGCTTCTGGTGTTGATGTATATGCGCTCGAACGTCGTCCAGCGCCTGCAATCGGCGGCGGATGCCGAGGCCGAGAAGCATCGTTTTCTCACTGTCGATGCCATGACAGGCGCGATGACCAGGCGCTACTTCATCGAAGCGTTGGGCGATTGGCTGAGCGGCTCGCGCAACCGTCGCCAGGCAAGCCTGCTTTTGATCGACCTCGATCATTTCAAGCAGCTCAACGACACGTTCGGCCATCAGTTCGGCGATCTGGCGCTGGCGCATCTGGTCGCGGAAGCGCAGCGCATCTTCGAGGACGGCGTCATCGGCCGGCTCGGCGGCGACGAGTTCGGCATCATGGTTCCGCATGGCGACGTCGCCAGTATCGGCAAGGACGCCCGCCGGCTGCTGGATGCGATGCGGGCCGGCAAGAGACATGAAGGCAAGATCATTCCCCTGTCGATCTCGGTGGGCGTCGCGCTCGCGCCGTTGCACGCTTCGAACGGCACTGAATTGATGCTGCTGGCCGATCTCGCGCTCTACGAGAGCAAGGCGGGCGGCCGCGGCCGCGTCACCGTTTTCGACGAGGAGATGCTGTCTGATAAACGCTATCGCCGGCTGGTGGAACGCGAGCTGCGCGCTGCGATCTATCTCGGCGAATTGGAACTGCACTACCAGCCGATCGTCGATCCCGACGGCTCGGTCGACGCGCTGGAAGGATTGATCCGCTGGCGTCATCCCGTGCGCAGCTTGATCTCGCCGTCGGAATTCATCCCGATCGCCGAGCGTTCGACGCTGATCGACATGATCGGCGAATGGGTCTTCAAGCGGGCCTGCGCCGATATCGGGCATTTTCCCGGACGGCGCATCTCGATCAACGTCTCCGGCGAGCAGCTGAAGCGCGACGAGATCGTGACGATGTGCGACCGGGTCCTGCGCGAGACCGGCCGGTCCGCGTCGCAGTTCATCATCGAGATCACCGAGACGGTGGCGACGGCCGCGACGCCCGAGGTTCTCAGGCGCCTCGAGGCACTGCGCGGGCTCGGCTTCCACATCGCCCTCGACGACTTCGGCACCGGCCATTGCGGCTTCAACTACCTGAAGTCGCTGCCCATCGACAGCGTCAAGATCGATCGCTCCTACATCCGCAGCCTCGCCTACGACCAGGTGGCGCAGATCTTCGTGTCTGCGCTTGCGCAGATCGCCCGCATCCAGGACATCGCCATCGTCGCGGAAGGCGTCGAAACCGCGGAGGAATTCGCGCTTGCCCGGACGGCCGGCTGCAGCCGCTTCCAGGGCTATTTCTTCGGCAGGCCGGCGCCGCGCGACAAGGCAAGCGCGTTATGTGCCGCCGCCCGCGAACCGCTCGCCCTCACAGCCTGACAAGCAAAAATGGCGGCCTGCTGAACCCAAGCCGGCGAACGTCCTATTTTTCTTGCCCTCCGACAAACCTGTGTGACGATGGTTTTGGGAAGAGGTGAAACCCTGAAAAATGCCGGTCGTGACGTGATCGGCCTCGTCGCTGGCGAGCCGAACTTCGATACGCCCGACAACATCAAGAATGCGGCGATCGAGGCGATCCGCCGCGGCGAGACCAAATATCCGCCGGTTACCGGCCGGAGCAGACCATCGTCGGCACCGGCGGCAAGCAGATCCTGTTCAACGCCTTCATGGCGACGCTGAACCCGACGAAGTCGTCATCCCGCGCCCCTATTGGGTGAGCTATCCCGAAATGGTGGCGATGCGGCGGCATCTGGCAATCCTTCCATTGGGGAGAACCCGCCCTGTGTCGGCTACCACCCCAACCGCGGCCAGAACAGGCCGGCTCGACCGCGATAGGCCTGGTAATCGCCCGCCAATGGCGTCCGCGAAAATTTCTTTTCTTCGCCCAGCGCCGCAACCACATAGAGGACGGCGATCCCGGCGACCGGCACCACCGCCCAGATCGACCAGGTCGCGATCCCCCATCCAATCCAGAAGATGATGTATGACGAGTAGAAAGGGTGGCGGATGTAGCGGTAGGGGCCACCGGTCAGCAGGCTGTGCGGATTATCGGGCGCGAAGGCGAAGTGCAGCCGCGCCTTCCGCGAGGTGACGATCGCCCACCAGAAGAGGGCAGAGCTTGCCAGTTCGACGGCGAGCCCGGCGAGCTTTGCCAGAACCGGCTGCGATGGGATCCACAGGATGGCGAGAAAGAAAAGCGCCGTAGCAACCACCGCTGCCGAAATCACCATGGCGCCTGGAAACATGGCCTGCAATTGGAAATGCGCCCGCATCGACCAGACATATTGGCCAATGGTCGCGATGCTGCAAATCGAGACAAGAAGATCGAGGAATAGTTCCATCGTAGGGGGGGGTCCGCCGGTGCTTGCCATCCAGCCGGTAGCCACGCCGGCCGCTTATTTCCAGGAACCCTCTCTTAACCACATGTTTAAAGAAGATATAGAGCCCCGGATGCGATGTTGGCCACCAGCCACATCCGAGGATCTAATCCAGCATGAGCGTCACTGACCGCACAATCCGTACGCCGCAGGCTGATTTGCGCCTCAGCCAGTCGTCTGGTTCCGGCATGCCCATCGTCATGATCCACGGCTCGGGCAGTTCGCGCGCCGTCTTTGCGCGTCAGTTCGATAGTCCGCTCGCCGATGCCCACCGGCTGATCGCTTTCGACCTTCCCGGCCATGGCGACTCCTCCGATGCTCGCGACCCGGCCGCAACCTATACGATCACCGGCCTCGCCCAGACCACAGCCCGCCTTCTCGATGCCCTCAACATCGGCCACGCCATCATCTTCGGCTGGTCGCTTGGCGGCCATGTAGCGATTGAACTTGCCAGCTTCCATCACGCGGTGAGCGGTCTGGTGTTGACCGGGGCGCCGCCGGTGTCGAGGGGGCCGCTCGGCATGCTGCGTGGCTTTCATGCCAACTGGGACATGCTGCTCACCTCCAAGAAAGTTTACTCCGAACGCGACATCGAGCGCTTTGAGGCGTTTTGCTTCGGCGGCAGCGCAAGTCCGTCTTTCCGCGAGGCGATAAGGCGCACCGACGGCAGGCTGCGCTCGGGCGTGGCGTTCGGCATGTTTGCCGGCAAGGGCGCCGACCAGAAGCAGGTGGTCGAGAATGCCCCGTTCCCGGTCGCGGTGATCAATGGAGAGCATGACCCGCTCGTGCGGCTGAGCTACTTCGAGACAGTGGCCTACGCCTCGCTGTGGGAACGGTGCCATGTCATATCCGGCGCCGGCCATGCACCTTTCTGGGAAAAGCCGGACCTGTTCAATCCGCTGCTGTCACGCTTTGCTGAGAGGGTAGTGAAGCAGAGCGCAGCCACGCCGGTGCGCCGAACCGAGGCCGGCTGAGCCTTTATTGACATCTTCCGATTCCGGCTTCTAAACCACCATCATCGATGGGTGGCGCGACGGCCCAATTGGCAGGTGCCGGCTTAGCTTTTAGCGGCTGCGGTCTTGCCCTCACGGGCTGACAAACAGGAAATCGCGACCTGACGAAACCCAAGCCGGCGAACGTCCTATTTTTCTTGCCCTCCCGGCAAACCCGTGTGACGATGGTTTGGGAAGAGGTGAAAACCCCGCCCGCGACGGCCGAACAGGCCGGCCGCCGCTCTGCATAGGGTGCGATCGGACGCAAACCGTTTCCACTTTTGCTGATCGCTCTCTTGGGAAACGCCTGAGTGGAGGTTCAGCCATGGGTACTCGCGCCGGAGGACGACGCACGGGACCGAAATGCATTGCCATAGTCGGTCCCTTCGCAAGCGGTAAGACGACACTTCTCGAAGCCATCCTCGCCCGCACGGGCGCCATTCCCCGCCAGTCACCAGTTTCATCGGGCAACACCGTTTCCGATCATTCGCCCGAAGCACGCGCCCACGCCATGAGCGTCGAGGCGACCTTTGCCACCACCGATTTCATGGGCGAGCAGATCACTTTCGTCGACTGTCCCGGCTCCATCGAATTTGCCTTCGAGGCCGAACCCGTGCTTGCCGCTTGCGACCTCGCGGTCGTCGTCGCCGAGGCCGATGAGAAGAAGATCCCGGCGCTGCAGCTCATCATGCGCAAGCTCGACGATCTCGCCATTCCGCGCATCCTGTTCCTCAACAAGGTCGACAAGGCGGTCGCGGGCGTGCGCGAGACGCTGAATATGCTGCAGCGGGCAAGCTCGGTGCCGCTGCTGCTGCGCCAGATTCCGGTGCGCAAGGACGGCATCGTCATCGGCTCGATCGATCTGGCGCTGGAACGCGCCTACATCTATCGCGAATACGCCGAGAGTCAGGTTGCCGAGATCCCGAACGACGACAAGGCGCGCGAGCTGGAAGCGCGTTTCTCCATGCTGGAGACGCTCGCCGATCATGACGATCACCTGATGGAGCAATTGCTGGAGGAGATCGAGCCGCCGAAGGACGCTATCTTCGACGATCTCTCGGCCGATCTGCGCGCCGGCGCGGTGACGCCGGTGCTGATCGGCACGGCCGAGAAGGGCAACGGCGTGCTGCGCCTGTTGAAAGCCATCCGCCATGACGCGCCGGATGTCGAGGCGACGAGGAAGCGCCTTGGCGCGCCGGACGGCCAGACGGTGGTGCAGGTGATGAAGACCATTCACACCGCGCATGGCGGCAAGCTTTCGGTCTCGCGCGTGCTCTCGGGCCAATTGGCTGACGCAGCCGAGCTCTTCCTTTCCAACGGCGACACGGCGAAGGTTTCCGGCATTTACAGGATGCTCGGCAAAGACCAGTCGAAGCTGACATCCGCCAAGGCGGGCGACACGGTTGCGCTCGGCAAGCTCGACAACGTCAAGACCGGCCAGACGCTGAGCTCGGCCAAGGGCGGCATCCGGCCATTGGTCACGCTGGAGCCGCCGCAGCCGGTCTTCGCCTTCGCGCTTCGCCCCAAGGAGCGCAAGGACGAGGTCAAGATGTCGGCGGCGATCCAGCGGCTTGCGGAGGAAGATCCATCGCTCAGCCTGCGCCACAACCAGGATTCCGCCGAAACCGTCCTGTCGGGTCACGGCGAGATGCATCTGCGCGTGGTGCGCGAGCGCCTCGAAGGCAAGAACCAGATCCCGATCGAGGGCCATACCCCGGCGGTACCTTACCGGGAGACGATCCGCAAATCGGCGCAACAGCGTGGCCGCCACAAGAAGCAGTCCGGCGGCCACGGCCAGTTCGGCGACGTGGTGATCGAGATCAAGCCGCTGCCGCGCGGGTCCGGCTTCCAGTTCTCCGACACCATCACCGGCGGCGTGGTGCCGAAAACCTACATCCAGTCGGTGGAGACCGGCATTCGCGACTATCTGAAGACGGGCCCGCTCGGCTTTCCGGTCGTCGATGTCGCCGTCAATCTGTCGGATGGTTCCTACCACGCGGTCGATTCCTCCGACATGGCCTTCCAGATGGCGGCGAAGCTCGCGATGAAGGAAGGCATGGCCGCCTGTTCGCCGGTCCTGCTTGAGCCGATCATGAAGGTCGAGATCGTCACGCCCTCCGACGCGACCTCCAAGATCATCGCGCTGATCCCGCAGCGGCGCGGCCAGATCCTCGGCTATGATGCAAGGCCCGATTGGCCCGGCTGGGACGTCGTCGAGGCGACCATGCCGCAGGCCGAAATCGGCGATCTGATCATCGAGCTGCGCTCGGCGACCGCCGGCGTCGCCAGCTACAAGGCCACTTTCGATCACATGGCCGAGCTCACCGGCCGGCTGGCCGACGAAGCGATGAACGCCAACGGCAAAGCGGCGTAGAGCAATTCCGGGAAAAGTGTGAGCGGTTTTCCGTCCGAAATTGCGTAAGAACAAGGAGATAGTGCGGTTCGCCATTTCCGTGAAACGGTGAAACGCTCGAGCAGATCGGCCTGCTGGCAGGCTTCTGTTGGAGATATGAAAGCGGCGTCCGGATGATCCGGACGCCGTTCCTATTGCGGACCGTTCTCCTGGGAGGCAACGGCTGGTCCGCCGCATCCGTAAAAAGGTTCGGACGCGGTGCTTGCCTGAGCCCGGTCTTTCGAGTGATGCCCCCATCTCCCGAACCGACCAACCGCGTCCTATCGTCTACTTAAACGATAGAGTGGGTCTGCGACATGTTACCCGATGTTACATGTCACTGTTACGCGGTGGATTCAGTCATTTTCTTGCCGGCTCGAAGGCATGCGGGCAACAAAAAAGCCGGATCAATAAAGATCCGGCTAAGTTTGATTGGAAGTGCCGATTAAGGCTAACCTCCAGAGGGGAACACTCGAGGGCGCTAATGGGAGGAGAACGCGCCCCGGAGATGTGACTATATATGTGCTCATCATGCCCAAGAAACAAGCATCTATTTTGCAACACACGCATGCAAAAAGACGCAGGCTGTGGTCCAACCTGTTCCTCGAAGCCATAGGACCAGAAAAGTCGCCGATTCCGACGCGTTTCCGGCGCTAAAGCGACTGCTTAAAAGCAAACCGAGCCGATTTTGCTCAGAAATATGCGAGTCGGCGAAATGATGTCGATTTCGGCAGGCCGAGTTTATTTTTACGGCAGGAGACCGATGATGCGAACTTTTTCAGCAATCGCCGGCAGCGCGCTGTTCCTGGTCGCAGCGCCGGGCGTCGTCGCCGGCTTGGCGCCGTGGCTGCTGACCGACCATTATCGCAAACCTCTGTCGGCCCTGCCGGGCTTCGTGGCTGTGGGCTCGATTCTTGTGACCGGAGCGGCCGCCATCCTGCTTCATGCCTTCGCCCGCTTTGCCCTCGAGGGCCTGGGCACGCCCGCTCCCGTGGCTCCGACCGAGAAACTGGTCGTAGGCGGCGTCTACCGCCATGTACGCAATCCCATGTATGTGGCGGTGTTGTCGATCATCCTCGGCCAGGCGCTGATCTTTTCGAGCTGGGCGGTGCTGGTCTACGGCCTCATCGCCGCGGCGGCGATGATCTCCTTCGTCAAGCTCTATGAAGAGCCGACGCTCGCCAGCCGCTACGGCGAAGAATACGAGGTCTACCGCCGCGCCGTGCCTGGCTGGCTGCCGCGCCTGAAACCCTGGCGCGGCCAAGCCGCCCTTTGCGGGAGGGGTGCCGATATTCAGGTCAGGCCGAGTCGAGAACGGTAGGCTCCGAGAACCGGAACGGAGCGTACTTCAGTACGTGAGTACCGGAAGCGCAGGAGCCTGGCGTTCGCAGGCCGGCCTCACCTGAATATTCAGTAAGACCAGCTGCGCGCCTTGGCGATGATAAAGTCGCGAAACACGTGCAGCTTCGCCTGGTTCTTCATCGCGTCGGGATAGGCGAAATAGGTGTCGAAGGACGGCACCTCGGTCTCCGGCAGCAGCTGCACCAGGTTCGTGTCCTTGTTGATCACATAGTCCGGCAGCATGGCGATGCCGGCGCCGCCCTGCACTGCCCGCTTGATCGACAGGATGTCGTTGATCTGCAGCGTCGGCACCCGCTGCCCGCCCTCGAAATCGCCGACCGTCTCCAGCCAGTTCAGCTCCGACAGATGCGAGGGCACCGGCAGGCCGAAAGTGACGATGCGGTGGTTCCTGAGCTCGGCGATCGAGGCAGGCCTGCCGAACTTGGCGATGTAGGACGGCGCCGCATAGAGGTGGAAATGCACCGTGAACAGCCGGCGCTGGATAAGGTCGGGCTGCTGCGGCTGGCGCAGCCGGATCGCGCAATCGGCCTGGCGCATGGTGAGATCGAGCTCCTCATTGGCCAGGATCAGCTGCAGGCTGATCTCGGGATAGAGCTCAATGAATTCCTGCACGCGCTCGGTCAGCCAGCCGGCGCCCAGGCCGACCGTGGTCGTCACCCTGAGCACGCCCGACGGCCGATCCTTGGTTTCGGTCAGCCGCGTCTTGATGGTTTCCAGCTTCATCAGCACGTCATGCGCCGTGCGGAACAGCATCTCGCCCTGCTCGGTCAGCACCAGGCCGCGCGCATGGCGGTGGAACAGTGCTACGCCGACATCGTGCTCCAGCGCGCTGACCTGCCGCGAAATAGCCGATTGCGACAGATGCAGCGTCTCGGCGGCATGGGTGAACGACCCAGCCTCCGCCGCTGCGTGAAATACGCGTAGCTTGTCCCAGTCCAGCGCCATGATTCCCCTCGCGTTGCCTTTGGCGTCTCAATGAAAAATCAGGCTTTTAAACGGCTCTTTTCAGCCGATTGTCATTCCGCCGCTTCGCGGTGAACCTCGATGCCCGCCAGATATTTTTCCGCCTCGAGCGCCGCCATGCAGCCAAGCCCGGCCGCCGTCACCGCCTGGCGGTAGACGTCGTCGGTGACGTCGCCGGCGGCGAACACGCCGGGCACGTCGGTGCGGGTGGAATCGGGCGCCGTCCACAGATAGCCGTTCGGCTTCTGCTTCAGCTTGCCCGCGAAGAGCTCGACCGCCGGCGCATGGCCGATGGCGACGAACACGCCGTCGACCGGCAGCTTCGATTCCTGGCCGGTCACCACGTTGCGCAGCGTCAGGCCCTCGACTGAGGGCGGCAGCGGCGCCTTGCCCGGCCGTCCGGTGATCTCGTCGACGACCGTGTCCCAGATGACGCGGACATTGTCCCTCTTGAGCAGCCGCTCGCGCAGGATGCGCTCGGCGCGGAAATCGCCGCGCCGGTGGATGACGGTGACGCTCTTGGCGAGGTTCGACAGATAGAGCGCCTCCTCGACCGCCGAATTGCCGCCGCCCACCACCGCGACGTCCTTGCCGCGATAGAAGAAGCCGTCGCAGGTGGCGCAGGCCGAAACGCCGAACCCCATGAAGGTCTGCTCCGACGGGATGCCCAGCCACTTCGCCTGCGCGCCGGTGGCGATGATCAAGGCGTCCGCGGTGTAGACGGTGCCGGAATCGCCTGTGGCGCGGAACGGCCGCACATTGAGATCGACCTCGGTGATGATGTCGTTGATGATGTCGGTGCCGACATGCTCGGCCTGCTTGAGCATCTGCTCCATCAGCCACGGACCCTGGATCGGATCGGCGAAGCCCGGATAGTTTTCCACGTCGGTGGTGATCATCAATTGGCCGCCCTGCTGCAGGCCGGCGACCAGCATCGGCTTCAGCATGGCGCGCGCGGCATAGACCGCCGCCGTGTAGCCGGCCGGGCCGGAACCGATGATGAGAACGGGCGCATGTTTGGTGTTCATGAAAGTCCCCTGCGGCGCGCAGCCGTGGTTTGTCGCGGCTAATGTAAGTGTTGCCCGTGAGACCAGCAAGGCAAGTTGGCTTTCGTCCCCGGAAAGCTTCGTTCCTCGCATATCGGGCATATCGCCGCCCCTCACCGATGCATGTCGTCCGCAGATATGCGCGGCTCTGGCATCACCGCATGCATCAAAAGAAGGAGAAAATCATCGTAAAGGGATGGTCTCCCAGGCGAAACCAAATTACAAAATCGCGAAAGATTCTTGCGCGAAAGCCGTCCATGCCGCTCAAAGCCGATCTCGATGCCATCGACTGGAAGATCCTCCGCGAGCTGCAGGGTGACGGCCGCATGACCAATGTCGAATTGTCCAACCGGGTCGGCATTTCGGCGCCGCCCTGCCTGCGCCGTGTCAGGCGGCTGGAAGAGGCCGGCATCATCCGCGGTTACCGCGCCCTCCTGAATGCCCCGGCGCTCGGCATGGATGTCGTCGCCTTCTGCCTGATCGGCCTGCATCATCAGGCCGATGCCGAGCTGAAGACCTTCGCCGAACGCACGCGCGGCTGGCCGATCGTGCGCGATGCCTGGATGGTTTCGGGCGAATCCGATTTCTTGCTGCATTGCGTGGCGAGTGACCTCGGCACATTCCAGACCTTCGTCATCGAGGAACTGGCCTCCGCCCCCAACGTGGATACCGTACGCACCGCCTTGACCATCCGGCGCGTCAAGGACGAAGGGCTTGTCGCCTTCCCAACTTGATGTGCCGGCTTCCTGAAAATCATCTGCAAAAACAAAGGGCTTAGCGCTGGGCTTTGAATCAACCTGCGATCAGAGCAACCGTATCGCGGCAAGCAGTCCCTCAAGGTCCGTGGCGCCGCGCAACGGCGAAACCGAAAACCCGCCTATCGTCGAGCCTTCGCCGTCCACCAGCCAGCCACGCGCAAGGCCGGCGCGCTGGCCGGCTTCCATATCGGCCGGCTTGTCGCCGACGATCAGCGATCGGCTGAGATCGAGGCCGAGGCGGCGCCCCGCCTCCAGCAGCATGCCCGGATTGGGCTTGCGCATCGGATGATCGGCAACCGCCAACGCGCCCCTGCCGGCCTCGTGATAGGCGCAGGCCAGCACCATGTCGACGAAGGCATTTTTCTCAGCCAGCAGCTCGAGCACGCGCCCGTTGACCCGCGCGAACGCGTCCCAGCCGAAATAGCCGCGCGCGATGCCGGACTGGTTGGTGACGACAACGACCGGAATGCCGCGCTCGTTCGCGGCCTCGATGACCGGCGCGATGCCGTCGCGCAGCACCACGGTCGCCGGATCGTCTGGATAGCCGGTATCGACATTGATGGTGCCGTCACGATCGAGGAACAGGGCCGGCGGGCCGGCCGGAAAGCTCCTGGCGGTGGTCCGCTCGACCCAAAGACCCAGCTCGGCCAGCGGAAAGCCTTCGCTCTCAGCCATTGCTGAGACGCGCTTCGACAGCCTCGCACAGATGGTGATAGAGGCACAAATGCCCCTGTTGGATGATCGGCGTCGAGGTCGACGGCACGTTGAGCAGGATATCGGTCAGCGGCTTGAGCTTGCCGCCGGTCTCGCCGGTCAGGCTGATCACCGTCATGCCCATCGCCCGCGCCTGCTCGGCGGCGGCAAGGATGCTTGGCGAATTGCCGCTGGTGGAAATGGCGAGCAGCACCGAGCCTTCCGATCCATGCGCCTCGACCTGGCGCGAGAACACGGTGTCGAAGCCGTAATCATTGCCCCAGGCGGTCAGCACCGCGGCGTTGGCCGGCAGCGCGATGACGTTATAGGCCTTGCGCTCCTTCAGGAAGCGGCCGACCAGCTCGCCCGCGATGTGGATGGCATCGCTGGCCGAGCCGCCATTGCCGCAGATCAGCAGCGCCTTGCCTTGCGACAGCGCCGTCACCACGGTGCTCACCGCGCGTTCCATCTCGTCGGTGAGGTCGCGCTCGACCATCGCCGATATCGCCGCCGCGGAGCGGACCAGGTAGTCGTTCAAATCTGACATGAGATCCTCAGTTTGCGGCACGCAGCTTGCCGATCGTGTTCGTCGTGCTCTTGCCGGCGACGAGATCGACCAGCACCACGCGCCCGCCCGCCTTCTGCACGACATCGGCGCCGACCACGGTCTCGACCGTGTAATCCGCGCCCTTGACCAGAATGTCCGGCAGAAGCGCCTCGATCAGCTTCAGCGGCGTGTCCTCCTCGAAGACGACGACCGCATCGACAGAGGCAAGTGCCGCCAGCACGCAGGCGCGGTCATGCTGGTTGTTGACCGGGCGCCCCGGCCCTTTCAGCCGGTGCACCGAGGCGTCGCTGTTGAGACCGAGCACCAGCCGGTCGCACTGGCTGCGCGCGGCATGCAGCAGGCTGACATGGCCGGCATGCAGGATGTCGAAGCAGCCATTGGTGAAGCCGACGGTCAGCCCCTCTTCCTTCCAGGCAGCGACCATCCTGGCCGCCGCATTGAAATCGAGGATGGCGTCCTGATGGCCGGTCGGCCCGTGCGAGCGGAACAGCGCGCCGGATAGCTCCTCGACGTTGAGCCGCGCCGTGCCGCGCTTGCCGACCACGACGCCGCCGGCCGCGTTGGCGATGACCGCGGCATGCACCCGGTCGGCGCCGGCGGCGAGCGACAGCGCGAAACTCGCGATGACTGTATCGCCGGCACCGGAGACGTCGAAGACTTCGCGCGCCTGGGTGGAGATGTGGCGGGCGTCCTCGGCGGAGACCACGCTCATGCCCTTCTCGCTGCGCGTGGCGACGATGAACTCGAAATCATGCGTGGCGATCAGGTCGCGCGCCGCCGCCACGATCTCGTCATCGCCGAAGACCTTGCGCCCGACCGCCTCGCCAAGCTCCTTGCGGTTCGGCGTCACAGCCGTGGCGCCGGCATAGCGCGCATAGTCGCGTCCCTTCGGATCGACCAGCACCGGCTTGCCGGCATCTCGGCAGATCGCGATCAGCTCGCCGGCGACGCCGTCGAGCAGGATGCCCTTGCCGTAATCGGAGAGGATGACGATGTCGGCGCGGCCAAGCGCCGCCTGGAAATGATCGATGAGCTTCGCCCGCTCGGCCCCGGTGAGCGGCTTGATCTCTTCCTCGTCAAACCGCAGCACCTGCTGGTTGAGCGCGCTGAAACGGCTCTTCGACGAGGTCATGCGGTCCTGGCGCTGCAGGAGCCCGTCGGTATCGACGCCGATCTCGCCCAGCATGCGCATCAGATTGTCGCCGGCCTGGTCGGCACCGATCACCGAAACGGGAATGGCGGCCGCGCCCAACGAAACGATGTTGGAGACGACATTGCCGGCGCCGCCGATGTTCAACGCCTCGCCCTTGCCATGCAGCACCGGGATCGGGGCTTCCGGCGAGATGCGCTCGATCACGCCGCTGACGAAGCGGTCGAGGATGAAATCGCCCACGACCAGCACGGTAACGTCGCCGAACCGGGCGATGGTGCGATGCAAAGGTTCCGGAGAAGGCGGACTGTGCTTGATCATCTCACTCGATGTATGCCTGAAGAAGGCCGGACTTGATTAGGTTTCAGCGCCGGAATTGTGGCGCGGGTCGCTCAAAGCGATGCCGATATACCGCAATTCGGGCGAGCGCAACGGCCAGGCCGGGTACGGACCGCAGCCGAAGCCGGCTGCGCAATCAGCTCCTCTGCAGGGCGACGTGGACGCCGAGGCCGACCAGCACGGCGCCGCCCGCACGCTGCATCAGCCGCTGCGCGCGTCCCGAACGCCGAAGCCGCGCGATCATCGCGCCGGCAAGGAAAACGCAAACGATGTCCGCCGAGGAGAACATCAGGTTGACGACGGTTCCAAGCACGACGAACTGCAGCCAGACCGGAAACGCCGCCGAGGCATCGATGAATTGCGGCAGGAACGCCATGAAGAAGATCGCCGTCTTCGGATTGAGCACCTCGACGGTCACGCTTTCGAAAAAGGCGCGACGGGCCGATTTCCGCTCGATCAAGGGCAATTCCGTCTCGCCGTCCGCGCGCTTGCGGAAGAGAGACACGCCGAGCCAGATCAGATAGAGCGCGCCGACGAGCTTGACCGCAAGATAGAGCGGCGGCACCGCGTGAAACAGGACGGACAGTCCTGCGGCGGCCGCGAAGACATGCACATAGCCGCCGAGATGGATGCCGAGAGCCGCCGTCAGCCCCGACCAGCGGCCGCGCGCCATTGTCTGCGCAGCGGCGTAGAGCATGGCAGGACCGGGAATGTAGGCGAAGATCGCGGTGGTGGCGAAAAACGCGATGAGCAGTTCGGTCGACGGCATCTTGTTCCCTCACGCTACGCCAGGTGGCGAAGGCCTGGAGCCGTAGCTTTGCGGCCTCGCTATGACAAAGAACCTGTCTGCCCGGATTTGGTCAAGACACGCGCCATGAACTTGTCATGGTCGATCACCGCGCGCTCATGCAGACCTTCCCCGATCAGTCCGCCCTCGTCGGTGCATGACACCTTGAAGCGCAATTTTCGCCCTTCCACGGCGACAAGCTCGACATCGGCGGTGACCATCATGCCGACGGGGGTGGCGGCGACATGGCTGACGTCGACATGGGTGCCGACGGTTCTCTCGTGGCTGCCAAGGAACGGGCGCAAGGCCTCGATGCACGCCCATTCAATGAAGCCGACCATGAAGGCGGTGGCGAAAACCGGTGGCATGTCGCCAAAACCCGCAAAGGCGGGCGTCATGGCAGGCACCGTCAGGGTGTCATCGACCCGCAGGATTTGACGATGGCGGAGGCCGGGCTTTAGATCGGACGTCACTGTTGCACCACGAGCAAGGACCCGCACCGGCGGACTTTCGCCGCGGTGCTCGCAAGCAGCTTATCCCGAAAGCCCTTCCGCCGATCTATCCCTACGTTCGTCGTACCCGCGGCTGGCGAGCTTTATCGACAGCCCAGCCCACCTCCCCTATAAGGGCCGGAATCGGCAACGGAGCGAGGCTGAAGAAAGCATGATCATCGTCACGGGCGGCGCCGGCATGATCGGCTCCAACATCGTCGCCGCTCTCAATGCCGAGAGCCATGATGACATCGTCGTCGTCGACGACCTCACCGACGGCCACAAGATCGCCAACCTTGCCGACCTTCGCATCGCCGACTATCTCGACAAGGACGATTTTCTCGCCCGACTCGAGGACGGCGCACTCGGCCGCGTCGAGGCCGTCTTCCATCAAGGCGCCTGCTCGACCACCACCGAGTGGAACGGCAAGTTCATGATGGAGGTGAACTACGCCTATTCGAAACGGCTGCTGCATGCCTGCCTGAAGCTGCGCGTGCCCTTCCTCTACGCCTCGTCGGCTTCGGTCTATGGCGGCGGCAGCGAGTTTCGCGAGGAGCCCGAGTTCGAGCGTCCCCTCAACGTCTATGCCTATTCGAAGAAGCTGTTCGACGACTACGTCCGCCGCAACGTCTTCGATATCGATCATTCGCAAGTGGTGGGCCTGCGCTATTTCAACGTCTACGGCCCGCGCGAGGCGCATAAGGGCGCCATGGCCTCGGTCGCCTTCCATCTCTTCAACCAGGTCAAACGTGGCGAAAACCCGAAGCTGTTCGGTGCCTATGGCGATTTCGGACCCGGCGAGCAGAGCCGCGATTTCATCCATGTCGGCGATGTGGCCGACGTCAATCTGTGGCTGTGGAAACGCGGCGCGAGCGGCATCTTCAACTGCGGTACCGGCCGCGCCCAGCCGTTCCGGGCGATTGCCGAGACGGTGATCGACACGCTGGGCAAGGGCGAGATTGAATTCATCCCCTTCCCCGACCATCTCAAGGGCAGCTACCAGAGTTTCACGCAGGCTGATATGTCCCGCTTGCGCGGGGCCGGCTACAATGGCCAATTCCGCACAGTCGAAACCGGCGTCAGGGACTATGTCGAATGGCTGAAGGCCCAACGATCCTCGTGATCGGCCCACGCTGGGTGGGCGACATGGTCATGGCGCAGTGCCTGTTTGCGGCGCTGAAGGAAAAACATCCGAACGCGGCCATCGATGTGCTGGCGCCGGCCTGGGCGGCCCCGCTGGTCAAGCGCATGCCCGAGATACGCAGCCAGATCGACTTTCCTTTGATGCCGGGAGCGCTCGAGTTCCGCAGCCGCAGGCGCTTCGGCCGCCTGCTGCGCGGCCGCTACGACATGGCCTATGTGCTGCCGGGAAGCTGGAAATCGGCCTTGATCCCGTTCTTCGCCCGCATCCCACATCGCGTCGGCAATCTGCGCGAGATGCGCTACGGCCTGCTGACGGATGTCGTGCCGCTGCCGGAAAGCCTGAAACGGCGCACCGCACGCGCCTATTTCGGCCTCGCGCGCGGCGGCACCTTTCGCGCGCCGCGTCTTACCGTCGACAAGGCCAATCAGGCCGATCTGCTGGCGCGCTTCGGGCTGACCGGGAAGAAATTCGTGGCGCTCATGCCCGGCGCCGAATTCGGCCCGGCAAAACGCTGGCCGAGCGATCGCTATGCCGGGCTGGCCCGAGACATGATGGCCAAGGGCTTGGGCGTCGCGCTGCTCGGCTCGAAGAACGATGCCGACGTGACCGGCGAGATTGCAGCCCTTGCGCCGGGCGCCGTCGACCTTGCCGGCAAGACACGCCTCGAGGACGCCATCGACCTGATCGCCGCGGCGAAGCTTGCGGTCTCGAACGACAGCGGGCTGATGCATGTCGCCGCCGCCGTCGGCACGCCGATCGTTGCCGTCTACGGTTCGACCTCACCGGATAACACGCCGCCTCTCAGCGAGCGCTCCGAGCTGATCTGGCTGCATCTGTCCTGCTCGCCCTGCCACAAGAAGGTCTGCCCGCTTGGCCATCTCAACTGCCTGAACACGCTCGACGTCGCGCGCGTCACCGCCGCGGCCGACCGCTTGCTGAAGGTTCCGGCAGCGGCATGAAGGTGCTGATCGTCAAGACATCGTCAATGGGCGATGTCATCCACACGTTTCCCGCGCTCGAGGACGCGGTGCGCAATCGCCCCGATATAGATTTCGATTGGTGCGTGGAGGAGCAGTTTGCCGGTATCGTGGCTCTGCATCCGGCGATCGGCACCATTCACAAGGTGGCGGTCCGGCGCTGGCGCAAGCGGCTTCTCGACGGAGCCACGTGGCGCGAGATGACCGGACTGCGCGGAGCGCTCCGCGCCTCCCGCTACGATCTGGTCATCGATGCGCAGGGCTTATTGAAATCGGCCCTGGTCGCGATCCAGGCCGGCGCGCCGATTGCCGGCTTCGATCGGGCGAGCGCCCGCGAGCCGTCGGCGACGCTGTTTTATCGGCACAGATATACGGTGCCGCGCGACCTGCACGCCATCGAGCGCACCAGACGGCTGTTCGGGCTGGCGCTTGGCTATCAGCCCGACCTGTCGACGCTTCGCTCAGGCATCGTGCCGCCGGCGGGCAATCTCCCTAGCATCGAAGGCAGAGCCGCCTTCCTGCTGCACGGCACCAGCCGCGAGGACAAGAAATGGCCGATCGAGGATTGGATCGAAACCGCGCGCCGACTGACCGACCGGCAATTCACGCCGGTTGCCACCTGGTCGAACGAGGCGGAAAGGAAAGTGGCGGAAGCCATTGCCGCGGCCGTACCAAGGACGGTGCTGGTTTCGAAATCGCCGCTCGCGGATATTGCCGCGATCCTCGGCCGTTCGACACTGGTCATCGGCGCCGATACCGGCCTCACCCACCTCGCCAGCGCCTTCGGCCGGCCGACGGTCGCCATTTTCCTGGCGACGGAGCCAGGTCTCACCGGCCCGCGCGGGCCTTTCGCATCGACCTTGCTTGCGCCAGCCGGCGGCAGAGTGACGCCGGCTGAAGTGATAGCGGAAGCGGAACGGCTGCTGGCGCTCAGTTCAAAGGCGCCAGCGTGAGGACCTTTTCAGAATTCGCTCTGGCGAGTCGAATGGCGTAGTTTTCGAGAACCGGAGCGGAGCGTACTTAAAGTACGTGAGCACCGGAAGCGCAGAAAACTACGCTAGTCGCCGCCAGAGTAGAATTATCAAAAGGTCCTCAGATAAACTGCACCTGGACGATCTCGTACCCTCGGGCGCCGCCCGGAGCATTGACCTCGATGGCGTCGCCGACTTCCTTGCCGATCAGCGCACGGGCGATCGGCGATGAAATCGAGATGCGGCCCGACTTCACGTCCGCTTCCTGGTCGCCGACGATCTGATAGGTCTTCTTTTCCTCGGTATCCTCGTCGACGAGCACGACGGTCGCGCCGAACTTGACCTTGTCGCCGCTGAGCTTGGAGACGTCGATGACCTCGGCGCGCGCGATCAGATCCTCGAGCTCGTTGATGCGGCCTTCATTGAGGCTCTGCGACTCTTTCGCCGCGTGATACTCGGCATTTTCGGACAGGTCGCCATGCGAGCGCGCTTCGGAAATCGCCTCGATGATGCGAGGACGCTCCTCCTGCTGGCGCCAGCGAAGTTCTTCCTTCAATGACGCGAACCCCTCGCCTGTCATCGGGACCTTGATCATAGCCTGACCTTTCTGCCGCCACCCCCGTTTTCGGGAGGGACCTTGTCAATAGGTACAAAAAGAAAACGGTCCGGCAGCCTCGGGCTAACGGAACCGTCTCACCACAATTTCCCTGAATATAGCGATCTTTGCGCGATTTTCACGCCCAAAAATTGAAGTTCGGCAAAATGATCACCGCTTTCGCGGGTCCGGGCTGACGGCGAGCAATAAAAAACCGGCTGCGATTGCCCGCAGCCGGTTCGAGAGGCTTCGAGCCCTGTTCAGCTCCTCAGGAAATGATCGATCTGCTCGGACAGCATGCCGTATTCGCGCGAGCCCTTGCCGGTCCGCTTTTCGATTTCCTGGAGCTGCTGCTGCGCGCCGGCGAGATCGCCGATCTGCAGATGCGCCTCGCCGAGATATTCGCGCACCAGCGTGTAATTCGGGTCGATCCGCAGCGCTTCCTCGTAATAGCCGAGGCCGACCGTGACGCGGCCCGAATGGCGATGCGAATAGCCGAGATAATTGAGGATGCGCGGATCCTGCTTGTTGGCGGCGAGCGTCAGCACCGAGATCGCTTCGTCATAGCGTCCGGCCATCGCCAGATCGTGACCGGCCTCGTAGATGCTGTCGTCATCCAGCATGCCATATTGCGGCTTTACGCATTTGTTCTTCTTCTTGTCCCAGACCTCGCCCTTCTTGCAGGTGGTGGTCGTCTGGCCACCGCTGCTGCCGCCTTCACCAGCCGCAAAAGCCGGCGCAACGAACAGCGGCAGCGCCGCAATAGCCATGACCTGAACAAGCAAACGTCTGCGCATCGAAGCCTCCGTGAGTGTGACAATGCCAGATTAACGCCGCCTTGGCGCGGTTTCATCCCGAAATGCGGGCGACTACCGAACTATTTTGAACGGCCGGACAGAAGCCGATAGCTGCGGACGTGACGCGCGCTTTAATTCCGCTATCATCGGACCAAGCGCATCACGTGGAGAAGGACCGTGCAGCAGCGCCTCGAGAAGGAGTGGGAACTTTCGATCGATCCGGACACGGTGCGCCTGTTCATCCTCAAGGCGAAGGCGCTGAGTGCTGCCGTTAACGAGGACTATGATGACGGCGCTGAGCACGAGGTCGAGTTCGACGGCGACACCCATGACAGCCACCATCATGACGGCCTTGTCGAGGAAGCCTCGGAAGACCTGACCGGGGAAGAATTGCGCGAGTTGATCAACGATCTCAATATCGACGAAGCGGCCGAGCTCATCGCGCTCGCCTGGGTCGGGCGCGGTGACTATGAGGCATCCGAATGGACGGACGCGGTGGCCGCCGCCAGGGAGCGTCCCAGGAAGCGCGCCGCCAAATATCTGCTCGGGCTGCCGATGCTTGCCGACTGGCTGGAGGAAGGCCTTGAAGCCATCGGGGCGTAACGCGCCGGTAACCGATTGTGATCGGCAAGGCAGCCGACACAGGCAACTTCGCAACGCGACCGCCGTTTCCGGGCGATGGCAACGCTGAGCCTTTCACGACTTTGCAGATTGGCGCTGCCTTTGGCGGCTGCGGCGTTGCTGGTTACGCCGGCCATGGCCAAGCATCATCATCGGCATAAAAGACACCTGCCGCCGGCCAGCCAGAGCGCCGCTCCGGCTCCGGAAACGCCGCCGGCGACCCCGGTTCCAGGGTCGCGTCCGCAGGATCTGGAGAACGGCACTGAGAAGTCCGGGCAAGGCAAGCCGCGCGCGGACGGCAGCGACGACTTCCTCAACCAGCAGAAATCGGATCCAAAATGGGACGCCCGTCCGCCGCGTTCGAAGAGCGCTCAATCCGCGCCGCGGATGGAGTCCGAGCCGCAGACGCCGGATGTCGTGCCGACGCCCCCGCAGAAGCCCACCGAACTGGAGCCTGAGCCGCCGGAAACCGCGCCGCAGCCAGCGGAGAAACCCGAACCGCCGGGCGAGGAAAAGATGCTTCCCGATCCGCGCTCGGCCGACATGCCGGCCGAAACGATGCCGGCGGAAGAAACCGCGTGCCGCGAGCGGCTGAAGGCTCTGGGCGTCGAGTTCGAGGAGCACAAGGCCGAGCACGATGCGGAAATCGGCTGCTCGATCCCCTATCCGATAATTCTGAAAACGCTCGGCAAGTCCATCGGCATCAGTCCCGGCACCGAGCTCAACTGCCAGATGGCCGAAGCGGCGGCGCGCTTCATGGCCGAAATCGTCCAGCCCACGGCAAAGGCCGAGCTCGGCGCCGATTTGAAGTCGATCGACCAGGGCTCGGCCTTTGTCTGCCGCCCGCGCAACGGCACCCGCAAACTGTCCGAACACGCCTTCGGCAACGCGCTCGACATCGCCAGCTTCACCTTGTCGGATGGCAGGAAGATCGAGGTCGGGCCGGCGCCGCCGGAGAAGGACGCAAAATTCCTCGACGCGGTGCGCAAGGCCGCCTGCGGGCCGTTCAAGACGGTGCTCGGACCAGGGTCCGACCCCGACCACGCGCTGCATTTCCACTTCGACCTGGAACCGCGCCGCCAGGGCGGCACCTTTTGCCAGTAAGCACGATTTCGAAAGTTTCGGTCACGTCCGGGCAAGTTCAGCGCCGCAATTCCGCCCCAGGCATGAATGCCGGCGCTGATCTTTCCTTTACTGTTGAGGGTTAACCTTGTGTCATTTGGATCATGATCCCAACAGGGATCAGATCTTGGGGACAAGGACGCCTTTCGATGGCTCGAAGACTTGGCGCCATGCTGGCGGCGGCGCAACGGACCAAGCGTGCGCGCATCATGCTCGTCGGGCTGGCCGCGGGCGTCGCCATCGCGGCGATATCGGCCTGTACGACCGGTGACGTCTTTGCGCTGCAGCCGGCAGTCGATGTCGGCAGCCAGACGGCAGCCGTGCCGCAGCCCGACGCGCCGCTATATTCCGGCATGCAACGCCTTGTTCCGTCCAACCCTTACATGACCCAGGCCGCCTATCCGCGCATGGATGAGCCGATGTCGCCGACCGTGCAGATGCCGGCCAGCGAGATCGACTGCCGCAACGAGTTGAAGCGGATGGGCGTGGTCTATCAGGACATTCAGCCGATCCATGAAGGCCAGTGCGGCATCGACTATCCAGTGAAGGTCTCGGCGATCGGCAGCGTCGCCATGAAGCCGGCGGCGACGCTGACCTGCAACATGGCCGCCACCTTTGCCGCCTGGACGAAGAACGAGCTGCAGCCGGCTGCCCGCTGGCGCTATTTCTCCGGCGTGAGGGCGATCCACCAAGGTTCTAGCTATTCCTGCCGTAACATCGCCGGCGAAGGCGTTCTCTCCGAGCACGGCAAGGGCAATGCCCTCGACGTCATGAGCATCGAGCTCAACAATGGCGACGACATCGACGTCCGCAAGCCCGGCCTGTTCGCCTTCCGCACGCGCGGCTTCCTCAACAATGTGCGCGCCGACGGCTGCGAGTATTTCACCACGGTGCTCGGCCCAGGCTACAATTACGACCACCGCAACCATTTCCATTTCGACATCAAGAACCGCAAAAGCGGTTACCGCGCCTGCCGCTGAGGCTGCCTGCCCAAAACGGCCAACGCCGCATAAAATGGTCGCGAAAGGATTTGGGAGCGGTCGGTCGTGGGTGAACGAAGCCTGAGGCGGCGCGCGGCGATCTGGCTGGCGGCGGTTTGCGCCTTCTATCTGGCGCTCGCCTATCTCGCCGCGCCGGAATTCTGGACCTGGCGGGAGCGCGGCTTCCGCACCCGGCCCTTCGAGATGGTGACGCATACGCCGCAGGGCATTCCCGGCGATCCGATCAATGTCGGCCTGATCGGCACCGAGAAGGAAGTTGTCCACGCCTTCGCCGTCGCCGGCTGGGACACGGCCGATGCCGTGACGCTGCGGACCGCGATCGACATCGGCGAAAGCGTCTTGTTTTCCCGCCCCTACCCCGATGCGCCGATGAGCCGCCTTCTGTTCGAGGGCCGAGCCCAGGACCTGGCCTTCGAGAAGCCGGTCGGCGACAGCGCCGACCGGCGCCACCACGTCCGCTTCTGGCAGACGGACACGGTGGGCGACGGCCGCCCGCTCTGGCTGGGCGCCGCGAGCTTCGATCGCGGCGTCGGCCTCAGCCACGATACCGGCGCCGTCACCCACCATATCGGCCCCGACATCGACGCGGAGCGCGACTTCCTGATCGGCGATCTGAAGGCCGCCGACCTGCTGGCCTCCACCAGCGAGATACCCGGGATCGGCGCCACCAAGGCCGGACGCAATGGCGGCGGCGACCCCTATTTCACCGACGGCATGGCCCTTATCGGCGTTCTGAAGACGCAGCAGTGACGGCGCACCGTCACGCGCGCGCTGACGCCGAAGGTGCGCTTCGTGGTCGACGCGCTTGTCGGGCATTTTTCGGCGCCGCTTTGGGATGCCGCCTGAACTGCGCGCCTGTCATGTTCCAAAAATACCCGCGGGCTATTTTCGAACGCACTGCAGCAATGCTATTGACCGCCCATGCTATATGTTGAAATCGCCGTCGTGGCCGTCCTCATTCTGGTGAACGGCCTCTTGTCGATGTCGGAGCTAGCCATCGTCTCGTCGCGGCCCGCCCGCCTCAAGGCGATGATCGACCGCAACGTCAGGGGCGCGGGCCGCGCGCTGGCGCTCGGCTCGAACCCCGGCAAGTTCCTGTCCTCGGTGCAGATCGGCATCACCCTGGTCGGCGTTCTCTCCGGCGCCTTTTCGGGCGCCACGCTCGGCGAAAGGCTGGCGCAATATCTGGCGTCGACCGGCATCCGCGAAAACATCGCCGATCCTGTCGGCGTCGGCATCGTGGTCGCTTTGATCACCTATGCCTCGCTCATCGTCGGCGAGCTGGTGCCGAAGCAGATCGCGCTCAAGGATCCGGAGCGCGTCGCGGTCAGAGCCGCGCCGGCAATGACCATCCTCGCCACCTTCTCGGCGCCGCTGGTCTTCCTGCTCGACCTCTCGGGCCGCGCGGTGCTTTGGCTGCTTGGGCAGGCCGGCGAGACCGAAGAGAAGGTCACCGACGAGGAGATCAAGATGCTGGTCGCCGAGGCCGAGCATCACGGCACCATCGAATCCGACGAGCGCCGCATGATCGCAGGCGTCATGCGTCTCGGCGACCGCGCCGTGCGCGCCGTCATGACGCCGCGCACCGAGGTCGACTGGCTGAACCTGCAGTCCGACGAGACCACGGTCAAAAAACTTCTGATGGATACCCAGCACTCGCGCCTGCCCGTCGGCGACGGCAATGTCGACGCCATGGTCGGCGTCATCCAGACGCGCGACGTGCTGGCCGCCCTTCTCGCCGGCAGGGTGCTGGATCCGCGCCAGCATGTGCGCGCCGCCCCCATCGTGCATGATCAGGCCGACGCGCTCGACGTCCTGCAGAAGCTGAGGGAATCGGACGTGCCGATGGCGCTCGTTCATGACGAATACGGCCATTTCGAAGGCATCGTCACGCCGGCCGACATCCTCGAAGCCATCACCGGCGTGTTCCGCTCCGATCTCGAGGCCGGCGAGGAAGAGAACGCCGTCAAGCGCGACGACGGCTCGTGGCTGCTCGCCGGCTATATGCAGGCCGACGAGATGGCCGAGGTGCTTGGCATCGACCTGCCCGAAAACCGCGACTACGAGACCGTCGCCGGCTATGTGCTGTCGCATCTGCATCATCTGCCGACCACCGGCGAATGCGTCGACGCGCAAGGCTGGCGTTTCGAGGTGGTCGACCTCGACGGCCGCCGCATCGACAAGCTGATCGCCACCCGCCTGCCAGACGGCCATCGCCCCGTGGCGCGCTGAGGCGAAATTTATGTGGTGATCAACTCGCCGTCAGCTTTGAACGGCCAATCTGCTTTCCGGCAAACCGCCACAAGCTGCCGCTCCCGACCATACAGGGTCGCCTCATAGAGAAGGCGCAGATAGCGTTTCGATCATTCCGTCTCATCCGCCGATATAGGCCGCCAATTCGTCAGGGGTTCCCTTGGGAAAGGCCTGCTTCAAATAGTCGAGGAACGCCGATACGCGGACGCTGAGCAAGCGTCGCGACGGATAGAGCGTCCATAGGGCAATGTCCGGGCCGTCCACATCGCCCCAATGCACCAGCGTTCCAGCAGCCAGATCATGACTTACAAGCGAGATCGGCAAACGTCCGGCGCCGACGCCCGCCCGGACGGCATCGCGGAACATTAGGAGCGACGAAAGGCGAAGGACCGGCTCAATCGCGATGCGCGATCGTCCGGTCGGCGTCGCGATGTCCCAGGCTGCAACGCGCTCGCCGGACTCCCGCACGACGGCCGGGACGGCGAGATCGTCAGTCGGTCTGGCGAGGTCCGGACTCGCGACCACGACCAGCCGGTCGCGCAGGAACACCCGTCCGACAAGACTTTCATCGGGCTCGGGATCGACCCGGATCACCAGATCGTATCCCTCCTCGATCATATCGACGGTCCGGTCTTCCGTCGTGACCTCGAGCCGGACTTCCGGATATTTCAGCGCGAACCCGGCGGCCAGCTTCCCCATCGCAGTTTGGGAGAAGAGCAGCGGCGCGCTGATCCGCAGCCTGCCCCGCGGCGTGCGTCCGCCCGAAGCGATCGCCGTCGCGGTTTCGTCCAATTCGGTCAGCAACGCTCCCGTCCGCTCGAAGAGCGCCCGTCCTTCCTCGGTGAGCTTCAGCGCACGCGCCCCGCGCTCGAACAGACGCAAGTCGAGGGCGGCCTCCAGTTCCGCGACTCGGCGAGACAGGGTCGCCTTCGGGCGCCCCGCGGCGCGCGCCGCCTTTCCGAACCCTCCATGCCGGGCAACCAGATTGAAATCAGCGAGGGCGAGAAGGTCCATCTGTTCCACCATTGAGACGATGTGTCCAGATATAGCGCCTATCGGTTCGAATGTGGATCACTCATTTACGGGATGTCTTTTGACCCAAACCCGGAGTGAACCCCATGACCATTCTCGTTACCGGCGCGACCGGCAATGTCGGCAGCCAAGTCGTCAACCAGCTCGTCAAGCGCGGCGCCGATGTCCGTGCGCTTGTCCGCGATCCTTCCAAGGCGAACTTCCCGGCGGGCGTCGCCGTGGTGCAGGGCGACCTGCTCGACGCCGATTCCCTGCGCAGCGCCTTCTCGGGCGTCTCCACTTTGTTCCTGCTTAACGCCGTGGTGCCCGATGAATTCACCCAGGCGCTGATCGCCCTCAACTTGGCCCGCGAGGCAGGCATCGAGCGCATCGTCTACCTGTCGGTGATCCACGGCGAGCTTTACGTGAACGTGCCGCACTTCGCCGGCAAGCTCGCGGTCGAGCGGATGATAGAGCAGATGGGCCTCAACGCCACCATCCTTCGTCCGGCCTATTTCATGAACAACGAGCTCATGATCAAGGACGTGATCCTCAGCTATGGCGTCTATCCGATGCCGATCGGCAGCAAAGGCTTGGCAATGGTCGATGCGCGCGACATCGCCGAGGTCGCGGCAATCGAGTTGCTTCGCCGCGAGCAGGCCGAAATTGCCCTCCCGCTCGACCGGATCAACCTCGTCGGTCCCGACACGCTGACCGGCACGGATGTCGCCGGCGTCTGGACAGAGGTCCTGGGTCGCCAGATCGCCTACCCCGGCGAAGATCTGGCAGGCTTCGAACAGAACCTGCGGCAGTTCATGCCGAGTTGGATGGCGCTCGACATGCGCCTGATGGGCGAGCGCTTCATCAGCGAGGGCATGATTCCCGATGCTGGCGACGTCGACCGCCTGACCAAGCTGCTGGGTCGGCCGATGCGCACCTATCGCGACTTCGCCGCAGAAATCGCTGCCTCGGCCTGACGCCGGAGACAGCCTGCCACCCCAACATCAATCCTAAGGATACAATTATGATCTACTCAACCGCCACCGTCCCGGTGAACCCGGAAGGCGCGACCAGGCTGACCCGTGCACAAGCCTGGGCTGGCCTGGAGCTCAAGGCTCGCGACGCCCGCGAATTCCTGCCGCCAGGCCTCTGCACCCGCTGCGATGTCGTGGAGGAAAGCGCGACGTATTTCGTGCGCGAAGCGACCATTGCGGGTGCAGATCTGCGCGAGATCATCACGCTTGAACCGCAGAGCAAAGTCACATTCTTCCAGGCCGCCGGGCCGCGCGAGGGCGCGATCGTCAACGAACTGTTCGAGGGCGCCGACGGCACGCTCCATCTGCGCTTCTACTGCTATCTCGGCCTGCGCGGCAAAGAGCCGAACGGCCCCGAGGAGCAGGCCGAGCAGGCGCAGTTCGACGGCGACCAGGGCTACAAGGCTGCCCTGCTGTCCACACTGAAGCGCACCCGCGAGCTGCTCATGGAGGGCCGGCTCTGACCATTACTCATGAACATCAACCCGGGACCTTCTCTCGTCCACGGCGCAAGGCAGACAAGTCTCACGATCGGCCTCTGGGAATTTGTTCTGCCGTCAAGGCACTAACACGGCCTTGCCGGTGCGGCGCAAACGCCGCCCCACGTCCTTAGGAGGATATTCGAAAAGCCACTCAGGCCGCCTGGGCTTCGTCGGCGAACACGTCTACCTTGCGCGCCGCACGGCCTGCTAGACGTAGACTCATTGCTGCGTAGCCAGATGCGGATTGAGACGAGTTTGAGGGCGGCGAGACAGCCAGCTCGTCGTATCGGGTGACAATACGGCGGAACTGCTTGGCAGGTCATATGGGCTCATGCTGAGCCTGAATCAGATTCAGCCGCGATATGAAAGTCTCGGTCGGAAACGACCTATTGCGAACCTACGCCAAAGAAGGATATGTTGCCGCGGCGCGCGCAGGCATCCCGCTTCATCATCGCGCATGTTCCATGAAAGCAAAGAATAGATTCGACTCGCTCATGCACGCGGTCTGTGTTGGTCATGGCTATTGTGGAGGAAGGCACGGCGACAAGTTCATGCATGTCACCGATTTTATTCCTCAATCCGGCGATGTTACAGCGGATCAATTCGTGGAATGGGTATTTCTAGCTGAATATGAGAATGAGAGTGAGCGAATGTCTCCCAGATGGGATCGGCATCGCCAGAGGATACGAGGCTATTTTGTTGAGCACATGGGATCAGACGTCGTCGATGCCAGCCAACTAAAATGGGGCGTGGAGGGCTAAGCCAACCCTTTACTCTGCTTCCCACTCATCTCGGTCATACCACATTTATGAGTTCACGACCTAGGATGAACTTCCGGCTTTGGCCGACGTTCACCTGAATGGTCACGAACGTCTTCGTCTTTGGCACCTTGAAAAGAGGGTTTCCCCTGCACGAGCAGGGGTTTGAACGGGGCCGCGTTTCTTGGCAATTGTCGGACGCGTGAGCGGTTTCCAATGCTGATTGCTGGACCTCGCTTCGCTCCGATGATGTTCAACGAACCGGGTGTCGGGTTCCAGGTCGCCGGCGAACTCTACGAGGTCGATGATCGCACCCTCTCGCGCCTCCATGCCATCGTATCCGTGGGCGCGCCCGGCAGTTTGCGCCGATCGAGGTTGAGGCTCTCGAGGGACCGTCGCCCGTAGCGCAGGTCTATATGAAATCCCGGCTTCTCGCAGATCCCGTGCATTCGGGATATCTCGCCTGTTACAATGACCGGCGCTTCGTTCTTCCTGGGAGAACGTAGCGGCTTCGCCCGCCTCCGGACGTTTTGTATTTTCGGTTCAAGAAACGGTTGGCCTGCCACCGCTGGAGCTTTCCCATCCGGCGGCAGCGATCGTGATCAGAGCGGCGCCGAGCAGCAACGGCCTGCGCCGCTTCCTGACGACTCGAGGCCAGTTAGCTTGGCTATTCCCGGACAAAGGTGTCGAGGCTGATGCCGAAGGCGCGCCAGGCTCCTACCTGCTTGCGGGAAGCGGTTTCGCCCTCCTTGCCGGTGATGGTGCTGCCGGCCACTGTCAGCCACATCGTCTCCAGCTTGCCGTCCCGCAAAATGCCAGTGTAGCTCACGGCGGCGGGGCCGGCCGTACCCTCGCCGGCGGCCGTTACTCCAATCACGTCGCCATGCGCGATGCCGGATATCGGCACGGTCTGTCCATGGAAGCTGCTGTCTTCGAGCGCCGTGCGAAACGTGCCTTCAATCCGGCCGCCCTCCTCGCCGGTGATGTCGAGGACAGACCCATACTGATTGCGCCATCTGCCAAGCCAAGGCATTCCGCTCCTCCACGACTGTGCTGTCTTCGTCTTCGGTGGATACGGGCCTGCATCTAACGCGCCGTTCCGAGCGGTCAACAGCGCGGCGGCAAAGGGATCAGCCTGGGATCCAGGCAAGACAGACAGCTCCGCAAATGGAAAGGGGCAGCGCTGGCGCCGCCCCTTTCTCATTGGGAGGACAGTGTCGATCGACCGCTCAGGCGGCCTGGGCTTCGCCGGCGATCGCGTCGGCGGCGCGGGCCGCTTTCAGCACCCTTGCCCACCAGGCGACGTCATTGACCAGCGCGGCGGCCGACTGGTTCAGGTGCTCGAGATCCTCGAGCTTCTTCTCGCCCTGGCGAACCGCAAGGAAATCGCCCCAGGCGATGTGCACCGCCGACTTGACCGGCGCCATCTGCAGCTCGACGGCGATCAGCCGAAGGTGCTCGATCGCGCGCGAGCCGCCGACGCTGCCATAGCCGACAAAGCCGGCCGGCTTCTTGTTCCACTCATTGGCGGCGTAATCGATGGCGTTCTTCAGCACAGCGGTCGGGGCGTGATTGTATTCGGCGGCGGTGAAGATGAAGCCGTCGAACTCGGCGACCTTCTTCTGCCAGCGCTGCGCCACTTCGTTCTGCGACGGCGCCCAGGCGGAGGAAGCGACCTCGTCGAAGAAAGGCAGCGGCCAGTCGCGCAGATCGACGATCTCGACATCGATATCGGCGTGCGACTTGGCGATCTTGGCGATCCACTGCGTCGGCACGTCGGCGAAGCGGGCGGCGCGCGTCGAACCGACGACAATGGCGATTTTGGGCTTGGACATAAGGGGCTCTCCTTGCGGGAATTTCTGGTATCGTTTGGATACCGGCGCTATATGTGATACTGACAAATCGACGCGCAAGGAGGCACTTCTTTGTTACTGAGGCACCCGCACAACACCGAGGACTGCCGGGCCGTTTCGGAAATCCTGCAACGGGTCGGCGACAAATGGACGGTGCTCGTCGTCGGCAAGCTCGGCGGCGGACCAATGCGCTTCAACGAATTGCGCGCCGCTGTCGGCGGAATTTCGCAGAAGATGCTGACCACCACCTTGCGCGGTTTGGAGCGCGACGGCTTCGTCACGCGCAAGGTGTTTCCGACCATTCCGCCACGTGTCGATTACGAGCTCACCCAACTCGGTCACGAGCTCCTCGTGCCGGTCGGCGCGCTCGGCGAATGGGCGCGCAAGAACACCAATCGGGTCCGCGAAGCACGCGCGAAATTTGACGGCCTACAGGCCTGAAGCCCTTGCAATGCAAGGGTTTTTAGCCTGCCGATGAAACCATGGGCCTCAGCGCCGGTTGCATCGCGCTTTCGATTTTGATCGGAGCCTTCGCGGTTCCGCTGGCGGCGTCGCCGGGCAGCCGCTTCGCCAAGGAGACCCGTCTTTAGCCGCCACCGATCAGACGCTTGGGGCAGTGCTGTCGCAGCACGCCGTCGAGCAGCTCTTGAATTGCGCGGCCATCTTGCCGACCGCCGTCCGGTCCCGCATGCAGGCGAGGTGTGGAAGACCTTTGCTGAATTCCATGTAGGCCGTTACGCCGAGCAGGCAGACCAGAGCAACAAGGGCTGCCACGAGCCAGCCGTTCAGCATATGTTGACGCATTGTCTTTCCCCCCGCGCCCACAAGGTGGGGCGTGAAGGCAACCATTGGATGTCGCGAAGCAAATCTCCCACGCCGGCGTTGTTACAGAGCGGCAAGTCTGGGGAGAATCAGTAATCCCGCCGGAGCGTCAGCTCTCGGCCGGAACCGGCTTCGGCTTGCCTTCGCCGTCGAGCGCCACCATGACGAAATCGGCATGGGTGACCTTCTCCATCAAGTCGGAAAGGTAGCGCTGCGCCCAGGCTTCGACCTTGAGCACCATCGAGGTACGGCCGACGCGCTCGACATGGGTGTAGATGCAGAGCGTGTCGCCGATCTTCATCGGCTTGGCGAAGGACATCTCCTTGACCGCGGCGGTGACCACGCGGCCCTTGGCGCGCTCGGCGGCGCGGATTCCGCAGGCAAGGTCCATCTGCGCCATCACCCAGCCGCCGAAGATGTCGCCGGCCGCATTGGCGTCGGACGGCATGGCGAGCGTGCGCAAGGTCAGATCGCCAAGGGGTTTTCCGTCCGCGTAATGCACCATGGCAAAATCCTCAAAGGGCAGCTTATGTTGCGTATCAATGCGACCGCCATGTCGCAAGCTCTGGTAAAAGCGAAATGTGCCCCACCTGCGCCGGTCGCTTTTTTCACAAGCCATGCCGGAAGCCACGGCGACGCCGCAAGCCGGCAATGTCTAGGGTAAGCGCAACAGTGCGGAGCCCGCTTTTCCACCATGCAGACTTACGACTTCATCATCATCGGCTCCGGCTCGGCCGGTTCGGTCGTTGCCGACAGGCTGTCGGCCTCGGGCCGCTTCTCGGTGCTGGTGCTGGAGGCCGGCGGAACCGACCGGCGCTTCTATGTTCAGATGCCGCTCGGCTACGGCAAGACCTTCTTCGACCCGGCCGTCAACTGGAACTACAAGGCGGAGTCCGACCCCGGCCTGGCCGGCAACAGCGACCACTGGCCGCGCGGCAAGCTGCTCGGCGGCTCGAGCTCGATCAATGCCATGGTCTTCATCCGGGGCGCGTGCGAGGATTTCGATGCCTGGGCCGCCGCAGGCAATCCCGGCTGGGCGTATGACGACCTCCTGCCCTCCTTCAAGGCGATGGAAGACAATGCGGCGGGCGCCGACCCGTGGCGCGGCGTCGGCGGCCCCTTGCACATCACGGACTGCACGAACGCGGTGCATCCGCTGACCAAGCGCTATCTTGCCGCCGCTCAGCAGGCCGGGCTGCCGCTCAATCCGGACTTCAACGGCGCCTCCCAGGAAGGCGTCGGCGTCTATCAGATCACGACGAAGAACGGACGCCGCATGTCTGCCGCCCGCGCCTTCCTGCGGCCGGCGATGAAACGCGGCAATGTCCGTGTGGAAACCAACGCCCTGGCGACGAAAATCCTGTTCGAGGGCAAGCGCGCCGTCGGCATCGAATACGAGCAGAACGGGCAGAAGAAGACGGCTCGCGCGGGCCGCGAGGTGATCCTGTCGGGCGGCTCGATCAACTCGCCGCAGTTGCTGCAGCTGTCCGGTATCGGCCCTGCGGCATTGCTGGCCGACCTCGGCATCCCGGTCGTCCATGCCAACGACAACATCGGCGCCAATCTGCAGGACCATGTCGGCATCAACTACACCTTCAAGGGCAAGCTGCCGACGCTCAACCAGGTCCTCAGGCCATGGTGGGGCAAGCTGCTCGTCGGCATGCAATACATCCTCTTGCGCTCCGGTCCGCTGTCGCTGTCGATGAACAATGCCGGCGGCTTCTTCCGCACCGACCCCTCGATGACGCGGCCGAACATGCAGCTCTATTTCCAGGCTTTCTCGACCGTCATCCCGAAGAGCGGCGAGCGTCCGATCCTGACGCCCGACCCCTGGCCGGGCTTCTCGATCGGCCTGTCCAATTGCCGGCCCTCGAGCCGCGGCGAGATCATGATTCGCTCGAAGGACCCGCGCGAGTATCCAAGGATCACGCCCAACGCCTATTCGACCAACGCCGATGTCGACGAGATGCTGGCGGCGGTGAAGTTCGTGCGCAAGATCGCCTCGATGCCGGCCATGGCCGAGATCATCGAGGAAGAGGTTCTGCCCGGCCCGTCGATCCAGTCGGACGCCGACCTGATCCAGGATTTCAGGAAACGCTCCGGCACCGTCTATCACCCTGTCTCGACCTGCCGCATGGGGCCTGATGCGGCGCGCGCCGTCGTCGACCCGCGGCTTCGGGTGCATGGGCTGGACGGTCTGCGCGTCATCGACGCTTCGATTTTCCCCGACAACATCACGGGCAACACCAACGCCGCCGCGATCCTGACCGGATGGAAAGGCGCCGACCTGGTTCTGGAGGATCACAAATGAAAATCACCGACGTGAAGACCTGGGTTGTCGGCAACCCGCCGCCCGGCATCGGCGGCAAGTATTTCATCTTCGTCAAGCTCACCACCGATGGCGGCGTGGTCGGTTATGGCGAGGCTTACAACGCCACCTTCTCCGCGCATGTCACCGCGACGATGATCGAGGACATGGCCGAGCGCTATCTCGTCGGCCGCGATCCGCACGACATCGAGAATCTCTTCCGCCGTGCCTATTCCTCCGGCTTCACCCAGCGCCCCGACGTTTCCGGCATGGGCTGCTTCTCGGCGCTCGAAATGGCCTGCTGGGACATCGTCGGCAAGGAGGCCGGCAAGCCGGTCTACAAGCTGCTCGGCGGCCAAGTGCACGAGACCCTGCGCTCCTACACCTACCTTTATCCGCACACCGGCAGCGTCCATTCGGAAGATGCGCGCGGCAAAAATGTCTACAACGATCCAGACCTGGCTGCGGCCTGCGCGCTCGAATATGTCGAGCAGGGTTTTAATGCCGTGAAGCTCGATCCGGCCGGCCCCTACACCGCCTATGACGGCCATCAGCCGCGCTTGATCGACATCGACCTGTCGGCGCGCATGGTCAAGGCGATCCGCGAAGCAGTCGGTAACAGGGCGGATATCCTGTTTGGCACGCATGGCCAGTTCACCGCCTCGGGCGCGCTGCGCCTCGCCCGCGCCATCGAGCCCTACGATCCGCTCTGGTTCGAGGAGCCGGTACCGCCTGATATGCCCGAGGTGATGGCGCAGGTCGCCCGCGGCACATCCATTCCGATCGCCACCGGCGAGCGGCTGACGACGAAGTTCGAGTTCGCGCGCGTCATCGAGAACCGCGCCGCGACCATCCTGCAGCCGGATCTCGGCCGCTCCGGCGGCATCCTGGAGACCAAGAAGATCGCCGCCATGGCCGAGGCCTACCACATCCAGGTCGCGCCGCACTGCTACTGCGGCCCGATCGTCGGCGCCGCCAACATCCAGCTTGCCGTGACGCTGCCCAATTTCCTGATCCTGGAATCGCTCAAGCAGTGGGACGGTTTCCACGAAAAACTGCTCAAGAAGAAGATCGAATGGCAGGACGGCAACGTCATCCCCTCGAAGGAGCCCGGCCTCGGCGTCGAGCTCGACGAGGCTGTCTGCGACGCCCATCCCTATAGCGGCAAGGAGCTGCATCTGCAGATGATGCAGACGCCGCTGATGCCGTGAGCCTCGCTTACGCCTTCGTCGGCCTTGGCCATCTCGGCGGCAACCTTGCCGCCAGCCTGCTGCGCAACGGCTTTGCCGTCACCGTCTTCGACCGCGACCCGGGGGCGGTCGAGCGCCTTGTCGCGCTCGGCGCCACGGCGGCGGCGAGTCCGGCGGAAGCCGCTGCCCGCGCCGGCAACGCGATCACCTGCCTGCCCTCGCCGAAGGTCAGCGAAACAGTGCTCGCCGGCCCCGACGGATTGCTCCACGGCCTGCCCGCGGGCGGCACCTGGATCGAGATGTCGACCAATGGCCGTGACGAGATTTTACGGCTCGCCGCGCTGGCATCGGCACAAGGCATCGAGACGCTCGAATGCCCGGTGACCGGCGGCGTGCATCTGGCGGCGGCGGGCAGGATCACGGCGCTCGTCGGCGGCGATGCGGCGCTCTACGAACGCCATCGCCCGGCCATCGAGGCGATGTGCGCGAAGTCCTTCCTGATGGGCCCGGTGGGCTCGGCGGCGGTGATCAAGGTCATCACCAATATGCTCGCCTTCATCCATCTCGTCGCCGCCGGCGAAGCGTTGATGCTGGCGAAGCAGGGCGGCCTCGACCTTGCGCAAGCCTACCACGCCATCGTCGCCTCGTCCGGTAACAGCTTCGTCCACGAAACCGAAAGCCAGCTGGTGCTCAACGGCTCCTACGACATCGGCTTCACCATGGACCTGGCGCTGAAGGACCTGGGCTTCGCGCTTGCCATGGGCAGGGATTTCGGCGCGCCGCTCGACCTTGCCACCCGCGTCAACGCTATCTTCGAGGAGGGCAAGCGCGCCTATGGTGGTGGTGCCTGGTCGACCCAGATCGTCAAGCTGCTTGAGGATGCAGTCGGCGTGGAGCTTCGCGCACCGGGCTTTCCGGCGAAGCTCGAACTGTAACCCGGCAGAAATTAGCCAGCTGTTCCAATCGCCTGACCACACCGGCTGAATCGGCCTCTTAACCCGTTGCTTCAACCTCTCAGCGTCAGCGCGCCGGGCAGGATCTCGAATGTCGCCGGAATTCGGCCTGGCGACTCGCCGTCTATGTCGACCAGCGCGCCGTTCTTCTCGGCATCGCCGAGCGGCTCGACCAGCACCTTGCGGCCACGCAGGATGGTGATTGCCGGATGGTTGCGGTGGCGCCCGCCGTAGAGCAGGCGGAGGTCGCGGATCAGCCCAAGCTTGCCGGCGGCCCGCAGGATGATGATATCGAACTGGCCGTCGGCGAGCTCGGCGTCCGGCGCGATCATCATGCCGCCACCGAAGAATTTGCCGTTGGCCACCGCCACCAGCGCCATGCGCGCCTCGACCGGCTCGCCGTCGTCGATGGTGATCCTGACATCCTGAAAACGGTAGCGGATGAACTCCAGCACGGTGCGCCAGAAGAACAGCGCCTTGGCCGAGACCCTGCCCTTGCGCTTGTCGGCATTGACGGCGCGATCCGTCGCGCCGGACAGGCCGAGGCTGGCGATGTTGATGAAGTGGCGGCTGGCCAGCGCGCCGTGGTCGTCGATGTAGCAGATGCGGCCGGCGTCGATTTTTCGCGCCTTGGAATCGGCGATCCGCTTCAGCGCGGCATCGATGCCGCGCGGCAAGTCGAGCCCGCGCGCGAAGTCGATGCCGGCACCACAAGGCAGAAGCCCAAGCGCGGTTTCCTTGCCGGTTTCGTTCCGTGCCTGCAACAGGCCGTCGGCCACCTCGCTGGCGGTGCCGTCGCCGCCTGCCGCGATCACCAGGTCGCACCCGCCGGCGGCGAGATCGATCGCCAGCCGCTCGGCGTCGCCGCTGGCCTGAGTTTCCCGCAAGTGGAAATCGCCGAAATTCCTGTTGAGCGATGCCGCCGCCTCCGCCCAATACCGCTTGAGCCTGCCGCCTCCGGCTATCGGATTGAGAACCACTCCGACTTTCAAGTCGACCTCCCTCGAGGCAAGTGGCGCAAAATGTGCGGCGGCCCTGTGCGGGCATCCAAAGTCTTTTGCCGGCCCAAACTCTTTTGCCGACATTGAAACGCGGACCGGGCGACGGAGCAAGGCTCCAACGTCCAGCGGTCACAGAAAAGCGGGGCAGGCTGTCTAAGCGGTTCGGCCGGCGGATTCCGCGGCTTTTGCCATTGGTCCCCGATAATCCCGCTATCCACAGGCGCGCCGGCATTCCCCAGACCCCTTACCCGGCGTACATTCAACCCATCTCAGGCGGCTACCGAACGCCCAGCCGAAAGGCAAAGCGCAAGGCGGATTTCCTGAGGCCCGTACGGCCCAGAACGAGAGCAGGCTCGCCTGTTGGAGGGACGGATGCCGAGACCTACGGGTGCCGCGGAAAGCGTGCCAACGCCGACGGCGGACCGATGCTGCCATGAAGGCCGGTAAAAACCTTCGATGGCACGCTGGGCGAAGCCCGCAAGGGTGGAGATCGGCGTGGTCTGGAACGGGCGCTGCCCTCGGGTGGCGACTGGCAGGACCGTCAAAATCAAGGCCGGGCTGGCGCGACGACTTCACGGAAGTTGCTGCCGTAACCGGTTCCTGATCTGACAGGGAGGCGCTGGGAGAAATCCCAGCGCCGACTGTCTTTTTGGCCCGCCTCACAGGCTACCGCGCCTCTCGGGCCGTCCGCTGCTGATGCTTCCCGGCCACAGTCGCCGGCCAAGCAACCTTCCGTAACGCATCGACACGCACAATCCACAATCGCGGCCAAATCCCGCCTTGTTCCCCGGCGATTGATCGGTTTGGGAACATTTAAAGGGACAAGACCGTGATCAAGACCGCCCTTGTCGCCATGACCATTGTCGGCTGCGACTGCGACGCCAAGCTCTGCGAATATATCGGCGAGACGCCGGCCAAATGGGCGACGCTCGCCGACTGCGAAGCGGCGATGAAGAGCCAGATGCTGCACCAGCGCAATTTCGACTATCCGCTGGTTTCGGGCATCTGCCGCGTCAAGGGCTCAGCCGCTTCGTCCGAGCTCGCCGCGAAAGCCTCCAGGCCGGATTTGAAGCCCAAGAACCGCGTCGTCGAAACCATCGCCCCGCTGCCGCCCGAGCTCGACCATCGCCCGAGCGCTCCGGTTGGCGCAACGGTGACCGCCAGCGAAACGGAATCGGCAAAGCCCGTGGCCTTCGACGGGTCGGTCGATGGCGGCCGCGCCGTGCTTTACCGCACCAAGGCCGGCTATGCTGTGGTCAAGACCGACCTCAGCCGCGCTGCCGGCGCAACGGTGGACGCGGCGAAGCGCTCGGCAAGCTGGCTGGCCGGATTGACCGGGCTGTAAGCCTGCCCAAGGTTCAGGTCGGCCCGAGCAGAACTGAAGCCATTCCCTTATCATTGCCCGATGACAAAGGCGTAGGGCCGCTTCGCAACCGCCGATCGGATTGATTAAGCCGCCACATTGCCCGAAGATAACGCACCAGGATGTTGGCCTTCACCGGGGGGTGTCATGACAATTGCCGTTCGTATCGCGTTATGCCTGCTGCTGGCGCTCGCCCCCTTGCATGCCAGGGCGGAAGGCGACGACAAGGCTATGGTGATCGCATCCGACGACGCCGAGATGGCGGCGGCGGTCGAGAAGGCGCGATCCAGCCTGGATGAATTCCTGAACCTGTCCGACGCTCCGCCGCCGGGAACCGACAGGTTCAAGCTGAAGGTGATGATCGTCGACGGCAATGCGACAGAGCATTTCTGGGTCATTCCCTTCAAGCGGACCACCAACGGCTTCGTCGGCATATTGGCGAACGAGCCGGAAATCGTCCGCAACGTCGTCCTTGGCCAGAACATAGAATTCACCAGGGACGACATCTCCGACTGGGGCTACACCAGGAACGGCCGCCAGGTCGGCAGCTTCACCGTCTGCGTGATGCTCAAGAAGATGTCGAAGAAAGAGGCCGAGTACATGCGCGCCCAATACGGCTTCGATTGCTGAGGTCTATCGCCCACTTCCCGCCATGGGAAAAATCGCCACCAGTCGGGCCGCGACCCGCTGCTTGAGCACTCCATCCAGAACTTCGATCGGCAGCAGCCGCTCATGGTTGCCTGCACGCAGCCGCACGAAGAAATGCATCCGGTAGGCAGCGATCCTACCCCGCGTGGCCGGATCGGCGCTGACATCGACAACGAATATCGAGCCGATGCGTGCCGGCCATGGCAGTCTGGCGAGCGCAGTGCCGAGGAAATCGCCAAGGCCGTAGGCGATCACGCTGTCGCCGACACGCTCGATGGGCTGCAAGACATGCGCGTGATGCCCGGCGATCAACCGGACGCCGTGATCCGCCAGCCGTCTCGCCAGCGCCCGCGTCGCGAGTCGTGGAAAATGCCGGAACTCCCAGTCCCAGTGCGGCACGGCGCAGATGAGATCGATGCCGGATACGGCGTCGCGCGGCCATTCCGCCGCGCGCATTGAGATGCGCTCTTCGAACGGCGCGGCGTCCGTGTTGCGCCACAGCGTGAAAGCCGCAAAGCCGATCGTCAGCGATCCGGCCGCATGACTCTGGACAGGCCCGCCGGCAACTGTGCCGATGGTCCGGACCCCGAGCCGGTTCAGCGCAGCGAGCGTTTCGTCGAAACCGGCGATGCCCTGATCGAGCACGTGGTTGTTGGCCAGGGACAGAACGAGCCTGTCGCGCGCGATGCCGGCGGCTGCGAGCGCATCGGCCAGGAAATGCTCGCTCATCGCATGATGCGTGCCGAGCCGCGTGCCCATGACCGCGCGTGCTCGTTCGACGATCGGACTTTCGCAATTGCCGATCACGAGGTCGGCGGATGAAAGCAGCGTCGTGATCGCCGGATCGCAATCCGGCGCATCGCGATTGGCGACTGCCGAAATGTCGCCGACGAAGGCCAGCCGCACCTTCCGTGTGGGCTGCGGATCGAGCAACGTCGCCGCGGGCGCCGCGAAGCCGCTTCTGTCGCCGGCAAGCGACGGTCTCAGCAGGCGCGGCAGCCATGACAGTTTATAGGCAAGCGGATAGTTCGACACGGGCCCATCCAGTTTCGCTTTGTGTAGACTGTCTGATGGGCAGGTTGAAGCGGGTTGCTGGCGATGCCGCGGCGGGCATCTCGGACTGACCGAAATCCGTGTATGCTCGCGACGTGGAGCAGTGGAGGGCGAAGACGATGCGTAGAACGATCCTTGCAGCAGCCTTGCTTGCATTCCTGCCGGCGTCCGTCGCCTGGGCCGAGATGCCGGACGAAGCCAAGTCCATGTTCGAGGCGAAGAGCGTGGCCGACCGGAACACGGCGCTGTCGACGTTGGAGGCGGCAGCGGCCAAGGACCCAGCCTCAGCCTATGCGGCCGGCGCCGGCGAATTCTTCACTGCGCTCGAGCTCCTCGCCGGCGGCCTGCATCGCCACGGTTTCGAGAGCCCGAGATCCTTCATGCTGCCGCTGATGCGGTTGCCGGTGCCCGACAATCCCCACCCGCAGCCGCTGACCTACGAAGAATTCCGCGCCATCCTGGTCGCCTTCCGTAACCGGCTGGAGAAATCCGCCGTCACGCTTGGCTCCGTGCCAAAGGATGCCGATATCGGCATGATTGTCGACCTCACCCATGTCGGCATCGACCTCAACGAAGATGGCAAGCTCGCGCCCGACGAAAGCATCACCGCCATCATGGCGTCGCTCTCACGCGGCAGCGTCGAACCGAGCGATGCCGCGCCTTCGCTCACCTTCCGCTTCGACCGCGCCGACGGTTTTTGGCTGCAAGGCTATGCCGAGTTCCTCATGGCGCAGGCCGATTTCTGGCTGGCGCATGATTTCCGCAATGCCTTTGACGGCTCGTTCCACATGCTGTTCCCGCGCGCGAAACTGCCATTGCAGGATACGCTTGTGCCGCTGGACGGCGGCATGAGCGGCAACATGTTCGCCTCGGAATGGCGCTTCGCCGACTTCATCTCGCTGGTGCATCTCGTCAACTGGCCGGTGGTCGAGCCGGAACGCCGGCAGGCCGCGCGACGCCACCTGCTGGAGATGATCCGACTGTCGCGCGAGGACTGGAAATCGATCCTGGCCGAGACCGACAACGATCGCGAATGGCTGCCGGGACCCCAACAGAAAGGCGTCAATCCGCTGACCGGCCTCGAGGTCGGCGAGGAACAGGTGCAGGCCTGGCTCGCCACGTTGACCGTGGCCGAGGATCTTCTTGAAGGCCGCGCGCTGCTTCCGCACTTCCGCATCACCGGCAAGGGCATCAACATGAAGCGCTTCTTCGACGAGCCAAAACCTTTTGACCTGGTCCTTTCGATCACCGGTCCCGGCATCGCGCCCTATCTCGAAAGCGGCAAGATCCTCACCAGCGACGATTTCGACCAGATCCAGCGCGAGTTCGGCGGCGCCGGCTTTTTGACGTTTGCGCTGTGGTTCAATTGAGGACCGCGGTCTTAGGTTCCTCGCCCCCATGAAATGGGGGAGAGGTGGCTCGGCGAAGCCGAGACGGAGAGGGGGGCGCCGGTCCCGCGCGGCGAAAGCGCTTTGAAGAGAAGGGCTTCCGCCTTACGAAACCCCCTCTCCGTCCGCTTCGCGGACACCTCTCCCCCGCCTCTGGCGGGGGAGAGGAACCGAACCTTCGAGGTCGACGCCGTCCCCCTGGCTATCGTCAGAAAATTGCGCCCTGATAAAGCACAGCTTCGGCTTCTTCCGGCGCGAAGCGCCGCGCCAGGGTGCGGAAGGCGCTGTGGACGCCGTCGCGGTCGAGATTGCAGCTTCTGAGGTGGCGGACGGCCAGTGTCGGATCGAATTCGGTGCGTCCGTGCAAGACCCGCTGATTGTCGAAGACCAGCACCTCGCCGGGCTGCAGCTGATGCCGGAACTGGTTCGCCGGATCGCAGATCAGCCGCGTCAGCTCGGCAAGCGCCTCGATCAGACCGTCGATCTCATCGACCGCGCCCGTCTGCGGCGCCAGGCAGCGGTCGTTGAAGCGTATGCCCGTGACGGCGCCGCTCGCGTCGAGGCTGATGACATGCGCCTCGGCGCTGAAGAACACGTCGCCGGCATGCTCGCGATGGAATGTCACGCCATGTCGAGCGAGCAGGTCGAACAGCTCCGGACTGTTTGTACGCATCCGTCCGGCAATTTGAAAACCGTCGACCATCAACGAGGTGCCGCCGCTGCCGGCGCCGGTCCTGATCGCATGGAAGAAGATGAAGCCCGGCGGCGAATAGCGGAACGGCTCGTCGGTGTGCGGAATTTGCGCGCGCGCCGTTTCCCCGGCCACCCGGGCGTCGGGCCGTGAGATGAGATCGAAAACCTTGCCGTAACTAGTCTCGCGCACGGGCCCGTAGCGGCCGGCGACGCGCAGCGTCGCCTCAGGCTCGGCCGGGACGCCGGTCAGCATGGCGATACCATGGTCGCGCAAGGCGCGCAGCGACTGGAAAAGCGCCGCGTCATCCTCCACCACGGCGTCGAAGGCGAAACGCCCAAGCCGCGCGCCGAGATCGCTATTCCACAGTTCCGGCTGAAAGCGTGGCGCGCCGAAATCGCCGCCGCGTCCGGCATGGGCCGCCAGAAAGCCCGCCGCGAAGCGCGAGACATGGCCGTCCCGCCAGACCACGTCCGTCGTCCCATCCGTCGAGATCTCGATCGAGGCCGCGCGAATATCGGCCGGAACATCGGCAGGCGTCAGCCAGCGCTTTCCGGAAGCGGTGTCGCCGCATATCCCGCATTCGCAGGCAAGCCGCAGCCAGCGCATCGACAGCCGACCGACGCTGCCGTCGTCGAATTCCATGGCGATGTGCGGTCCTTCGTTGCGCATCGATCGCAAGGAGCGCGTTGCGAGTGCCTGGCCGGCGGGGACGGACTGCATTTGCATGTCGAGCATGACGACCGCTTTCCTGGATTGAGTTGTCTTCAACAACGGTAGGCCGCAGTCACCTTTTTCTGCAAACGAGTTTGTTTTCGCCAGTTTTGAGATAAGCTCAATCCATGACGCTTCTTCGCGACCTCCCGCTGTCGGCCCTGCGTGCGCTGGCCGCCGCCGCGCGCACCGGCAGTCTGACGCGCGCCGCCGACGAGCTCGGCGTCACGCCGGGCGCCGTCGGCCATCAGCTGCGGCAGCTGGAGGACCGGCTTAGCGTCAAGCTGGTCAGGCGCGAGGGCAACGGCATCGCGCTCACACGCATCGCCGAGGCGGCGCTGCCAGACATCGACCGCGGCTTCGACGCGCTGGCCTCCGGATTGCGGCGGCTGCGGTTCGAGCGCCGTGCCGATACGTTCACCATCGCCGCCGATCCGTCCTTCGCCTCGCTTTGGCTGGCGCCGCGCCTTGGCAATGTCCGCGCGGCTCTCGGCAGGCTGGACGTGCGCATCGTGGTGTCGATCGCGTTGGATTCGATGCTGGAGGAAGGCATCGACCTCGCCATCAGCTACCGCAACAGCACGGCAAGAGATCTCGCATCGGCCGATCTCTTCACCGAAAGGGTGGTTCCGGCCTGTGCCCCGGCGCTGATCCGCAACCGCGCAGATCAAGACAGCGCCGAAGTGCTCGACCGCCTGCCCCTCCTCCACATCGACCAGACCATGGGCGACGACGTCTACCCCACATGGGCAAACTGGTTCGCCGCCGCCGGCCGCCAACGCAAGAACATCGACCACGGACCGCGATTCCCCTTGACCGTGCTGGCCGCGCATGCCGCGATTTCCGGCATGGGCGCGCTGCTTGCCAGCGAACTGGTACTGAGGGAGCATTTCCGCTCCGGCCAACTCGTCGAGATCGCCCGCGTTATTCCCGCGCTGACCATCAAGCGCCGTCTGGTCTGGCCGGTGGATGGACCGAAGGCCCGCCGCGCCGCCGTTGTCGCCGCGGCGCTTGCCGCAATCGCAGACGCTCCCCAGTCCATCGGGTCATGACCCCTCTCCTGACAGCCTTCTGTCAGCAGCGTCCAAGCGCGGCCGGAGCCCTTTCACTCGGCTCTTTCCATTTCGGCCGAGTCCACCCATATTCGGGCCATGGCCAGACATCCTGACAAGAAGACGCCTTCGCAAGACGGCGCGCCGAAGCGGCGCAGCCCGCTGACCGAATTCCTCGATGCCGCCGAGCCGCTGGAGCCCGGCGGTTTCGCGGAAGCGCCGCAGGCCGGCTTTGCCGGCGCGCCGCTGACCGGCTCGATCTCCGATTGGGCCGGGCAGATCGAGCGTGAAGCTGAAAAGCAGCCGAAGGCAAAAGCGCCGAAGAAGATACCCGAGCGCTCGTCGGCGCCCGGCCGCACCGCGCGCGGCACCTCGATGGGCGGCGCTGCCTCGGCGAAGGAGCGCGCGGCCGCTGGCCTCAACCCTGTGGCCGGCCTCGACATCAGCCTGGAGGATGCCGAGTCGGTTTCGTCCGGCGGCGTCACCGCGACGGTCGCGGCGCTGTCGGCGCTGATCGAATCCGGCAATCCGCTGCACAAGGACGGCCAGCTGTGGACGCCGCACCGTCCGGCCCGCCCGGAAAAGTCTGAGGGCGGCATCGCCATCAAGATGGTCTCGGATTTCGAGCCCGCCGGAGATCAGCCGACAGCCATCAAGGACCTCGTCGAAGGCGTCGAGCGGAACGACCGCACCCAGGTGCTGCTCGGCGTCACCGGCTCGGGCAAGACCTTCACCATGGCCAAGGTGATCGAGGAGACGCAGCGCCCTGCTTTGATCCTGGCGCCGAACAAGACGCTTGCCGCGCAGCTCTATGCCGAGTTCAAGAAATTCTTCCCCGAGAACGCGGTCGAGTATTTCGTCTCCTACTACGACTATTACCAGCCGGAAGCCTACGTCCCGCGCACGGACACCTATATCGAGAAGGAATCCTCGATCAACGAGCAGATCGACCGCATGCGCCACTCGGCGACGCGCTCGCTGCTCGAGCGCGACGACGTCATCATCGTCGCCTCCGTGTCCTGCATCTATGGTATCGGCTCGGTCGAGACCTACACGGCGATGACGTTCCAGATGCAGGTCGGCGACCGGCTCGACCAGCGCTCGCTTCTCGCCGACCTCGTCGCCCAGCAATACAAGCGCCAGGACATCAACTTCGTGCGCGGCTCGTTTCGCGTGCGCGGCGACACCATCGAGATCTTCCCCGCCCACCTGGAAGACCGCGCCTGGCGCATCTCGATGTTCGGCGACGAGATCGAACAGATCACCGAGTTCGATCCGCTCACCGGCCAGAAGACCGGCGAATTGAAGAGCGTCAAAATCTACGCCAACTCGCACTACGTGACGCCGCGCCCGACCTTGAACCAAGCCATCAAGTCGATCAAGGAGGAGCTCAAGCATCGCCTGCAAGAGCTTGAAAAGGCTGGCCGTTTGCTGGAGGCGCAGCGGCTGGAGCAGCGCACGCGCTTCGATCTGGAGATGCTGGAGGCGACCGGCTCCTGCGCCGGCATCGAGAACTATTCGCGTTACCTGACCGGACGCCAGCCCGGCGATCCGCCGCCGACCTTGTTTGAATATGTGCCCGACAATGCGCTGATCTTCATCGACGAAAGCCACGTCACCGTGCCGCAGATCGGCGGCATGTATCGCGGCGACTTCCGCCGCAAGGCGACGCTGGCCGAGTATGGTTTCCGCCTGCCGTCCTGCATGGACAACCGGCCGCTGCGCTTCGAGGAATGGGACGCCATGCGCCCGCTGTCGGTGGCGGTTTCGGCGACACCCGGCGCCTGGGAACTCGAGCAGTCCGGCGGCGTCTTCGCCGAGCAGGTCATCCGCCCGACCGGCCTGATCGATCCGCCGGTCGAGGTGCGCCCGGCCAAGAGCCAGGTCGACGATGTTGTCGGCGAGATCCGCGACACGACCCGGGCCGGCTATCGCACGCTGGTCACGGTGCTGACCAAGCGCATGGCCGAGGACCTCACCGAATATTTGCATGAGAACGGCATCCGCGTCCGCTACATGCATTCCGACATCGACACGTTGGAGCGCATCGAGATCCTGCGCGATTTGCGCCTCGGCGCCTTCGACGTGCTGGTCGGCATCAACCTATTGCGCGAGGGCCTCGACATTCCCGAATGCGGCTTCGTCGCCATTCTCGATGCCGACAAGGAAGGTTTCCTGCGTTCGGAAACCTCGCTGATCCAGACCATCGGCCGCGCCGCCCGCAACGTCGACGGCAAGGTCATCCTCTACGCCGACCAGATCACCGGCTCGATGGAACGGGCGATGGCGGAGACCAACCGCCGCCGCGAGAAGCAGATGGAGTGGAACGCCGCCAACGGCATCACGCCGGAATCGGTCAAGTCGCGCATCGCCGACATCCTCGATTCGGTCTACGAGAAGGACCATGTCCGCGCCGACATCTCGCAGTTCACCGACGATGCCGGCGCGATGATCGGCAACAACCTGAAGACGCATCTCGAGGCGCTGGACAAGCAGATGCGCGACGCCGCCGCCAACCTCGACTTCGAGAAGGCGGCGCGCGTCCGCGACGAGATCAAGCGGCTGCGCGAGATGGAACTTGCCATCTCCGACGACCCGCTGGCGCGCGAGGTGGAAAGCCAAAGTCCCGCATCAGGCCGCGAGAAGGGCAAGCACAACAAGGGCGTGGCCAAGCATCGTACGGTCGAGGAACAGGAGCGTTTCCGCAAGCTCGATGAGGCACGCGCCGCCGAGGAGGCGGCAAAGGCTGCCCGGCCCAACCTCTTCCGCAAGCCGCATCTGGACGAGATGGGCGCTGACGGCGCCGTGCCGGTGAAGAAGCCGCTCTTCGCCAAACCGTCGATCGACGACATGGGGCCGGGCACCGATATGACGACCCCGGCCGGCGCGGTGTCGCGTTCGCTGTTCAAGAAGCAGAGCGCGCAGGAAGCGCACGGTTCCGATTTCGGCATCCCCGGCGAGCCGATCAAGCCCCTGTTCAGGAAGAACTCGCTCGACGAGATGACGGTGCGCCGCACAGAGAAACCGGTCGAGGGCAAGAAGCCGGCGAAGCCGCAGCCAACGCCTCCTCAGGCGGGGGAGATGTCCGGCAGGACGGGCGCGAAGGAACGCGACGATAAGCCGATCGTCCGTCAGCGAGCCGGCATCGGCTCCTACGAGGACCCTGGCGACGAGCGGCGTCAAAACCGCCGGCCGGGCAAGACCGGACGGCCGGGGCAGTAGCGCCTTTTCCTTCTCCCCTTGTGGGAGAAAGTGTCGCCGAAGGCGACGGATGAGGGGTGCTCCAGCTTGGCGACACCGTTTGTCCAGCGAAGAGGTCGCGGCCGTCTCACTCCGCTGGAACACCCCTCATCCGTCTCGGCGCTTCGCGCCGATCCACCTTCTCCCACAAGGGGAGAAGGGAAGTGCGGACCACTTGCCTCCGCCCCTCCCCCGGTGTACCCAATTCCCAACTCGAACATCTGGAAAGGAGGGCTGCGTGAACTACTGCCACCACCGTCAGCGCGGCCCTGTCTTTGCCCTGCGAGCTTGCTTGCAGGGCTGACCAGGACGGTCCGGGTTTTCCCGCTTCGATTTTTGGTCTGCCCTTCGTAGTGCCGCTGAACTTGGCCTGATGGCCTAGGGGCGCACCGTCAAAGTGCATTGAGCCGGATTTTCCGGACAGACCAGAGAAATCGACATGGCCCTGATCAGCCTCAAATCCCTCGGCGTCACCATGAGTGCGCCGCTCTTCTCCAACCTCGACCTCATCATCGGCGCCGGCGACCGGCTCGGCATCGTCGCGGCCAATGGCCGTGGCAAATCCACACTTCTCAAATGCCTGGCCGGCGAAGTCGAAGCCACGACCGGCGACATTACCCGGTCGCGCGGCCTGCGCGTCGGCCATGTCGGGCAATCCATCCCTGACGCATTCCTCGGCCGCAGCTTCCATGACGTCGTCGCCGATGCCTTGCCGCCCGAACAGCGCGACAGCGAGTTCTGGCGCGTCGACGTCGTGCTGGATTCGCTCGAGGTGCCGGAAGACATGCGCGGCCGGCCGATGCGCGCGCTGAGCGGCGGCTGGCAGCGTCTGGCGCTGATCGCCCGCGTCTGGGTCACCGATCCCGACGTGCTTCTGCTGGACGAGCCGACCAATCATCTCGATCTCGCCAGGATCAGCCAGCTGGAGGCATGGCTCAAGGCGCTGCCGCGCGATGTGCCGGTCATCATCGCCAGCCACGACCGCGCCTTGCTCGACGCGGCCACCAACCGTACCCTGTTCCTGCGCCCGGAAGAATCGCCGGTGTTCGCGCTGCCCTATTCGCGCGCCAGGCAGGCGCTCGACGAGCTCGACGCCTCGACGGCGCGCAAGTTCGAGCGCGACATGAAGATCGCCCAGCAGCTGCGCAAGCAGGCCGCCAAGTTGAACAATATCGGCATCAATTCCGGCAGCGACCTTTTGACGGTGAAGACTAGGCAGCTCAAGGAACGGGCCGAGAAGCTGGAGGATGCCGCCATACAAGCGCATCGCGAGCGCTCGGCCGGCGCGATCAAGCTGGCGAACCGCGGCACCCACGCCAAGGTGCTGATCACGCTGGAGGACGCGGCGGTCGAAACCCCTGACGGCACGCTGCTGTTCAGGACCGGCAAGCGCCACATCTGCCAGGACGACCGCATCGTGCTGCTCGGCCGCAACGGCGTCGGCAAGACGCGCTTCATCGCGATGATCCGCGACGCCGTCGCCGACCCGGGATCGGTCGCGAACGTCAAGGTGACGCCGTCGACCGTGCTCGGTTACAGCGATCAGGCGCTGTCGGGCATCGATGGCGGCGACACGCCGCTGGCGATGGTCTCGCGCCGCTTCGAGGTCGGCGAGCAGCGCGCCCGCTCGTTGCTCGCCGGCGCCGGCGTCGCGATCGAGATGCAGGAGAGGAAGATCGGCGCTCTGTCCGGCGGACAGAGATCGAGGCTGATGATGCTGGTGCTCAGGCTCATCCATCCCAATTTCTATCTGCTCGACGAGCCGACCAACCATCTCGACATCGACGGCCAGGAAGCATTGGAGGACGAATTGTTGAAGCATCAGGCGAGCTGCCTGCTTGCCTCGCATGATCGCTCCTTCATCCGCGCCGTCGGCAACCGCTTCTGGCTGATCGACAGGCAGCGGCTGACCGAGGTCGACGACCCGGAGGCGTTCTTCCGCTCGGTCGCCGAGATGCCGAACTGAGGCGATACCTCTGTTGGGCCGGCACTGCCGGTCCAACAGGCGTTGCTGCCGGCCTGGCGATACTTTTCCACCTGCTAAAAAAAGCGCATGCTGAACTGCTTAGCCATGGAGGGAATGGGCCATGCGTGCAGTGGAAATCGTCAGCAATCTTTATCAGGCCTACGCGGACCGCGACATCGAAGGCGCCTTGTCTCGGTGCGCTGAAGATGTCGTGTTCCGCTGGATTGCCGATCCCCGGCAATCGCGTCATGCCGGCACCGCGCACGGCAAGCAGGAATTCCTCGCCAGGCTCCTGGCGCTCGATGACGACTTCGAGTACCGGCATTTTGTCCCCGTCGAGCTCATCGACGGCGGCGACAAGGTCGCCGCGCAAGTCGAGATCCACATGACGCGCCGCGCCACCGGCGAGGAGTTCATCATGCGTACCGCCAATTTCTGGACGGTCCGCGACGGCGAGATCATCGAGATGGTGGAATATTACGACACCGCGCTGGCCGCGTCGGTGCTCTGAAAAAAAATCGAGGGCGACCTGTCGGATCGCCGATTGCCGCCTCGTCCTTGGGATGCCGACACGATGATGCCGGCATCAACCAGGGAGAGACATCATGTCGGTACTGTCATCCATCGGCCGTCTTGCCAACCGCTACGTCCAGGCGCGCGCCCGTCATCGCAGCGAGCGCATCCTGCTGTCGCTGCCGGCCGAGCTGCGCAAGGACATCGGCTTTCCGGAGATTTTCGAAACGCGCGAAAGCCGCCGCGCCGCCACCTTCTCGGCGAAGGTCATATAAGTCGTAACTTCGACGCGATCGTTTGCAGCCGGCGCTTGTCGCCGGAGCTGTCTGGGCCAGCTACTCCAAAAATAATTGGCGGGCCATGTAGGATCGCCGCCGCTTCATCCGTCCTGGGGTCGCAAAACCGGATCAACCCGTGAAGAGGAACACGAGAATGAACGACCAGACCCCGCCCCGCGCCAAGGTCCTTGGCGGATTGACCCCCTACCTGCAGGTCGACGGCGCCATCAAGGCCGCCGAGTTCTACAAGAAGGCTTTCGGCGCGGAGGAAGTGTTCGCCTATCCGCCTGACGACAAGGGCCGCACCATGCACATCCATCTCTACGTCAACGGCTCGACGCTGATGCTGGGCGATGCCTATCCCGAACACGGTCATCCGCACCAGGCGGCGCAAGGCTATACGCTGCAGCTGCATCTCGGCAGCGACGACATCGATGCCTGGTGGCAGCGCGCGGTGGATGCCGGCTGCGAGGTCGTCACGCCGCTGCAGGTGATGTTCTGGGGCGACCGCTGGGGCCAGGTGAAAGACCCCTTCGGCGTCGCTTGGGCGATGAATGCTCCGGTGAAGTGAGCCCGCCCACCTCTCCCTGTGGGAGAGGTCGGATTGCCCCAATTTGCCCTTCGCAAATCGGGGCAATCGGGGTGAGGGCTAGTTACCGCCAAGCTGGAACACCCCTCATTCGTCTCGGCGCTGCGCGCCGATCCACCTTCTCCCACAGGGGAAGAGACGCCACAAAGAGGAGAACCGCCATGTCCTATGTCGATGGCTTCGTGCTCGCCGTGCCGAAGGCAAATCTCGATGCGTACAAGAAGATGGCCGAGAACGCCGGCGCCGTCTGGATGGAGCACGGCGCGCTCGCCTATGTCGAATGCGTCGGCGACGATGTCCCCTATGGCGAGCTGACCTCGTTCCCGCGCGCCGTGCAGGCGAAGGACGACGAGGTCGTCATCTTCTCCTGGGTCGTCTACGAGTCCAGGCAGAGCCGCGACGCGGTCATGGCCAAGGTGATGGCCGATGAGCGTCTCAAGATGGACTGGTCCGCCATGCCGTTCGACGGCAAGCGCATGATCTTCGGCGGCTTCCAGCCATTCATCCAGCTTTGAGGAACTCGGCCCTTGCTTCGTCATCCTATGGCGAAGCAAGGAGCGAAGCGACGTAGCGCAGACCATAGGATCCATTCCGTGACCTATGAGTGTTGCAGCGGTGCGGAACAATCTCCGTTCTGTCCTGCCTTTACTCTTCGCGTGAGGTCACGGAATGGATCCTCGGGTCTTCGCGACGCCGCTTCGCGGCTGCTCCGCCCGTGGATGACGAAGCTGAGAGGCTTCGCCAATCCGCTACGCTAGCTTGTCGAGCAGCGGCTTCAGCCGCTCCCCATACCTCTTCCACAGATCGACCGAGCCCTGATACATCGGCTGGCGCACCTGCGCGGCGGAAGCGGTGCGCACCGGCCGGTCCGTCTCGTGGAAGGACAGCACCTTGTCGTCCCAGGGCAGGCCGAGATACGCCATCAGCGCCCGCGACTGCCCTTCCTGGTCGGCGACGAAATCCTCATAGCGCACATCATGCACGACGCCTGGCAGCACCTGGTGCCAATGCGCCATGATGTCGGTGTAGAGATTATGGAAATCGGCGAGTTCGCCGAGGTCGTAGCCGTAGCGGTGGCTGTCGCCGCGGAAATGCACCTTGAAGATCGACAGGCACGTGGCCGCCGCATCGCGCGCGCAATGGACGATCTTGGCCTTCGGCAGCATCATGTGCAGGAAGCCGACCAGCAGGAAGTTGCCCGGCATCTTGTCGGTGACATGGCGGTAGCCCGGATAGCGGCTATGCAGCATGTCGAGATAGGCCTGGCCCGCCTCGGCGAACGCCTTGTCGGGCATATCGGCGATACCGGCGGGGAAGCCGCCCGGCATGCTCATCGGAAACTGCTTGCCGACGGCCGTCTTCAGGATGTTCAACTCGCCCGCGCCAAAGACCGTCGGGTGGCTAGCGATGATCTGCTCGACCAGCGTGGTGCCGGAGCGCGGCATGCCGACGACAAAAATCGGCGTGTCGTCGGAAATGCCGCTTGGCCTGCGCTTCTCGAAGAAGGCTGTATCGAAGGCCGCCTTCATCGCCTCGAATTCGCCGCGCGTGCGCGCGGGATCGTAGTCGATCGCCTTGCGGCGGATGGCATTGCCCTCGGCGAAATAGTCGAAGGCGCGGCCGTAATCCTTGAGGTCGTCATTGACCTTGCCCAGTCCGAAGGAGAGCTGCATACGCGCGAGGCTGCCTTGCGGCGCCTTGGCGTGCTCGGCCTCCATGCCGGAAAGCTCCTTGTCGCGCTCGGTCTGGCGCTTGACCTGCGAGAGCAGCAGCCAGGCTTTCGACATGTTCGGGGCGATCGCCAACGCCTGGCGGGCGAAATCGGCCGCCTCGCCGAGCTTGCCCTTCTCCATCATCGCGACGCCAAGCCCATAGAGCAACTCGGCGTCCTTCGGCCGGATCGACAGCGCCTCGCTAAACAGCTTGATCGCCTCATCCAGCCGCCCGGCCTCCTGCATCGTCTCGGCAAGGCCGATGCGCGCGCGGACATGGAACGGGTTGCGGCCGATGGTGCCGCGATAGATCTCCTCAGCCGCGTCGAGCTGTCCGAGCTGCTTCAGCGACGAGCCGAGATTGTCGCGCGCGGCCAGTTGGTCCGGCCGGATATCCACCGCGCCGCGGAAGAAATCGATCGCGGCGGCGACGCGCCCGAGATCGCGCATGACCGTGCCCATATTGTTAAGGAAGTCGGCATTCTGGGGCTGCAGCGTCACGGACTGCTCGATGAGATCGAGCCCTTCCTCGCTCCTGCCGCTCTGGTGCAGCAGCAGCCCGAGGAAATGCAGCGCAGCGGCATGGTTCGGCTGCTGCCCCAATACCTGCCGGTAGAGGCCCTCGGCCTCCTGGCGCCGGCCGGCCTGGTGCAGCTGCAGCGCCTTTTGCACATAGGGATCGAGCGGGTTCACCGAGCCACCTGGCCTGCCACCGGCGTTTGCCGCTCTTCTGCGATCTTTGTTAATGGGAAACCTGCCGTATTTGTTGGTCCGCCGGACCTAAGCCATGCGGGCAAGAGATTCAAGACAAAGCGTCAGCGCGCCTCGCGGTGTCCATCTGCGCGAATGGACACCGCGGTCCTCTCAGCACGGGCCGTCGCCGACGATGCGATAGTCCGCCGCGCGCGCCTCGCAGGCGTTCGGGAAGGTGCGCATCTGCCCATGGCGCCTGGCGCAGACCGGCGCGTATTCGCGCGTGCAGAAGGCTTGTTCGCCACCACCGCCACCGCCGTCGCGGCAAGGACCGTCCCGCACGATGCGGTAGCCTTCCCTTTCAGCCAGGCAGGCATTGGCAAAGGTCTGCCGGTCGCCGCCGCGCCGGGCGCAGACCGGTTGGTACTGCATGGTGCAGAGCTGCGGATGCGGCCGGGACGGCAGCGGGCGCGGCTCATCGTCGACGACGACGGTGCAGGCTGCCAGCAGCGCCGACAGCGTGAAAACGACAACGCCCTGCCATAACACCGCAAGAAGCCGCATATACCCCTCCTCCATCCCCGACGCGTGATGCCGGCTCGCGGTATCCTCGCATCCTGCGCGCTAAACGCAACCGTCGTTTGTGGAGCCGCGGAACCTGTCGTCGCTGCCTTGGCCCATGCTTGGCTCGCCTCTGGCCGATGACCGGTGATGGGGCGGGGTCTATCGAGGCCCAGCGTTGGACGTGCCGCTGGCCGCCCGCGAGCGTCGTCTTGCAACCATCACGTTTCCGTGTAATAAAAATCATGTTCGGGCATTTGCGACCCGGAGAGCGGAACGTTTTGGACGACCTTTCCCCGATAAGTGTGAATCTCTGACAACCCCGTTTTTCGGCGGGGGGTTTGACCATGCGCGAATGCATGACCGCCGAAGCAACCACCGGGATTTGCCCAAGGCGCGAGGCAGCGGGCAAACCACCAAGACTGACACGGGTGAAGGAGTTTTCCCCAATGGCCCAGACCGGTACTGTAAAGTTCTTCAATGCCACCAAAGGCTTCGGCTTTATCACGCCGGATGGTGGCGCCAAGGACGTGTTCGTCCACATTTCCGCGATCGAGGCCTCTGGCCTGCGCACGCTGGTCGACGGCCAGAAGGTCACCTTCGACGTCGAGCCGGACCGCATGGGCAAGGGCCCGAAGGCGGTCAACCTGCGCGCCGCCTGATCCGCCGAGACAGCCTATCGTTGCGGATGCAATGGTGCGGCAGGATCATGAGCCGGCTTCAGGACAGGCCTGAATTTGCGAAGGCGCGACCGAAAAGGTTGCGCCTTTTTTGCGCGCAAATGCTTGGATCGGCAGGCGAAAACTTTCTCTTGCCGATAGCGCTAAAATAAAGGACAAATTTCCTCTCGGGCAGTTTGCCGGCCCGAGACTTGACTTGATGGGATCAAAGGAGTTTCCCATGCCGCAGACCGGCACCGTCAAATTCTTCAACCATGCCAAGGGCTTCGGCTTCATCACGCCCGATGATGGCGCGAAGGATGTCTTCGTCCACATCTCGGCTGTGCAGGCGTCGGGCCTTCCCGGTCTTGAGGATGGGCAGAAAGTGACATTCGACACCGAGCCGGACAAGCGCGGCAAGGGTCCGAAGGCCGTCAATCTGTCGGTCGGCTAAGCCGGCTCGCGACGGATCCGGCGGAAGCTTTTCAGGCGGGACCGCTCCCGCCCCGGAACGGATTGTGCCTAGGTCCGGAAAGGTCGCCGGCTTCGAAAATCGCCAAGCCTCGCAAACCGCCGAGGCTCGAAAAATCCCCAGGCCTCGAAAAATCGTTTACGCCGATTTCTGTTCAGCCTCCGTTCAGCCACGGTCTTCTATTAACCTTGCTAAAGCCGGTCCGTATCCCCCGAAAAACGCGCGGGTCGGCGCTAAGGAGACCGAAAATGAACCGTTTTCTCAGGACCGCCATCCTCAGTGTTGGCATTGCCGCGACCACCTTGGCCACCTTCTCGGCGGCCAATGCGGACGACTGGCGCTGGCACCATCATCGTCATCATGGCGGTGACGCCCTCGCCGCCGGCGTTGTCGGCCTCGCGGCCGGCGCTCTGATCGGCAGCGCGCTCAGCAACCCCGGGCCGCGCTATTACGAACCGGCCTATGGTGACGATTATTATGTCTACCGGCCGGTGCGCCGCTACTATGTTCAGCAGCCGCGTGTCGTCTACGCCGACCGCTACGCCGAGCCGTGGACCCGCGGCTGGTACGAGTATTGCTCGGACCGCTACCGCAGCTTCAATTCGCGGACCGGCACTTTCACCGGCAGTGACGGCGCTCAGCATTTCTGCGTCGCCAATTAAGAAAACCCAGGTTCCCTACCTTAAAAAGCGCCGCCCTTGGGCGGCGCTTTTTTGAATAACTCGCCAACGATGGCTATGCCGAGATTCAGGTCAGGCCGAGCCGAGAGCGATGGGTTCCGAGAACCGGAGCGGAGCGTACTTACAATACGTGAGCACCGGAAGCGCAGGAAACTGACGCTCGCAGGCCGGCATCACCTGAATATCGGCATAGCCTAGGTCAGAAACGGATTGGTCCGCCGTTCATCGCCAAGGCGGCTACCCGGGCCATGGCCGCAGATGAAACCTATGTCGTCGCCTAGCGGCAGAAGCTTGTCCTTGATTGAGGCGATCAGCGCTGCGTGGTCGCCGCCGGGCAGGTCGGTGCGCCCGATCGAGCCGCGGAACAGCACGTCGCCGACATGCGCGAATTTGGCCGCCCGGTTGTAGTAGACGACATGGCCCGGCGCATGTCCCGGGCAATGCAGCACTTCGAACACATGGTTGCCGAACGACACCGTTTCGCCTTCGGTGAGAAAACGGTCCGGCACGCAATTGCGCACCGGATCGGTGAGGCCGAAACGTTTGGCCTGGTTCTCGAGATTGGCAAGCAGCGGCTTGTCGGCCTCATGTGGGCCGATAATGTCGATACCCAGCGCGTCCTTCAGGTCCATCGCGCCGCCGGCATGGTCGATATGACCGTGCGTGATCCAAATTGCGCCGGCGGTGATGGCATTGTCCTTCAGCGCCGACAGTATCTGGTCGACATCGCCGCCGGGATCGACCACGACGCCCGACCTGTCGTCCATGTCGAAGAGAATGGTGCAGTTCTGCTGGAAGGGCGTGACCGGCACGATACCGGCATTGAGCTGACCCATGGCATTCCTTTCCCTTCCTTCGAAGTGTTCCCCTGATGTAGACAGCCCGGCGAACCTCGTCCACCATTGTCCGAACTTCGGGAGGAAATGCGCGGCCGAGGCCGCTGGCCATGTTTCCAAAGGAATGGGCGGCCGAGGCCGCCGGCTTGGTAATAAAGAATGGGCGGCCGAGGCCGCCCATGGCAAAGTCCGAAAGACCGGACCTATTTCTTCATCGCATTCATGACCGCGCCGACGATGCCGGTCAGTATCGCGCCACCGCCAACGCCGCCGAGGAGGTTCTTCAGGTCGAGCGCGCTGCCGATGCCGCCCGCCGCCGCTGCCGCGTCAACGCCGCCGCCGCCGAGCAGGCTGCCGAGAATGGCCGCGCCGCCGACGCCGCCGATCGCACCGCTGAGGATTTTGGTAAGTTGGCCCATCGCCGCCTGCTTGAACGCCGCGCCAACCGCCTGGCCACCGATAACGCCGGCAATTACCTGTACAACGATCTGAATAATCGTGTTGCTGTCCATGTAACTAGTCCCTCCATAGCCGCCAGCCTCCTCGGGCCGACGCCATCATGAGACGCCGAATTGTTCGAAAGTCAAATGCGCGCGCGCTTAAATAAAAGGGGCGGCTCGAAAACCGCCCCTATTGCATAAAAAAGCTGTGACTATCTCTATTCTGCAGCGATTGCGTGCTTTGGCTGCACCGCGGCGGAATAGTCATTCATCAATGTCTTGGCGATCTCGCCGACCTCGAATCGGTATGGACCGATCTCGGAAACCGGCGTGACCTCGGCGGCGGTGCCGGTGAGGAAGCACTGCTCGAAACCTTCGAGCTCCTCCGGCATTATGGCGCGCTCGATCACCTCGAAACCGCGGTCCTTCGCCAGGCCGATCACCGTGCGGCGGGTTATGCCGTCCAGGAAGCAGTCGGGCGTCGGCGTATGGATCTTGCCGTCCTTGACGAAGAAGATGTTGGCGCCCGTCGCTTCCGCCACCTGGCCGCGCCAATCGAGCATCATGGCGTCGGCGTAGCCCTTGGCCTCGGCGGCGTGCTTGGACAGCGTGCAGATCATGTAGAGGCCGGCGGCCTTCGACTTGGACGGCGCGGTGCGCGGATCGGGCCGGCGCCACTCGGCGACGTCGAGCCGAATGCCCTTGAGCTTCTGCGCGGGATCGAAATAGCTCGGCCACTGCCAGATGGCGATGGCGCAGTTGATGCGGTTGTTCTGCGCCGAAACGCCCATCTGCTCGCTGCCGCGCCAGGCGATCGGACGCACATAGGCGTCCTGAAAACCCTGCTTCTTCAGCAGCGTGCGGCAGGCCTCGTCGATCTCGGCGACCGGATAGGGAATCTTGAAGCCGAGCAGGCGCGCCGATTCATGCAGGCGCTCATTGTGCTCGGTCAGCTTGAAGATCTGGCCGCCATAGGCGCGCTCGCCCTCGAAGACGGCACTGGCATAGTGCAGGCCATGGGTCAGCACATGGATCTTGGCGTCGGCCCATTTGACGAACTCGCCGTTCATCCAGATGAAGCCTTCCAATTGATCGAAGGGAACGGATGCCATGGAAACCTCCCGCGGGCAGGCGCCCGCAAATCGTTGTGTTTATGACCTTTCGAACCGGCCCCGCACAGGATCCGAAACGCTGGCCAATGCTTGAAAGCGTAGGCGGATATTCAATCCGTGGCAAACTCAGGAAGTTCCGGAAAAACGGCTTCCTCTTGCCTTTTTGTTCGCAATCCGCCGAAAAGCTTGTCAAAAATTATCATTGCCCGGAAATTACGTCAATAGTACTGACGTAATTCCCGCCTCGCATGGAGAAACGATGACGAGCCCCGCAGCCGGAAAACCGATCAGGACGGCCATTGCCGATGAGGACGGCATCGACTTCGCCATCATCGAGCTGTTTTTCTTCGCCTATCGCGATTTCACCTCCGACCCGGACCAGATCCTCGCCGATTACGGCTTCGGCCGCGCCCATCATCGCGTGCTGCACTTCGTCAACCGCAGGCCGGGCCTCACCGTCGCCGAGCTGCTCGATGTGCTGAAGATCACCAAGCAGAGCCTGGCGCGGGTTTTGAAGCAGTTGATCGACACCGACCACATCGTCCAGGTGCAGGGTCCGCGCGACCGCCGGCAGCGCGAGCTTTACCCGACCGCCAAGGGTCGCGCCCTAGCCCTGGCGCTGGCGCGGCCACAGTCGCGCCGCATCCGTGCGGCATTGGAGGATTCCGGAACCACCGAACGCGCCACGATCGAGCGTTTCCTGGAAGCGATGGTCAATCCGGAACTAAGAGCGCAGATTGACATTGTGCCTGCGCAAACATCGGGGAAGAACCATGGAGACCATTGAGAAGGTCGATCATCCGTCAGCGCCCGACGATGACGCGCCGCATCTTCTGGTCGTCGACGACGACACGCGTATCCGCAACCTGCTCAAGCAGTATCTGTCCGAGAACGGTTTTCGCGTCACCGTGGCCGGCAATTCCGGCGAGGCCAGGCGCAAGCTCGCCGGCCTCGACTTCGACCTTCTGGTGCTTGATGTGATGATGCCGGGCGAGACCGGCGTCGACCTCACCAAGGCGCTGCGGGCCGAGAAGAACGTGCCGATCCTGATGCTGACGGCGCTGTCCGAGACCGACAGCCGCATCACCGGACTGGAAGCCGGCGCCGATGATTACCTGCCGAAACCGTTCGATCCGCGCGAGCTGATCCTGCGCATCAACAACATCCTGCGCCGTGGCGGCCCGGCGGCAACGCCGAAGGTGGAGCAACTGGTGTTCGGGCCCTACACATTCCAGATCGCCAAGCGTGAATTGAAGCGCGGCGGCGAGGCGCTTAAGCTGACCGACCGCGAGCAGGAGATCCTCGCGATCTTCGCCGCGCGGGCGGGCGAGACCATACCGCGCCATGAGCTGGTGGGCGATGAATCGGATGTCGGCGAGCGCACCATCGACGTGCAGATCAACCGGCTGCGCCGCAAGATAGAGCGCGATCCATCCAATCCGGTGTGGCTGCAGACGGTGCGCGGTATTGGGTATCGGCTCAGCGTCGAATAGGTTACCGTCGAAGGCCCTTTGCTGAACGGCCATCGACGAGCGGAAGGGCGAATGGCGACCACGCAACTGGACAAGCCGAAAGGAAGCGGTCCCGGCGATCTCGCATTGCGGACGCTGAGGGCGATGCCGCGTGCCTGGAACCGGTTCTGGCGCCTGGTCGCGCTCTATATGCCGAAACGGCTTTACGCCCGCTCGCTGATCATCGTGATTGCGCCGATGATCCTGCTGCAGTCGGTGGTCGCCTTCGTCTTCATGGAGCGCCATTGGCAGACGGTCACGCAGCGCCTGTCGCAGGCGACCATCTCGGACATAGCGGCCGTCATCGACATGATGGAGACCTATCCGCACGACGCTGACTACGCCAACATCATCCGCATCGCCCAGGACCGCATGCAGTTGAAGGTGGATCTGCTGCCGCCGGACCCGCTGCCGCCGCCCGGTCCCAAACCGTTCTTCTCGATCCTCGACGAGGCCTTGTCGTCGGAGATCACGAAGCAGATCAACCGTCCGTTCTGGATCGACACCGTCGGCAACTCCAACGTCGTCGAGGTTCGCGTCCAGCTTGAAGGCAAGGTGCTGCGCGTCTTCGTGAGGCGCAGCCAGGCTTATGCCTCGAACACCCACATCTTCCTGATCTGGATGGTCGGGACCTCGCTGGTGCTGTTGATGATCGCCATCCCGTTCCTGCGCAATCAGATCAGGCCGATCCTGACGCTCGCCGAGGCCGCCGAGAGTTTCGGCAAGGGTCGACCGATGCCGCGCGATTTCCGCCCGCGCGGCGCCGAGGAAGTCCGTCGCGCCGGCTTCGCCTTCATCCAGATGCGAGAGCGCATCGAGCGCCAGATCGAGCAGCGCACCGCGATGCTGACCGGCGTCAGCCACGACCTCAGGACCATTCTCACCCGCTTCAAGCTGCAGCTGGCGCTGGCCGGCGGCAAGTCCGAGACCAAGGCCGCGCTGAACCAGGACATCGACGACATGCAGTCTATGCTGGAAGGCTATCTCTCTTTTGCCCGCGGCGAGTCCGCGGAGGATACAGGCCGCTTCGACCTTGAGACCTATTTCCAGAAGCTCGGCGAGGAAGCGCAATTGCGCGGCTGCAAGCTCGCGACGACGCTGGTCGGCGATCCGACCGTGCATGTGCGGCCGAACGCCTTTGCCCGTTTGCTGTCGAACGTCATCGGCAATGCTTTCCGCTATGCCAAGACCGTCGAGGTCCACGCCAATCATGGCCGCGGCTCGCTCACCGTCACCATCGACGACGATGGACCGGGCATCGCGCCCGACAAGCGCGAAGAGGTGTTCAAGCCTTTCCTGCGGCTCGACGAGGCGCGCAATCTCGATGCCAGCGGCACCGGCCTTGGCCTGTCGATCGCCCGCGACATCGCCCGCAGTCACGGCGGCGACGTCGGCCTCGAGGACAGCCCGCTCGGCGGCCTGCGCGCAGTGATCAAGGTGCCTGCGTAAGTCCAGCCGAGACAGGCTTCATCCGCCCGTCATGAAATCATGGTCAAGAGCGCGCATGAAGCGCGCGACCTCTGTTGATTCGGCCCTGCCGCATCGCTTCGATCCGGCCCCTGCCCGGGTGCGCTGGAGCGAGGCGCGAGCGGCTGCCTGGTTGCCGTTCCGGCACCGCGCCGGCGCGCTCAGGAATTATTACGGCAAAGGATCGCCATGCGTATCGGGATCGCCATGCGTATCCTGATGATCACCGACGCGTGGCGGCCCCAGGTCAACGGCGTGGTGCACACGCTGGAACGCCTCACCGAGGCGCTGAAACCCTTCGACGTCGAGCTCGATTTCCTGACGCCGAACCTGTTTCGCACCTTGCCGATGCCGACCTATCCCGACATCCGCTTGGCGCTGACCACGCCTAGCCGCGTCGCGCGCGTGATCGAGGCCGCCAAGGCCGACCACATCCACATCGTCACCGAGGGTCCGCTCGGCATCATGGCGCGCCGCCATTGCCGAAAAGTGGGCCGCCCCTTCACCACCAGCTACCACACGCGCTTTCCCGAATATCTCAGCGCCCGCCTGCCGGTGCCGGAGAGCTGGGCTTACAATTGGCTGCGCGACTTCCACAATTCCGGACAGGGCACGCTTGTCGCCACGCAATCGCTGGCGGACGATCTCGCGGCACGCGGCTTCAACAAGCTGAGGCCCTGGACGCGCGGCGTCGACACCGACCATTTCCGGCCCAACAAGCGCAAGGAAACCGGATTCCCCCGCCCGGTATTCTTGTCCGTCGGCCGTGTCGCAATCGAAAAGAACCTGACCGCCTTCCTCGATCTCGACCTGCCCGGCAGCAAGGTTATCGTCGGCGAAGGACCGGAACTGGCAAAGCTCAAGGCGCGCTATCCCAACGCGCATTTCCTCGGCCACCGCCCGAACGACGAGCTGGCCGAGATCTACGCGTCGGCCGATGTCTTCGTCTTTCCGAGCCGCACCGACACCTTCGGCAACGTCATCATCGAGGCGCTGGCCAGCGGAACGCCGGTCGCCGCCTATCCGGTGACCGGACCGATCGACATTGTCGGCGATGGCGTCGGCGGGGCCGTGTCGAACGACCTAGGCGAGGCGGCGATGAAGGCGCTTCACGTCGATCGCGCCGAAGCGCGCCAGCGCGCGATGCGCTACAGCTGGCAGGCCTGCGCCGAAATGTTCATCGACGCCGTCGACGAAGCGCTGGGCATGCCAAGCAAGCGCGCCGATCAGGACAGAGCGGCTCCAGTTCGCTCCAGGCTCGCCCTAGAATAGGCGCCCGCCGTCCGGCACCTTGCGCTCGATGGCACCGAGCACGACCGCGCCCTCTTCGTCGGGAAAACCCAGCGTCAGCACTTCCGACATAAACGGGCCGATCTGGCGCGGCGGGAAATTGACCACCGCGAAGACCTGGCGGCCGATCAGCGTTTCCGGCGCGTAGTATTTGGTGATCTGCGCCGACGACTTCTTCACCCCGATCGCCGGGCCGAAATCGATCTTCAGCTTGATCGCCGGCTTGCGCGCCTCCGGAAACGGCTCGGCCTCGATGATCGTGCCGGCACGGATGTCGACACGGTCGAAATCGGCAAAGCTGATCTCGGGCTTGCGCTCGCTGCTGGAGCTCATCGGTGATATCGGCTTGGTTCAGGCGTTACCATGGGTCTCAAAGAGCACGCTGGACAGCGCGTCCTTGGCCGATGTACCCGACCAGACGACGAACTGGAAGGCCTGGAAATAGCATTCGCAGGCCTCCAGCGCCGACGACAGAAGCACCTCGACCTGCTGGCTCGACGGCTCGACCCCGCCGGCAAGCAGCAGCGACTGCCGGAACATGATCGCGCCTTCCTGCTCCCACAGATCGAAATGCCCGAACAGCATCTGCTCATTGATCAGCGAAAGCAGCCGCATCACTTCCAGCGCGCGCGTCTCCGGCACCTTGATGTCGAAGGCGCAGGCCAGATGCAGCGCCTCGAAATCCTCCATCCAGGAAAAGGAGACGTGATAGTCGGTCCAGCTGCCGGCCACCGAAATCGAAATCTCGTCGTCGCCGGCGCGCTCGAAGGACCAGTCGTTGTTGTGGGCCACCTGCTCGATGACATCCACCGGGTGGATTTCGCGGGAGAATTCGAGTTCGAGGAGTTCCATGAATGCTTCCTGTGTTCAGGGGAGCGCCACACGCTCCGCGGGGCACACACGACGAACAATCTTGTCTAGAACTCGGACGGTCAGGACTTTCCAACACAAAGACCCAACCGGACCCCACCGCCCGGCGCATGACCCTGCTTCGAATCATGCAACAAATTCAGTCTATTGATCGGGAGTCGCGTGAACAGCCCAATTTTTCGCACTGCGCCATCCGCATGTGGAAAGGTGGCTGTCACGAAGATTCATGCAATGCCGGTAAACGATTCACGGCAAAGCGATTTTTCGGATCGCGCTATGTGGAAAAGTTTAACGATTATTTTTTTGCGCGGGGCTTCGCGGCACCCGCTGGTGCGGCTTGTCCGGTCAGCTCGGCGAGCCTGGCCTCGAGCGCCTCGACGCGCGTCGCCAGCTGAATGTTGTCTTCCCGCGCCTTGACCGCCATCTCGCGCACCGCCTCGAACTCTTCGCGCTGCACCACATCCATGGAATTCAGCATGCGCTCGGCCTGGGCCCGGAACGCCGTCTCCACTTCGCGCCGCACGCCCTGCGCGGCACCCGCGGCATCGGTCATGATCTTTGCGAATTCATCGAGAATGCGGTTCGGTCCAGTCGCCATGGCAGATCCTCGCTTGTCGTTTTGACGTAGTGGGGCGCGGCGCGGAATGCAAGCGTGCCTGATGACGAGCGGTTCATGTTAGCGCAGCGCTCAATACCTATTATTACGTCGACAAGAGCCCCTAGGAGCATGTCATGGCAATCAGTGCAGATCTCGGTGACCGCCTGGAAGACGTCGTGAACCGGCTCGTCAAAACCGGTCGCTACAATTCGAAAAGCGAGGTGTTGCGCGAGGGTGTCCGCCTCGTTGAAGAAAGGGAGAAACGACTCGCCACGCTCGATGCAGCCCTCGCGCGAGGCGTCGCTGACGCAGACGCAGGACGCGTGAAACCTGGCGTGGACGTGTTCGATCGCCTGGAGAGCAAATATAAGGCGATGGCCGAGAAGCGTAGGTGAAACTGCTGGTATTTGCCGACCAGGCCGAGGGTGACCTTGAGGCTATCGGCGATCACATCGCCAGCGACAATCCATTCCGGGCGATGACCTTCGTTCGCGAATTGCGCAATGCCTGCATTGAGCTATGCACAATGCAGGAACGTTGTCAGTTGGCCCCACGCCATCAGTCCTCCGGTATCGTGACGGTCGGCTGCGACATTGACCTTGCCTTGACCGCGCCAAAACCCTGCCGCATGGTCCGCGCCCAATCGTGACCGTCACCGGGGACCCGTTTTGAGCGAATATTTCCTGCTGCCGCTGGCCTCCCTGCCCTTCCCCAATATCGATCCGGTCATTGTCCATATCGGGCCGCTGGCGGTGCATTGGTACGGCGTCGGCTATATCGTCGGCATCCTCTTTGCCTGGTGGTACGCCAAGCGCCTGGTCACCAACCCGCGCCTGTGGCCCAACGGCAATCTGCCGATGAAGCCCGAGGTTCTCGACGACTTCATTGTCTGGGCGGCGATCGGCGTCGTGCTCGGCGGGCGCACCGGCTACGTGCTCTTCTACGACCTGCCGCGCTATATCGCGCATCCGCTCGACATCTTCGCGGTCTGGCAGGGCGGCATGTCGTTCCACGGCGGCCTGCTTGGCGTCATCCTCGCCATGACGCTGTTTTCGCTCAAGCGCCGCATCCCCACCTGGACATTGTTCGATGTGGTGTCGGCGGGCGTGCCGGTTGGGCTGGGCCTGGTCCGGGTCGCCAACTTCATCAATTCGGAGCTTTGGGGCCGGCCGTCGGACGTGCCCTGGGCGATCGAATTCCCCAATGGCGGCCCGTTCACCCGCCACCCCAGCCAGCTCTACGAGGCGCTGCTCGAAGGGCTCGTGCTTTTCCTGGTGCTGCGCTTCCTCACCAACTCGCGGCTCAAGCTGAAGACGCCGCGCTTCGTCGGCGGCGCCTTCATCTGCGGCTACGGCCTGTCACGCATCTTTGTCGAGTTCTTCCGCGAGCCCGACCAGCAGCTCGGCTATCTGCTCGGCACCGGCTGGCTGACCATGGGCATGATCCTGTCCACGCCGATGCTGCTCGCCGGTATCTGGGCCATGGTCACCGCAAGGCCGGCGGCCGAGCCGCGGGCGGCATGACCCGGCTGAAGGAGCGCATCATAGGCCTGATCGGCGCGGCGGGGCCGATCCCGGTCAGCGAATATATGGCGCTCTGCCTGTTCGATCCCGACGCCGGTTACTACACGACGCGCGAGCCCTTCGGCGCCGCCGGCGACTTCATCACCGCGCCAGAGATCAGCCAGATGTTCGGCGAGCTTGTCGCCGTCTGGCTCTATCAGGCCTGGCAAGGTGCCGGCCGGCCGTTGCCCGCGACCTTCGCCGAGATCGGTCCCGGCCGCGGCACCCTGATGAACGACATGCTGCGCACCTGGTCGCGGCTCGACCCGGCGCTCACCGGTAAGGCTTCGTTTGCCCTCATCGAGACCAGCCCGCGCCTGGCTGAGATCCAGAAGCAGACGCTTGCCGACCAAGACGCAAAGCTAGCCTGGCACCAGACCATCGACACGCTGCCGCGGCAGCCGCTCTTCATCGTCGGCAACGAGCTGTTCGACGCGGTGCCGATCCGGCAGTTCGTCCATGTCGGCGAAAGCTGGCGAGAGCGCGTGGTCGGCCTCGATGGCGCCGATGAACTCCGTTTCTTCGCCGGCGCGGGGTCTGTCGATCCGGCACTGCTGCCGGCCGCCGCGACCGATGCGCCGCAAGGCGCCATCGCCGAAATCGCGCCCGCCCGTTCGGCGCTGATGGCGGTGATCGCCGAACGCATCGCCGGCCAAGGCGGTGCCGGCCTGTTCATCGACTACGGCCACCTCCGGCCGGGGATCGGCGACACCTTCCAGGCGCTGCGCCGGCATCGGCGCGAAGACGTGCTGGCCAACCCAGGTGAAGCCGATCTCACCGCCCATGTCGATTTCACCCCCCTTGCCGATATGGCGCGCGCTCACGGCCTCGATGTGCAATTGTCGACCCAGGGCGAATTCCTGCTCGGCATGGGCTTGCTCGAGCGCGCCGGCACGCTCGGCGCCGATGCCGATGCCAAGACTCGTCAAGCCATTTCGGAAGCGGTCGAACGCCTGGCCGGCCGCGACGCGATGGGTGAGCTGTTCAAGGTCATGAAGGTCCTGCCGGCGGCCAAAGCCGCCTGAGATCGACGAGCGGCTTCACCGGCTGGTCCGCTTCGTACTCCGAACTTCGCCTTGACGAGACCGCCCCGCACGGACGACAAACCCACCATGCTGAATCAGACCAGACCCGATCCAGTGCGCTCGCCGCTGCTTGAAAAGGCGCAAGGCATGCGCCACGGCTATTTCACGCGCATCGGCGGCGTCTCCGACGGCATCTATCGGGGGCTCAACATCGGCACGGGCTCCAGCGACGATCAGACACTGGTCGCCGAGAACCGGCGGCGCGTTGCCGCCTGGATGGGCGTGCCGGCGGATCATCTGTTGACCGCGCACCAGGTCCATTCGCCGGATGTCGTCGTCGCCAGGGAACCCTTCGCTGGTCCTCGCCCAAAGGCCGACGCCATCGTCACCGACCGTCCGGGCATCGCAATCGGCGCCTCGACCGCCGATTGCGGGCCGGTTCTCTTCGCCGATGCCGAGGCGCGCGTCATCGGTGCCGCCCATGCGGGCTGGAAGGGTGCCTTCACCGGCGTGCTCGAGAATACCGTCGCCGCGATGGAGAGCCTCGGCGCCAGCCGCGAGCGCATCGTCGCCGTGCTCGGTCCTTCCATCGGCCCCGACAATTACGAGGTCGGGCCGGAATTCGTCGCCCGCTTCGTCGAGGCCGACACCGGCAATCATCGCTATTTCAGGCCATCGAGGACCGCCGGGCACTCGATGTTCGATCTCAACCGATATACGGTCGACCGGCTGCGCAAGGCCGGCGTGACCGCCGAGGGGCTTGGCCGCTGCACCTATGCGGAAGAAGACCTGTTCTATTCCTACCGGCGCACCACACACCGCAAGGAAGCGGATTACGGGCGCCAGGTTTCGGCAATCGTTCTGGAGAAAGAATAATGGCGCTGCATTTCGAACGTTCGGAATTCGACGCGCGGCGCGACCGGCTGCTGATCGAGATGGCCGAGAAGAAGCTCGACGCCGTGCTCCTGTTCGCGCAGGAGAGCATGTATTGGCTGACCGGCTACGACACGTTCGGCTTCTGCTTCTTCCAGTGCCTGGTGGTGAAGGCCGACGGCTCGATGGTGCTGCTCACCCGTTCGGCCGATCTGAGACAGGCGCGCCATACCTCGACCATCGAGAACATCGTGCTGTGGACCGATCGTCAGGGCGCCAATCCGGCGATCGACCTGCGCAACCTGCTCAACGACCTCGATCTGCTCGGCGCCCGCATCGGCGTCGAATACGACACCCATGGCTTGACCGCCTACAATGGCCGCCGCCTGGACGAGCAGTTGCAGACCTTCGGCCAGATCGCCGATGCTTCCGGCATCGTCGGCCGGCTGCGCCTGTTCAAGAGCCCGGCCGAGATCGCCAAGGCGGAAAAGGCCGCCAATCTTTCCGACGACGCGCTGGATGCCGCCCTGCCCCTGATCAAGCAAGGCGGCGACGAAGGGCTGATCCTTGCCGCCATGCAGGGCGCGGTCTTTGCCGGCGGCGGCGACTATCCCGCCAATGAGTATATCATTGGCTCCGGCGCCGATGCCTTGCTCTGCCGCTACAAGGCCGGCCGCCGCAAGCTCACCAAGAACGACCAGCTGACGCTCGAATGGGCCGGCGTCTTCCACCACTACCATGCCCCCATGATGCGCACCGTTTTGACCGGCAAGGTATCGAAACGTCATCAGGAATTGTTCGACGCTTCCCGCGCCGCCCTGCTCGCGGTCGAAAAGGCGATGGCGCCGGGCAACACTTTCGGCGATGTCTTCGACGCGCATGCCCGCACGCTCGAAGCGCACAATCTGACCAAGCACCGGCTGAACGCCTGCGGCTATTCAGTGGGCGCCCGCTTCACGCCGTCCTGGATGGACATGCCGATGTTCTACCAGGGCAACACGGAACCGATCGCGCCCAACATGACGCTGTTCGCGCACATGATCATCATGGACTCCGAGACCGAAACCGCGATGACGCTTGGCCGCACCTACCTCACCACGGAATCGGCGCCGAAGCCGCTGTCGCGCCATGATCTCGACTTGATCGTGCAGTGAATCCATAATCGTTCGTTCACGCGGGGGCGTTCGCCAGCAGGGAGTTTTCAGGCAAATGAGACGATCGCAGGTGACGACCGTGTCATTGCTTGCGGCGCTGGCGCTTGGCGCCTGCACCAATGCCAAGGACGTCCTCGAACCTTCGGCGATCACCCCGCCGGCGGGCTCGGCCCAGTCCTCGGCCGCTTCGCAGGGCACATCGACGACGGCCACAACCCCGACCACGACCGCGCCCGCCCCTTCGCCCGCGCCTTCCACCACAGCATCGCCCGCGACATCCAGGACACCGGCCCAGACCGCGGCTGTCGCCAAGACGCGGCTGCAGGTGGCCCCGATCGTCGGCGCGTCCGTGGAGGCTGCGGCGCCCTTGACGGCGGAACTGCAGGCCCGTGCGCGGCAACGCGGCCTGACGCTTGTCGGCAGCACCGACCAAACGGCCACGCATGTGCTGAAAGGCTATTTTTCGACAATGTCCGAGGGCAAGGACACGACCGTCATCTATGTCTGGGACATCTACGACCCCTCCGGCAATCGCCTGCACCGCATCAATGGCCAGCAGAAGGCGCCCGCGGCCGGCAGCGGCGAGGGCTGGCCCACGGTGGCGCCCGCGACCATGCAGGCCATTGCCGACCAGACGATCGACCAGTTCGCCGCCTGGCTCGGCAGCGGCGGCGCCGGTTGACCGGACCGGCGCGGGCCGAACTGTTGCCGGCCAAACTGTTGCCGGCTTGCGATGTTTTCCGTGTTTGTTGCGGTCGCCGGAAGGATTCCCCACGACGAGGCTTGCAATACCGGCCCGGCCCGCTAAAAGCCCGCTTAAAAGGCGCATGAGAGTCTCTCCGGCCTCTCCATCCTTCACCAGGAACGGTGCATGAAGCTTTTCGCGGGCAATTCCAATCGGGTGCTGGCCGAGGCGGTCGCTCGCTATCTCAACGTCCCGCTGGGCAAGGCCAGCGTCAGGCGCTTCGCCGACCAGGAGATCTTCGTTGAGATCCAGGAAAACGTGCGCGGCGAGGATGTCTTCATCCTGCAATCGACCTCTTATCCGACCAACGACCATCTGATGGAACTGCTCATCATGATGGATGCCTTCATGCGCTCCTCGGCGCGGCGCATCACGGCGGTCATCCCCTATTTCGGCTATGCAAGGCAGGACCGCCGCGCCTCGGGCCGCACGCCGATCTCGGCCAAGCTGGTCGCCAACATGATCACCCGCGCCGGCGCCGACCGCGTGCTGACGCTTGATCTCCATGCCGGCCAGATCCAGGGTTTCTTCGACATCCCGACCGACAATCTGTTCTCGGTGCCGGTGATGGCCCGCGACGTGAAGGCCAAGTACAAGCAGCTTGGCAATGTCGTCGTCGTGTCGCCGGACATTGGCGGCGTGGTGCGGGCGCGCGCGCTGGCAAAGCGCTTCGACGCGCAACTCGCTATCGTCGACAAGCGCCGCGAGCGTCCCGGCGAATCGGAAGTCATGAACATCATCGGCGCCGTCGCCGGCAAGGACTGCCTCCTGATCGACGACATCGTCGATTCCGGCGGCACGCTTTGTAACGCGGCCGACGCGCTGCTGGCCAATGGCGCGACCTCCGTCACCGCCTACATCACCCATGGCGTGCTCTCCGGCGGCGCCGTTGCCCGTATCGCCGGCTCGAAGCTGCAGGAACTGGTGATCACAGATTCCATTCAGCCGACGCAGGGCGTGCTCGACGCCCCCAACATCCGGGTCATTTCGATCGCCGACCTGCTGGGCGAAGCGATCTCGCGCACCGCGACGGAAGAATCGGTCTCGAGCCTGTTCGATTGATCAGAAACTGGTTTCCGCGGGCGCATAGCGCAGCAGCGTGACCCCTTGGGCAAGGCGCTTCGTGCCGAGCGGCATTAACGCCAGCGACCGGCCGGACTGGAAATAGGGCTTGCCGCCGCCCAGCACGACCGGATGCACGTAAAGCCGGTACTCGTCGATCAGGCCGGCACGCGCAAGGTGCCCGGCAAGGTCGGCGCCGGAGACCGAAATCTCGCCATCTGTATCCGTCTTGAGGGTCCTTGCCACCGCCTCCGCGTCAGCCTTCACCAGGCGGGCATTCGGCCCGACCTCCTGAAGCGTGGTCGAAAACACGACCTTCGGCGTCTCCCGCCACGCGCGGGCAAAATCCCGCTCGACCTCCCCAGCCGCGATATCGCGTTCCGGGTTGTCCCAGAAGCGCATGGTTTCATACATTCTGCGCCCGCAGAGCGCGATCGACGTCCGCCTCATCTCGTCGTTGAAATGCCGATGCAATTCTTCCTCGGGAACCGGCAGGTCGATGTCTCCGCTCGGCCCGGCGATGTAGCCGTCCAGCGATGTCAGCATGGCATAGACGAGCGTTGCCATGGGGGCCTCCGATTTTGCGTTTCTCGGAAAAGAAACATAACTGATTGCAAATTGCAATCAGAATTGGCGCCTATGCCGAGAACCGGCACACCGGCTCAATGCCGCCGGGCGCTGTTTCACGCGGCGATCGGACCGCCTGTGCGGCGCGGGTTCTCACCGGCATCGCGCGCCCTGCGCATATAGCCGCGCGGCGATGTGCCGAGCATGCGCTTGAACATCGTGATGAAGGCCGGCACGCTGTCATAGCCGAGATCGAGCGCCACCCTGGTGATCGGCTCGCCGTCGGCGAGCCTTGGCAACGCCGCGAAAAGGCAGGCCTGCTGGCGCCAGGTCGACAGCGACAGCCCGGTCTGGCGATGGAAGGCGCGGGTGAAAGAGCGCCGGCTCATGCCCGCGGCATCCGCCCATTCGTCGATCGTCGCATGCGGCGAAGGGGCCGCCACGAAACGCCGGCAAAGCGCCGCGAGCTTCGGATCGGACGGGAAAGGCAAGCCGAGCGGCCGTTCCGGCAGGTTCGGGATCTCGTGCAGCAGCAGTCCCATGACGAGCGCCGCCCGCCCTTCGAGCTCGCCGCCCTGCGGCAGCTTCTCCGATTCGACGATCAGGCTGTGCATCAGCTCGGTAATGCCGACGACGCGCAAGCTGTCCGGCAGGCCGGCAATGGCGCCCGGCATCACATAGACCGAGCGCATCGAGACGTCGCCCAGCATCTCGACGGAATGCTCGATGCCGGCTGGTATCCACATCGCATGGTCGGGCGGCACCATCCAGCGCCCATGCCTGGTCGTCACCAGGACCACGCCGACCAGCGCGTGCAGCAACTGGCTGCGGCTGTGGCGGTGCTGCGGCACGTGATAGCCGTCCGGGTATTCGGTCGGCAGCGCGACCGCCGGCCCGACAGCCTGTTCCAGCCATTGCCAGCGGCTTTCATGCAGCCGGCCGAGCTCGGCGGCGTCGCCCTTGAATATCTCCTTGCCATGCGGCATCGATGTGGCCCACTTGCGAAACTATTGGACCAAACCACGAAAGAAGTCGCTTGGCAACGGGCCTATAAGGCCGGCTGCGGTTCGGCCCGCCCAGAGCATGATCCCGAAAAGTGGGAACCGGTTTTCGGAAAAGATCATGCTCCAACAAGAGACTACGGAGCATTGCCTTGACTGATACGACCGCCACCTCCGTCGCCGCACCGGCGTCGGCAAGCAACATCTCGGCGCAAGCGACGGCCTTCACCGTCATTCTTGCGGTGAGCTTCTGCCACTGCGTCAACGACATCATGCAGTCGCTGCTTTCGGCGATCTATCCGCTGCTCAAGGACAATTACGGTCTCGATTTCTGGCAGATCGGCCTTTTGACCTTCACCTTCCAGGTGACGGCCTCGCTGCTGCAGCCGGTGATCGGCATGATCACCGACAAGAAGCCGATGCCCTACTCCTTGCCTTGGGGCATGGCCTCGTCGCTGGTCGGCCTGGTGGTGCTCGCCCATGCCGGTCATTACTGGCTGCTCCTGATCGGCGCCTCGCTGATCGGCATCGGCTCGGCGATCTTCCATCCGGAATCCTCGCGTATCGCCCGCTTCGCCTCGGGCGGCCGCTTCGGCCTGGCGCAATCGCTGTTCCAGGTGGGCGGCAATTTCGGCCAGGCCATGGGCCCGCTGCTCGCCGCCTTCATCGTCGTGCCGTTCGGCCAGACCAGCATTTCCTGGTTCGCCGTCGGCTCGCTGATCGGCATCGTCGTGCTGTGGCAGGTCGGCGGCTGGTACAGCCGGCTGCGCGCCTCGCTGGCAACCCGTAAGCAGGCTGCCCATGTCTCGCCCTTCGCGCGCAAGAAGGTCATGTGGGCGTTGGCCGTGCTGACGCTGCTGGTGCTGACCAAGAACGCATATATCGCCTCGCTCTCCAGCTACTACACCTTCTACGCCATGCATAAATTCGGCGTTTCGGTGCAGATGAGCCAGGTGATGCTGTTCCTCTTCCTCGGCGCCTCGGCGCTGGGCATCCTGCTCGGCGGCCCCTTCGGCGACCGCTACGGCCAGAAGGCGATGATCTGGTTCTCGATCGTCGGTGTGCTACCCTTCACGCTGGCGCTGCCCTACGCCAATCTGGAATGGACGATGGTGCTTACCGTGCTGATCGGCCTGGTCCTGTCGTCGGCCTTCTCCAACATCGTCGTCTTCGCGCAGGAGCTGGTTCCGGGCCGCGTCGGCATGATCGCCGGCATCTTCTTCGGCTTCGCCTTCGGCATGGGCGGCATCGCCGCCGCGGTGCTCGGCGTCGTCGCCGACATGAAGGGCATCGACTTCGTCTACCAGATCTGCTCGTACCTGCCCTTCCTCGGCCTGCTGACGGTGTTCCTGCCCAACATGAAGGAAGCGCGGAAGGCCTGAGCCGATCGGGTCAGCGGCCAAGCTGCCGTTCAACAAAAGATCGCCGCCGGGTTCGGAGCCTTGAAGGTTTCGGAGCCGGCGGCGGCGTCCCATGGCGCGACGCTTGCTTTATCCAACAAGCAGCTTCTTCCCTCGCCGCCCTCGCGACGAGATCAGCTCCTTCCCCTCAAGCCCAGGCGTTGCAAAAGGCCGTGAAGAAAGCGACCCCGGCCATCGGGTGGCTTCGCCGCCGGCTGGCGTTGCCGCCTCGGCAGCGCTGCGAACAGCTCGGGAAGCTTTCGGAGCGTCGAACTCCAAAGCAGCGTGTCGAGCTGTGCGATGTCCGCCGAATTCAGCTCTTCAGGCTCGCTTCTGAGCGCCTGGGCAAGCACATCCCGGAAGTCTTCCGGCCTGTCCGCCAGCCGGACATTCGGCCAATGCTGGAATTGCTCGTAGCCGCGCAACGCGAAGGATGTCGCCACGACCGGCTTGCGGTTGTACAGCGCTTCCGCGGTCTTGATGTTCGTGCCGCCGCCCTCGACGATCGGAAGCATCACGACGTCGGCAAGCTCGATCAGCGCGCCGAGGGTCGCGCCGTCCTGCATGCCGAGCAGCTCGATCCGGGCATTGTCGGCGCCACGGTGCCGCAGGAATCCGGGATCGTTGCGGATCTGGTCGGCAACGCCGCCAACCACCACAATCCGTTCCGAGGCTGAGAGAAAACCAAGGTCCGGATCCGTCATCTGGAGAAAACCGCGGGCGTTGGGCGGATGGCCCGACCCGACGAACAGCGCCGTGCGCACGCCGGCGAACCGCGATGCCCAACGATCGAGGCCGACGGGCGTTTCCCGCGGCCATACGCCGTTGGCGGCGACCACCACCCTTGGATTGAGCTTGCGAAAATGGGCTGCATCCTGCTCACTGACCGCGACCACCAGGTCCGCCTTTGCGGCAAGATCGGACTCGATGTCCGCCGCACGTCGAGCGCTCCAGAGGTCCGTTCCCGCGCCGGCAATCGCGGCCTCTTGCGCCAGCAAGTGCTGTTCGACATTGTGCGAGCTGTAGACGATTGAAAAATTCGCCTCGGGCGAGCACGTTTGAACATACTCACGCAAAGCCGGCCAAAGCCAGCCCTGCTCCACGGCAATGACATCCGGCCTGAAGTCGTCGAGAAATCTTGCGATTTCAAGGCGATGGGAGCTGCTGCGCGCGATGAATTCGGCGGTGGCGACATCGGAACGCCATTTGCGCCTGGCCATCTGCTTGCGAAACCGGCGCGGCATCTCGATGAAAAGATCGCCGGCCTCCATTTCCCGCCTGGCGCCGCGGTTGGGAGTAACGAGGACATGGCCTGTTTCCCATCCACAATCCCGCAGGACCTTGTGGATGGCGTTCGCCCGCAGCTGGCCGCCCTGGACCGGCTGCCGGATCGGATACGTTCCCAGCGAAACATATCTCATCGGATCAGCGTGATGCTGCAATCGCCGGCATCAAGCAGCGATCCTACGACGGCACTCATTTTTTTGCCCCCTTCTTCAGAGGCGACAGTACCATTTTTCGGTGCCGAGTCTGGAGATGATATCGGCGGCCGGGCGCTGACTTCTCGCCGATATCGAAAGGACGGCATAGGGACAATATCGAGCGTCCCCGCCCAACCGCGAAACGATGATCCGTCATCTTACAGCACCCGCCCGAGGGCGGGTGCTTTCGCGTTTTGGCGGCCAGCCTCAGGCCTTGAAGAAGGCGAGCAGGTCGGCGTTGATGACATCCGCATGGGTCGTTGCCATGCCGTGCGGAAAGCCCTTGTAAACCTTGAGCTCGCCCTTCTTGAGCAGCTTGATCGAGAGGAGCGCGGAGTCGGCGATCGGGACGATCTGGTCATCGTCGCCATGCATGACCAGCACCGGCACGTCGATTTTCTTCAGGTCCTCGGTGAAGTCTGTTTCTGAGAAGGCCTTGATGCAGTCGTAATGCGCCTTGGCGCCGCCCATCATGCCCTGGCGCCACCAATTGTCGATGACACCTTCGGAAGCCTGGGCGCCGGGACGGTTGAAGCCGTAGAACGGGCCGGCCGGCACGTCGTGGAAGAACTGTGCCCGGTTGGCCGCCAGCGCCGCGCGGAAACCGTCGAACACCTCGATCGGCAGGCCGCCGGGATTGGCCGGCGTCTTCAACATGATCGGCGGCACCGCGCCGATCAGCACGGCCTTGGCGACGCGGCCTCCGCCGCCATGTTGCGCGACATAGCGCGCGACCTCGCCGCCGCCTGTCGAATGACCGACGTGGATTGCATCCTTGAGGTCGAGATGTTCCGCGAGCGCCGCCACATCCGCGGCATAGGTGTCCATCTCATTGCCGGTATCGGTCTGGCTGGACCTGCCATGGCCGCGCCGGTCATGGGCGATGACGCGGTAGCCCTGTGCCAGGAAGAACAGCATCTGGGCGTCCCAGTCGTCGCTGCTCAGCGGCCAGCCATGGTGGAAGACGACCGGCTGGCCAGTCCCCCAGTCCTTGTAGAAGATCTGTGTTCCGTCCTTCGTGGTGATCGTGCCGCTGCCCGAACCCGACTTGGTCTGCGAGGTCATCTCAATCTCCTTATATTAGCGCGATAAACAGTATCGCGATAACCATCTCGTAATGAAGATTGAAAGCCTTGTCCACGAAAAAATGTATCGCGATACCATTTCCCGTGATACATAAAGGATGCTCAGTCGGCAAAGGAATGCGCCGTGCCTCTCCCGTTGGACAATCAGCTCTGCTTCACCCTCTACGCCACCAGCATGGCGATCAACCGCACCTACAAGCCGATGCTGGACGAGATGGGGATCACCTATCCGCAATATCTCGTGCTCAATGCGCTGGGAGAGACGGACGGCATGTCGGTGGGCAGCATCGCGCATCGGCTGGCCCTCGAATCGAGCACCATCACGCCGCTTGTGAAACGCATGGAACAGGCAGGACTTGTCACCCGCCAGCGCAGCCAGACCGACGAGCGCCAGGTGCAGGTCGATCTCACCGCCGCCGGACGTGCTCTGCTCGTCCGGTGCAATTGCCTGAACGAGACCCTGATCGAGCGCTCAGGCATGACGCTGGCTGAACTCGATGCTCTGAACCGGCAAATCCAGGCCTTGCGCAATGCTTTAAGCGGCGGCCAGATGGTGGACACCGCCTAGGCCTAATTGAGATTCAAAGTCGGGCTGGCATCACCTGAATATCACCCTAGTGCAGGCCGAACTCGCGTAGCAACTCCTCGCGATAGCGCACGAAGCGGCTTTCGCTGCGCTCGCGCGGCCGCGGTAGGTCGACATCGATCAGTCGCGCCGCGCCGCCTTTCTCCCTGGGCAGGATCAGCACCCTGTCGGCAAGATAGATCGCCTCTTCAAGGTCATGGGTCACCATGACCATGGTGACATTCTCCTCGCTCCAGATGCGCGCCAGCTCCTCCTGCATGGAGATCTTGGTCATGGCGTCGAGCGCCCCGAGCGGCTCGTCGAGCAGCAGGATTTCCGGCTGCACCGTCAGTGCCCTGGCTATGCCGACGCGCTGCGCCATGCCGCCGGAGAGCTGCGTGGGATATGCATCGCTGAATTCGGCAAGGCCGACCAGGGCGATATAGAAACGCGCCCGCTTCTCGGCCTCCGCCTTGGCAATGCCGCGCACTTCGAGACCGAAGGCGACATTGCCGAGCACCGTCAGCCAAGGCAGCAGCCGCGGCTCCTGGAAAATTACCGCCCGCTCTTCGCCGACGCCCTCAATCCGCTTGCCGTCGATCGCGACGGCGCCGCCATCGGCCCGCTCCAGCCCGGCAAGGATGCGCAGGAGCGTCGTCTTGCCGGAACCGCTTGCGCCGACAATGACCAGGCATTCGCCGGAGCGGATATCGAGATTGAGCGAGCGCAGCACGGCAAGCTGCCGCCCGGCGAGAGCGAAGGATTTCGACAGGTCGCGGATCGTGACATCGCCGCCGCGTGCCGTGGGCATGGTTTGCGTCTCCGTGCTCAATTGGTCTTGGTTTCGCCGAGACGGTAGAGAATGTCGGAAGCCTTGAGCTTGCCTTTCGGCAGCCGGCCGTCGCGCTCGAGGATATTCACCCAGAACTCGACGTCGCGGTCGGTCACCGCCGCCTTTTCGCGCAGGCCGAAGCCGGTCCAGTAGCGCGCCAGCTCGCCATTCTCGCCACGCCTGTTGAGAATGTCGGCGAGCAGCTTGCGCGTCTCGTCCGGATTTTGCCGCGACCAGTCCGACGCGCGCGCCGACTGTTCGACGAAGTTGCGGGCCGCCTCCGGATTCGCCGTGATGAAATCACGACGCAGCACGACGAAGCCACCGGCGATTTCGCCGAGCACGTCGGTATCGTTGAAGACGCCGCGCACGCCGCCATTGCTGACCAGTTGGCCGGCAAAGGTCGCTTGCCAATAGCCCAGCCCGGCAATATCGACCTGACGCGAGCGCAAGGTCTGTTCGAGCTGCGGCCCGGGCACCACGACCAGCTTGGCCGCGTCCGGCGGCAGGCCAACGCTGTGCAGCGCCTCGCGCACCGTATAGTCGAGATGGGCGCCGAGCGTGTTGACCGCGATCGTCTTGCCGGCAATGTCGGCGATCGATTTGATCGGACTGTCTTCCAGCACGTAGAAGACACTCTTCACGTCCTTGTTGATGCCGTTGCTGGGATAAGCCGCGACGAAGTCGTTGCCGCCGGCGATCGAGTTGATCACCGCCGGCGTGGCTGCCGAGCCCAGGTCGACGCTGCCGGACGCGAGCGCGAACAGCGATTCCGGGCCGCCCGCGGCATAGCCGACATTTTCGAGCTCGATGCCGAGGCCCTTGAAATAGCCGAGCGCGTCGGCCAGCTCATGCGGGGAGATGCTGCCGCGGCTGGCGAGATAGCGGATCTTGATGGATGCGGCTTGCGCCATGGCGATCGACGGCAGGCCGGCGAGAATGCCAGCAGCAAGCGGAGCGCGCAGGAGAAGCGAACGGCGGGTGATGCTCATGATCAAGCCTTTCGTTGTTTTGGAAGTGACGGTGAAGGTTTGGCTGCTTAGCCGGCTGAAACATTCCAACGACACAGCCGCCGCTGCAGGACGACCAGCACCTGGTTGGCGATCAGACCGAGACCCGCCAGGATGACGATCGCCGCGAACATCAGCGGAATCTGGAAATTGTACTGGGCATTCATCACCTGGAAGCCGATGCCCTTGTTGGCGCCGATCATCTCCGAAGCGATCAAGAGCAGCAGCGCGGTCGTGGCGCCGAGCCGCAGGCCGACGAAGATCGACGGCACTGCGCCCGGCAGCACGACGCGACGGAAAATCGTCAGCCGCCGGGCACCATAGGCGCGCGCCATTTCGAGCAGCTTCGGGTCGACCTCCTTGACGCCGCTGATGGTGTTGAGCAGCAGCGGAAACAGCGTCGCCCAGAAGATGACGAACACTTTCGAAGCTTCACCCAGTCCCAGAAGCAGGATGAACACCGGGTAAAGCGCCAGCGCCGAGGTCTGACGGAACAGCTGCAGGATCGGGTCGAGCGCGGTTTCCACGGCACGCGCCTGGCCCATGACCAGGCCAAGCGGAATGGCGACGACGACGGCCGCCGCGAATGCAAGGCCGGCACGCTGCAGGCTGATGGCTATGTCGCCGAGCAGGCTGCCGCCAATGAGACCCTTCCAGAGCGCCGCGACGATTGTGTCGACCGGCGGCAGCACGGCCGAATTGACCCAGCCGCTGCTCGCTGCCACCTGCCAGAACACGAGGAAGCCGAGCAGCACGCCATAACGCGACAGGATTCGCGCCGAAGTCCGCGTCAGGAGGTGCAGCGGCTCCATGCCGGTGCCGCTGCCACCCTCATGCCGGCCGATACCGACCGTCTTTTCGATATGCTGCAAAGTCATCGTCTTGCCCTCTCGCGTCAGGAATCATTCGGCGGCGAGCACGGTCGAGCGCGCGGCCGCCCACGGATTCTGCGGTCGCCTCAGGCCAAGATTTTCGCGCAGCGTCCTGCCCTCGTAAGCGGTGCGGAACAGGCCGCGACGCTGCAGCTCCGGGATCACCAGGTCTACGAAGTCGTCGAGCGCGCCGGGCAGCCATGGCGGCAGGATGTTGAAGCCGTCGGCGCCCTCGCTCGTGAACCATTCCTCCAGCTGATCCGCGACTTGGGCGGCGCTGCCGATGACCGTGTAATGGCCGCGCGCGGTCGCAACCCACTGATAGAGCTGGCGGATCGTGAAATTATGCTCGTCCGCAATCTGGCGGATCAGCGCCTGGCGGCTCTTCATGCCTTCGGTCTCCCTGCTCGGCGGCAGCGGGCCGTCGAGCGGATAGTCCCTGAGGTCGAGCGTCTGGCCGGCAAGTCCGTTGAGCAGCGCCACGCCGTCCTCCGGCAGGATCAGGTCGTTAAGCTGCTGGTATTTGGCACGGGCCTCCTCTTCGGTGCGGCCGACGAAGGGCGCCACGCCCGGCATGATAAGCACCTGCGCCGGATCGCGCCCGGTCGCCGCGACGCGCGCCTTGATGTCGCGATAGAATTCCTGCGCCGAGGCAAGGTTCTGATGCGCCGTGAATATCACCTCGGCCGACGCCGCCGCGAGCCCGCGACCGTCCTCCGACTGTCCCGCCTGCACGACCACCGGATGACCCTGCACCGGACGCGGCACGTTGAGCGGCCCCTTGACGCTGAAATGCGCGCCCTTGTGGTTCACGTCATGCAGCTTGTCCTTGTCGTAGAAACGGCCCGTCTTCTTGTCGCGAATGAAGGCGTCGTCTTCCCAGCTGTCCCACAGCGCCTTGACCGTTTCGACATGCTCATGCGCCCGCGCATAGCGCTCGGCATGATTGGGCTGGACGTCACGATTGAAGTTGCGCGCCGTGTCGTCGCCGGCCGACGTCACCACGTTCCAGCCGGCGCGCCCGTTCGACAACAGATCGAGCGAGGCGAATTTGCGCGCGAGCGTGTAGGGTTCTTCATAGGTGGTCGAGGCGGTGGCGATGAAGCCGATATGCGTGGTCAACGGCGCCAGCGCGGCAAACAGTGTCACCGGCTCGAAACCGGCGATCTTGGCGTTGCCGCCTTCACGGGCGCCGAGGCCGATGGTGAGATTGTCAGCCAGGAAATAGGCGTCGAACAGGCCCCGCTCGGCGGTCAGCGCGAGTTGCTTGTGGAACTCGAAATTGGTCGCGCCATCGGCCGGCGCGTCCGGATGACGCCAGGCCGCGACGTGCTGGCCGCCGCCGGGCAGAAAGGCGCCGAGCTTGATCTGTCTGGATGTGCTGGAGCTGGTCATGGCTGATCCTTCGGGTTCCAAAACGACTGCCTGAATTCAGGCGGCGAGGCCGACGCTGCGAGTTTCGCCAACGATGCGCAAAACCTCGGTAACGGCCTGGCGGGCGCGGGCTTGGGTGGCTTCCGACACCAGCACGCCGTCGGTGAAATCCTTATCGGAAGCGTAGATCGCGGTCGGCATGGTGAGCGCTTCGAAGAATCCGAACAGCGGCCGCAGCTGATGCTCGACGATCAGCGAATGGCGCTCGCCGCCGCCCGTGGCAACGAGAATGATCGGCTTGCCGCGCAGCGACGACGGATCGAGCAGATCGAACAAGTGCTTGAAAAGTCCGGTATAGCTGCCTTTGAAGGTCGGCGACCCCACCACCAGAACGTCGGCGCCGAGCAATTGCTCAACGATATTGCGCGCCGTTTGATCGAGATCGGAAATGCGCCGTGCCGACGGGAACGATAGACCGAGATCTTCAATGTCATGGACCGCCGAGGCCGCCCCGATGCGGCCAGCCGCTTCGTCCGCGATCTGCGTGATAAATGCCTTGGTCTTTGACGGACGGGTCAGATTGCCGGAAAATCCAACCACCAGCTTCTTTGTCATGTTCGGGCTCTCCTCGCGGACATTTCTTCATTAAGGCTACAGATTTTGTAGAATTAAATGAGCGAGAAGATTTCAAAACGCGCCGCGCAAACGGATTGAGTTTGCGCGGGAGAAGCGTTGATTGGTTCAGCCCATGCGGGTCAGGCCTCGACCTTGACCGGAGCCAGTGGAGGCGCCTGAAGTCCCTGGAACGGGTCGCGCCAGGCATCGATCGCCTCGAGCCGGCCATACCAGCGGCGGATAGACGGGTAGTCGTCGAGCGGCAATCGGGCGGCATCGTTGAAAGGCAGGAACGTCGCCATGCGGAAGTCGGCATAGGAGACGGAATTGCCGACCAGCCAATCGCGTCCGGCAAGCTCAGGCTCGAGGATCGCGGCGGCGGCGTGGAACTGCCTCAGTCCCTCCTCGACCAGCGCGCGGTCGATAGGACCAAGCCCATAGCGCTGCTTGGTCCCACGCTCGAAATGCACCATGTCGCAAGCGAAAGCGAACCGTTCCTTGCCCCAGCTGATCCAGCGGATCATGTCCGGCTCGTCCTGCCCGCCGCGCCAGAAATCCGAATGCGTCTCGCGCGAAAGCCGGCAGGCGATGGCGTCGGTCTCCCAAAGGCTCCATCCCGGCCCGACCAGGATCGGCAAGGTCAGATTGGGGTTCAGCGCGCGATAGCGTTCGGCCTGCCCCGGCGCCATGGGCGATGCGAACTCGAACGCGATCTCCGCCTTGAGATGGCGCGCCGTCGCGACCGCGAGGCGAGGATTGGGATTGCGGCTGAACAGAAGCTTCATATTGGTCCCCATGGATTTGGCCACATGCCCGCAGGACGGCTGAGAACTGCGCGTTCCTACATTTGCCGCAAGTCGGATTTCCGGTTTATCCTTTCGGCACCGGAACCGCCCGCAACCCGCCCGGCCAACCGCTTGCACCCTTGCCCGCCTTCCGCTATAGAGCCGCCACCCGCGTAGACACCCTTGGAGGCAACGCGGAGGAAGGCCGGCCAGGCCTGCATGATCCCCAAGACGCTTTTGGATCGCCAAACGCATCGACAGATCGTGCAAGGCCGCGACGGCTTTCGACGTTTACGGACGGGTTTGCCGGCCGCGAACGCTCCACAACACGCGAAAGGAAATGCCATGAGCCACGATGCTTATGAGCTGAAAGCCGAAGCGCGCGAACAGGTCGGTAAGGGGTCCGCCCGTGCAGTTCGTCGCGACGGTAAAGTGCCTGCAGTTATCTATGGCGACAAGCAGCCTCCCCTGGCGATTGCGCTCAACTACAAGGACATCTTCTACAAGATCCATGGCGGCGGGTTTCTGACCACGATCGCCACGATCGATGTCGACGGCAAGAAGATCCAGGTCCTGCCGAAGGATTTCCAGCTCGACCCGGTCAAGGATTTTCCTGTCCATGTCGACTTCCTGCGCATCGGCAAGGACACCGAAGTCAATGTCGACGTGCCTGTCCACTTCATCAATGAAGACAAGTCGCCAGGCATCAAGCGCGGCGGCGTGCTCAACATCGTTCGTCACGAAGTCGAGTTCCACTGCCCGGCCAACGCGATCCCGGAGTTCATCACCGTCGATCTCACCGGCACCGACATCGGCGATTCGATCCATATCTCGGCGGTCAAGCTGCCGGCCGGCGTCAAGCCGGTCATCTCCGATCGCGATTTCACCATCGCGACCGTTGCCGGCTCGTCGGCGATGAAGCCGGAGACGGAAGCGACCACGGAAGCTGTGGAAGAGACGGCGGCCCCGGAGGCCGAAGAGAAGTAATTCTCCGAGCCGGATGATTTCATCCGGCTCTAAACCAAAGAAATAGAGCATGATGTTTTCCGAAAACCGCTTCCCACTTTTCGGCATCGTGCTCTAAGTCTGGAGGCGGCGATGCTTGTCTTTGCAGGCCTCGGCAATCCGGGCGCGAAATACGAAAACAACCGGCACAATGTCGGCTTCATGGCGGCGGACGCGATTGCCCGCCGCCATTCCTTTTCGCCCTGGTCGAGAAAATTCCAGGGCCTGGTCTCAGAAGGCACGCTCGGCGGCGAAAAAATCCTGCTGATCAAGCCGCAGACCTTCATGAACCTCTCCGGACAGTCAGTCGGCGAAGCGCTGCGCTTCTACAAGCTCGAGCCATCCGCCCTCACCGTCTTCTACGACGAGATCGACCTTGCTGCCGGCAAGCTCCGGGTCAAGGTGGGCGGCGGCTCCGGCGGCCATAACGGCATCCGCTCGCTCGACCAGCATGTCGGCAACGCCTTTCGCCGGGTGCGCATCGGCGTCGGCCATCCCGGCGTCAAGGAGATGGTGCACGGCCATGTGCTTGGCGATTTCGCCAAGGCCGACCGCGAGTGGCTCGATGTCCTGCTGGACGCAATCGCCGACGCTGCCGGCTTGCTCGCCAAGGGCGACGACAGCTCGTTCATGAACCGGGTCACGCTCGCCTTGCGCGACAAGCTTGTGCCGACCGGCGACGACGACCGCCCGCCGCCCAAGGCGCCGAAGCAGCAAAGCCATGTCCGCCAGGCGCGCCCGCAGCAGCCAGCGGCAAAGCTCCCAGAAAGCGGCCCGATGGCTGCCATGCTGAAGAAGCTCTTTGGCAAGGACTAAAGCATGTCTCCCGAAAGTGGGAACCGGTTTCGGGGTAAAGACATGCACAAAATCAAAAGACTAAAGCGCAGGGAGCGAATCTAAAAGATCGCGACGCGCTTTAGGCCCTGTCACGATAGAGGCATGGGGCTTGACGTTCGTCACCCCTATCGCCCATAGCCCTCACCAAAATCGAATTTCCGACAGGATTGGACGAACATGGGTTTCAAATGTGGCATCGTTGGCTTGCCCAACGTCGGCAAGTCCACGCTGTTCAACGCGCTGACCAGGACGGCCGCCGCACAGGCCGCCAACTATCCTTTCTGCACCATCGAGCCGAACACCGGCGAGGTGGCGGTGCCCGACCCGCGCCTGCAGAAGATCGCGGCGATCGGCAAGTCGAAGGAGATCATCCCGACCCGCATCTCCTTCGTCGATATCGCCGGCCTGGTGCGCGGCGCCTCCAAGGGCGAAGGGCTGGGCAACCAGTTCCTCGCCAACATTCGCGAGGTCGACGCCATCGTGCATGTGCTGCGCTGCTTCGAGGATGACGACATCACCCATGTCGAAGGCCGTATCGACCCTGTCGCCGACGCCGAGACGGTCGAGACCGAGCTGATGCTCGCCGACCTCGAAAGCCTCGAGCGCCGCATCGCCCAGATCCGCAAGCGCGCCGCCGGCAAGGACAAGGAAGCCATGGCCGTCCTGCCCATGATGGAGGCCGCGCTCGAGCTTCTGCAGGCCGGCAAGCCGACGCGCTTCCTGCTCAACGGCATCCCCGCGGAGGACCTGCGCATCCTGCAGGGGCTGAACCTGCTCACCTCGCATCCCGTTCTCTATGTCTGCAACGTCGCCGAAGCGGACGCCGCCACCGGCAACGAGCACACCAGGGCAGTGGAGAAGATGGCGGCCGCGCAGGGCGCCGGCACGGTGGTGATCTCGGCGGCGATCGAGGCTGAAGTCGCCCAGCTTTCAGACGAGGAGGAAATGGAATTCCTTGCCTCGATCGGCCTCGATGAGCCGGGCCTCAACAAGGTGATCCGCGCCGGCTACGAGCTCCTGCATCTGATCACCTATTTCACCGTCGGGCCGAAGGAGACGCGCGCCTGGACGATCCACAAGGGCGATAAGGCGCCGCAGGCGGCTGGCGTCATCCACACCGATTTCGAGCGCGGCTTCATCCGCGCCCAGACGATCGCCTACAACGACTTCGTCACGCTGGGCGGCGAGGCAGCCGCCAAGGAAGCCGGCAAGGCGCGCGACGAGGGCAAGGAATACGTCGTCCAGGACGGCGACATCATGCTGTTCAAGTTCAACACCTGATCTCCAGGGAGACCCGGCGATGATAAAGACCTTCGTCGTGGACAATGATCGCCTGCGCCTCACGGAGGACCTTGCGGCGGACGGCGACAGGATCGTCTGGGCCGATCTTTTCAACCCAACCAAGGAGGAAGAGGCGCGCATCGAGAGCTGGCTGGGCATTGCCATCCCGACCCGCGAGGAAATGGAAGAGATCGAGATTTCGAGCCGGCTCTATGTCGAGGACGGCGGCTACTTCATGACCGCCGTGCTGCCGGCGCAGACCGAGGCCGACGATCCCTTGATGTCGCCGGTGACCTTCGCGCTCGCCGGCAAGAGGCTGATCACCATCCGCTATCATGAGCCCAAGGCCTTCAAGACTTTCCCGCAGCGCGCCGAGAAGGTGGCGACCGGCTGCACCAGCGGCGACACCATCCTGATCGGCCTCCTCGAGGCGATCGTCGATCGCCTGGCCGACATCCTCGAGCGCGCCGGCCGCGAGGTGGAAACGATCTCGCGCGACATTTTCGAGGCGCGCTCGACCAAGGCCTCGAAGCGCAACCGCGATTTCCAGGAGCTCCTCAAAGGCATCGGCCGCAAGGAGGACATCGCTTCGTCGGTCCGCGACAGCCTGATCTCGTTGCAGCGCCTGGCCGGCTTTCTCGCCCATGTCGCTGACCAGACCAAGATGAGCAAGGATGTGCGCGCCCGCATCAAGACGCTGTCGCGCGACGTGCTCTCGCTTGCCGACCATGCCACCTTCCTGTCGCAGAAGATCTCCTTCCTGCTCGACGCCACGCTCGGCATGATCTCGATCGAGCAGAACGCCATCATCAAGATCTTCTCGGTCGCCGCCGTCATCTTTCTGCCGCCGACGCTGGTCGCCTCGATCTACGGCATGAACTTCGACATCATCCCCGAGCTCAAATGGGAGTTCGGCTACCCCTTCGCCATCGCCCTGATGGTGGTCTCGGCGATCCTGCCCTTCTGGTATTTCCGCCGCCGCGGCTGGCTCTGACGGACTTGGCCGGCGACGGCTGGCTTACCAGAAATCACTTGACCAAATCGACTTGGGCCGGCATCCGGGTTTTCCGATCCTTGCGGATCGCGTTCGTCAACCGGATTGCCGATCATGACCGGAAAGACCTGGGCCTATGAGGATTTCGCCGAGGGCGCCTCGCTCGACCTCGGCAGCAAGGACGTAAGCGCCGCCGAGATCATCGAATTCGCCTCGGAGTTCGATCCGCAGCCGATGCATCTCGACGAGGAAGCCGGCAAGGCGAGCATCCTCGGCGGGCTTTCGGCTTCGGGCTGGCATACCTGTGCGATGTTCATGCGCATGCTATGCGACGCCTTCCTGCTCGATTCGACCTCGCAGGGCTCGCCCGGCATCGAGCATGTGAAATGGAAGAAGCCGGTGCTGGCCGGCGACAGGCTTACCGGCACGCTCACCATACTTTCCAAGCGCCAGTCGAAATCGAGGCCGCAGCTCGGCTTGATCACCATGCGCAGCGAGCTCGTCAACCAGCGCGGCGAAAGCGTCTTCGAACTCGAAAACACTGGCATGTTCCTCGCGCGTGATGCCGCAAGGGACCTGTCATGACCCTGGACGAGTATTTCCTGATCGGCGAGACCGTCACGCTCGGCTCGCATAAATTCGAAGCCGACGAGATCAAGGCGTTCGCCAACAAATACGATCCGCAGGTCTTCCACGTCGATGAAGAGGCGGCGAAGAAGAGCGTGCTTGGCGGGCTCTGCGCCTCAGGCTGGCACACTGCCGCCACCTGGATGAAATACAATCTCGAAAAGCGCATGGAGACCGAGGGCGTGCGCTGGACAGGCCCAGGTCCGCAGCCCGAGTTCGGCCCCTCGCCCGGCTTCCGCAATTTGAAATGGCTGAAGCCGGTCTATGCCGGTGAGACCGTGACTTTCACGCGCACCGCGCAGGCGCACCGACCGCTCGCCGGGCGCCCAGGCTGGAACCTGCTGACGCTGCGTTCGGAAGGCTTCGATTCGACCGGCGACAAGGTGATTGAGTTCGACAGCGCCGTTCTGGTGAAGGTGGGATAGCGCCTCTCCTTCTCCCCTTGTTGTGGGAGAAGGTGGATCGGCGCGCAGCGCCGAGACGGATGAGGGGTGTTCCAGCGAAGTGCGACGTTGGCGTTCCCTGGAACACCCCTCATCCGTCGCCTTCGGCGACACCTTCTCCCCCAAGGGGAGAAGGGGAAGATCAATGCCCCTCGAACCCGATCAACGTCCTCACCGGCACGTCTAGCGCTTCCAGCTTCTGGCGGCCGCCGAGATCGGGCAAGTCGATGACGAAGCATGCCGCGACGATGTCGGCGCCGATTTGCCTCAGCAGCTTCACCGCGGCTTCCGCCGTGCCGCCGGTGGCGATCAGGTCGTCGACCACGATCACCTTCTCGCCCGGCGAGACGCCGTCCTTGTGCATCTCCATCTCGTCCAGGCCGTATTCGAGGCTGTAGGCGACGCGCACCGTCTCGTAGGGCAGCTTGCCTTTCTTGCGGATCGGCACGAAGCCTGCCGAAAGCTGGTGCGCCACAGCGCCGCCGAGGATGAAGCCCCGCGCCTCGATGCCGGCGATCTTGTCGATCTTCAATCCGGCATAGGGATGGACCAGCTCGTCGATGGCGCGGCGGAAGGCGCGCGCGTCGCCAAGCAGCGTGGTGATGTCGCGAAACAGGATGCCGGGCTTGGGATAATCCGGAATGGTGCGGATGGCCGCAAGCAGCGTGTCTTCGAGGGAGGATTTCATCGAGGCTTTCCGCGTGTCCGGCTGTCGGATTTGGCGGCGTCGGCCTTTGCTGCCCGACGCGACCGACAAGGGCTACCGCGATGTCGCGCCAGAGACAAGCACATCCGGCAAAGGATCGGCACCGATCGGCCTCGACCATAATGAAAAAGGGCGCCCGCGAAGGCGCCCTTCGAAAAGCAGGCGCTACCGAGCGGCTACATGCCGAGATCCGAGCGCAGCTCGGAGCGCGCCACTTCGTACTCGGCCTTGAAATCTGGACGGTTGAGCAGGACCGCGGCGATCACGCTGCCGGAGATCTTGCCCATCTCGATGTCGGACGGATAATGGATGCCGCCGACCACGCGGTTGTGGGCGAATTCGGCCGCGCGCGCCATGATCTCGGCGCGCTTTTCGGGGACCATGTCGGCAAGGACGATGCCCATCATGGTGCCGACCGTCGCATGGCCAGATGGCCAGGAACCGGAGCTCGACAGCTTCACGACCGGCTTGACCAGATCGCTGAGCTGATGCGGCCGCGGCCGCTTCCAGACATCCTTGGCGGGATCGACGACGGCGCCTTCGGTCGCCACGACGCGATCGAAGAAGGCACTGAACTTCGGCAGCTTCTCCTTGTTGAAATTCGGGCCCATGACGTCGGCGAAGCGCCAGATATTCTCCTCGGCGTCGGCGATGGCGCGCTTTTCCATTTCCGGCGTGCGCGTCACCTGCAGCGTCAGCACCTCGCCGAGCTCGGCTTTGGTTTCCGGCGAGTCATTGGCCGGTGGCGGCGGCAGGATCATCGTCAGGTCGATGTCCTTGCTGGTGACGAAAGGCTGGGCCTCATCGGCATGGGCGACATATCCGGTGACAAGCAGCAGGAAACCCGCCGCGAGCGATACATATCTTTTCATGGGTGCGATCCTTTGCTGAGTGCGAGGCAGGATCGCCACGAGCGATGACGGTCATGTGACACGCCCCGGTTTGCGCGCGCCGAAATACAAAAGGGCGCCTTGTGGCGCCCTTTCAAAATTCTTGCGATCGACGCCGCCTCAGTGCGCCACGTCGGCCCACACCCTGCGCTTGGTCATGTAGACCAATGCGCCGAAGACCAGCAGGAATATCATGACGCGGAAGCCTGTCTTCTTGCGATCCTCGAGATGCGGCTCGGCCGCGAACATCAGGAAGGCCGAGACGTCGCGCGCATACTGGTCGACAGTCTGCGGCGAGCCGTCGTCATAGGTCACCTGGCCGTCCGAGAGCGGCTTGGGCATCTTCAACGACACGCCGGACAGGAAGTACGGGTTGTAGTGCGTGCCTTCCGGGATCACCATGCCGGCCGGCGGCGTCTGGTCGTAGCCGGTGAGCAGCGAGTGGATGTAGTCCGGGCCGCCCTGCGCATACTGGGTGAAGATGTCGAAGATGAAGCGCGGGAAGCCGCGCTCGACGCCGCGCGCCTTGGCAAGCAGCGACATGTCGGGCGGCGCGGCGCCGCCATTTGCGGCAGCGGCGGCCTCTGTGTTCGGGAACGGCGCCGGGAAGTGATCCGACGGCTTGCCGGGACGATCGAACATGTCGCCGGCATCGTTCGGGCCGTCATGGATGGTGTATTCGGCGGCCAAGGTCTTGATCTGCGCCTCCGAATAGCCGAGCCCTTCCAGCGTGCGGAAGGCCACCAGGTTCATCGAATGGCAGGCCGAGCAGACTTCCTTGTAGACCTTCAGGCCGCGCTGCAGCTGCGCCTTGTCATAGGTGCCGAACGGACCGGCGAAGCTCCAGCTCATTTCCTTCGGTTCGTTGATCGGGAAATGCGTCGGAGCGGCCGCGTTGTGTTCCTCTTCGGCGGCGATGGCAGCGGTGCCCGCGACCACCAAGCCAAGCAGCGCCAGCGAGGTGAGAATCTTCTTCATACCCAAAATCCCCTCAGATTCTCAGCCCGTGATTTCCGGCGCGGCGGTAGCGCGTGCCGGATGCCCGCTGCCCTTTTTCTTTTCAAGCACGGCCTCGGTGATCGAGTTCGGCAGCCTGCGCGGCGTCTCGATCAGGCCGAGCACCGGCATGACGACCAGGAAGAAGGCGAAGTAGAACAGCGTCGCCATCTGCGCCATGAACACATAGCTGCCTTCCGCCGGCTGCGAGCCCAGCCAGCCGAGCAGGATGGCGTCGGCTACGAACAGCCAGAAGAACAGCTTGTACCATGGACGATAGACCGCCGAGCGCACCTTGGAAGTGTCGAGCCACGGCACCAGGAACAGCATGGCGATGGCGCCGAACATGCACAGCACGCCGCCGAGCTTGGAGTTGATCGGGCCGATGTTGAAGGTGATGGCGCGCAGGATCGCGTAGAACGGCAGGAAGTACCATTCCGGAACGATGTGAGCCGGCGTCTTCAGCGGATTGGCGACCGTGTAGTTGTCCGGATGGCCAAGAAAGTTCGGCAGGTAGAAGACGAAATAGGCGAAGACGAACAGGAACACGATCATGCCGAACGCGTCCTTGATGGTGGCGTAGGGCGTGAAGGCCACGGTATCGGTCTTCGACTTGACCTCGATGCCGGTCGGGTTCGACTGGCCCACGACATGCAGCGCCCAGATGTGCAGCACGACCACGCCGGCGATCATGAACGGCAACAGATAATGCAGCGCAAAGAAGCGGTTCAGCGTCGGATTGTCGACGGCGAAGCCGCCGAGCAGCAGTTCCTGGATCCAGTTCCCCACCAGCGGAATGGCGCTGAAGAAGCCGGTGATGACGGTAGCGCCCCAGAAGCTCATCTGGCCCCAAGGCAGCACGTAGCCCATGAAGCCGGTGGCCATCATCAAGAGGTAGATGATGCAGCCGAGGATCCACAAGAGCTCGCGCGGCGCCTTGTAGGAGCCGTAGAACAGGCCGCGGAAGATATGGATGTAGACGGCGACGAAGAAGAATGAGGCGCCGTTGGAATGGAGATAGCGCAAGAGCCATCCGGAATTCACGTCGCGCATGATCTTCTCGACCGAATCGAAGGCGAGATTGGTGTCGGAGGTGTAGTGCATCGCCAGCACGATGCCGGTCAGGATCTGCGCGGCCAGCATGATCGACAGGATGCCGCCGAACGTCCACATGTAGTTGAGGTTGCGCGGCACCGGATAGGCGACGAAGCTGTCATGGACCAGCCGCGGCAGCGGCATGCGGGCGTCGAACCAGCGCTCGATACCGGTCTTGGGCGTATAGGTCGAGTGTCCCTCGCTCATCGAAATGTCCCCTGCCTCAACCGATAAGGATCTTGGTATCGGAAATGAACTTGAATACCGGGATCGCCATGTTCTCCGGCGCCGGGCCTTTGCGGATGCGGCCGGCGGTGTCGTATTGCGAACCGTGGCACGGGCAGAACCAGCCGCCGAAATCGCCTTCCTGGCCGAGCGGGATGCAGCCGAGATGCGTGCAGACCTGCACCATCACCATCCAGGCTTCCTTGCCGGGCGTGGTGCGGTTGGCGTCGGTCGCCGGCGCGTCGGACGGCAGGTTGGCGTTGCGTGCGATCGGATCCTTGAGATCGGCGAGATTGACGGCCGCGCCGTCCTTCATTTCCTTTTCGGTGCGGTTGCGCACCACCACCGGCTTGCCGCGCCACTTGACGACCAGCGAGCTGCCGGGCTGCAGTGAAGAAACATCGACCTCGACCGAAGCCAGCGCCAGGGTCGAGGCATCGGGGCGCATCTGGTCGATGAACGGCCACGCGACGGCTCCGGCGCCGACAACGGCGGCCATGCCGGTGGCTACGTAGAGAAAATCGCGACGGTTGGGATCGTGGATATCGGTTGCGCTCACGGGTGCCTGATCCTTTCGCCTCTTCCTAACCGGAGGCCGAGCCTTGTCCCCGCTCAATCGCACCTGCCCGACAGCGCATGGCGAACAGGCTAGCGAATTCCTCCGGCATTTGGAGTTCGGTTTATGCGTGCGGCCCGTTTTTGTCCAGCGGGGTGAGACCACAAGGGCAGATTGTCGCGGGGATGCGCGGCGGCCCAGGCCGACGCGTCCCCGCCAGGCCGCCGGACAGGGTGAAACAGCGGGAAATCCGGGGTCAATCGAGCCGGTGTTCGCCTCGACATCGGCTCCTGGCCCGGTCTATTCTGGCGTCATGGCGCATGTCATTGAACGCGACAGCTGGGCCGAAGCCCCCGACCGCTGGAAAGGCGAGCTGCAATGCGGCCAGTTCGGCGCCAATTCCTGCCTGATCTTCAACTATCAGCCGACGGTCGGCGGCGGCCCGCGCCTGCACAAGCACCCCTATGCGGAAATCTTCGTCATCCGCTCCGGCACCGGCCTGTTCACGATCGGCGACCAGGAGATCAAGGCCACGGCCGGCCAGATCCTGATCGTGCCGCCCGACACGCCGCACAAATTCACCAATCTCGGGCCTGGCCCGCTCGAAAGCACCGACATACACGAGAACGGCCACTTCATCACCGAATGGTTGGAATGATTCTTCCGATCGTCGGACCGGGCCTGTCCGAACGCTGATTGCAGCCTAGTTCCATCGAGCTGGCATCGATGGAGATGAAGCATGCGACAGCGCACCGTTGAGGTCGAGGGGCTGGCTATCGCGATCCGGGACGCAGGGCCGCCCGATGCGCCGGGCCTTCTGCTGCTGCATGGTTGGCCGCAAAGCTCCCATGCTTTTGAGGCAATCGTCGACGAGCTGGCCGGCGACCAGCGCGTGGTCGCGCCGGACTTGCCGGGCATCGGCGGTTCACACGGCGCGCCCGAGACCGGAGAAAAGGCATATCTGGCCAGACTGATGAAGGGGCTGATCGCCGTTTGCGGCTTGCGGCAGGTCATCGTCGCCGGTCATGACGTCGGCGGGCAGATCGTCTTCGCGCTGTTGCGCGACGAGCCCGAAAATTTGTCCGGCGCGGTGATCATGGACGTCGTTATCCCCGGCGTGGCGCCGTGGCAAAATGTCATCCGCAATCCGCGTATCTGGCATTTCGCCTTTCATGCGATCCCGGCCTTGCCCGAGATACTGGTGAGCGGCCATGAGCGCGCCTATTTCGATTTCTTCTTCGATATTCTTTCGAAGGAAAAATCGGCGATCCCTGCGGAAGCCAGAGACATCTATGCCAAAGCCTATTCGCGGCCGGAAAGCCTCAAGGCCGGCTTCGACTGGTACCGCGCCTTTGCCGCGGACGCCAAGGTCAATTCCCACCCATCCGCGACGCCGATCGCCACGCCGGTTCTTTATCTCAGAGGCTCGGCCGAATCCGGCGACATCGCCGACTATCTCGACGGCTTGAAGGCAGCAGGCCTATCCAATGTCGAAGGCGACATCATCCCGGGTAGCGGCCACTTCGTCGCCGACGAGAATCCCGGAGCCCTTGCTGCGCGATTGGCGCGTTTTCGCCAGGAAATCGGCGCCTAGCTGGCGCCGAGCCTGACCAGCACCGCGCGCGGGATGTCGTATTCGCGGATCACGGCGTCATGCTTGCGCAAACCGCAAAGCTCGCGCTGGATGAAATAGGCATGGACGGCCGCTGCCGCCTCCTTGAGCAGCCGGTTGCGATGCTCGCCCTCGCCGCTCTCGCGCAATCTGGCAAGAGTTTCCTCGACACGCCGGCCGGCGCGGCCGAGCGCTGCGGCCTTCTCGGCGAGGATTTCGTGGCCGAGCAGATCGAGCGCGCTTTCCTGCGCGCCTGACCGTCCGAAATTCATAGGCATGCGTACCGACATGATGTCGTTCTACTCCGCTGGCCGCGTCTCTTCCAGCGCGCTTTCCTCGTTGAACAGGAAGCCGCCGGACTGCCGCTTCCAGAGCCGCGCATAGAGCCCGTCGAGCGCCACCAGCTCGTCATGCGTGCCCTGTTCGACGATGCGGCCGCCGTCCAGCACCACGAGCCGGTCGAGCGCTGCGATGGTCGACAGCCGGTGCGCGATGGCGATCACGGTCTTGTTCGCCATCAGTCTGGTCAGGTTCTCCTGGATCGCCGCCTCGATGTCGGAATCGAGCGCCGAGGTTGCTTCGTCGAGGATCAGGATCGGCGCATCCTTGAGGAAGACGCGCGCGATGGCGACGCGCTGCCGCTGGCCGCCGGAAAGCTTCACGCCGCGCTCGCCGACATAGGCCTCGTAGCCGGAGCGCTCGCGGTTGTCGCGCAGCCCCAGGATGAAGTCATGCGCCTCGGCTTTCCTGGCCGCGGCCATCACCTGCGCATCGGTCGCGTCCGGCATGCCGAGCTTGATGTTGTCGCGCAGCGAGCGGTGGAAAAGTGCGGTATCCTGGCTGACCACGCCGATATTGCTGCGCAGCGAGTTCTGCGTCACATGCGCGATGTCCTGGCCGTCGATCAGGATCTGGCCGCCCTCGAGGTCATAGAGGCGCAGGATCAGGTTGGCCAAGGTCGTCTTGCCGGCGCCCGACGGGCCGACCAGCCCGACCTTCTCGCCCGGATGCACGACGAGGTCGATGCCGTCGAGCACGCCGGCCCCCTTGCCATAATGGAAGGTGACGTTCCTGACGTCGATGCTGCCACCGGCGACGACCAGTTCCTTGGCGTCCGGCGCGTCGGTCAGGCCGAGCGGCTGCGAGATCAGCGCCTTGGAATTCTCCAGCACGCCGAGATTCCTCAGGATGCCGTTGAGCTGCATCATCAGCCTTCCAAGCAGCATGTTGAGCCTGAGCACCAGCGACAGCGTGAAGGCGACGGCGCCGACCGTGATCGAGCCTTCGACCCACAGATAGATGGCGAACGCGGCGATCGCTGTGATCATGATGCCGGAGAGCATGGTCAGCGCCATGCGCACGCCGGTCAGCCGGCGTGTGAACGGCCGCAGCGCGTCGAGATAGATGCCGAAGCCGCTGCGAATATAGCGATCGTCGCCGTCGGCCGAAAACAGCTTCAACGTCTGCACGTTCGAGTAGGAATCGACGATGCGGCCGGTGATCATCGAACCGGCCTCGGCGGTCGCCTCGGCATGCTTGCGGATCGCCGGCAGATAGAGTTTCGCCAGCCAGCCGAAGGCAGCGATCCAGATCACCACCAGCACCGCCAGCCGCAGATCGAGACCGGCGACCAGCGCGAGCGTTGTCACCGTGTAGACGATCATGAACCAGACCACCTCGATAAAGCTCTCCATCAGGTCGCCGGTCGCCTGCCCCGCCTGCCAGACTTTTGTTGCGATGCGGCCGGCGAAATCGTTCTGGAAGAAGGCATAGGATTGGCGCGAGACGTGCCGGTGCGCCTGCCAGCGCACCAGATTGTAGAATCCGGGCGTGATCGTCTGCTCGTCGACCAGCGCCGACAGGCCGACCACCAGAGTGCGGATGAACAGAACCACGGCGCCCATGAACAGGAGCTCGGGACCGGCGGCCGCCCACAGCGCGTGCCAGCTGCGCTCGCCAGGCAACTGGTCGAGGATATCGACCAGCCTCCCGACGAAATAGAACAAGCCTGCCTCGACCAGCGGCGCGATGCCGCCGATGATGAGCATGGCGAAGAAAGCGAGCTTGGCCTGCCCGACATAGTGCCACAGGAAGCCGCCGACGCTGGCGGGTGGCCGAAGATTCACGGGCTCGCGGAACGGATAGACCCAGCCCTCGAACCAGCGATAGACACCTTTCATCATTCCGCGGCTTCACCTTTCGCCGCCAGATCGTCGGCGGCCTGCTTTTCCTCGAGCAGGAAACCGCCCGACTGGCGCCGCCAGAGCTGGGCATAGAGCCCACCCTTGGCGATCAAGGTCTCATGCGAGCCGTCCTCCACGATGCGTCCCTTGTCCATCACCACCAGCCTGTCCATCGCCGCGATGGTCGACAGCCGGTGGGCGATGGCGATGACGGTCTTGCCCTGCATGAGCTTGTAGAGGTTCTCCTGAATGGCGGCTTCCACTTCCGAATCGAGCGCGGAGGTGGCCTCGTCGAGAATGAGGATCGGCGCGTCCTTCAGCATAACGCGGGCAATTGCGATGCGTTGCCGCTGGCCGCCGGACAGCTTCACGCCGCGTTCGCCGACAAGCGCCTCATAGCCGCTCTGCCCATACGGATCGGTCAGTGCCGCGATCACATCGTCGACCTGAGCGGCTTTTGCGGCGCTAAACATGGCCTCGTCGCTGGCCGACTGGCGTCCATATTTGAGGTTCTCGCGAACGGATCGATGCAAGAGCGACGTGTCCTGGTTGACGAAGCCGATCGCCGCGCGAACGCTCTCTTGCGAGACGTGGCGGATGTCCTGTCCGTCGATCAGCACCTTGCCGTCCTGGACGTCGAACAGCCGCAGCACGAGATTGACCAGCGTCGACTTGCCGGCCCCGGAGCGACCGATCAGGCCGACCCGCTCGCCCGGCGCGATCTTCAGCGACAGATTGTCGATGACGCCGCCTTTGCCGTCCTTGCGCCAGTAGTTGAAATTCACCCGGTCGAACTCGATGCCGCCGGCGGTCACGACGAGGGCCGGTGCGTCAGGCTGGTCCTGCATGGTGATGGGACGCGCGATCGTCGTCATCGAATTGCTGGCAACGCCGATCTGCCGGAAAACGTTGGCGCCGACATCGAGGATCCTGCCGGAGATATTGGCGATCTGCAGCGCGAACGGTATCGCGGTCGCCACGGCTGCCGTAGTCATGGTCCCCGCGTTCCAGCCGGCCAGCGCCAGCCAGCTTATGGCGATGAGCAGCGCCGCGTTGAGGACGAACAGGGCCGACCACATCAGCGTGAAAACGCGCATCAGCTGGTAAAACGTGTCGGCATGCTCGACCACCGCCTGCGAGACATATTTGTCCTCGTGCTCGCCGGTCGAGAACGTCTTGAGCGTCAGGATATTGGTGTAGCTGTCGACCATGCGGCCGCTCACCTGCGACCACCGCTCCGACAGTTGGGAGGAGCGCTGCGTGATCTTCGGCATCGCAGACCAGAAGATGAAGCAGTAGAATACCAGCCATACCGCCACCACAGCCAGCAGCAGCGCGTCGAGCCGCGCCAGCACGACGATGGCGACCGCGACGAAGACCAGCGCGTACCAGACCGCATCGACGGTGAGGTTGACGCTCATCTCCACCGAATCGCCGCTCTGCATGACCTTGGTTCCGATGCGGCCGGCGAAGTCGTTCTGGAAGAACGACCAGTCCTGGCGCACGACGTGCCAATGGCTCTGCCAGCGGATAAGATCGATGAGGTTCGGCGCGATGGCGTGGTTGCGGATGAGACCATCGACAACCATCGACAGCGGACGCAGCAGCACGACGATCGCCATCATGACGAGCAACGGCATGTGCGCAGCGAAGAAATCGCCTGGCTTGGTGCTGGAGAGCAGGCCGACGATCAGGCCGACGAAAATCGGCAGCATCGCGTCCACTACCGCCGCGAGGGCAACGATGATCATGCGCAGCCGATAGGCGGCGCGAAACTGTCTTATGAAATACCAGTAGAACCGCCAAAGCCCCATTGGCGGCTGCCTGTCGTCGGCCAGCGCCACCGGCGAATAACGGCTTTCGAACCAGGTGAAGATGCGGTCGAACATTTTTCTCTCATCGCGCCGGAAATCCGCCGGTAACCGATCTGGTCGCCAGCAGGCCTCTGGCGAGGTCGTGGTTACGCCCGGGATCGATTCCCCGCAATCGCCGTAACCTTGATGCCGGAGCGGCTCGACGGCTCACAGAACCGCCAGGCCGCTCGAAGTCTTTGTTTTGCGCAATTCCGGACGGAATTGCTGCAATCGCGATCGCGTTACTCCGCAGCCATCTCGGATCGAAGCGACCTGGCATCGGGCTCAGCCGGCGCGTCATCAAGCAGGAAGCCGCCGGACTGGCGTTGCCAGAGCTGGGCGTAGAGCCCGCCCCTGGCGACGAGTTCCTCATGCGACCCTTCCTCGATGATGCGGCCCTCGTCCATGACGACGAGCCTGTCCATCGCCGCGATCGTCGACAGGCGGTGCGCGATGGCAATGACGGTCTTTCCCTGCATCAGCTTGTAGAGGTTCTCCTGGATGGCCGCCTCGGCTTCCGAATCGAGTGCCGACGTCGCCTCGTCGAGGATCAGGATCGGTGCGTCCTTCAGCATGACGCGGGCAATCGCGATGCGCTGCCGCTGGCCACCGGACAGTTTGACGCCGCGGTCGCCGACATGGGCATCGAATCCCTTGCGGCCGTTATGGTCCGAGAGCCCGCCGATGGAAATCGAGCGCCTCCGCCCGGCGCGCCGCCTCGATGAGCATTTCGTCGGTCGCGTCCGGCCGGCCATAGAGGATGTTCTCCTTTACCGAGCGGTGCAGCAGCGAAGTGTCCTGCGTGACCATGCCGATCTGCGCGCGCAAAGAATCCTGCGTCACCGCCGCAATCTCCTGGCCGTCAACGAGGATCCTGCCGCTTTCCAGGTCGTAGAAGCGCAACAACAGGTTGACCAGCGTCGACTTGCCGGCGCCGGAGCGGCCGACAATGCCGACTTTCTCGCCGGGCTTTACCGTCAGCGTCAGGTTCTCGATGACGCCCTTCTGCTTGCCGTAGTGGAAGCGGATGTCGTCAAAGCGGATTTCACCCTGGCTGACGGCGATGTCCTTCGCGCCGGGCCGGTCTTCGACGAGACGCGGCAGCGAGATCGACTGGATGCCGTCCTGCACCGTGCCGATATTCTCGAACAGGCCCGACATCTCCCACATGATCCACTGCGACATGCCCCACATGCGCAGCACCAGGCCGATGACCACGGCGACCGCGCCGATCGTCACCGCCTGGCCGAGCCAAAGCCACAGCGAGATCGCCGTCACCGAGAACAGCAACAGCGAATTCAGGATATAGAGCAAGCCATAGAGCACCGTCACCAGCCGCATCGAGCGGTAGACGGTGCCGAGGAAGCTCGCCATGCCTTCCCTCGCGAAGGTCGCCTCGCGCCGCGCATGCGAAAACAGCTTCACCGTCTGGATGTTGGTGTAGCTGTCGACGACGCGGCCGGTCATGGTCGAACGCGCATTGGCCTGCTCCTCGCCGACCTTGCCGAGCCGCGGAATGAAAAAGCGCAGCAGACCGATATAGCCGGCCAGCCATACGGCGAGCGGCGCCGCCAACCGCCAGTCGGCCGAGCCGACGATGAACAGCATGCCGAGGAAGTAGACGACGACGTAATTCAGCACGTCGATCAGCTTGATCACGCATTCGCGCACGGCGAGCGCGGTCTGCATCAGCTTGGTGGCGATGCGGCCGGCGAACTCGTCCTGATAGAAGGCCATCGACTGCTTGAGCAGATAGCGGTGCACCTGCCAGCGGATGCGCATGGGATAATTGCCCATCAGCGTCTGCTGGTTGAGGAGCGAATGCAGCCATACCGTTCCCGGCAGCGCGAACAGCACAACGAAAGCCATGCCGGCAAGCTTCCAGCTCTCGGTCTGCAGGAAGGTTTCGCGGTTTTGCGCCGACAGCCAGTCGACAATGCGGCCGAGGAACCCAAACATCCAGACTTCGGTAAAGGCGATCGCCGTCACCAGCACCGCGTCGAGGATGATGTAGGGCCAGGCGCCGCGCGTGTAATGCACGCAGAAGGCGATCAGCGTCTTCGGCGGCTCGACCGGCTCCGCGGCGGGAAACGGATCGAGCCTGTTTTCAAACCAGCGGAACATTCCAGGCACTCGACTATCTAGGCGCTCACGCGGCGCGGGATTGATGGGCAAGGCTTTGCGGCCGCGCGGCATTGCGGGCCGGCGATACGGAATCATCCGCATCGCCGGCCCTGTCCCGCGCAATATAGGGTTTCGCCGGCATTTCGCCGACAGGCTCGTTTGACGTCCCTGACGGCCCGGAACTTCCGGACGAAAGGGCGGAACCTGCCCGGCTCCTGTCGCCCGGCCGGATCAAGCGGATGATCCGGCGCACCAGCGTGGGCCGGCTGTGATCGGGCACCGCGCGCGAGAAATCGACGTCCGGCAGCATGCCGCGATGCGGCCTGCGCCGTTCCTCGGCATGCACGGCCGACGAATAGGTCTCGCCGATCAGCAGCGCCCAGGTAGCCGCCTTGCGCTCGTGCAGGCTTCTTGAACCAGGTATTTTGTAGGGATCGAACATCGGCCCGTCCTCCATATGCAAATGCGTTAAAAAGGGTAATGCGGCCTCGACCATCGGCATTCGGCCGAAGGCGCGGATCGAATCGGCCGGGAGACGACCAGCGTCGGTCCCGACACGCTCAGCTGGGGCGCGGCGCCCCTTTGGCAGTTTGAAAAACATCGCAAGATTCCTTCGAAGGCCGAAACTGGGTTCGGCGGGAATCGGTGCGATGAGGACTTAAAGTGTCAGAACAATCGTCGTACCGAAACCGCCTGCGGGCATACGTGAGCCCCGGATGGGAGCTGGATGTGCATGGGCATCATGTGTTCCCCTCCATACGGTTCGGGTTGACGATGGTGGGCATATACTCGACTTCGCAGAAAATGGCCATCCGCCAGTCCAGAAATTGCCGAAAGCGGGAGATGCCTGTGGCCGATCTGCCACTTATTAGCAGGATACGGAAATGAACGATCGTCTCCGCATCGCGCTCTACCAGCCTGATATCGCCGGCAACACCGGGACAATCCTGCGCTTCGCCGCCTGCCTCGATATCGGCGTCGATATCATCGAGCCGGCTGGTTTCCCGCTCTCCGACCGGGCGCTGAAACGCGCCGGCATGGACTACCTCGAAATGGCGGCGCTTTCCCGCCATGCCGACTGGCACGCCTTCGAGGGGTGGCGAAAGACCAACGCGCGCCGCCTCGTGCTGCTCACCACCAAGACCACGGCCGCCTACACCGACTTTGCTTTCGCTGCCGGCGACATCCTTCTGTTCGGCCGCGAATCCGCCGGCGTGCCGGACCAGGTCCACCAGGCGGCGGATGCGCGACTGACCATCCCGATGCGGCCCGGAGCGCGCAGCATCAATGTCGCGCTGTCCGTCGCCATGGTCGCGGGCGAAGCGCTGCGCCAGCTCGGCTAGAACCTCGAGCCCTTCTTCATTGCCGCGCGCAGGGTCCACTCGCGGCGTCATTCTCACCCAGGCGCACATCGCCTTCTCCTGCAATTGTCCCATCGACGTTTCTTAGCTACAAGCTCAACTTAACTTGAGGTCAAGCGGAAAAATCGAGATGGCTCCGGTAAGGGAATTGACGGTCGGCCAGGTGGCCGTGCGCAGCGGCGTTGCGGTATCGGCGCTGCATTTCTACGAGGCGCGCGGCCTGATCCGCAGCCACCGCACCTCCGGCAACCAGCGGCGCTACAGCCGCGACGTGCTTCGGCGCGTGGCGATCATCCGCGTCGCCCAGGAGGTCGGCATCTCGCTTGCCGACATCGCCCGGGCGTTCCAGTCGCTGCCGGAAGAGCGCACACCGAACCGCGAGGACTGGAACCTGCTTTCGACAGCCTGGCGCGACGAGCTCGACCAGAAGATCGCCCAGCTCAAGAAATTGCGCGACGGCCTGACCGATTGCATCGGCTGCGGCTGCATGTCGATCGACAAATGCCCGCTGAGGAACAAGGAAGATCGGCTGGCCAAGGAGGGGACGGGGGCGAGACGGCTGGCGGTGCGCTGACAGTCTGCCGCCAAGGTGCATTGAGATTCAGGTCAGGCCGAGTCGAAAATGGTGGCTTCCGAGAACCGGAGCGGAGCGTACTTAAAGTACGTGAGCACCGGAAGCGCAGGAGCCGCCATTTGCAGGCTGGCCTCACCTGAATATCAATGCACCTTAATCGGCCGCCGGCAGCCGCCGCATGGTGAATTCGATCACGTCGCCCGGGCGCTCGAACCAGCTTTCGATCTCGGTCCAGTAGGCCTGTTTCGGAAAACGCTCGAACCACTCCTTGGCCTTGAGGCGCGCATCCGGGCGCGGCAGCACGAAGGTTTCGCGCAGGAAACCATCGCGCGGCTGGTTTTCGCGCTCAGCCCGTGAGCGCTCCAGCCTCTTGCGTAAGCCATCCAGCGGCGGTCTTGCCGGGGTGCGCACGAAGGAACTCCCTTGCACCTTGGTCAGACAGGACTTGACCCTTCCTCTCAAGAGATTAGGGATCGCGCCCTGAAAAGACGAGTCATTTGTCAGGCAAGCGCGCCTGCGACTGGAGACCGAATTGGAAAGACCTGACCTTCCCGTGGGCCTGCCGGCCGACATCGAGCAGAAGAAGATGAAGGCACGTCTGTGGTTCGAGGCCTTGCGCGAGCGCATCTGCGCCACTTTCGAGCAGATCGAGCAGGAACTCACCGGCCCGCAAGCGTCATGGTCGCCCGGCCATTTCGAGAAGACCCCCTGGGAGCGCGACGAGGGCCGCGGCGGCGGCGGCACCATGTCTATGATGCGCGGCCGCGTCTTCGAGAAGGTCGGCGTCCACACCTCGACCGTCCATGGCGAATTCTCGCCCGAGTTCAGGAAGCAGATACCCGGCGCCGAGGAAGACCCGCGCTTCTGGGCGAGCGGCATCTCGCTGATAGCACATCCCTGGAACCCCAACGTGCCGGCCGTGCATATGAATACCCGCATGGTCGTCACCACGCGCCAGTGGTTCGGTGGCGGCGCCGATCTGACGCCGGTGCTCGACCGCCGCCGCACTCAGGACGATCCCGACACGATCGCCTTCCATCGCGCCATGCAGTTTGCCTGCGAGAAGAACGCCGCCGTCGCCGACTATCCCAAATTCAAATCGTGGTGCGACGAGTATTTCTTCCTGCCGCACCGCAACGAGCCGCGCGGCATCGGCGGCATCTTCTTCGACTGGCTGCATTCTGACGAGGACAGGGGCGGCTGGGACGCCGATCTCAATTTCGTCCAGGATGTCGGACGTTCTTTTCTCGTCGTCTATGCCCATCTGGTGCGGGGCAATTTCAACCAGAACTGGACTGATGGCGAGCGCGAGGAACAGCTCATCCGGCGCGGCCGCTACGTCGAATTCAACTTGCTTCACGATCGCGGCACCATCTTCGGCCTCAAAACCGGCGGCAATGTCGCCTCGATCCTGTCCAGCCTGCCGCCCGAGGTAAAATGGCCGTAACGATCCGGTGAGCGCGGCGACGGCCGCATTGCTGTCCAATTCGCCGAATCTTGGCCGGCAATGTGGCAGGGACGATATCTTTTTCGTCTAATATCCTTTTGAAAAAATTGAGCTATTTAAGATCGCCGGGTCGGGAAGCGCCGGCGGTCGAAGCGGAGATCATCTCGTCTCCCTCCGGCCGTGAGCCGGCGCGACTTGACGACCCTGATCACGAGAGGTGCCTCGCCGAATCGGGCACCCGCATTCCAGGAGAGCACGCCATGCGCAAGCTTATCGTGACCGCAGCAACCGCCGCCCTTCTCGCCTCCGGCGGCGCCGCGCTCGCAGCGGTCAAGCACACCACCGGCACCGTCAAGAGCTTTGACGGAACGGCCATGAGCCTTGTTCTGGACGACGGATCCACTTTCAAGCTGTCCAAGGCCTTCAAGGATCCCGGCATCCAGGCCGGCGAGAAGGTTCGCGTCTCCTGGGACATGAGCGGCAAGAACAAGATTGCCGAGGCCGTCAAGATCATGAAGTGAAGGCCTGCCCGTCAAAGGCAGATCGAGTTCTCAGGCGGCAAGGAAGGCGGGGCAGCACTGCTCCGCCTTCCTTTTTTGGAGAGAAAAGCAGTCTGCCGCGGGCTGCGATGCAACCGAAACCGGTCGCATGTGTTATGGTTTTCCAGCAGAACGAGGAAGGGAAAGTCCCATGAAGGAATTCCAATGCGGGTCGCTTGTCCCCGGCTGTGACTGGCATACGCGCGCCGAGGAAGAAGCCGAGGTGATGCGCCGTGCCGTCGAGCACATGCGCGAGACGCATGGCGAGACCGTCATCCGCGAGACGATGATCGAGGCGATACGCTCCCGCATCCAGAAGGTTCGCGACGCGGCCTGAGGGGACTCCTCACCTTCGAACAGATCGACCGGCAGCGAAATCAGGACGGCTCAGGGCCTGAGCATGTTCCATCGCGAGTTGCGAACCAATTTGCCTGAGTCGATCCCGGAAGGTCCGGACCGGCCCGGCATTTCAAACAGATACTTATATTCGAGTCGTCTCATTTAAGTTTGCGGTAACGGAATTCGTGCCACCGTCGGGCAAATGATCCGGCTGCAGGGCTGGCCGAGAAACTCGCCGCCACCCAAGGCGCTGACCGGATCGGTGGGGCGAGGTGTTTCGCGCATGCGCGAACGATCCGGCAAGAGGGGCACATCGTGCGAGGCGGCGCTGCTGCTGTGCGCATGTCTCGGCGCGTCTCCCGCGACCGCCCAGGAAATGATGACCACCTCGCTGATCGGCATGCATCAGGGGTCGCCGCTGAGCGACCGTGCCCGAGGCCTCGGCGGTGGCGGCTATGAGCTGCAGAATGGAAGCTGGGTCTCATTCAACCAATGGTACCACACGAACTGGGTAGACATGCATGTCGACCTGCTCACCCAGGTTACCGAAAACACCGGCATCCTTTGGGGGTTCGGGACCGGCGAACAAGGCGACAAATACACCATCGGGCCCAGCCTGAAGCTCGGTTTCCTCACCCAGACGCATCCGAATCCGAACAGCACCCTGTCGCTGTCCGTAACGTCGATCATCGGCGGAAACCTCACCGAGAAACCTTGCCTGGCCGACTACGGGGATTTGGGCTCGTACAGTGTCAATTGCCGGCTCGCAGCCGGTGAGATGGCGCCGCAGGAAACCCTGAAATACCTGGTTAGCGCCAAGCCTGAGAGCATGCATCTGTGGCTGAATTATCGTCTCACTTTCTGATCGCCGGGAGCCGCGAATGAAAAGTCCATCTCGTCCCGAAACGCGCGATCGCCCGTCCTGGTTCTTGTTTGGCTGGAGTTGGAACATGTCTGCTGGTCACCTGAAATTCGGCCTCGTTGCCGCCCTTGCCATCCTTTCGGCGCCCATTGCCTCGGCGCAGGAGGGCCTCGGCGCGGACGAGACGGCGGCGCTCTGCCATGGCGGCGGCTCCATCTGCATGAGCGCAAAGATACCGGTCGCGCGCACGACGCAAACGATACAGAACTGGATGAGCCCCGACGTCGGCGCGGCATGGGCCGCCGGCTACAAGGGCAAGGGCGTCACCATCACGATGGTCGACGACTTCAGCAGCACCTCGCGCTTTTCCGGCAATTTCGGGATCGGCGTGCAGACCCAGCGACACGGCGAATGGACGCGCGAGGAAGCAAGCATGATTGCTCCCGCCGCGACCATCCGCTCCAAGGATTTCTCGACCGGCACGGCCGTTTCGCTGGCACGCGGTCTTAATGTGCTGAACCTGAGCTACGGCATGTACACAACCGCGGGCTACAGCGCGAACCAGATCTGGTGGGCTCCAGAGGAGTCCTCGATCATCTCCTACGCCACCAAAGGTTCGGCCATCGTCTCGAAGGCGGCCGGCAACGACGCGGTCGCTGTTGGCGGGGTCACTGGTGGCCAGCAGGACTATCTCGACCTTGCTTTGATCGGCAAACCGACCGCGATCTTCGTCGGCGCGCTGTCGACGAACGGAACCACAGCCAACAAGGCCCAGCTCGCCTGGTATTCCAATTATGCCGGCTCCGACCAGGCTGTGCAGAGCCACTTCCTGGTGGTCGGTGTCGAGGGTGACAAGACCGGGCTCTACGGAACGTCTTTTGCCGCGCCGATCATCTCCGGCTATGCTGCGATCATCGGCAGCAAGTTCACCAAGGCGACGCCCGTCCAGATCACCAACGACCTGCTCAATACGGCCCGCACCGACACGCTGGCCAATTACGACCCGTCCGTCTACGGCAAGGGCGAAGCAAGTCTCTCGCGCGCTCTCGCTCCTGTGGCCATACACTGACAGGCACCGGCCGTTCCGGCCCGTCTAGCTCTCCAGCGCCTGCGCGGCGCGTTCCACCAGCGCGCCGCGTTCCAGGGTGAAGCCGGACTCGACCCATTCCTTCTCGAGGTTCTTCAGCGTGGCGCCGAGCTTCGGTCCTGGCGACGCGCCAAGCGCGGTCAGGTCGGCGCCTTTTATCGGAAACACCGGCTTTTCCCATTTCAGCGTGAAATTGAGCAGGCGTGAAAAGCCGCCGGCTTCCATCATCGCTTGATTGTCCTCGACTGCGCGTGTCCGCGCGGCGGCAAGCGCCAGCCGAATGCGGTCGATATAGCCGTTGCGGTCGCCGTAATAGAGTTTCTTGGCCAGCTCGGTCTCCGTCGCCTTGGCATCCGGCGCGATGGTCAGTGCCCAATGCCGCAGGCGGCCGGCCTCGTCGTTCGACAATCGCAGCCGCTCGCCAAGCGTCTTCATGCGCACGGCATCGGGCGGGACGATCGCCTCCAGCCTCAGCACAGGATCGGCGGCCCAGCCGAGATCTTTTCCAGTTTTGACCAGGCCATGGATGGCGTCGATGCCCCACTTCTCGCTTTCCGGCAGCACGGCGGTGAGCACGCCTGCCTGGCGCATCCATAAGAGCGCGCGCGAGGGATCGGGAGCCGACAGCAGCTTCTTCAGCTCGGACCAGACGCGTTCGGCCGAAAGCCGGGCAAGTCCGTCCTTCAGCCTGGCACAGGCCTTCAGCCCTTCCGCGTCCGGCCGTCCGTCGCCATACCAGGCAAAGAAACGGAAAAAGCGCAGGATGCGCAGATAATCCTCGCGGATGCGCGCCTCCGCGTCGCCGATGAAACGCAGCCGCCTCCCCTCTATATCGGCGACGCCGCCGACGAGATCGACGACCGTGCCGTCCGCTTCGGCGTAGAGCGCGTTGATGGTGAAGTCGCGCCGCTCGGCGTCCGCTTTCCAATCGCGCCCGAAGATCACCTTTGCCCGCCGGCCGTCGGTCTCGACATCGGCCCTGAGCGTCGTCACCTCATAAGGCTTGCCGCCGGCGATCACCGTGATCGTGCCATGCTCGATGCCTGTCGGCACCGTCTTGAAACCGGCCGCCTCCGCGCGCCGGACCGTTTCCTCAGGCACGGTGGTCGCGGCGATGTCGATGTCGGCGACCGGCTGGCCGATCAGCGCATTGCGCACCGCGCCGCCGGCGACACGCGCTTCCTCGCCGCCCTGCTTCAGCGCGGCAAGAAGCTTCTGCAGATGCTTGTCGGCCAGCCAATCGGCCTTGCCCGAGAGTGACGCCTCAGCGGTCAACCATAAAGCCTTTCATAGAGCGTGCGGATTATGCCGGCGGTGACGCCCCAGATACGCTGGCCGCCATAGGGCATCTCGTAGAAGAACCATTCGAGCTCGTTCCACATGCGGCTGTCGCGCGCGTGGTTGGCCGGATCCATCAGGAAACTCAGGGGCACCTCGAAAGCCGCGTCGACCTCATCGGCATTGAGCGTCAGCGAAAAACCCTGGCGCACGATGGCAAGCACCGGCACGATGCGGTAGCCGCTGCCGGCGACGTAGTCGGGCATGCGGCCGATGATCTCGACGAAATCCCGTTCGAGGCCGATCTCCTCGAAGGTCTCGCGCAAAGCGGTTGCCTCGGGGCTTGCATCGGTCGCATCAATGGTGCCGCCTGGAAAGGCCACCTGGCCGGAATGGCTGCGCAGTTTCTCGGCGCGCTTGGTGAGCAGCACCATGGCGCCCTCGGCGCGGTCGACCACGGGAATCAGCACCGCCGCGTCGCGCAGCGGCTTGATGTGTTTGAGCCTGGGATGGCCGGGATTGAAGCGATGATCGCCGAATTCGTCGCCGGGGACGATCGCCGCTTGCGCCGCGACGCGCGCCCGAAAATCCGCGACCGAAAACGCCGCCGGCGTAACCTGGTCCATCACGCGCTCAGCCGCTTCAGTTTCTCGGCCGGCATGATCGGATAGACCTCTCCGCCCGAGCGAATGGCGAACATCGCCTTGCCGCCGATGTCGATCTCCTCGCCATGCTCGACCAACTCATACATCACCGGACGCGCCACCAGCGCTTCCAGTCGTCCGCGCACCAGCACATAGGGTTTCAGTCCGCCGGTTTCGTCCTCGTCGACGAAGCGCAGCGCATGGCCGGGGCCGGCGGCGACGACATCGCCGACATTCGTGCGGAAGGTGACAACCTGGTCGTTCCCGCTCCCGGACACGTTCATTTCGACGGCGATGAAGGGCGCGTCGACGACGCGGATCCCAACCCGCTCGACCGGCGTCACCAGATAGGTCTTGCCGTCGTCATCCTTGCGCAACACGCTGGAAAAGAGCTGCACCAGCGGCATGCGGCCGATCGGCGTGCCGAGATAGAACCAGGTCCCGTCGGCCTTGATCTCCATGTCGAGGTCGCCGCAGAACTCCGGATTCCAGCGCTCGACCGGCGCCGGCCCCTTGCCGGCCCGGGCCGCGCGGGAGATTAGCGCCTCCAGGCCGCGCGCTTCTGTGGCGCCGATCAGGCTCTGTTTGCTCACGCTGTGCTCGCCAGCGCTCTGTTCGTCGGGCGTTTGTTCACGATGTTCGCTGCGTTCGGCCATGGTCACGAAATAGTCACTGTTGTCCCGATTGTCAGCCTTGTCCGCCCGAGTCTGTGATTTAAGTTCAATTACAGGCGCCAGGTGAGGCCGAATCGCGGCATTCTGCGGCATCGAGAGTGCAGGCCGGCATTTCCAACCACAAGGATCGAACGGCATGAGCGTGATGATCAAGGAAAGCCCGATCAGCGAAAAAGCGATGATCGAGGAAGCCGAAAAGGCGCTGGCCGATATCTCCAGGATCCGCGACGCGGTCGGCAGGGTGATCTTCGGCCAGGAGGCGGTCGTCGAGCGCACGCTGGTGGCTCTGCTGGCCGGCGGTCATGCGCTGCTGGTCGGCGTGCCGGGTCTCGCCAAGACCAAGCTGGTCGAGACACTAGGCATCGTGCTCGGCCTCGATTCGCGCCGCGTCCAGTTCACGCCCGACCTGATGCCGTCGGACATCCTCGGTTCCGAAGTGATGGAACAGGACGAGTTCGGCAAGCGCTCCTTCCGCTTCATTTCCGGGCCGATCTTCACGCAATTGCTGATGGCCGACGAGATCAACCGCGCTTCGCCGCGCACGCAATCGGCGCTGCTGCAGGCGATGCAGGAATATCACGTCACCATCGCCGGCGCCCGCCACGACCTGCCCGCGCCCTTCCACGTGCTGGCGACGCAGAACCCGCTGGAACAGGAAGGCACCTATCCGCTCCCCGAAGCTCAGCTCGACCGTTTCCTGATGCAGGTCGACATCCTCTATCCCGAGATAGAGGCGGAACGCCGCATCCTGCTGGAAACCACCGGCGTCGACGAAGCCAAGGCCGACAATGTGCTGCAGCCGGCACGGCTGAGGGAAATCCAGACGCTGATCCGGCGCATGCCGGTGCCGGAAAGCGTCGTCGAGGCGATCCTCAAGCTGGTGCGTTCGGCCCGGCCCGGCCAGGGCAATGCCGAGACCGACAAGCATGTCGCCTGGGGGCCGGGCCCGCGCGCCAGCCAGGCGCTCACCCTGTGCGCCCGCGCCCGCGCCCTATATGATGGCAGGTTGGCGCCTTCGGTCGACGACGTTCGCGCCTTGGCCGAACCGGTGCTGCAGCATCGCATGGCGCTGACTTTCGCCGCCCGCGCCGAAGGCACTTCCGTGCGCGACGTGGTGGCGAAGCTGGCAAAAGGCATCTGATGGGTCGAATAGGCGAGGTCCAGACACCGGTTGCGACGCGCGACGCGCTCGCCCGTGGCCGGTTGCGGGCTTCATTGGTGCCGGACCTGCTGGTCGAGGCGCGCCGTATCGTCAATACGGTGATCGCCGGCTGGCATGGCCGTCGCAAGCGCGGCATCGGCGAGAATTTCTGGCAGTTCCGGCCCTATGTCGAAGGGGATTCCTCGCGCATCGACTGGCGCCGCTCAGCGAGAGACGACCATACCTATGTGCGCGATCGTGAATGGGAAGCCGCGCACACCGTCTGGCTCTGGGCCGACCCCTCGCCTTCCATGCTCTACAAATCGGCCGCGGCAAGCGTCTCCAAGCAATCGCGCGCGCTGGTGCTGGCGCTCGCCTTGGCCGAGCTCTTGTCGCGCAGCGGCGAGCGCATTGCCTGGCCGGGCCTGACCGACCCGTTCACCGCCCGCAACGGCGCCGAGCGGATCGCCGCCCAGCTCAGCCACGCCGCCGCGCTCCCAGCCAAGCCCGATCTGTCGGCCATCCGCCGTTTCTGCGACGTCGTGCTGGTCAGCGATTTCCTCGATCCGGTCGAGGAAACCATGGCCTGGCTCGACGTGCTCGCCCGCCACGGCGTGCGCGCGCATCTGATCGAGGTGGCCGATCCGGCCGAAGAAACCTTCCCCTATGCCGGCCGCACCGAGTTCACCGATCCCGAGACCGGCGACAAGCTGACCGCCGGCCGCGCCGAGATGCTGGCCGAGGAATATCGCCTGCTTTACCGGGCCCGCCGCGAGGAACTGGCCGCCTGGTGCAAGCGTCTCGGCTGGAGCTACACCGTCAACCACACCGACCGCCTCGCCTCCGAGGCGCTGGTGCGCGTCCACATGGCGATGACCGCCGACGGCACCAATTTCGGAAGGGCGGTCGCATGAGCTGGCTGCCGCTTTCCTTCGGGGCGCCCATGGTGCTGTGGGGCCTTCTGGCCCTGCCGGTGATCTGGTGGCTGCTGCGGCTCACCCCGCCCAGGCCGCAAACGGAAGTTTTTCCGCCGCTGAGAATCCTCGCCCGGGTCCTGAGGCGCGAAGAAACCCCGCAGCAAAGCCCATGGTGGCTGACGCTGCTTCGGTTGCTGATGGCGGCGCTCATCGTCACGGCGCTGGCCGAGCCGGTCTTCAACCCGCGCGAAAAACTGCCGGCGGAGGGCGCCGCCCTGGCGCTTGTCGTCGACAATGGCTGGGCGAGCGCCGCCGACTGGGACAAGCGCGTGGCCACCGCCGAGCGGCTGATCGCCGATGCCGGTTCGAACGGCGTGCCGGTCGTGATCGCCTTCACCGCCGAGAAGCCCAATGCCGAGATCGGCCCTTTCGACGCTTCGGGCGCGCTCGATCACCTGCGCGCCGCCAAGCCGCGGCCGATTCCTACCGACAGGCCCGCCGTCTACGCCCGCGTCGCCGCCGCGTTGGAGCGCCTGCCGGGTGCCAGCGTCGCGGTGCTCGCCGATGGGCTTGCCGCCAAAGGCGACGAGGCCGCTTTCAGGACGCTGCTCGAAAAGAATGCGACACGGCTGGTCTGGGCCACGTCCGACCGGCCTTCCGTGACCGGCCTGATTGGTGCCGACAACCAGGTCGATGGTTTCGCTTTGAGCGCCATTCGCGCGCCGGGCAATCCGGCGCCGGCGCAGGTCACCGCTGGCGCCTTCGACGACAAGGGCCGCCGCATCGCCGATGCGACGCTGACCTTCGCGCCGGGCGAAGCCACCGCCACGGGGACGATGGCGGTTCCCTTCGAGCTGCGCAACGACTTCGCTTCGATCGCGCTCGACGGCGAGCACCAAGCCGGCGCCGTGCGCGTGCTGGACGAGAACTCCAAACGCCGCCGCGTCGGCCTTCTGTCGCAGGCCGAAGCCGACCAGGCGCAGCCGCTTCTGTCGCCGCTCTATTACATCCGCCGCGCCCTGCAGCCCTTTGCCGACCTGGTCGAGCCGTCGAGCGCCGATCTCGCCGACGCCATTCCGCAGCTTCTCGACCAGAAGCCGGCAATGATCATCATGGCCGACGTCGGCACCATCCCGGCGCAGGTCAAGCAGCGGCTGGTCGACTGGGTCGACAAGGGCGGCACGCTGGTCCGTTTTGCCGGTCCCCGGCTTGCCGCGTCCGGCAATGACGACGACCTTTTGCCGGTCAGGTTGCGCAGCGGCGAGCGCGCGCTGGGCGGCGCGCTGTCGTGGACGACGCCGCAGGCGGTGACCGAATTCCCGAAGAGCGGCCCCTTCGCCGACCTCTCGCCGCCCTCCGAGGTGACGGTGAGCCGGCAGGTTCTGGCCGAGCCGACGCCCGACATCGTCGAGCGTACCTGGGCCACGCTTGCCGACGGCACGCCATTGGTGACGGGCATGAAGAAGGACAAGGGCACGCTGGTGCTCTTCCATGTCACGCCCGAGGCGACCTGGTCGAACCTGCCGATCTCCGGCAGCTTCGTCGAGATGCTGCGGCGCGTCGTGCAATTGTCGCGCAACCAGGGAGCCGCGATCGCCAATGCCGAAGCCGCCGCCGCGTCGCTCGCGCCCTACCGCATGATCAGCGCCGACGGCATGCTGACGCCGCCCTCGCCGGATGCCCGACCGCTGGTGCCCGGCGCCGGTCCGCTGCCGGTGACGCTGGAGAATCCGCCCGGCCTTTACGGCTCCGAGACGGGCGTCTTCGCACATAATCTGCTCGATGCGTCGAGCACGCTTACGCCGCTGGTCCGTCCGCAGGTTTCGCTGCCGGTGACAGCCATCCCCTATGCCTTCGATGAATCGGAGAACCTGAAGGGGCCGCTGGTCGCCATCGCGCTGCTGTTGATGGTGCTCGACACTTTGGCCGTGTTCTGGATGGGCGGCCTGCTGGCGCGCCGGCCGCGCCGCGCAGGCACGGCGGCGACCGCCGCGGCCGTTCTGGTCGTGCTGGGCGGCCTCTTCGGCCATTCCGATCTTGCCCGCGCCGACGATTCCAAGCCCGGCGACACCCAGGCGATCGAGGATATTTCGAAAACCCGCATCGCCTATGTCATCACCGGCGAGCCGGGCGTCGATTCGATCAGCCGCGCCGGCCTCGAAGGCCTCACCCGTTTCCTCATCGAGAAGACGGCGCTCGAGCCCGGCCCGCCGGCCGGCGTCGACATCGCCAAAGACGAGCTGTCCTTCTTCCCGCTGATCTATTGGCCGATCGATGCGACGGCGCCCATGCCCAGCCAGGCGGCGATCGCCCGCATCGACGCCTATATGCAGCAGGGCGGCACGGTTCTGTTCGATACGCGCGACCAGTTTTCGAACGGCATCGGCGCCGGCTCGGCAAGCCCGGCGACCGAGCGGCTGCGCGACATCCTCGGCAATCTCAACGTGCCGCCGCTAGAGCCGGTGCCGTCGGACCACGTGCTGACCAAATCCTTCTTCATCCTTCCGGAGTTCCCCGGCCGCTTCAACGGTAGCCCGCTCTGGGTCGAGGCCTCGCTCGACGCCAGCAACACCGAGAACCGCCCCGTGCGCACCGGCGACGGCGTGTCGCCGATCATGATCACCGCCAATGATTTCGCCGGCGCCTGGGCGGTCGACGAGAACGGCGATCCGATGCTGCCGACCGTGCCGCCGGATCCGATGCAGCGCATCTACGCGCTGCGTGCCGGCGTCAACATCATGATGTACATGCTGACCGGCAACTACAAATCCGATCAGGTGCATGTGCCGGTGCTGCTCGAACGACTGGGGCAGTAGATCATGAACTGGTCCATCTCCTTCGAACCGCTCCTCTCCTGGCCGGTCTTCGGCCTGCTCTTCGTGCCGTTGCTCTTGCTGGCGCTGGTCGGCCTGTGGTTCCGCCAGCGCGGCTCGGCATTGCGCTTCATCGCGCTGCTTGCGCTTACCGCTTCATTGCTCAATCCCGTTTTCCTCGCCGAGGAGCGCGAGGCGCTGAAGAGCGTCGTCGCCCTCGTCGTCGATCGCAGCCAGAGCCAGGACATTGGCGACCGCACCAAGCAGACCGACGAGGCGCTGGCCGGCCTGCAGCAGCGTCTTGCCCGCTTCAAGCAGTTCGATGTCCGTGTCGTCGAGGCCGGCAAGTCCGAAGCCGCCGACGAGCGCACCGAAACCAGGCTGTTCAGCGCGCTGGAAGGCGTCTTCCGCGACGTGCCGCCGTCGCGCATCGGCGGTGCCGTCATGATTACCGACGGCGAGGTGCATGATGCGCCTGCCGGCGCGCCGGAGTTCAACGCGCCGCTGCATGCGCTGATCACCGGCAAGGAGCATGAGAAGGACCGCCGCATCCGCTTCGAGAACGCGCCGCGCTTCGGTCTCGTCGGCAAGCCGCTCGACATGACCTACCGCGTCATCTCGACGGAAGGCGATGGTGCTCCGGTGGACGTGCGCGTCTCGGTCAATGGCGAGCAGGTCTCGGTCGAGCACGCGACCGTCGGCCAGCCGATGAAGCTCTCGGTCACCATACCCAATGCCGGCCGCAACATCGTCCAGCTCGGCATCGACCGGGAGCCCGGCGAGCTGACCGACGCCAACAACCGGGCGATTGCCCTGGTCGACGGCATCCGCGAGAACCTGCGCGTGCTCCTGGTTTCCGGCGAACCGCATGCCGGCGAGCGCACCTGGCGCAACCTTTTGAAGTCGGACGCGTCGGTCGATCTCGTCCACTTCACGATCCTGCGTCCGCCGGAAAAACAGGACGGAACGCCGATCAATGAGCTGTCGCTGATCGCGTTCCCGACGCGCGAGCTGTTCGTCGAGAAGATCAAGGATTTCGATCTGATCATCTTCGACCGCTACCAGCACCGCGACGTGCTGCCGATCCTCTATTACGACTACATCTCCGAGTATGTCGAAAAGGGCGGCGCGCTGCTGATTGCCGCCGGCCCCGAATATGCCGGCGAGAACTCCATCGCCCGCACGCCGCTCAATGCCGCTCTGCCGGCCATGCCGACCGGCGAGGTGGTGGACAAGGCCTTCTACCCGCGCCTGACCGATCTCGGCCAGCGCCATCCGGTGACGCGCGGGCTCGACGGCTCGGCAAGCGAGCCGCCGCATTGGAGCCGCTGGTTCCGCACCATCGGCGTCAAGAACCCGGAAGGCGAAGTGGTGATGAAAGGCGCCGACGATCGGCCCCTGCTTCTGCTTGCTCGCAAGGGCGAGGGCCGTGTCGGCATGCTCCTGTCCGATCAGGGTTGGCTGTGGGCGCGCGGCTTCGAGGGCGGCGGGCCGCATGTCCAGCTTTATCGCCGCATCGCCCACTGGCTGATGAAGGAGCCGGAACTGGAAGAAGAACGGCTAACCGCCGACGGCCGCGGCATGATGCTCGAAATCCGCCGCCAGACGATGAGCGATGATCCCGGTCCCGCCCAGGTCATCACGCCGTCCGGCAAGGCGGTGGCGGTGAAGCTCGAGAAAGCCGAGCCCGGCATTTTCACCGGCAGCCTGCAGACCGGCGAGATCGGCCTTTACCAGATCGGCAATGGCGACCTTACCGCGCTTGCCCATGTCGGCCCGATCAACGCGCCGGAATTTTCCGACGTGATCTCGACCGAGGATCGGCTGAAGGCGCCCGCCGAGGCGACCGGCGGCAGCGTGCGGCGGCTGGCTCCGTCGTCGACGCTCGGCAATCTCGCCGGCGGCTTGACACTGCCGTCGATCGTTCCCGTCCGCTCTTCAGCGGCCGCGTCGGGCGACGACTGGATCGGCCTGCGCACCACCGAAGACAGCACGCTCAAGGCCGTGTCGCGCGTGCCGCTGTTCGGCGGCTTCCTCGGCCTCGGCCTCCTGCTGCTCGCCATCGGCTCGATGTGGTATCGCGAAGGGCGGTGACGCCACCTTCTTCCTTCTCCCCTTGTGGGAGAAGGTGGATCGGCGCGCAGCGCCGAGACGGATGAGGAGTGTTCCAGCGGAGTGAGGCGTCGGCGTTCCCTGGAGCACCCCTCATCCGGCCGCTTCGCGGCCACCTTCTCCCACAAGGGGAGAAGGGAAAGCGCCTGCCCCTACTCTTCCGGTTCTGTGGTGAACAGCAGCGGATAGCCCTTGGCCTTGCCGGCGTCGGTCGCCCGCGTCGCCTTGGTCTCGGCGATATCACGCGTAAACACCGCGACGACGCACACGCCGCGCGTATGCGCGGTGATCATGACGCGATGCGCCTGATCCTCACTGAGCTTGAATTCGCCCTTGAGCACCGTCACCACGAACTCGCGCGGCGTGAAATCGTCATTGACGAGGATGACTTTGTAGAGCTTCGGCCGCTCGGTTTTCGGCTGCGTCTTAGTGCGGGGTTTGAGGACGGTTTCGGGCATCGGATCCACCAGCGAGAACTGGGCTCTCTCGCTCTCATTCTGTCACGCAGCAAATATACGTCCAATTCCACGCGCGGTAATGCCGGCCTGGACCGTCACCCCTATGTGGGGAATCACTGCCGAAGGGTCAACGGCCCTGGCGCCCGACCTGGCGGCGCAACGCGGTGCCCGATCTGCCGGAACCTGCGCCGCCATCCATGTCAGAGCCGCGTTCGACGAAGGCGAAGAACATCCAGCCGACAAAGCCGATCACCGTCGCACCGGCCAGCAGGATCAGGACCCAGGACTGCGCCGGCGTGATGTAGTCGAAGCTTGAAGAGATCAGCGGAGCGAACAGCTCGGGCTCCGTCCTGCCGCTGGCCGGATCCGGCACGGGGCTTGCGGTAAAGATGATCAACGATCGTGCCGCCGCGGTGGCGATCAGGCCGCCGAGGGTCAGCGAACGCATCAGGGACGAAAACCGCTTCTTCATGCGGACTGTCCTACAGCACCGGCATTGCGATCGGGTTAAGGATAGGACTGAGCGCGGTGGAAACCTGCTGGTTTCGGGCTCCCTGCCGCAAGCAAGCCGCCCCTGCCGAAATCGACCGGAGCGGCTTCGTCTAGTGGCGCAGAGCGCTGGATCAGGGCTTCTTGGCAGCCGGCTTCGCAGCAACGGGCTTCGCAGCCGACGCTTTCTTCTTGACCGGGCACTTGTGCGTCTCGGTCACTTTGCAGGCCTTCTTGGCAGCGACCTTCTTCATCGGCTTCGCAGCCGTGCTATCCGCCGGAGCAGCCGTGGTGGTCGCGGTCGAAGCAGCCGGGGCAGCCGTCGTCGTGGCGGCGGCGTTGCCGAGCGCCGGCATCGCGAAGGCGAGAGCAACACCGAGGCCGAGGGCGGAGAGGATGGACTTCTTCATGGCTTCATTTCCTTTTTCTTGCGGGTCTGGGTGGGTGTCACTGAACGGGATCGATCGGTGCCACTCCAAGCAGCTTCAAAGCATTTGCGAGCATCCGGATTCCCTGTGCCTGCTTCTTGTTGGCGCAGAACCGGTTTCCCCTTCTTTGCAGTGCTTTCGCCGCGGTGACCTGCGTTGCCGCGGCATGGGTTTCGAGAGCTTCGTCAACCTGACGGCTCAGATTGGTGCAGCGCTCGGTCCGGGTGAGCGGAGCGACGACCTTTGCGGTGGAGGCGCCGTCCGCGGCTGTGATGAGCGATATGCTGAGCAAAGCACCCATCACGCTGATCCAGAACCTCTGCATTGGTCTTGTCCGTTACTCCGGAAACTCGCGTCGCAGCCGATGACCTGACCGCCACGGCACCGTTTATGCCCTTGAAATTTTTCACCAGTTTTTCCCAACTGTAGAATTTTGTTTCTGGATTGTTTCTGAGGAATCCGCCCGGCGCGGCGATCGCGGCCACTGGCCAAGATGTGGCCCGAATTCTATCGTGTGGGTTGTCTCGAACGGATATCCAGCAAGAGCCGGCAAAGAGAATGATAGGTTTCGAGTGAAATCCGATGCGCACATACTGATCGTCGACGACGACAAGGGCATACGCGACCTGCTGCAGGAGTTCTTCCACAAGCGCGGGCTGCAAACGACGGTGGCCGGGGACGGCACCGAGATGGAAGCGATCCTGCGCCGCACGCCGGTGGACCTGATCATTCTCGACGTGATGCTGCCCGGCAAAAGCGGACTTGAGCTTTGCCGCGAGATCCGTGCCAATTACACCACGCCCATCATCATGCTGACCGCGGTCACGGAAACGACCGATCGCGTGGTGGGCCTGGAAATGGGCGCCGACGACTACGTGCCCAAGCCCTTCGATCCGCGCGAGCTGTTGGCCCGCATCCGCGCCGTGCTGAGACGCAACGGCAGCGCCGAGCCGCGTCGGCCCGCCGCCAGGCAGGTCTACCGCTTTGCCGGCTGGACCATGGATTGCGCGCGCCGCCGCCTGACGGCGCCCGACGACGTCCGGGTTGAGCTGACGATGGCGGAGTTCAACTTGCTGCAGACCTTCGTCAAGAGCGCGCAGCGCGTGCTTACCCGCGAGCAGCTGATCGAGCTGTCCGGCGGCGACACCGGCTACAGCTTCGACCGCAGCGTCGACATTCTGGTGAGCCGGCTGCGCCGCAAGATGGAAGACGATCCGAAAACGCCGAAACTGATCCTGACCGTGCGCAGCGGCGGCTATCAGTTCCTGCCCGAGACGACGGCCGAATGAGACGCTTCCTGCCGCAGACCCTGCCAGTCTGGGTGCTGCTCATCGTCATTGCCGGTCTCATGCTGAGCCAGGTGACGACGCTTTACATCGTCGCGCGCGATCGGGCCGCCGCCAACGGCGTCGTCGATCTCTACCGGTTGAACGACCGCGCCTATTCGCTGGTGCAGCTGATGCATGACGCCACGCCCGAAGAGCGCAAGGCAACCGCCTCCGGCCTGTTCAACTCGACCTATGCGCTGACGGTTTCGGACACGCCCGCCGTCACCTCTTCGATCGCCGGCGACGACCAGCTTGCCGAGTTGGAGGATATCCTGGTCGGACGCTTGTCGAAGTTCGGCATCACCGATGCGCGCGTGCGGCGCGATCCGGCCACCCAGGAGGCCGATGTCCCAGACGGGCAGGCGGTGAACAAGGATGTCGGCCAGGTCGAGCGCGACCTGCTGGTCTTGGCCGCGGATTTCGCGCAAAGCGACAAGCTGACCGCCTCGCTGCGCTTTTCCGACGGGCAGTGGCTGAATTTCACCGAACCGATCACGCCGGCGGGACCGATTCTGAGCCTCGACAGCCTGCCGCTTTACTCACTGATCGCCGGCTTGATCATCATCATGTCGATCTGGTCGCTGCGCCGGCTGACCGCGCCCTACCGGATGATGGAAACGGCGGTGACGCGCATTGGCAACGATCTGAAAAGCCCGCCGATCGCCGAAAGCGGCAGCCGCGAGATCCGCGCGGCCGCAAAGGCGATAAATGCCATGCAGATGCGGCTGCGCGATTATGTCGAGGACCGCGAGCATCTCGCGGCAGCACTGGCGCATGATCTGCGCACGCCGCTGACCCGGATGCGCCTGCGCCTCGAACTGTTGCGCAGGTCGCCCGCGCGCGAGGCGCTGGCGCACGACCTCGCCGACATCGAAAGCATCGCCAGCTCGGTCATCGACTTCGCCAAATTCGAGGTGACAGAGGAAAAGGCCGAGCGGATCGATTTCTGGTCGCTGGTGGAATCGGTGGCGGACTCCTTCGACGGCGCGTCCTTCGACGAAGGCGTGGTCCCGTCGCGCGGCCTGATCTGCGTCGCGCGGCCGGTGGCGCTGCGGCGCTGCATCACCAATCTCATCCAAAATGCGGTGACCTACGGCAAAAAGGCGCATCTCGGCGTGCGGCGATCGGGCGACATGATCACGCTTTCGATCCGCGACGAGGGCCCCGGCATCCCGCAGGCGAAGCTGGACGCGGTGTTCGGCTCCTTCGTGCGGCTGGAGGAATCGCGCAACCGCACGACCGGCGGTCTAGGCCTCGGCCTCACCATCGCCCGCAACATCGCGCGCGCCGCCGGCGGCGAGGTAGATCTCTCCAACTACCCCGGTGGCGGGCTGTTGACGGAGCTGCGGCTGCCGCTGGCAGCTTGAGTCAGGAGTGGGCTCTGTCCGCCACTGGCGCCACTGGATCAGCCGAACCATCCTTGTGATAGTGCGGCCCGCCTGGTCATGAGGGAAATCCACCCATGTTCTACGCCGTCCTTGCCTACCATGTCGAAGACACCGTGCAGTCCTGGTCGCCAGATGAGGATGCGGCATTGATGAAAGACCTGCTTGAGGTCAACGACAGGCTGACGCGCGAGGGCAAGCTCGGGCCCGCGGCCAGGCTCGGCGCGACGGCCAAGGCCGTGACGCTGCGCGGTCCGGGCGACGGCTTGGTGATCGACGGTCCCTTCGCCGAGACCAAGGAGCAGTTGCTCGGCCTCTATGTCCTCGACTGCGCGACCCAGGACGAAGCGATCGCCGCGGCGCGCGATCTCAAGCGCGTGAACCCAAGCGCCGTCTACGAGATCCGACCGATCATGCTCTATCTTCCGGGCGCCACGCTGCAGGCTGGTTGAAATACGCTTAGGTCCGCGTTTCACATTAATGTCGCGGTAGCCGCGATTTCCCGTCCCAGCCGGAGCATCTCCGCGACCAGCAGGTCGAGATCGTCCCGGCGAGTGCGGTGATTGGCGATTGCCACCCTCAGGCAATGCCGGCCCTGCACCGTGGTGTCGGACAAGGCCGCGATGCCCTCCTCCTGGAGTCTCAACATGATCTCGGTGTTGAACGCCTTGAGCTTTTTTTCCGACGCGCCATCCAGCCGGTGGCGGAAGCTGACGATGTTGATGGTGGTTGGCGCCATCAGTTCGAGCGCCGGCTCCGCCTCGATCAGGCGGGTGAGGTGGCGGGCCTGGGCGATGTTCTGGTCGATAAGGCGGCCGAACTTCTCGACGCCATGCTCCTTCAGCGCCATCCAGATCTTGAGCGCACGGAAGCCGCGTGACGTTTGAAGCCCATAATCGTGCAGCCACTCTCCGGAGGCGAGGCCCCGCGGCGTCGATTCCAGATATTCCGGCGTCACGGCAAACGTGTTGCGGTGCTGGGATGCGTCCCGCACCAGGGCGCAGCCGGCTTCGAACGGCGCGTGTAGCCATTTATGCGGATCGAGTGCGATCGAATCCGCCTGTTCGATGCCGGCGACGAGCGATCGGTTCTTAGGCGCGATCGCGATGAGCGCGCCGATGCAGCCGTCGACATGGAACCAGAGATCCTCTTCGGCCGCCACGCTCGCCAGCGCCCGCAGGTCGTCGACCGCGCCGGCGTTGACGGTGCCGGCGGTGCCGATCACGCAGGCCGGCCTGAAGCCCGCTTCGCGGTCCTCCGCGATTGCCGCCTTGAGCGCGGCGATATCGATGCGCAAGCCGGCATCGGTCTGGATGCGCCGCAGCGCCTGATTGCCGAGGCCGAGCGCCTCCACAGCCTTGCGATGACAGGAATGGACCTGGTCCGAGGCGTAGTAGCGCAACGGCTTCGGCATGGCGCCGACACCCCGCTCGCGCACGTCGACGCCTGCCTTGACGTTGCGCGCCACGGTCAGTCCGATAATGTTGGCCATCGAGCCGCCGCTGACCAGGGTGCCGCTGGCCGAGACTGGGAAACCGACCATCTCCTTCATCCAGTTGACGACCTGGCTGTCCATCAGTGCGGCGGCATGGTTGCCGCCGCCGAGATTGGAGCCCTGGATCGCCGCCAGGAAATCGCCGAGCGCGCCGGTGAAGTTGCTGGATCCCATATACCAGGACCAGAAACGCGGATGGATGTTGCCCATCGGGTAAGGCATCACGTTGCGGGCGACGTCGTCATAGACGTCAGCCGCCGGCGCCGGCGAGCGCGGCAAAGGTGCGCCGAAGAATGCCCGCACCTCGGCCGGCATCTCGCACCAGACCGGCCGGTTGCGGACATCCTCGAGATAGGCGATGGCATCGTCGAGGATTCGGTGCGAGAGCTCTCCCACATCGGCCCAATCCGGCGGATCGAGCGTTTCCTCCGCGTTGGTCGCTTCCGGAAATATATCCATCTCGCCTCTCCCGCCGGCGTGGGTCAACCCGCGCATAAAAGAACGACGCCGGCATGCGGGGGCGGCGTCGCGTTTCTGTTCTCAGCCTTCGAACTGGCAGCTCGGCGTCGAGCGCGACAGCGCCGTCTCCTCGGCGTCCATCTCGGCCTCGATGCCGTCGAAAAGCGGCGTCGACATGTAGCGCTCCCCCGTGTCGGGCAGCATGCACAGGATCACCGAGCCGGCGGGGGCCTTGCCCGCGATCTGCCGCGCCACGGCGAAAGTGGCGCCGCCGGAGATGCCGGTGAAGATGCCCTCCTGCCGCGCCAACGCCTTCGTCCATTTGATGCCTTCGGGACCGGGGATCGGCACCACCTCGTCATAATAGCGTTGGTCGATCGCCTCCTGCAGCACGTTGGGGATGAAGTCCGGCGTCCAGCCCTGGATAGGATGCGGTTCGAAGGCCGGATGGCTGGCTGACGGCGCGCCGCCGGCGCCGCGCTCCTGGGCCTTGCCGCTGCCGATCAGCTGCGCGTTCGCCGGCTCGGCGAGCACGATCTTCACCTCCGGCCGCTCGCGGCGCAGCACGCGGCCGACGCCGGCCACCGTGCCGCCCGTGCCGTAGCCGGTGACGAGCACGTCCAGCCTCGAGCCGGCGAAGTCATTGATGATCTCGCGCGCCGTCGTCGCCTCATGAATGGCGGCATTGGCCTCGGTCTCAAACTGGCGCGCCAGGAACCAGCCATTGGCCTCGGCAAGCTCGACTGCCTTCTTGTACATACCGAAGCCCTTCTGGGCGCGCGGCGTCAGTACCACCTTGGCGCCAAGCATGCGCATCAGCTTGCGGCGCTCGATGGAGAAGCTGTCGGCCATCGTCACCACCAATGGGTAACCTTTCTGCGCGCAGACCATGGCAAGGCCGATGCCGGTGTTGCCGCTCGTCGCCTCGACGACGGTCTGGCCAGGTTTGAGCTTACCGCTGCGCTCGCCTTCCTCGATGATGTTGAGGGCCAGCCGGTCCTTCACCGAGGCCGCCGGATTGAAGAACTCGGCCTTCACATAGATCGTCGCGTGACCCGGCCCGAGATTGTTAATGCGGATGACCGGCGTGTCGCCGACCGTGTCGAGAATGCTGTCGAACAGACGGCCGCGCCCGGCCGTGGTCCTGATTTTCAACTGATGCAACATGGGCTTTCTCCTCGAAATCTCACGTGCCGGTTACAAACCGGCGAATTGGGCGGCGCAGTTTCGACACCTTGCCGCGTTAGTTGCGAGTGACTTGCCGACAATTCGGCAAAGGCCGCGTCCGGCTCGAAATTCGCCGCCGGATGCGCCCTGTCGTGTTTGGTGATAGAACATGGACCAACTGTTCGACGTGGGAGCGAGCGTGGAAACGGACGTGGAATCCGTTCGGTCGGCTCTGAAAAGCATGGCAGCCAGCCTTTCGATCAGGCTGCTCGGCCCGCTTGCGATCATGCGCGACGATGTTCCTGTGGTGTTGCCATCGTCACGCAAGCTGCGCGCGCTGCTGGCCTATCTAGCGCTGGCGCCCCACCCAGTCAGCCGCAGCCGTCTTTGCGAACTTCTCTGGGACGTGCCCAACGATCCGCGCGGCGAGCTGCGCTGGTGCCTGAGCAAGCTGCGTGCCGCGCTTGACGAACCGGGCTTGCGTCGGATCGAGACGGAAGGCGACACCGTGGCGCTTCGCCTCGGCGATGTGAGCGTCGATGCCGTCGAGGCCGCTGCCGCCGTGGCGGAAGGCATTGAGACGCTTGGCCTCGACCGCCTGCGGACGCTTGCGCAACTGTTCGCCGGCGACTTCCTTGATGGCCTGGAACTCGATCGCAGCCCGCATTTCGGCAGCTGGCTGACGGCGCAGCGCCGCCGTTTCAGCGCATGCCATGTCGCGGTCCTGGAGCACATTATCGGCCTTGTCCCGCAGGGAGCCGATGAGGCAGGCCCCTATATCGACAAATGGCTGGAACTTGCGCCCTTCGACGGCCGCGCACATGTGGCGCTGCTGGAAAATCTGGCACGGCGCGGACAGATCGGCGCCGGCGAGGAGCATCTTGCCACCGCGGCGGAGCTGTTCCATTCGGAAGAGCTGGATTTCACGCCATTGCGCGAGGCGTGGCAGGAGATAAGAGCCCGGAACGCCGGCGCAACGCCATGCGCCCGATCCGGGCCGGCTTTCCCGGTTTCGGAATCGCCGGTCGCCGCGGACGAATCCGAGCCCGTTGCGACGCGCCGGGCTTCGCTCGCGGTGATGCCGTTTGCGGAGAGCGCCGGCACTGGCGGCTTCCGTGGCGGGCTGGCCGATGGCCTCACGCATGACATCATCACGCGGCTTGCCAAGCTGCGCGATTTCTTCGTTATCGCCCGCGGCTCTGTGTTCGCGCTCGCCGAGAAGAACATCGCGCCGGAAGACGCCGGGCGCAGGCTGAATGTCGACTATGTCGCGACGGGCTCGGTGCGGGCTCTGCCGGGCCGGTTCATCGTCTCGGTCGAGCTTGTCGAGGTCCGCACGGCAAGGATCGTTTGGGCCGAGACCTTCGAGCACAAACCTGACGACATCTTCATCGTCATCGAGGATATCGGCAACAGCATCGTCTCATCGCTCGCCGCCGAGATCGCGACGGTGGAACGCAACCGCGCATTGCTTAAGGCGCCAAACTCGCTCAATGCCTGGGAGGCTTACCATCGCGGCCTTTGGCACATGTATCGCTTCACCCGCCAGGAAAACGAGCTGGCGCAGCATTTTTTCGGCGAGGCGCTGAAGCTCGATCCCACTTTCGCGCGCGCCTATGCCGGCATGTCCTTCACCCACTGGCAGAATGCTTTCCAGCGCTGGGGCGACCGCGACCGCGAGACCGCACTTGCCTTCGAAAGCGCCGGCCAGAGTCTTTTGGTCGACGACCGCAACCCCGCCGCCCATTGGGCGATGGGCCGCGCGCTATGGCTGCGGGGCGAGCAGGACGGCTCGCTGCTGGAGCTCGCGAGCGCCGTTGACCTCAGCCCCAATTTCGCGCTCGGCCACTACGCGCTGTCCTTCGTCCATTCGCAGTCGGGCGACCCGCAATCGGCGATCGGCTCATCCGACCATTCGCGTCATCTCAGCCCCTTCGATCCGCTGCTGTTCGGCATGATGGGCGCGCGCGCCATGGCGCATGCGAGGCTGGGCGAATTCGAAGCGGCGGCCGAATGGGCGCTGAAGGCGGCCGCAAGGCCAAACGCCCATGTCATCATCCTGGCGATCGCCGCCCATTGCCTGGCGCTGGCCGGCCGGCAGGAGGAGGCGCGAACCTTCGCCGCCGCTATCCGCAACGCCTTGCCGAACTATCGCGCCGACGATTTCATCGCGACATTCCGTTTCGATCGCGATGGAGAAGCCCTGTTCCGGAACGGCGCCAAGCTCATCGGGCTGAACTGAACCTGGCCGGCGCGCCTAGAGCAATTCCAGGAAAAGTGTGAGCGGTTTTCCGTCCGGAATTGCGTAAAAAACAAAGAGATAGGGCGTTTCGCCGTTTCCGTGAAACGGTGAAACGCACTAGTGCATGTCGCCCAGAAGTGCGACGCGCTTTAATGCATCAGCGGGCCGCTGGCTTTCCGCCAGGCGTCGATGCCGCCCTGGATATGGCGGGCGCTGGTAATCCCGACATCCTGCGCCGCTTGCACCGCCATCGCCGAGCGCTCGCCGAAGGCGCAGTAGAACAGGATCTGTTTGCTGGTCGATTTCGCCAGCTCGTGCAACATGCCGCCGGCGGCGATGTTTTCCTGCAGCCGCGCATAGGGAAGATGGATCGCGCCGGGGATGACCCCGTGCCGCTCGCGCTCGGTTTGCTCGCGCAGGTCGATCAGCGCCACGTCGGGTCGCCCGACCAGCGCCAGCGCCTGCTCCGCGCTGACCGCCCAGCCGCGGCTGGCGATGTCGTCCTGATGCAGCCCGACCCGCATGTTGGCGGGCACGGCCACATCCATCATTTTCGGGTTGGACAGATTGAGATTGTTCATGATGTTCACATACTCGTCGACCGACTTCACCTGCAGGCGCGGATTGAAGGCCTTTTCCTCGCCGATCGTCGACACGGTCTCGCCCTTATAGTCATGCGCCGGGAAGATCAGCGTCTCGTCGGGCAGCTTGAGCAGGCGGCCGAAGATCGATTCATATTGCTGGCGCGGATCGCCGTTCTGGAAGTCGGTGCGGCCGGTGCCGCGGATGAGCAGCGTGTCGCCGGTGAACACACGATCCGGCAGGATGAAGCTGTAGGAATCGTCGGTGTGGCCCGGCGTGTAGATGACGTCGAGCGCCAGGCCTTCGATGCCTAGCTTGTCGCCGTCGGCAAGCCGCATCGACACCACGTCGGCCTTGGTCTGCTCGCCCATGACAGTCACGCAATGCGTCTTGTCGCGCAGCGCGCCGAGTCCGGTGATGTGGTCGGCATGAAGATGCGTGTCGACTGCCTTGACCAGCCTCAGGTCCAGCTCATTGACCAGCTGCAGATATCGCTCGACCTTCTCCAGCACCGGATCGATGATCAGCGCCTCGCCGCCGCGCCGGCTGGCAAGCAGATAGGAATAGGTGCCCGAAACGGAATCGAAGAGCTGACGGAAGATCATTCGCGCCTCTTTCGCCTGACGCCGGTTGTTCGGCTGCCGGCCAGTCTAGAACAAGCGCGAGGTGCCCGCCAGCGGCACAACTCGCGCCCGTCCAAAAGGCTGAAACCTACCGCCTCAGCACGGCACTCAGCACGTCCCTGATGCCAATCGAGCCGACGAAGCGCGAGCCTTCGTCGAACAGCGCCACCGGCGCCGTCTGCGACCGGTGCATGGCGAGCATCACCCTTTTCAGCGGCGTGCCGGGGTTGGCCCAAAACACCTGGGCGCCCTCCTCCGGCTGGCGCTCGACATCGGCGCAGGACACCCACACCGCCGGCTTGCCGTCGCGCTCGGCCGCCGCCACAAGGCCGTGGTCGTCGATCTTGAAGCGTGTCGTCTTGCGCCGGTCGAGCCACACCCAGCCGTTATCGCCCTGCTCCAGGTCGCGGCGGTCCCGCATCACGTTCCACGCCGTCAGCACCGACAGCGGATTCACATTGGCGATGAAGTCGCGGACATAGTCGTTGGCAGGGCGCAAGACGATGTCTTCCGGCGCGCCGGTCTGGACGATGCGGCCGCCCTCCATGATCGTGATGTGGCTGCCGATCTTCAGCGCCTCCTCGAGGTCGTGGCTGACGAAGATGATGGTCTTCTTCAGCTCGGCCTGGAGCTGCAGCAATTCGTCCTGCAGCTTGGTGCGGATAAGCGGGTCGAGCGCCGAGAACGGCTCGTCCATCAACAGGATCGGCGCCTCGGTGGCGAAAGCCCGGGCGAGACCGACGCGCTGCTGCATGCCGCCCGAAAGCTCATGGGCATATTTCTTCGACCATTGGTCGAGATGGACAAGCTGCAGCTGCTTCTGTACCCGCGCCTTGCGCTCGGCTTCCGGCACGCCAGCAAGCTCGAGGCCGAAGCCGACATTTTCCTCGACCGTGCGCCAGGGCAGCAGGCCGAACTGCTGGAATACCATGGCCACCTGCTTCTGGCGCAACCGCCGCAAGGTCGCCTCGTCGCAGGTGACGACATCGACCACACGATCGCCGTCCTTGACCAGCACTTGGCCGCGCGACACCACATTGAGCCGGTTGACGGCCCGCAGCAGCGTCGACTTGCCGGAGCCGGACAAGCCCATCAGCACCGAGATTTCGCCTTCATGCACGGTCAGGCTGGCGCCGGCGCAACCGAGCACGTTACCGGTCTTTTCGAGAATCTCGGCGCGCGTTGCGCCCTGGTCGATCATCGCCAGCGAGCCTGCCTGATCAGCGCCGAAGACGATGTCTACATTCTTGAAATCAACCGCGACGGTCATTTCTTGCCTCCAACGCCGATGCGGGTCATGCGGTCGAGCACGATGGCGAGCACGACGATCGCGAGGCCCGCCTCAAGCCCGAGATCGATGCGGCGCGAGCCGAGCGCCCGGTTGATTTCCGTGCCGAGGCCGCCGGCGCCGATCAGGGCGGCGAACACCACCATCGACAGCGACAGCATGATCGACTGCGTCAGACCCGCCATGATGGTCGGCAGCGCCGAGGGCAGCTCCACTTTCCACAGAAGCTGGCGCTTGGTGGCGCCGAACGCCTCGCCCGCTTCGATGATTGCCTTGGGCACCGAAACGACGCCGAGATGGGTGAGCCGAACGGCCGTCGGGATGACGAAGATGATGGTGACGATGAGGCCGGGCGCATTGCCGAGCCCGAACAGGGTGAGCACCGGTATCAGGTAGACGAAGGTCGGCAGCGTCTGCATCAGGTCGAGCACCGGCAGCATGACGCGGTAGACCTTCGGCTTGTGCGCCGCCCAGATGCCGAGCGGCACGCCGATCGCCATTGCCATTGCGGCGGCGGCAACGACCAGCACCAGCGTCTGCACCGTCTGTTTCCACAGATTCTGGTTGATGATGAAGATCAGGCCGAGGAAGACGCCGATGGCGAGCGGCCGCGAACGCTGTAAGAGCCAGGCGATGAACGCGATGACCAGGGCCAACAAAACCGGCGGCACCATGAGCAGGAGGCTCACTGCTCCGTCGAGGATGAAATTCAGACCGTTTGAAAATGCGCGGAAGATGGTGTCGAAATTGTCGGTCAGGAAACCGAAGAAAGCCTTGCCCCATGGCCCGATCGGAATTTTGTAGTCGGTCAGGAATTTAGAAATCGGATCCATCTTTCCCCTCTCGGCTTCGCCGCGCTCGCCGCACGGTTATCCTCTCACGTCTCCAGGCATATGAAAAAGGGCAGCCTCTTCGAGGGCTGCCCTTTTTCGGAAATCATGCCGGTCCCAAGCGGATCAGCCCCCGAGCGCGGTCTTGACGGCAGCCGCCGCGTCGCCGCCATCAAAGGTTGTGACGCCGGCGATCCAGGGCGCCACCGCGTCCGGATGCTTCTTCAGCCAATCGGTCGCCACCGTCTGCGGATCGCCACCCTTGAGGATCGCGTCCATCATCTCGCCTTCCATGTCGAGATTGAACTTCAGGTTGGCGATGAACTTGCCGGCGTTCGGGCATTCAGTGGTGTAGCCCTTGCGCACGATGGTATAGACGGTGGCGGCGCCGAAGCCGCTGTCGCCCATGCCGTCGAGATAGGTGATCTTCATGGCGCCCATCACCGGATGCGGCGTCCAGCCGAGGAAGGCGATCCACTCATTGTTCTTCATCGACTGCTCGGCCTGCGTCAGCATGCCGGCCTCCGAGGATTCGACCAGCTCGAAGCCTTCGAGGTTGTCCTTCGGGTTCTTGATCATGTCCAGGATGATGCGATTGCCGTCATTGCCGGCCTCGATGCCGTAAATCTTGCCGTTGAACTTGTCCTTGAACTTGCCGAGATCGGTCAGCGTCTTGACACCGGCATCCGCGACATAGGTCGGCACGACGATGCCATAGCCTGCGCCGGTCAGGTTGGTGCTGATCGTCTCGATCGAGCCTTCCTTGGTGTAGTCCTTGATGTCGTTGGTCATCGACGGCATCCAATTGCCGAGGAAGACGTCCAGGTCCTTGTTCTTCAGCGAGGCCATGGTCACCGGCACCGAAAGCTGGATCGTCTGCGGCTCATAGCCGAGCGCGGTGAGCAGCACCGAGGCGAGGCCCGTGGTGGCCTGGATGTCGGTCCAGCCGACATCCGACAGCCGCACGGCCTTGCAGCTCGCCGGATCGCCGGCATAGGCGGCGGTTGTCGACAGAAGCGCCGCAAGGCCGAGGCCTGCGACGAAAGATTTCATACGCGACATGAACTTATCTCCCATTGGATTTTCGAGGCAAAGCGAAGTCACGGTTCTTGCGCCCGCCTTGTTTCGTCAGCCAAACACCATTTTGATGTTGTTTCAAGCGGTTCAACGTCGCGACGAACGGCGCGCGCTGGCCATTAAGCGACATGACAGCTTTTTGAACGACATCGAGTTTTTGGTGGACGGAGCCGGTGCCCTCTCCCCGAGCCGCGGCAAGTCGGCTTAGGGTGTGTCGAGATTCAGGTCGGGCCGGCCTCGCCTGAATCCCGACACACCCAAAAGAGCGACATGGCCAAGCTTTACTTCCACTACGCCACGATGAACGCCGGCAAGACGACGATGCTCTTGCAGGCGTCCTACAATTATCGCGAACGCGGCATGTCGACGATGCTGTTCGTCGCCGGCCACTATCGTAAGGGCGACACCGGGCTGATCTCGTCGCGCATCGGTCTCGAATCCGAGGCAGAGATTTTCCGCGACGGCGACGACCTCTATGCCACGGTCGCCGAGCACCATCGGCATGGCCCTGTGCATTGCATCTTCGTCGACGAGGCGCAGTTCCTCGAGGAAGAGCAGGTCTGGCAGCTCGCCCGCATCGCCGACCGTCTAGGCATTCCGGTCATGTGCTACGGCCTGCGCACCGACTTCCAGGGTAATCTGTTCTCCGGCTCGCGCGCTCTGCTCGCCATCGCCGACGACCTGCGCGAGGTCCGCACCATCTGCCGTTGCGGCCGTAAGGCGACGATGGTGGTGCGCCTGGGGCCCGACGGCAAGGTGGCGAAGCAGGGCGAGCAGGTGGCGATCGGCAAGGACGTCTATGTCTCGCTCTGCCGAAGGCATTGGGAAGAGGAGATGGGCCGGGCCGCGCCCGACGACTTCATCGGCTTTGTCAACCGCTGAGCCGAAAGCCTGCATAGAGCAATTCCAGGAAAACTGCGTAGCGGTTTTCCGTCCGAAATTGTGTAAAAACAAAGACTTAGAGCGGTTCGGCGATTCCGTGAAACGCTGAACCGCTCTAGAGCTGGATGTCGTCCGAAAACCGCTTCAAACCCTGACCGGCGCCGGTGAAACCGGCATCGCCGCCGCAAGATATTTGCCGGCGCTGTTTCATGGCCGTTCGCAAAAACAAGACCTTAGGGCATGTCAGCAAAAGCTGTTCGATGATGGTGCGCGTTACTAGGCGCCATGCGCACGCTAGCCTTGCCTTTCAAGGACCTAACCAATTCTTTTGTTTTGACGCTTCCCTTTGTCTTCCTTCTTTCAATCCCTTGAAGCCCCACATATATTCGCCGCCACGACACGGAAACGGATGCCGAAGCGGGAGGCCCCAATGGCGACATTGCAGAATTTCGATGCCGAAATTGCCAAGACCAAGCAGGTCGTGCAGGACATGCGCAGCAAAATCGAGCAGTCCGGCACCGTGCTCGATACGCTTGCTCAGGCCGACAAGAAGATCGGCGACGCCAATTTCGACATCGAGAACGCCCGCATCGAGGACGTGCTCAAGCAGCAGAAAGTCATGGAAGGCAATATTGCCGACCTGATCATCGGGCTCGAGGACGCAACCAATGTCTTCGGCGCCGAGTTCGAAAGCATGAAGAACTACACCGGCTGGGAAAATTTCGTCGGTGTCTTTTCGGCGCAGCGCAAGCAGCGCATGCGCACCGACCGCGTCCGCAACATGTCGCTTGCCGGCAATCTGCAGGAGCTGCTGGCCAAGTCGGACACCATCGTCGGCATCCTGAAGGCGCAGAAGCAGGTCCTCGACCAGCGCTACAAGACCTCCGAGGCCAGCCTTTCGCAGGTTATCGAACGCCGCAAGATGACGATGACCAACCTTGAAGCGGTGCAGAAGCGCATCGAGGAATTGAACCCGATGCTGCTCGACATCGAAAACAAGATCGCCGCCTCCACGACCCAGAAGGAGCGCACCGAGCTTGAGGGCGAGCGCTCCAAAATGGCGACCGAATACAATGAAAAGCAGGCCAAGGAGCAGGAGCTGCTGGCCGAAAGCCAGACGCTGGAGCGCTACACCTCGATGTTCCAGACCTTCGTCGATTCACTCAACAACCAGATTGCCGCGCAGTCGACGCTGATCAACAAGCTGACCATCGACACCGAGCAGCGCATCGTCCTCTACAAGGCGCTGGAAGACTCGCTCAAGACCGCCGCCCAGCAGGACGTCGCCCACAAGATCAACACGCTGGGCAGCCAGGTCGACAACACGGCCGAGGAGACGATGGCCGGCATCGGCGCCGCCTCGCAGAAGCATATCGGCGACCTGCTCGAGATGCATGAGAAGAACATGGTGGCTTCAGCCGACATCCAGCGCCGCAAGAAGCTTGCCGACGATGCTTTCGCCCGCCGCTTCGACGATGTGATGAAGAAGCACAACGCCGCCAACTATGTGCAGCAATAGGCGGCGCCGCTGATTTCATTTCCACGGCAGCCACATGACACCTGAGAACGACGCCGCGGCACGCTATTTCTCCGCCATCACGGCGGCGCTGAGCGGGCTGGAAGTGTTCATGCGCGACGACCGCTCGCCGCTCTACCGGCACGGCATCGTCGCCAGGATCGTCGCGGAGTATATCGCGCGGCTGGACAAGTCCTTTGCCTGCTGGCGCAACCGGCTGGGCTTCATGGACACCTTCCGCATCTCGCGCGCCGAAAGCGGCTATCCGGTCTTCCAGAACCTGCTGGAGCTGGAAAACGACCGCCAGCAGGCCGATGCCCGCCTGGCCAACATCCCGCAGGCCGGCGAGCTGCGCGAGGAGATGGCCGACTTCATCCTGCGCCATAAGGAATTTCCCGAGGCGCTACAGAAGTCGATGGCCGAGCGGCTCTATCTGGAGGACGTCAAGAGCGAGGCGACCTTCGGCCCGTTCACGCTTGCGCAGACGGCCAAGGTCTCGGTCAACCCGAAAACCATGCGGCCCTATTACCTCGTCCACTGGGCCGCGTTCGACGGCAGCGCCAACCTGCCGCTGGTCTACATGGTGACGGTGGAGGACTCCTCCGAAAGCATGGTGCGCCAGCTGGTCGACGTGAACGGCAAGCTCAACGAGCGGGTCGATATCCCGCTCCCCGTCGACGGCTTGCTCAACCCGGAGCTTGCGCACCGCTTCGACGATTTCACCGAGAAGAACTCGGCCTATACGCTGTCTCCGGCGACGATCGCCGTCAATCTCGACAAGGATTTCGAGCCGCTGCATCCCAAGCAGCTGAGGCGCGTGGTGCTGGGACCCTTCTACTCGGCCGGCATCACCCAGAACAATTCGACGGTGGCCGAGGTGCTGGCCAAGGTGCGCAAGCCGCAGAACGCCTGGCTGCTCACCTGGACCATCCAGGAAGTCTTCTCCAAGAGCGAAAAGCCCGGCCGCAGGGGCCTGTTCTCCAGCGAGAAGACGACGCAGGAATTCTTCATCAACACCGACGATCTCGAAGCGGCGCGCCAGGGCGTGTCGAGCTACGAGAACCACGCGCTGATCCCGCACGAGGCCTATCAGGCACTCTACGCCGCCGGCGAGGCGCAGAAGATCTTTTCCGGTTACAAGGTCCACATCCTGTCCAACGGACAGGTGATCAGCGACGTCTGACCGTCAATCGCGGAGCATCCTTCATGGACACCGGCCTGACCACGATCTCGGAAGCCGCAATCGAAAAGCACCGCGCGACCGCGCAGAGCTTCATCACCCGCATCGTCGTGCTGGAGGACCCTTCGCGCGAATCCGGCACGGCGCTTGCCGGCACCAACCGCCGCTTCGTCTCGACCGTGTCGGTCGGCTCGGTGCGCCGCACGCGCGAGGTCGAGCTCACGAAAACAGTAGCGGCCATTCATCCCGACGACCAGTTGATGAGCATCCCGCAGCACACGCTGCTCTACCGCGCCCGCCGCGGCCTGGCGATCGCGCTCGCCATATCCGACGTCTTCGCCGAAGGCTCCGACCTCGAAAGCCTGCAGGCGAGGAATGCGCGTGCGCCGCTGGAAGGCGATGAGGCAGCCACCTTCAAGAAGCTTCTGTCGGCCTCGGCTTACGTTTCCGCCTTCAGTTTCGCTTCGTATCTCTTCCAGCTGATCGACAGCGATGGCGAGGCGCCGAACGACATCCCCGAGCCCGACTTCCTGTTCGACACGCCGCAGGACGCGGTCAAGTCGATCATCGCCGGTCTCGACAAGGCAATAGCCGGCTCGAAGGACGACGCCGACCTGACGACGCGCGCTCGCGCCTTCGCCCGCGTCGCCATCGACGGGTTGCTTGCGCGCAAAGGTCGCTTCGACGGCATTGGCCCGTTCGAAAATGCGCATATCCGTATCGACGTCGACGATTTCACCCTCGATGGTTTCGACGTCGCGCCCGGCAAGCGCACCAAGCCGCTGGTGATGACCTTCAAGAAACCGGAAGAGGTCATCGGCAACCACATCGCCAAATTCCAGTCGGTCAGGCTGGCCAAGATGCTGATGGCCTACGACTTCGAGCGCGAACTGAACCCCTTCGTCGAGCTCGGCGGGTTCCTGTTCACCTTCATCGGCGACGGGGCGCCGGGCACCGGCAAGACGACGCTGATCCAGATGATCGCCGGCCTCGTCAACAGCTACTGCCAGGTCGCCGGCTATCCCTTCGCCTATGAGAATTTCGGGGTCGACCAGATCTCGTCCTACCAGGGCAAGTCGGGCCAGAACTGCCGACAGTTCATCAACAACGTGCTCAATCCGCGCGTCATCGGCTTCGGCACCATCGACGACATCGACCAGGTGGCGGCGCGCCGTTCCGACGACCGTGCTTCCGCCGGTCAGCAGGAGATCACCGGCGTCCTGATGGACGCCTTCGCCGGCGCCTCGACGGTGGTGCGCGGCAATTGCTCCTTCGGCATGTTCTCCAACTATCCGGAAAATGTCGACGACGCGCTGCGCCAGCGCGCCGGCGCGCGCTGGCTGGTCGACGGCCCGCAGACGCGCGACGACTATATCGACATCTTCGTGCTGCTTGCCGGCAAGAACCACGAGATCCCGCTTGGCAAGCACGAGCTCTATGCCGCGCAGGAAATCCAGCGCGCCGTGGCCGAAGCTTATGAAGAGCACGAAAAGCCGCAGGAAGACGGGCTGATGAAGGTCTATGAGCGCTACATGAAGGAAAACGGCGCGCCGAAGACCATGGCCGATGTCGGCACCTATCTGCACATGATCAAGGACGCCGAGCCGCGCTTCACCGGCCGCGCCATCAAGAACGTCACCGACGCGATAAAAATGCGCGCCATGGACATCGAGCTGCCGGACGACTGGTTCGAGAAGCCGGAAGCCTTCATGCACAAGAGCTACGACGACAAGAAGGCGATGATCGAGGAACTGCGCGGACCGTTCTCGATGGACATGGTCATGCAGGAGATCAACCGCTACGCCGATTCCGAGTTCCGCTATTCCGATAAATCCGACGACGCCGCCGTGGAGAAGCTCCTGCGCGACGCCAGGCTGCGCGAGCGCGCAGCGCGCGAGATGGAGGAGTTGAAGAAGAAGGGGCTGTGGAATGCGTGAGCTGCGCCGACCTCGCCTTCTCCCCTTGTGGGAGAAGGTGTCGCCGAAGGCGACGGATGAGGGGTGCTCCAGGGAACGCCAGCGTCTCACTCCGCTGGAACACCCCTCATCCGTCTCGGCGCTATCGCGCCGATCCACCTTCTCCCACAAGGGGAGAAGGGAAGAGTGCGCTGCCCCTCATCCGCCCATCGGGCACCTTCTCCCCGTGAACGGGGAGAAGGACAGATGAAAGCCGCCAAGAAACCCGACCTTCTGCGCGACAACGAGCTGATCTACGGCAGGCTGCTCGCCATCGACGAGCCGCATCTCATCCAGCGCTACAACAAGGCGCTTGCCGCTTTCGGCCTCGAGCCCACCAAGCTTGCGAGCTTCCAGATCGACCGCACCGGCTTCTCACCCGAAATCGCCGAGGAATGCGGCGACTACAACTATCTCGATCCCAATGAGGTCAACCGCCGCTTCATCATCCTGACGCCGTCGCAGATCGACCTGCCGGTGGTCCACACCGCCTTCTCCAACACCTCGCAGCTGATGTTCGAGTTCATGTCGAAGAACCAGCGCGCCATCGACGCGCTGACCATCAAGGACGTCATCTACGGCGAGATCGAGGACTCGGTCCCGAAGGTCAACGACATCGAGGACCTGCTGTCGATCAATCAGGTCGAGTTCAAGGTGTTGTCGGCCGAGGATGTGCTCGGCAAGGCGGCCGAGCTCGGCAAGCTCGTCGACCGGCTGAGGCAGGAGCCTGACGCCTGGCGCGACGACGTCATGCTTGAGCGCATGGTCGAGCTTGCCAAGGTCTGCGGCGACATCCGCGAGAACGCGCTGGTGCCGGACCAGGTGATCTTCCGCCACAACGCCTACTGGACCAGCCATTTCGGCGGGCTCTATGTCTTCGTCGACCCCGACATGACGACGGTGATCAGCGATCCGGCCGCTCCCGGGTTCCGCCGCTCGCGCCCCTGGCAGGTGAGCTATCTGTCGATCAATGACGCCGACAAGGTGTTCGGCTTCCTGGCCGCCACCGGCCGTCTCGATCTGCCTCGCGCCTCCTGGATCGAGACTTCCGGTTATCTCGAACACCGCGCCGAAATGGTCGTGCGAGCGCTGATCCGCGACGCCGAGCCCAACCGCAATCTGACCGATGTCGACAAGATCTGGCTGCAGACCTGGATCCTTGGCCACGCCGACCTGATCGCCAGCGACGGCAATTTCCCCTTCCTCAACGCCGCCAAGCGCGAGATCGCCCAGCTCGGCCATCTCAAGATCGAGGATGTGTCGCCGCGCCAGCGTTTCCTGGTCGTGCGCGCCAAGCCCGATCATCCCGATGCCTGGCTGACCAACCAGCTGATCTCGGATTTCGTGCCGCAGGACTTCGTGTCGCGCTACGTCTTCAACAAGCCCGGCTTCTACAAGGATTATGACGGCTTCAGCGACGCCTGGCGAAGCCATGTTGTGGACGTTCTGAAAACCACATATTTGAAGGACAAGGGGGCGTTCCGCGCGCGCCTTTACGGTTTGACTGACTAGAGCATGATTCCGAAAAGTGGGAACCGGTTTTCGGGGGAAATCATGCTCCAACAAAGAGTTAGATCAGGATGACGTTTCAACGAAACGTTATTCTGATCTAGAGCAATTCCAGGAAAAGTGTGGGCGGTTTTCCGCCCGGAATTGCGGCAAAACAAAGGGTTAGGGCAGATCGCCGTTTCCCTTGAAACGGTGAAATGCTCTGAGGGGTACCACAGCCATGCTCGACCCGATCGTGAACTTCTTCACCCGGATTTTTCAATGGATCGGCCGCGGCATCGGCTTCGTTATCGGCCTCATTCTGTGGCCGTTCATGTGGGTTGGCCGCTGGTACGGCCAGCGCGGCTGGATTCTGAAGGCGGTGGTCGGCCTTGCCGTTCTGGTATTGATCGGCCTCTATGCCAATTTCTTCTACGCCACGCAGTGGTGGAACAATTTCAACCCGAACTATCCCGACACCTACACGTTCGAGAAGCGGAACGTGTCGGCGGGCGAGCAGGTTTCAGCCGGCAGCGGCACCGATACGGCCAAGACATGCGGCAACTCGGCGATCGCCCAGGTTGCCGCCGATTTGACGGACTTCAACGTCAACCAGAATGCCTGGATCTCCTCGATGATCCTCTACAAGCTCGGCTTGTTCGGCATCGATTGGGACCACACGCCCTGGATGGACAACAAGGCCTCCTTCCAGCGCGGCATCAACCAGGCGGTGCGGCGCACCGCGACCGAGCTTGCCGACAATCTCGGCCGCGTGCGCACGACATCGCAGATCGACGCCGACCTGCAGGATGCGCGCGGCAATCTGCAGTTCGATGAATACACCTGGTATTTCGGCCTGAACCCGTTCGGCCCCAAGACGCCGACGCCGAGCTATTATCGCGACGCGGTGCGCAAGCTGCGAAACTTCAACGCCCGGCTGGCCACCTGCCAGGCGACGTTCGACGCCCGTGCCGACAATCTGAAGCAATATATCGACCGCATCTCCTCGGACATCGGATCGACCTCGGCCATCCTCAAGGAGCGCGCGGAAAACCACAATGATGGCTGGTTCGATACCCGCGCCGACGACCGCTTCTGGTTCGCCTATGGTCAGCTCTATGCATATTACGGCCTGATGAAGGGCGCCCAGGCCGACTTCGACGACGTGATCAAGGAAAAGCACCTGCAGAGCCTTTGGGACACGATGGATTCGCAATTCGTCTCGGCGCTTCGCATCCAGCCCTTCATCATCGCCAACGGCCGCGAGGACGGCTGGCTCCTACCGACGCATCTGACGACGATGGGCTTCTACATCCTGCGCGTGCGCTCCAACATGGTCGAGATCAGCAACGTGCTCACGCAATAGCGCCTTCGAGGCGACACGGCGATGGTGGATTTGCGCCGTCGCCTCTGTCGCTTTTCGCGTATTCAGCGGCTGTTTTGAGACGGCGGAACGGTCTTGGCTCTGGCTTCTATACGCCGCAAGCGACCGGGGCCGAAGACCCGAACAGGGTCGGACCGGGAACAGCAGTTTTTCTTTGCAGGAAACTTAGTTGCATGGAAGTTGACGCCGCGGCCGCGACAGGGTTAGAACTTGCCCTTGCGCCCGCGCGGCGTTTCGAACATGCACAAATGATCAAAACCGTCCCTTCCACCGCCCAATCCAGAGGAAAGCCGTCATGGCCGAAGTGAAGTCCGACATCGAGATCGCGCGCGCCGCCAAGAAGAAACCGATCCAGGAGATCGGCGCCAAGATCGGCATCCCGAACGAGCATCTCTTACCCTATGGCCACGACAAGGCGAAGGTCTCGGCCGAGTTCATCAAGTCGGTGAAGGACAGGAAGGACGGCAAGCTGATCCTCGTCACCGCCATCAACCCGACGCCGGCCGGCGAAGGCAAGACCACCACCACGGTCGGCCTTGGCGATGGTCTCAATCGCATCGGCAAGAAGGCGATCGTCTGCATCCGCGAGGCCTCGCTCGGACCGAATTTCGGCGTCAAGGGCGGTGCCGCCGGCGGCGGCCTCGCCCAAGTGGTGCCGATGGAGGACATGAACCTCCACTTCACCGGCGACTTCCATGCCATCACCACGGCACACAACTTGCTTTCGGCACTGATCGACAACCACATCTACTGGGGCAACGAGCTCGGCATCGATACTCGCCGCGTCGCCTGGCGCCGCGTCATGGACATGAACGATCGGGCGCTGCGCGAGATCATCTGCTCGCTCGGCGGCGTCGCCAACGGTTATCCGCGCGAAGCCGGCTTCGACATCACCGTGGCTTCCGAAGTCATGGCGATCCTGTGCCTCTCCACCGACCTCAAGGACCTCGAGAAGCGCCTCGGCGACATCATCGTCGCCTATCGCCGCGACAAGTCGCCGGTCTATGCCCGCGACCTCAAGGCCGACGGTGCCATGGCGGTGCTGCTCAAGGACGCCATGCAGCCCAACCTCGTGCAGACGCTGGAGAACAACCCCGCCTTCGTGCATGGCGGCCCGTTCGCCAACATCGCGCATGGCTGCAACTCGGTCGTCGCCACCACGACAGCGCTGAAGCTTGCCGACTATGTCGTTACCGAAGCCGGCTTCGGCGCCGACCTCGGCGCGGAAAAGTTCTTCGACATCAAGTGTCGCAAGGCGGGGCTGAAGCCGTCGGCGGCGGTCATCGTCGCCACGGTGCGCGCCATGAAGATGAATGGCGGCGTCAAGAAGGAAGACCTCGGCAAAGAAAACATCGAGGCGGTCAAGAAAGGCTGCCTGAATCTCGGCCGCCATATCGAGAATGTGAAGCAGTTCGGCGTGCCGGCAGTGGTGGCGATCAACCACTTCACCACCGACACCGAAACCGAGATCCAGGCGATGAAGGACTTCGTCAAGGCGCAGGGCGCCGAGGCCATCCTGTGCAAGCACTGGGCGCAGGGCTCGGCAGGCATCGAGGACCTCGCCAGGAAGGTGGTCGAGATCGCAGAATCCGGCGCCTCACAGTTCTCGCCGCTCTACCCGGACGAGATGCCGCTGTTCGAGAAGGTCAACACCATCGTCAAGCGCATCTATCGCGGCGACGAGGCGATCGCCGACAAGTCGATCCGCGACCAGTTGCATGCCTGGGAGCAGGCCGGCTACGGCAATCTGCCGGTCTGCATGGCCAAGACCCAGTACTCGTTCTCGACCGACCCGAACCTGCGCGGCGCGCCGACCGGCCATACCGTGCCGGTGCGCGAGGTCAGGCTCTCGGCCGGCGCCGGCTTCGTCGTCATCATCTGCGGCGAGGTCATGACCATGCCGGGCCTGCCCAAGGCGCCGTCCTCGGAGAAGATCTTCTTGAACGAGACCGGCCAGATCGAGGGCCTGTTCTAGACGCTGCTCGAACTGAAAGCCCAAGGGCGCCGCCTCACCGCGGCGCCTTTTTTCTTCGCCGGCTTTCACGCCACCGTGGGCGACCCGAACTTCTTGATGCCGGCGACCGACATCGAGACGAACTGGTCGAGGATGGCGAAGAAGATATCGAGGCTGAAGCCGAACAGGAAAGCGAAGGTGAACAGGCTGAAGCCTATGCCGGTCACCTCGCCGCCGAGCTTGGTTCCCGGCGCCATGAACCAGGCTAGGATCATCCCGGCAAGCCCGCCCAGCGCGATGCGATGAATGAGCCGCGACAGCGGCGGATTGGGCAGAAGCGGGTTCAGGATCATGCGCATGTGGAACATGATGCCGCCAAGCGCGCCGTAAAGCGCGGGCAGGATCCACAGCGCATAGGGGCTGAGGACTTCGCTCAGCGTCTTGGCCTGCAGTGTCAGCGTCGAAATCGAATTCGGCGTGATGGTAATGACGCCTTCGCACTGCAGATCGCGTGTCGCCGCGTCGAAATCCGCGCTCACGTCTTCGACCATGCCGGTAGAACTGACGACTTGCATGCCGCCTTGAGTGTTGCCGTTGTTCCTGCAATCGAAATCCGACTGCTTGAGCGGCTGGCTGCTCCCGGCCCCGCTCTGCTGTTGCGCCAGCGCGATTTCCTGGCCGCAGAACTGGTCAATCGCCATCTGCCTGGGGTTCGAGAAATCAAGCAGCGCGCCCGCTTTGGCCGAGGAAGCCGAAAACTTGCAATAGGCCCATTGCATGCCCCAGAGCGGAAACGGCGCCTCCTGCGTCATGAACCCCTGCGCCCGCACCAGCAACGAGGAAAAACGCTGGTCAAGCGAATGCAGGCTGTCGACGGAATTGTAATAGGCGTCCTTCAGAAGCGTCAGATCGGTCGCCGACGCCTGCTGGGCGGCGGCCGAGCTCAATTGCTTCTTGGTCGCCCAGACCTGCCTGATCGACTGCCCGAACCGAGCGCTGAAATCGTTGTTGTCGATCTCCTGCAGTTCCGCGTTGATCGAGACGCCCCTGTTGTAGACATAGGTCAGCTTGCCGATGACGATCATCATCGTCACCGACAGGGCGATGAGGAAATAGGTCGCGAGAGCGGTCCGGCGCGACATGTCGCCCGGCGACCAGCCGGTGCGCAGCGCAGCCAGGGTTGAAAACGGCACGGTGCTGGAGCAGTCGTTGAGCACCGTTTGAAGTTTGACGACCTCGGGCTGGCTTGCGCTCGCGTCACTGAGTTTTTCCGCGTCGCCGATCGCAGCGAAGAGCGCGCTGTCCTTGAACACGCCGTAGCGGCCGTAGCCGGCAACCAGCTTGGCGTCGGCAAGCAACCCGGAGACAAGAGGATCGTGGAATGTCGTCATCGCGCCCCCCGACGACTAGCCCAGATAACCCTGCACGAAGCCATATTGCGACGGGCATCCGCAGGGATAGCCGGCCGGCCCGGGCGGTTGCGCCCAGCACCAGAAGAATTGGGTGAAGCAGATCGTGCCTGGCGCATGCGGCGGCACTTGCGCGAAGGCGGGCCACGGCAGCAGCGCCGCGCCGACAGCGAGGGTCAGGACGACCAAGGTTCGTGCAACGCGCGCCTTCAATCCAGCCCCCCGAGCCATCCGCGCTTATTCACATGCGCGGTGACTTTCTGAAAATACCGGAACGGCGTCCGTGAAATGGCTCACGCTCTTGCTGGATATTTGGCGCGAAGAAAAAGGCGCCGCATCCTGGCGGCGCCCTTGTTTTGAAGGCTTCGGGTTACGCTGCGTTCCGCTGCAGGGCCCGCTGGTTGGACGCATAGATCGTGTCGCGCTCGGGCAGGGCGCCGGTCTTCAGGCAATCGATCCACTCGGCGGTCTTGAGCACCGCAGCGAAGCGCGCCTGCAAGACGACGCTCACCACCCGGTGTATGTCCTCGGCGGACGCGTAGCCGGCGCTGTTGGCATAGGGCACCGAGCCGCTGGCATCCGAAAGGAACTCGACGGCAAAGCCCATATGCACCGCGTGGATGATGGTCGACAGATCGCAGTTGTGGGTCATGTAACCGACGACCGCGATCGTATCGATGGCGTTGGCGCGCAGCCAGGCTTCGAGATCCGTGCCGGTGAAGGCCGAAGGCAGCGTCTTTTCGACATAGTGGTCGCGGGCGCGCCTGGCGATCTCGGCATGCAACTCGCCGCCATGGCTGCCCTTGGCAAAGATCGGCGAGGTCTCGGGCGCCATCTGCTTGACGACGACGATTTTGATGCCGGCCGCCGCGGCGGCATCCATGGCGCGCGCCACATTGGCGACGGTCTCGTTGAAGGGCGGATGCTGGATGGCGAGGTTGCCGCCATTGTAGTCGTTCTGGACATCGACGACGACAAGCGCGCGGCGCGGCTGGGTGGCTGGTGCTGACATGACGGTTTTCCTTTCGACCGGGTTGATGGGCGCAAAGCTAGGCCGATGTTTCGAGTCGAGAAAGTGTCCCAATTGACATCATTCGAAAAAATTGGGACATTCAATTTTCAACGAAACGATGCTTGCCATGAAGAATCCGATCATCGCCGCCGTCGCCTTCGACGGCATCAGTCCTTTCCACCTCTCTGTGCCGTGCCTGGTGTTCGGCACCGATCGAACCAACCTTGGCCTGCCGCGCTTCGACTTCCGCGTCTGTGCGATGGACGAGGGACCCATTCATACCGATGCGGGGCTGAGCATTGTCGTGCCGCATGGGCTTTCCGCGCTCGAGGAGGCCGACATCGTCATCATCCCGAGCTGGAAGGATCTCGAGGATCCCCTGGCCGCGCCGTTCAAGGATGCTCTGCAACGCGCGCATCGGCGTGGCGCTTTGATCGTGGGCTTGTGCCTCGGCACCTTCGCAATTGCCGGCGCCGGATTGCTGGCCGGGCGCAAGGCAACAACCCACTGGGCCTATACCGACCGGCTGCAGGCGCTGCATTCCGACATCGCGATCGATGCGGACGTGCTCTATGTCGACGATGGTGACATCGTCACCTCCGCCGGCGTCGCTGCCGGCCTCGACTGCTGCCTGCACATCGTTCGCGCTCGCTATGGCGCGGAGGCCGCCCTTCGGCTTGCCCGCCACGTCGTGCTCTCGCCGCATCGGCAGGGCGGCCAGGCGCAGTTCATCGAGCGCCCGCTTGCGCCGACGCCGAATGCCGACCGGTTCTCGCGCGCTCTCGACCAGGTGCGGGCGACGCTCGGCGAACCGCACAGCCTCGACAGCGTCGCCGATGCGGCCGGCCTCACCCGCCGCACCTTCACACGCCGCTTCCAGAAGTCGATAGGCACCAGTTTCGGCGATTGGCTTGCCGACCAGCGCGTGGCACTTGCGCAGAGGCTGCTGGAGCAGACGGACAAATCGATGGACATCGTGGCCTTCGAAGCCGGGTTCGGCAGCGCCACCTCGCTGCGCCAGCATTTCGCCGCGCGGCTCAGGACCTCGCCGGTGCGGTACCGGCGTGAATTCTCAAAAACCGCTCAAAACGCCGGTGCGCTCATCGGCGCGTAACGGCCCGTGCCGGGTTGCCGACGACGGTCGCGTTGGCCGGTACGTCGCGGGTCACCACCGCGCCCGCGCCGACGATGGCGCCCTCGCCTATGCTGGCGCCAGCGAGGATCACCGCGCTGCCACCGATCCAGGCATTGTCGCCGATCGTTACGGCTTTTGCGATCTCCAGCCCGGCCAGCCGGCCGGCAGCTTCGCGATGATGCTCGGCGCAGTAGATCTGCACATTGGGCCCCAGCATCGTCCCCTTGCCGATGCGCACCGGCGCGGTATCGAGGATGGTGCAGCCGGCATTGAGGAAGACGCCCTCGCCGAGGAACAGGTTGAAGCCATAGGCGCAGTGGAACGGCGCCTCGATGCGCGCGCCCTCGCCCACGCCGCCAAGCAGCGTCAGTAAGGCGGGAGCGATATCGCCGCGCTGCCTGGGCGGTAGGCTGTTGTGCTCGAACACCGCGTCGCTTGCGAGAACGCGCAACGCCTCCAGCTCATCGTCGATGCAGGTGTACCATTCGCCCGCCGCCATCTTTATGCGTTCGCTTGTCGTCATGGTGGCCCTCCAGGGTTTCGTCTGCTGCCAAAGCATAATCGATCGTCTGTCAAAAGCCCCGTAGCCAAACGCCTGGCTTGTGCTAGCCTGCCGTTGCGAGGCCATGCGAAGGTCTCGGTTTGAGGGGGCCGATCATGCTTTACATTCTCGCCCTGCTGATAGGCGTCATTGCCGGCCTGCGCGCCATGACCGCGCCCGCCGCCGTCGCCTGGGGTTCCTATCTCGGCTGGCTGCCGGTCACGGGCACCTGGGCGAGCTTCATGGGCCACTGGATCACTGTCGGCATCTTCACCATCCTGGCCATCGTCGAGCTGGTCGCCGACCAGCTGCCGTCGACGCCGAGCCGCAAGGTGCCGCCGCAGTTCGGCACCCGCATCGTCGTCGGCGCCTTCTGTGGCGCAGTCATCGGCGCGACCGCCGGCGCCACCATCGGCGGCCTGGTCGCCGGCGCGATCGGCGCGGTGATCGGCACGCTGGGCGGCGCCGAGGTCCGCGGCCGGCTGGCCGCCGCATTCGGCAAGGATCAGCCCGCCGCCTTCATCGAGGATGCGGTGGCCATCATCGGCGGGCTGCTCGTCGTGGCGGCCGTCACATGAGCGCAAAGAGCTTCGACGCCATCGTCATCGGCGCCGGCCAGGCCGGGCCGCCGCTTGTCGGCCGGCTCGAGGCCGCCGGCATGAAGGTCGCGCTGATCGAGCGCAAGTTCATCGGCGGCACCTGCGTCAACACCGGCTGCATGCCGACCAAGGCGATGGTAGCGAGCGCCTATGCCGCGCATCTCGCCCGCCGCGCCGCCGACTACGGTGTCGCTCTCTCAGGCCCCGTCGGCGTGGACTACAAACGCATCAAGGCGCGCAAGGACAAGGTCACCAACGACGCCCGCGGCAACCTCGAAAAATGGATCGCCGAAATGAAGGGCTGCACGCTTTATCGCGACCATGCCCGTTTCGTCACCGCCGACACGGTGCGCGTCGGCGATGAGCTGCTCACCGCGCCAAAAATCTTCCTCAACACCGGCGGCCGCGCCTCGGTGCCCGATCTGCCTGGCGTCAACGACGTGCCCTATCTCACCAATTCCTCGATGATGGATCTCGATGTGCTGCCCAGCCACCTGATCGTCATCGGCGGCAGCTATATCTCGCTCGAATTCGCGCAGATGTTCCGCCGCTTCGGCTCCGAGGTCACGGTAATCGAGAAGGCGCCGCGGCTGACCGGCCGCGAGGACGAGGACACCTCCGCCGCCATCCAATCGATACTCGAAAACGAAGGCATCGCCGTCCATGTCGGCGCGGACGACATCGCCTTTGCCAGGCAAGGCAATGGGATCGCCGTCACCTTCGCCGCCGGCAAGCCGCCGGCGGTCGGCTCGCATGTGCTGCTGGCGCTGGGGCGCAAGCCCAACACCGACGATCTCGGCCTCGACAAGGCCGGCGTCGCGGTCGACCAGCGCGGCTATATCGTCGTCGACGACCAGTTGCGCACCAATGTGCCGGGCATCTGGGCGATGGGCGACTGCAACGGCAAGGGCGCCTTCACCCACACCTCCTACAACGACTTCGAGATCGTCGCCGCCAACCTGCTCGACAACGATCCGCGCAAGGTGAGCGACCGCATCGAAGCCTATGCGCTCTATATCGATCCGCCGCTCGGGCGCTGCGGCATGACGGAAGCCGCCGTGAAGAAATCCGGCCGCCGCGCGCTGGTCGGACAGCGGCCGATGACGCGTGTCGGCCGCGCGGTCGAGAAGGGCGAGACGCAAGGCTTCATGAAGATCCTGGCCGATGCCGACACCGGTGAAATCCTCGGCTGCTCCGTGCTCGGCCCGGGCGGCGATGAGGCGATCCACTGCGTGCTCGACCTCATGTACGCCAAGGCGCCGATCTCGACGCTGGCGCGCGCCATGCACATACACCCCAATGTCTCGGAGCTGCTGCCGACCATCGCCCAGGAGCTGAAGCCGCTGGAGTAGAGCAATTCCGGAAAAGGCGCAGCGGTTAGGCTCGGCGTCTTCGCCGTAGCCGCCCTGCCCCGATAGCCCGGCGAGGCTGGACCACTCGACAGCCCGATCGCAACAATGCATGGCTGAAACCTCCTCACGCGGAGATATCCCATGCAGAAGACGATCGAACGCATCGCCGGCGACAGCGAGGGTGTCGCCTACGAATTTCCGGTCTTGCGCTTCGAGGGCAAGGACAAGGCGGCTCCTTCCGCCTATCTGCAGGCGGCGCTGCATGCCGGCGAGCTGCCGGGCGTCGTCGCCATCGACGCGCTGATGCCGATGCTGGCCAAGGCGGAGGCCGAGGGCCGCATCAAGGGTCCGATCACCATCGTACCCTGGGCCAACCCGATCGGCCGCGCGCAATATCATTTCGGCGAGCACCAGGGCCGCTTCAATCTCGGCACCCGCACCAACTTCAATCGCTCCTTTCCGCTGCTTGCCGCGCCCGACGCCAGGCTTCTGCCGGATGTCAGCCTCGGCGGCGCCGATCGCCGGCTGAAGAACCGGCTCGTCCAGCTCTCGCTCGGCAACGACATCGTGCTTGACCTCCACTGTGACGACGAAGGTCTGGCCTATCTCTACATCCACACCAGCCTGTGGCCGCATATGGCCGATTGCGCGGCGGCCATGGGCGCCGAAGCCGTCCTGCTGTGGAGCGAGGACGATACCGGCACCTTCGAAGGCGCCTCGATCATGCCCTACCAGAACGTGCCGGCGAGCGTCGCGCGCTTCGATCGCCGCGCCGTCACCACGGTCGAATATCGCGGCATGCTCGATGTCGACGCCGCCTTCGCCGCGGCCGATGCCGCGGGACTTTACCGACTGCTTGTGACGCGCGGCGTCGTCCAGGACTCATCCGTGCCGAAATTCGAGAAATTTTCCGGACCGGTCGTACCGCTGGAAAACATCGACATGATGCCTTCGCCCAAGGCCGGCGCGATCCTTTACGATGTCAAACCCGGCGACCGCGTCAAGAAAGGCGAAAGGCTGGCGACGATCGTCCACGCGCCCGGCGAGGCCGGCGGCCGCACGGAAGTGTTTGCCCCTCAGTCGGGCTTCATCCTGACCCGCCGCGCGCGCCGCATCATCCGCGCCGGCGAGGATCTTCTGAAGCTCGCCGGCGACGCCAGGAGCACCGATGCACGCTCCGGCACGCTGGAAGACTGAGGCGTAGCGGCTTTCACCATCGCCGTGAAATCCAGTTGCATGGACCTCCATTCGCCGCTATGGGAGTCGCCATGAACATGCGTTCGAACAAGACCATTTGGTGGTGGGCTCGCTGACAGCGGCCTGTTCGTGCGTGTGCGCGTGAAAAAGAGGGTGGCCGCAGCGGAATATCCGGGCGGCCATTTGTTTTTTAACGCCATTCCCGGGTCCGTTGCCCAAGACGCTGATGGAGACGGCAATGACGACTAAAGTTCTGGACAACGGGGCCGAGCGCTTCATCACCGCGGGCGGCGTGACGATCACCCGCGAGCGGCACGACCGGCCCTATGAAGGCGCGATCGATGCCTATGTCGACGGCCTGAATTCGCGCCGCGGCGCAGTGTTTTCCTCCAACTACGAATATCCGGGCCGCTACACGCGCTGGGATACGGCCATCATCGATCCGCCGCTGGTGATCTCCGCGCGGGGACGCACCATGCGCATCGAAGCACTCAACAAACGCGGCGAAGTGTTGCTGCCGGTGATCGGCAAGGCGCTTGGCGAGCTCAGTGAAGTGACGATCGTCGAGACCTCGAAGACGCTCATCCGCCTCGATGTGGCAAAGCCCGGCCGTGTCTTCACCGAGGAGGAGCGCAGCCGCGTACCGTCCGTGTTCACGGTGCTGCGCGCCATCACCGCGCTGTTTAAGACCGCCGAGGACGCCAATCTCGGCCTTTACGGCGCCTTCGGCTACGACCTAGCTTTCCAGTTCGATCCTGTCGACTACAAGCTCGAGCGCAAGGAGAGCCAGCGCGACCTGGTGCTGTTCCTGCCCGACGAGATCCTCGTCGTCGACCATTATTCGACCAAGGCCTGGACCGACCGCTACGACTATTCCGGCGACGGTTTTTCGACCGAGGGCTTGGCCCGCGATGCCCATGCCGAGCCGTTCAAGACCGCCGACCGCATCCCGCCGCGCGGCGACCATGAGCCGGGCGAATACGCCAACCTGGTGCGCCGCGCCATGGAGAGCTTCAAGCGCGGCGACCTGTTCGAGGTCGTGCCTGGACAGATGTTCTACGAGCGCTGCGAGACCCAGCCTTCCGACATCTCGCGCAAGCTGAAATCGATCAACCCCTCGCCCTATTCCTTCTTCATCAATCTCGGCGAGAACGAATATCTGATCGGTGCCTCGCCGGAGATGTTCGTGCGCGTCAACGGCCGCCGCGTCGAGACCTGCCCGATCTCCGGCACCATCAAACGCGGCGACGACGCCATTTCCGACAGCGAGCAGATCCTGAAGCTGCTCAACTCGAAGAAGGATGAGTCCGAGCTCACCATGTGCTCGGACGTCGACCGCAACGACAAGTCGCGCGTCTGCGAGCCAGGCTCCGTGCGCGTCATCGGCCGCCGCCAGATCGAGATGTATTCGCGCCTGATCCACACTGTCGACCACATCGAGGGTAGACTGCGCGAAGGCATGGACGCCTTCGACGCGTTTCTCTCGCATGCCTGGGCGGTCACCGTCACCGGCGCGCCGAAACTGTGGGCCATGCGCTTCATCGAGCAGAACGAGAAGAGCCCGCGCGCCTGGTATGGCGGGGCGGTCGGCATGGTCAATTTCAATGGCGACATGAACACCGGGCTGACCTTGCGCACCATCCGCATCAAGGACGGCATCGCCGAGGTCCGCGCCGGCGCCACACTGCTTTTCGACAGCATTCCCGAGGAAGAAGAAGCCGAAACCGAACTGAAGGCATCCGCCATGCTCTCCGCCATCCGCGACGCCAAGACCGGCAACGCCACCGGAACCGAGCGCACCACCGCGCGCGTCGGCGACGGCGTCAACATCCTGCTGGTCGACCATGAGGACAGTTTCGTCCATACCTTGGCCAACTACTTCCGCCAGACCGGCGCCAACGTCTCCACGGTTCGCTCGCCGGTGCCGGAGGAGGTCTTCGAGCGGTTGAAGCCGGACCTCGTCGTGCTGTCGCCCGGCCCTGGCACGCCGAAGGATTTCGACTGCGCCGCCACCATCAGACGAGCGCGCAGCCGCGACCTGCCGATCTTCGGCGTCTGTCTCGGCCTGCAGGCATTGGCCGAGGCCTATGGCGGCGAGCTCAGGCAGTTGCACATCCCCATGCATGGCAAACCGTCGCGCATCCGCGTTTCGAAGCCCGGCATCATCTTCTCAGGCCTGCCCAAGGAAGTGACCGTCGGCCGCTATCACTCGATTTTCGCCGACCCGGTGCGCCTGCCCGACGGTTTCGTGGTGACCGCCGAGACCGAGGACGGCATCATCATGGCTTTCGAGCACCGCAAGGAGCCGATCGCGGCGGTGCAGTTCCATCCGGAATCGATCATGACGCTCGGTCACAATGCCGGCATGCGCATCATCGAAAACATTGTCGCGCATCTGCCGCGCAAGGCCAAGGAAAAGGCCGCGTAGGACCTATGGCTGCGACGCAGGACACGGTGGCGGCCGCGGCGAAAGCCGCGACCCGCGAGAAGATTGCCAGGCTTGCCTTCTCGTCGATCCTGGTCGCCTTCGTGGTGCTCGTCTTGAAGCTTGCCGCCTGGTACATCACCGGTTCCGTGGCGCTCTATTCCGACGCGCTGGAATCGATCGTCAACGTGATCGCATCGGCCGCCGCCTTCTGGGCGATCCAGGTCAGCTACAAGCCCGCCGACCAGGACCATCCCTTCGGCCATCATAAAGCCGAATATTTTTCCGCCGTCCTCGAAGGCGTGCTGATCGTCGTCGCGGCGCTGCTGATCCTCAACGAGGTCTGGCAGTCCTGGCAACATCCGGCCCCGCTGGAACAGCCTTGGGAAGGACTTGCCGTTAACGGCCTCGCGACGGTCATCAATGCGATCTGGGCCTGGACGCTGATCCGCGCCGGCCGGAATGCGAAGTCGCCTGCGCTTGTCGCCGACGGCCAGCACATCATGACCGACGTGGTAACATCCGTCGGCGTGTTCGGCGGTCTTGTCGGTGCCGTGCTCACCGGCTGGCAGGTCCTCGACCCGGCGCTGGCAGTGATCGTCGCGCTCAACATCCTGTGGCAGGGCTGGCATGTCATCGGCTCGTCGATGAGCGGGCTGATGGACCGCGCCGTCGACAACCATGAGCACATGCAGATCCGCAACATCATATCGGCCAATTCGAAGGGCGCGCTCGAGGTGCATGATCTCAAGACGCGCATTGCCGGGCGCGCCACCTTCATCGAGTTCCATCTCGTGGTCGACGCCGACATGACCGTCGGCGCCAGCCATGTCATCTGCGACCGCATCGAGGACGCGCTGAAGGCCGAGATCCCCTCGGTGCGCGTCACCATCCATGTCGAGCCGGACGACGAGGCGAAGCTGCCGAAAGGCACCGCGGCCGTGCCTTTCGCTTAGCAGAGCGCGAAGGTCCGTCGAGATTCAGGTCAGGCCGAGTCGAGAACGATGGCTTCCGAGAACCGGAGCGGAGCGTACTTGAAAGTACGTGAGCACCGGAAGCGTAGGAAGCCGCCGTTCGCAGGCCGGCCTCACCTGAATATCGGCAGACCTCACGGAGCACATGCCGACTGCGGCATCGGCTGCAGCCGATAGACCTTGTCGTCTGACCTGGTCTTGCCATCCGCCGCCTTCGAACAGAGATCGACAATTGCCACTGCATTGTTGGGATTTGCAACCATCATCGTGCCGTTGACGCCGCGCTTGAGGAAGATCTCCTTCTGCGAGACGTCGCAGGAAAAATCGCTCATCTTGGAACTGGCCGAGCAGCGCCACTGATCGGCCTCGCCCTGGCAGGAATAGGTCTGCGTGACCTTTTTCCCTTTCTGCCTGGTCGTCACCGAAACGGCGACATCCGCCCCATCCGGCCAGTTCGCGGCATCGCCGCCGGCTGAGAAGGAGGCGAGCTCGACGGGTCCGCGAAACACGCGGATCGATTGCGTCAGCTGGTTGGGATGCGACTTCAGATGCGCATCGTCGTAGTCACGCCCGAAGCAGAAGGGCTGATCGGGCTTGAGCCGCACGCGCAGCGGCTCGCCCAGCGCCGGATCGATCGGGTCGATGCGCGCGAACTCCGCCTTGCAGGTCTCGGCCGGCATCGGGTCCAGCTTGAAATTGTCGTCGTCGCTGCCCAGCGCCTGCCTGTTGTACTCGGCCTCGCCGAGCTGCTCTTCCGAATCCGGGTCGAGATAGACGTCTGGCGACAGACCGGACAGAAGAAGCTTCCCCTTGTCGTCGACTTTCAGCGAAGCCAGCGTCCGGTCGCAGTCCATGCCGCAACGGATGCCGCTCGCCTTGTCGCTTGGATCCTCCTTGTTGCACCAGCTGCTTGCCCATTCCGGCTTCTTGGCGCCGCGCACCGTTGTGGTGAGAAAGCCGTTATAGGACGTATCCTGGTTGGCGGCGGGTTCTTCGTTCGTCCGGCTGACCGGGTCATGGCCGTAGAAGAAGAAGATGCGCGCCACCTTCTGGCGCGGATGCGCCTTGAGATGGGCGGCGTCGTAGACACGGCCGAAGCAGGCGTCGGCGCCAGTCGGGCTGAGCTCGGGAAGTTTAAGCGGCTGTTCGGCGCGCACCGCGCCGAACGAAGCGGCAAAGGCGGCGCAAAGCACCACCGCCATGGTCCTCGCCACCATGGTCCTCGATGTCATGTGATCCTCCTCCCACCGACAGGACTTGGATATGCTAGTCTAGGAGTGCCGCCTGGACCATGCAAAATCGCGAGCGCGCGGCGAACGGAGGGATACGATGCTGCGCCGTGACATTTTTCGTGCCAGCCTCGCAGGCGCCGCGGGCCTGTTCGGCCTGAGCCGGGCAAATGCGGCAACGCCTGAGGGGCGGCTGAAAGTCGCCTATCACCTCAGCGACGCCGACAAGGTCAACTTCGTCCTCGGCAACATCAAGAACCACTATGAAGGCACCGGCGGCAATGTCGACATCGTGCTCGTGGTGCACGGTCCGGCTCTGGCCGCCTTCAAAGTCAAGGGCGCTTCCGGCGCTGTTTCCAGCCGCTTTGCCGGCCTTGTCCAGCAGGGACTTGTGCCGCAAGCCTGCGGCAACACCTTGCACGGTATGGATATCACGCTGACCGACCTGCTGGCGGGCTTCGACCTTGCCGACAAGGGCGGCGTCGTGAAGCTCGCCGAACTGCAGCATCAGGGCTATGTCTATCTCAGGCCCTGAATGCGCCCGCACTGAACGCCAACACTTGAAGGCCGGGCCGGCAATGGCCTACGAAGGATGGCAACCCGGAGACCAGCCGACATGACGATACTTGCCATCCCCGATCTTGCCGGCAAGGCGGTGCTGGTCACCGGCGCTTCGACCGGGATCGGCGCAGCACTTGCCCGTGCCTATGCGGCGCAGAAATGCCGCGTCGCGCTGCATTTCAATGCAAGCCGCGCTCCCGCCGAAACCGTGGCCGGATCCATCCGCGACGATGGCGGCGAGGTGTTCCTGGTCCAGGGCGACTTCTCGAAACCTGCCGACGTCGAGCGTGTCGTCGAAGAGAGCGCAAACCATTTCGGCCGGCTCGACGGCCTGGTCAACAATGCCGGCGGCATGCTTGGCCGCGTCGCCTATGCCGACCAGGACGAGGCGCATTACGACGCCGTGATGGACCTCAATGCGCGCTCTGTCCTGACCGCTTCGCGCAAGGCGATCCCCTGGCTGAAGCGCCAGGGTGGCTTCATCATCAACACCACCTCGATCGCCGCCCGTAACGGCGCCGGCGGCGGCGCCGGACTTTACGGATCGTCCAAGGCCTTCGTTTCCAACGTGACGCGCGGCATGGCCAAGGAGCTGATCGGCTTCGGCATCCGCGTCAACGCCGTGGCGCCCGGTACGATCTTGACGCCCTTCCACGAACGCTATTCGAATGCCGAGCAGATCAAGGCCATGGTCGCCACCATTCCGCAAGGGCGCGCCGGAACGCCGGAGGATTGCGTCGGAGCTTACCTGTTCCTGTCGTCCGATCTGTTGAGCGGCTACATCATCGGCCAGGTGATCGAGGTCAATGGTGGCCAGTTGATGCCGTGAGCGGTCGACTGCATACTCGATGCAGCGCACAACCTGGAGGAGATCAAGGGCATGTACGGACTGATCGGCAAGATGCGGGCGGCACGCGGCCAGCGCGATGCGGTCATGGACGTGCTGCGCGAAAGCACCGGCGCTCTCCCGGGCTGCCTGAGCTACATCATCGCCACCGATCCAGCCGACGCCGACGCCATCTGGGTCACCGAAGTGTGGACCGACCAGGCGAGCCATAAGGCATCGCTGCAGCTGCCGGAAGTCCAGGCGGCGATCGCCAGGGCGCGTCCCTTCATCGCCGGCTTCGAATTCCAGATCGAGACCCATCCCGTTGGCGGCTTCGGCCTTCCTGCGCCAGAAAAGGCTGGGTGACATCGCCGCCGCGGCGCAGAACGTCGACATCTCTTTCGTCATGGCCTTGCAGACGGCGCGCTTCCTGGTCGTGCTGCTGATTGTGCCAAGCGTAGCCAGGCTGGTGGCGCGAAACGTCGGGGCTTGATCCGGGGTATCCAATGCCAAGGGAATTCCAGGAAAAGTGCTCGGCGGTTTTCCGTTCGGAATTGCGTAAAATCAGAAAGTTGGAGCAAGTAGCAATCCATCAGGATGCTGAATTGCTCGACGAGCAAGGGAATTGCCAATGAACCGCCGTTTGAACGCCGTCGATCTTTCCGGCCGCGTCGCCGTGGTGACCGGCGGCGCGCAAGGCATCGGCCTTGCGGTCGCCCGGCGCCTGTTGTCGTCGGGCGCCGGCGTTGCCATCTGGGACGTCGACCAGGCCGCAATGACCCGGGCTGTCGCCGAGCTCGCTTCGCTCGGCCGCGTTGAAGCCATTCTCTGCGACCAGTCCCAGATCGAGGCCGTCGATCACGCGGCCGCCGCGACTGAGCGCACGCTTGGCCCCGTCGATCTCCTGGTCAACAATGCCGGCATTGCCGGGCCGGCGGCGACCGTGGCGGACTACGACCCCGCCGCCTGGCGTCAGATCATCGATATCGACCTCAACGGCGTCTTCTACTGCTGCCGGCGCCTGGTGCCCGGCATGGTCGCGCGCAATTACGGCCGCATCGTCAATATCTCCTCGGTGGCCGGCAAGGAAGGCAATCCGAATGCCGCCGCCTATTCGGCCGCCAAGGCCGGCGTGCTGGCGCTGACCAAGTCGCTTGGCAAGGAGCTCGCGGGACACGACATCGCCGTCAACGCGCTGACCCCCTCGCCCGCCCGCACCAGAATTCTCGAGCAGCTCACGGAAGCGCAGGTCGCTTATATGCTCGGCAAAGTGCCGCGCGGCCGCTTCGTCGAGGTGGAAGAGGCCGCCGCGATGATCGTCTTCATGCTGTCGGACGAGAACTCTTTCACCACCGGCGCGACCTTCGATCTCTCCGGCGGCCGCGCGACCTACTGACCATCCCCGCGGAGCTTCGTTTGGATTGCCGGGCCTATCGCCCCGCCGCAAGCCTCTCGGGAAGAAAATCGACGAAGACCCGGACCTTCGGCGAAAGATGGCGATTGGACGGCCACAGCATGCGGAACTGGCCGCGGCCGTCGACATGGTCGTCGAGCACGGCGCGCAGCCTGCCGTCATGCAGCGCCTCCCGCACCAGGAAGTCGGGCATGCAGGCGATGCCGAGACCGGCAATCGTAGCGCCCTTCAATGCCTCCATGTTGTTGCAGGTCAGCATCGAACGGATCTGCGGCTCGGCGCTCCCGGTGATGAACGGCCAGTTGAGCAGCCTGCCGCTGTTGAGAAAGCGGAAGTGTATCCCGAAATGTGCCGCTAGATCCGCCGGCGTGCCGGGCATGCCATGGCGATCGAGATAGGAGGCGGCCGCGCACAATATCATGCGAAAGGGCGCGACCGGCCTCGACACCAATCGCGAATCGGGCAGCTCGCCGCTGCGGATCGCGACGTCGATACCCTCGTCGATGACGTCGACGATGCGATCGTTGAAATCGATGTCGAGCTCGATTTCCGGGTATCGCGCCATGAATTCCGACAGCACCGGCAAAAGCAGATGATAGGTGACGATCGGCGTTGAGATGCGTAGCCGGCCATGCGGCGTCTCGCGTGTACGCGACAGCATCGCCTCCGCGTCTTCTATGTCGTCGAGGATGCGGCGCACCCGCTCGTTGAACAGCTTGCCCTCCTCGGTCAGACCTATGCGCCGCGTACTGCGCTGCAGGAGACGCACGCCGAGTTCCTGCTCGAGCCGGGCGACGCTCTTGCCGACGGCGGAGGCGGAAATGCCGAGCGCTTGTCCGGCGGCGACGAAACTGCCGAGCTCGGCGGTGCGGGCGAAAGCCAGAAGGCCGTTGAGACGATCCATGATGAACCTATTCGAGCGTTTTGCTCCGAGATGAACGGAGATTTAATACTATTTTGCCGGAAACGTCGCCGCCCTATCTTGTCGTTGCGATCGGCTGTGCCAGTCAGGACATGCCGGCAAATCCTGCCTCGGATAGGAAAATCCATGACTTTGATGACCAGAACCGGCCCGGCCGGCAGATGGCTCGTGCTGCTGTCGGTTTGCCTTGCCGCCATGACGATGCCGTTGAGTTTCACCGGTCCCGCCGTAGCGTTGTCCCGCATTGCCGCCGAGCTCGGCGGCAGTCCGATCGAGCTCAATTGGGTGACCAATGCCTTCATGCTGACCTTCGGCGCCGGCCTGATGGCGGCCGGAGCGCTGGCCGACTCCCATGGCCGCAAGCGGATCTTCCTCGCCGGCCTCGCCGCCTATGTGCTTGCCGCGCTGGGCTGCATGCTGGCGCCAGACATCGTCTGGTTCGACCTGTTCAGGGCCCTCCAAGGCATAGGCGGCGCTGCCGCCTTCGCCGGCGGCGCCTCCGCGCTTGCCCAGGAATTCGACGGGCAATCGCGTTTGCGCGCCTTCAGCTTCCTCGGCACCAGCTTCGGCATCGGCCTTGCCTTCGGCCCTGTTGCCTCCGGCCTGCTCATCGACGCGTTCGGCTGGCGCGCGATCTTTCTTCTGGTGGCGGTGCTTGGCGTTGCCGCCGCCGCGCTCGGCCTGCGCACCGTCGCCGAATCGCGCGACCCGGACGCAACCGGGCTCGACTGGGCGGGAGCCGCCACCTTCACCATCGCGCTTGCCGCGCTGACCTGCGGCGTGCTGCAGGCGCCCCAGAGCGGTTGGGCCAATCCCCTCGTTATCGCCCTTCTCGGCGTGGCAGCCATCTTCTTTGCCGCCTTCGTCATTGTCGAGCGGCGGGTGCGCCGGCCGATGCTGGACCTGACGCTGTTTCGCTTCCCGCGTTTCGTCGGCGTGCAGTTCCTGGCCGCCGCACCTGCCTATGCCTTCGTCGTCCTGCTCGTGCTCCTGCCGATCCGCTTCATCGGCATTGAGGGGATGAGCGAGATCAAGGCGGGGCAATTGATGATCTGCCTCTCCGGGCCGCTGCTGATCTTGCCGCTGCTGGCCGGCCAGGCGGCACGCCGGATCGCCCCGGCCACCATCTGCGGTGTGGGCCTCCTCGTCGCCGCGGCCGGCCTGGTCTGGCTCAGTTGCGTGCCCGTGGCGGACAACGCGCTGCTGCTCCCGCTGGTCTTGGTCGGCATCGGCATCGCCTTGCCCTGGGGGCTGATGGACGGACTTGCCGTCAGCGTCGTGCCAAAGGAGCGCGCCGGCATGGCGGTCGGCATATTCAACACCACCCGCGTCGCCAGCGAGGGCGTGGCCCTGGCGATCGTCATGGCGGCCTTGTCCGGTTTCACGGCCACGCAGCTTGGCGCTCAAGGATTGGCCTCGCCTGCCGAAGCGGCCGCGGCGGCACAGCTACTGGCAACCGGCAATATCAGCGAAACGAGGCAACATCTGCACTTGGCCGACGCCAGTGCCCTGGTCCAAGCCTATGAGGCGGCTTTCGACCGGCTGCTCATCGTGTTGGCGACGATCACCGTGCTCACCGCCGTCGTCGTCTTCCTCGGCTTGCGTCGCGGATCGCCGTCGCAACAAGACGTCGCGCCTGTCCCGGCCTGCCAGGAAGGCTGACGCCATGTGACGCCGTCAAGTCCGGCGAGGTATCAAAAAAATACTTGACTCTCTTACTCATATTTGAGAGCGCGGAAGCGCAACCAAAACATGAGAATTGGAGACAAGTTAATGCCGAAGCGGTCGAGGACGTGGCGCCGGGGATTATCATTGCTGGCGGGCAGCGCCATCCTCGGCCATGCCTGGCCGACAATTGCCCAGGAAGGCGGCGATGCCACCGTTCTCGACAGGATCGAGGTGACCGCCGAGAGCAACGAGATCCTGAAGCAGGACGGCTACGTCGCGAAGAAGGACCGCATCGGCACCAAGACCGACACGCCGATCGCCAGGATCCCACAGGCGGTCTCGGTCGTCACGCAGAAGCGGATCGAGGACCAGAAGCCGCGTACACTGAATGACGCGCTGGGCTACACGGCCAGCGCCAATCCAAACAGCTTCGGTTTCGACACGCGCTACGACGCCTTCTTCCTGCGAGGCTTCCAGGCCTTCTACAACGGCATGTTCCGCGACGGGCTGCGCCAGTACAACGGCCCTTCCGCCTGGTTCAAGACAGAACCTTACGGCATCGAGGGCGTCACCATCCTGAAGGGACCGGCCTCCTCGCTTTACGGCGTCAGCGGTCCGGGCGGCATCGTCAACGTCGTCACCAAGCGCCCCAAGGACGAGCCGTTCCATGAGATCGAGTTGCTGGCCGGCGAGCACAACCGCTTCCAGGCGGCGCTCGATACTTCCGGGCCGGTCAATGACGACGGCAGCATCCTCTACCGCTTCACCAGTCTCGGCCGTCTAAGCGAGACCGGCCTGCCCGACTATCCCGACGATAAACTCTATCTGGCGCCGGCCGTCACTTTCAAGCCGGACGAGGACACCAAGCTCACCATCCTCGGCGAATATTCGAAGTCCGTCACCGGCGGCACCGCGGCCTTCTACAACTCCGCCTATGGCGTGCTGTCGAACGTCTATGAAGGCGATGCGTCCTGGAATGATTTCACCCAAGATCAGGGGCGCATCGGCTACGAGTTCGAGCACCGCTTCAACGACTGGCTGACCGTGCGCCAGAATCTGCGCTACAACGCCGTCGACTCGGACATCGAATATAGCGGCCATTACTCGATCGGCGCCGATCAGCCGCTTGAGCGCTACTGGGGCCACTACACCGAGACGATGAAGAACTTCGTCGTCGACAACATGGCGCAGCTCGAATTCGACACGGGTCCGGCGCGGCACACCGTGATTGCCGGCATCGACTATGCCTGGTCGGACTATGACGCCGGCAGCGGGCTCTCCTATGTCTCGGTCGAGGATATCAAGGCTGCCCCAGTCCCCCATTCCGGCGGGCAGGAGATGAACCAGCTCGGCGTCTACCTGCACGACCAGATGGAGTGGAACGATTTCACCCTGTTCACCAGCGGCCGCTACGACTGGGTCGACACCACCTCCATCGCGGCGGATTTCAGTCAGTCGAAGCAGACGGACAGTGCCTTCTCCGGCCGCGTCGGCCTGTCCTACCGGACCGAATGGGGCATCATCCCCTACGTCAACTATTCGACCTCGTTCTCTCCCAACATCGGCTTCGTCTATGACGACGTCTCGAGTTCCGTCAGCCGCGTCGCCCGCCCGACCATCGCCACGCAGAAGGAGATCGGCGTCAAATACGAGATCCCCGACCACAACGCGACGGTCAGCGCCGCGCTGTTCGACATCGACCAGAAGGACGGCGTCGTCTTCGACGCGTCCACCGGCATCAACAAGCAGCGCCAGCTCGACCTCAACTCGCGCGGCGTCGAGCTGGAAGCCAATGCCTCGCTCGATAACGGCTTCAGCGTCATCGCCTCCTACACCTATCTGCGCGTGAAGATCGAACGCGGCGCCGAAGGCACCGACGGCAAGGAACTGTCGGCCACGCCGAACCACATCCTGTCGCTCTGGGGCCATTACCAGTTCGAGAACGGCACGCTTGAAGGGCTTGGGCTCGGCGCTGGCGTGCGTTTCGCCGGCGCGAGCTACGGCGACGACACCAATACTTTCAAGAACGACGCGCGCGCCTTCGTCGATGCCTCGCTGTCCTATGATTTCGGCTATCGCAACCCGAGGCTCGAAGGCGTGAAGCTGCAGATCAACGCCAAGAACCTGTTCGACAACCAGCAGGCAATTTGCTCGGCCGGCTATTGCTACCGCGACGAGGGCCGCTCGCTGTTCGGCAGCCTGCGCTATCGCTTCTGATGTCGGTCTCCGTCTCGAACCGGGCCGCCTCGTCGCCGGCGGCCATCGTCGCTGCGATCGGCGGCCTCTATGTGGCGCAGAGCGTGATCGGCGGCATCACCTGGACGGGTCTCCCGGCCGTGATGCGCGACCAGGGCCTGCCGCTCGACCGCATCGGCCTGCTCACCCTGATCGCCCTGCCATGGGCGCTGAAGTTCCTGTGGTCGCCGGCGGTGGAGCGTTACCGGCTTCCGCCAGCGGGCAGGAACCGCACCGGCGCGATCGTCCTCATCGGCGGCCTCATCTCCATCACCGGACTGCTGGCCATCGCCCAGCTCGGTCCCGCCACCTTCTGGCCGGTCGTCGCCTGCCTGACGGTGGTCGCCTTTGCCGCCTCGACGGTCGACATCGCCTGCGATGGCTTTGCGGTGCAGAACCTTGCCGGCAAAAATCTCGGCTGGGGCAATGCCGCCCAGGTCGGCGGCGCCTATCTCGGCTCGGCGATCGGCGCCGGTCTCTTCCTCTATCTCGTCGAAATCCACGGCTGGCGCGCGGCGGTGTCGGCGATGGCCTCGCTGCTGGTGCTGCTCGGACTGCCCTTCCTGCTCGGCATCGCCGGCCGATCGCGCGAGGAAGTGCGCGAACACGTGCCCGCGCTCGGCACGGCGCTGCGGCGCTCGCAGATACGCCGCGGTCTGGCGGCGTCGGCGATCTACGTTCTGGCGCAGAAAGCGGCGCTGACCATGCTCGGCCCGTTTCTGGTCGATGCCGGGCTCAGCCTTTCCACGATCGGCCTGGTCAACGGTGTCGGCAGCATGGTTCTCGGCGGCGCGGCCGCCCTTGCCGGCGGCGCTCTTGTCCGATGGCTGGGCACGCGCAGCGTACTTGTGCTCGCGCTTATGCTGCAGGCCGGATCGCTGTTTATCCTCGCGGCCTTCGCGCTTTCCGGCGTTTTCCCGGCAGGCCCGCTGGCGGCCGTCGCGACGCTGAGTTCCTCGGGCATCATGGCGCTCGGCTTCGTGGCGCTCTATGCGCAGTTCATGCGCTGGTCGGATCCGAAGCAGGCAGGGGTCGATTTCACGCTTTTCCAGTGCATGGATGCCTTGGTCAGCATGGCGGGCGGCATCCTGGCCGGCTATGCGGCGCAGCATCTGGGCTATGGCGCACTGTTCGGCGGCGCGGGCGTCGTCGCGCTGCTGGCGGTGCCGGCCATCGCCATGGTCAGCGATCGCAACTAAAAGATTGAACTATTCCTCGCCGGCACCGTCTCCGCCCGACTCGCCGCGGCGCCAATAGGCGGTGACAAGATGCCGGTTGCGCGACAGGGCCCATTCCTTGCGCACGATCCGGCGGATGTCGCGGAAGTCGGCGAACTCGCATCCGGCCCAGACAAAGAGATCGTCGGCCCCGCGGCCGCGCTCGCGCAGCGCTTCCGGCAGCAGGCCGGCCCGGCCTGCTTCGCGGCCATGCCGATAAAGCCAATGGACAGCGATGTTCTCGCCCGCCGCCAGCGTCACCCGGTCTTGCGGACCGTCAACCTCGATGAAGGCCTCGGCACGGACGGACGGCGCAAGCTCTTCCAGCATCCGGCCGATCGCCGGAAGCGCGGTATCGTCGCCCAGAAGAAGCAGGTTTGATGCCTCGGGCACATCGCCGCCGCCGGGGCCGATCATGCCGATGATGTCGCCGGCCCTCGCATTCTGCGCGAAACTCGCAGCCGGCGTCTCGGCGCCGGGATGCAGCACGAAGTCGATGTCGAGCCAACCCTCGGCCACGTCCAGCGCGCGGATCGTGTAGACGCGGATGGTGAGCGCATCCTCGCCCGACGGCCAGACGATCAGACCGTCCGGGCCCATGGTCGGCCAAACCGCCTGCCGTCCGGCCGGCGGCAGCAGAAGCCGAACATGAAATCCGCCATGGGCGAAGCGGCCGAGGGCGCGGCCGCAGAAGCGCACGCGTTGCATATGCGGCGACAACCGTGTCGAGGACAGGACCGATATCTCGCGGAAGAATATCGGCGTGCCGGCATCCATGCCGTCTCCTTGCCAGCGCAGGCCTTCGGTGGTGCGGAGATGCGCGGCGATGTGGCCGGCGAAGATCATCTTCATGTAGGAGAGGCAGGTCTCGTCCTCCGCCGCGACACGGACCAGCACGCCGCGGTCGTCGAATGAGGCATTCAACGTGCCGTAATGCATGCGGAATTCCCATTGGCCGGCAACGCCGGTGTCGTTTTCATAGTCGCCGTGCTCGGCGCGCAGCCTGTCCATCACCGCGCGGATGTCGTCGTTTTGGATACGGGTTTGCGCGCTCAAGAGCTTCATCGCCGGGCCTTCCGATATCGACGAGATCGGCCGAAGCCCGATATCGCCGCGCCGGCATGCCACAGCGCCGGCGGCATTGCCACAAAAACATGATTACAATGATCATATTTTTGGACGATGCCGCACGAAGGTCGGCGACGCATCCGTTCTTCAGCTGATGACCAGGCTCGCGATCCGGTCGCCGTTGAGCGTGAAGGCCATGTCGCCCTCGCCGTTGAAGCCGTTGCCGGTCACGGCGACGCGGGCATGGTAGACGCCGTCGCGCTCCGCGATGCGAACGATGCGAAGGTTGGACTGCACGCCGATATTGTCCGACTGGTTCCACCGCGCGACGCTATCGCGGCCACGGAAATCGCGACCCCAGTCGCTGAGGAAAGCATCGTCTGTGAATGTGGCCAGAAAGGCTTCGGTATCGGCGGCGTTGGTTGCTTCGACAAAGCGACGGATCGGATCGGGTGTGGTCATTGGTCTGTACATTTTGAGGTGTGTTGAGATTCAGGTCAGGCCGAGACGAAAATGGTGGCTTCCGAGAACCGGCCTTCGCCGGCCGTAGCCTTCATCGGGCGGAAACACTTAAGAGGGCTTCGGCCGGCGAAGGCCGGAGCGGAGCGTACTTCATGTACGTGAGCACCGGAAGCGCAGGAAACCGCCATTTGCAGGCCGGCCTCACCTGAATATCAACGCACCTCAGTCCAACCTGTGCATGAGGTCGTCATCCAGCCAACGGCCGAAGAAATAGACGAGCTGCTTATGCCACCACGGCCAGTCATGGCTGACGTCGCCACCCCAATAGTCGACCCAGGCCGGGATCGATTTGTCGCGCAGCACCTGTTCCAGCTCGCGCGTTTCGACCAGCATGTGCTCTTCCCAGGCGCCCTGGCCGCAACAGAAGATCAGCCTGAGCGCCCTGAGCCGCCCGAGCAGCTTCTGGTCGACGATGCCGGGCAGATAATCGAGCGGCGAGTTGAAATAGATATTGCCTTCCAGAGCCCGGCCGAAAAAGTCGCGCGCCGAATAGACGCCGGACAGCGAGATCACCCCGCTCGCCAGCTCCGGGAAGCGGAACACGAAATTGGATGAGTGATAGCCGCCCATCGAGCAGCCGCAAAACAGCGGCTTCAAAACGCGGCCACCGTTGGACTTGGCGGCAACCGCCTGCAATTCCGGTAGCGCTTCTTCGCGCACATAGCGGAAATAGGCTTCGTGGCGGGCGATGCGTTGCGCCGGGTCGGCATGCTTGTCGAAGAAGGATTCCGAGTCGATGCCGTCAAGCGTGAAGAGCTGGATGCGGCCGGTGTCGATGAACTCGGCAAGCGCGCTGGCCCCGCCCGAATCTTCGAACTGATAGAACCGCCCTTGCGAGGTCGGGAACACCACCACCGGACGCCCGGCATGGCCATAGCGCTTGTATTCCATGTCCCGGCCGAGATTGCGGGCATGGTCCTTGTGATAGGAGACGTCCATCGGCTCAGGCCTTTTCCGCGTGGATGTAGTCGACCGCCTGGCGCAGCGCCTTCGGATCCTTCGAACGCATCTGGTAGGCGTAATTGCCCATGGCGCGGCTGAAGACCTCTTCGATGGCCTGATGATGGACGATCTTGTCGCCGTGGGCGGCTAGCACGTCCGCATGGCTGTGCAAATAGTCGATGTGGCGTTTGCGGCTGGCATAGGCGGTGAAATACTTGCCCTTGTAAGGGCCGCCGGCGGCATCCTTGACCACCATGTCGGCCCAGGCGGCATAGACGTCGATGTCGAATGTGTAGTTGATGGCGTCCGTCATCCAGGCGCCGGGCGGCCGCATGTTGACCTCGAGCGCGATGACGCGCTTGTCGCTGGTTTCGAACAGCTCGATATGGAAGAAGCGCTCGCGTACGTCGAACGCCTTGAGGATCTTGCGGCCCGCCTCCTCGACTTCCGGGCTGATCTCGGGAAAGCAGGTGTAGCTCATATGGCGATCCTTGTTGACCGCCTCCATGATGCTCTGATCGTAACGGTGGCTGGCCGCCAGCACCACCTCGCCGTCGCGGTTGACTAGCCCGTCGAAGGTCACGACCAGCCCCTCGATGAACTGCTCCATGACGAAGGTGACACCCTCCGGCTTGTCCTTGAAGAACTGGTCGAGCTCCTTGGCGTTGGAGATCTTGAAAGTGTTGGAAGCCCCGGAGCCCGAATCCGGCTTGACCACCACCGGAAAGCCGACGCGGCGGATGAAGGTCATGGCGCCGGCACGGTCGGAGCATTTGCGCTGCGGGATGGTCTCGACGCCGCTCTTGCGGAAGAAGGCGCGCATGCGGCTCTTCCGCTTCAAGTTCTTCACGAAATCGAGCTTGGTGCCGTAGATATTGAAATCGGTGCGGATGTTGGCTTCGAGTTCGAGCCAATGCTCGTTGAGCGACTCGAAGCGATCGATGCGGCCCCATTTGTGGATGAAGTGCCCCATCGCCCGCAAAACGGCGTCGTAATCTTCCATGTCGGCGATGCGGTAATATTCCGAAAGCGCCGCCTTGAGCTTGGCGTTCAAGGTTTCGTAAGGCGCATCGCCGATGCCGAGCACGGTGGCGCCCGCCTTTTTCAGCCGGTCGCAAAAATCGGTGCCGTTGGCCGGGAAATGCGGCGAGAAGAACACGAAATTCATGGACGAACCCCTCCCCGGAGCTTCGCTCGGTGCCAAGCCTTCGAAACCAAGTCTGGCGCATTTGCGAGGCGCGGGGAAGACTGTCCGCGCCGGCGGCGATATTAGGCAAGGGCGTTCATTCATGCGTCCCGCTTGCCTCCGACGGGCCGCTCCTGTAAGAGAGCCGGCATGACCACGCGCGTCCGCTCCGTCGCCTCCTCTCGCACCGGCTTTGCCGGCGAGACCGCGCGCGCGCTCGCCTCGACCCTGCTTCTTCTCGGCCTTATCGGCGATCGCCGGGTTCGCTGAAGGAGCGCCCGGCGGTCGAAACCGCCGCTCAAGGCGCATGCTCCTTGGCCAGACTTTGGCAAAGTCACATCAAGCGAACGAATTTTTGGTAGAGGCGACGCTCGCCACCCATCCGCCTGAAGCGGGCATGCGGGCCGCCGGGAGAAACGACGATGAACGCACGAGAAGAAATCCGCGCCGGCGAGGCTGAAGCCGGGAAGCGCGCGGCCGGCCACATGCCGGATGCGGCACGCAAATACCAATCCTACCCGACGGTCGGCCTGACCGACCGCACCTGGCCGAACAAGACCATCGACAAGGCGCCGATCTGGTGCTCGGTCGACCTGCGCGACGGCAACCAGGCGCTGATCGACCCGATGGGTCATGAGCGCAAGGCGCGCATGTTCGCGCTGCTCCTCGACATGGGCTTCAAGGAGATCGAGATCGGCTTCCCCTCGGCCTCGCAGACCGATTTCGACTTTGCCCGCTGGTGCATCGAGGAAGGCGGCGTCCCCGCCGACGTCTCACTCCAGGTGCTGGTGCAGTGCCGGCCCGAGCTGATCACGCGGACCTTCGAGGCGCTGAAGGGCGCGCACCGCCCGATCGTGCATTTCTACAATTCGACCAGCGAGCTGCAGCGCCGCGTCGTGTTCGAGAAGGATGTCGCCGGCATCAAGCGCATCGCCACCGACGCCGCCAAGATGATCACCGACATGGCCGCCAAGGCCGGCGGCGGCTACCGCTTCGAGTATTCGCCGGAGAGCTTCACCGGCACCGAGCTCGAAGTCGCGCTGGAGATCTGCAACGCCGTCACCGAGATCGTGATGCCGACAGCCGACAACAAGCTGATCATCAACCTGCCGTCGACGGTCGAGATGTCGACGCCCAACGTCTATGCAGATCGCATCGAATGGATGTGCCGCAACCTCGATGCCAGAGAGAACCTGATCGTCTCGCTGCATCCGCACAACGACCGCGGCACCGGCATCGCCACCACCGAGCTCGGCCTGATGGCTGGCGCCGACCGCGTCGAAGGCACGCTGTTCGGCAATGGCGAACGCACCGGCAATGTCGATATCGTCACGCTGGCGCTCAACATGTTCACCCAGGGCGTCGATCCGGAGCTCGACTGCTCCGACATCAACCGGATGAAGGACGTCTACGAATATTCGAACCAGCTGAAGATCCCGGAACGTCACCCTTATGTCGGCGAGCTGGTCTACACGGCTTTCTCCGGCTCGCACCAGGACGCCATCAACAAGGGCATGAAAGCTCTGAAGAAGGCCAACACCCCAATCTGGGAAGTGCCCTATCTGCCGATTGATCCGGCCGATGTCGGCCGCACCTACGAGGCGATCATCCGCATCAACTCGCAGTCCGGCAAAGGCGGCATCGCCTATGTGCTGCAGGCAGATTACGGCCTCAACCTGCCACGCAATCTGCAGATCGAGTTCAGCCAAGCGATCCAGGCGATCACCGACGCGGAAGGCAAGGAAGTGCCGGCCAGGCGCATCCATGAACGCTTCCTCGAAACCTATGTCGACCAGCCCGGCGCGCGGCTGAAGTTCCTCGACCATCGCACCTATCCCGATACCGAGGTGAAGGGCCGGCGCATGGTCGAAGCGGATATTCTCGACAATGGCAAGGAAGTGACCATCACCGGCTCGGGCACCGGCCCGATCGACGGCTTTGTCGATGCGCTCTCGCGCCATGTCGGCGTCGACATGTCGGTGCTCGACTACTCCGAGCATTCCTTGCAGCGCGGCTCCAACGCTTCGGCGATCTCCTATGTCGAGATGGAGTATCCGGGCGGCAAGCTGTTCGGCGCCGGCATCAACACCAACATCGTCGCCGCCTCGCTGGAGGCCGTCGTTTCGGCCGCCAACCGGATCATCGGCGGCTAGAGCAAATTCCAGGAAAATTGTGAGGCGGTTAGGCTCGGCGGTTTCGCCGCAGCCTTCCGTCCGGAATTGCGGTCAAACAAAAAATTGAGCGGTTCACCGTTCCGTGAACGGTGAACCGCTCTAGCCGGATGATCTGATTCAGCGATGGAGCTGGCGCATTCCAGCTTGCGCCACGCTGCAGACGCGGACGCGAATCTGCCATTCGTTAACCGCCGGAGGAATTTCCGGTGGCTTACGCGATCACATAATAGAAGCATCCTTGTGCGCCGGCGCGAGCGCTATATTATCGCTCCCTAACCTGTGCCGACTTCGAAAGGTTCGACACTTGGAGCATGCCCCGCCTGCCGCCCCCGCAGTGCGCGAGACATTGGAGCGACTGCTTGCCAGCGAAACGTTCGGACGATCCGAGCGTGCCCGCAGGCTATTACGCTATCTGGTCGAACGCGAGCAGGCCGGCGAGGCGGACAGGCTGAAAGGCGTTTCAATCGCCATGGACGTCTTCGGCAAGGACGGCGATTTCGACGCCTCCACCGATGCCGTGGTCAGGGTTCAGGCCGGTCGTCTGCGCGAACTTCTGGAGCAGTATTTCGCCAATGAAGGTGTCGCCGAGCCGGTGCGCATCGCGATCCCGCGCGGCGGTTATGTCCCGTCCTACGAGCCGAATGCGATCCGCCTGCCTGGCGACGCCAGGTCCGCCTCCAAAACCGTCGCGCAGCGGCCCGACGCTTCGGCCGAAGCCGCTCCAGCCGAACATCTCGACGCCTCTGCACCCGGCGAACCCGTAGCGCTGATGGCGCCCGCAGCACCCGCCCAGTCGCTCACGCGGCAATTGCGGTTCTTCTGGGCTGCCATGGCTTTGGTCATTGTCATGCTCGGCGTGCTCATCGTGCGTCAAGGCAATGCCTTCCTCAACGGCGGCGACACTGCCGCGACAGTCGAGACGGCGCGCCTGGCCGGCACCGCCCAGTCCGGATTCGAATCCCTGCCGCTGATCTACATCGCCGTCAAAGCCGATGGAGCGGAGGCGGCTCGCGTCGCGTCGTCGCTGCGCGCCGGGCTTGCGGGTTTCGACACCATCGATTTCATCGGGCGCGATGCGGATTCGACGCGTGATCGGTCCGCCGATCCGATCAGTTTCGTTTTCGAAATTGTTCCCGGGCCCGCTGCCGGCGACGTCACGGTGGAGTTGCAGAGCGTCGGGACCGGGCGGGTTCTCCTGTCGCGCAACCTTACATCAGCCGAGAGCGCCCCTGGCGCGGTTGAAGGCAACGTCGCCAGCCTTCTCACCTCGACAGTTCCCGCTTCGGGCGCGATCTACAGCTACATCGACCAGAGCGACATCCGGACCAGCCAGATCGGATGCCTGGTGCTCGACGACCGCTATTATCTCGACATGAGCGCCCAGACGCACGAAATTGCGTATCGCTGCCTGGAGAAGCTGGTCGGCGAAGGCACCAAATCGTCGCTTGTCTACGCGGAGCTGGCCGCGCTTCATGTGGAAGCCGTCACCGCGCACTATGCCTATCCACCGGAAGCGACGCTCGAAAAGGCCATGTCGCTTGCCCACCGCGCCGTCCAGATGGGGCCGATGAGCCCGCATGCGCATCGCGCCTTTGGCTACCTCAACTCGCGTCTCGGCAACACGGACGAAGCGATCCGATTAATGCGAAAGGCTTACGAACTCAACCCGTACGACCTCGGCATGGCCGCCGCCTATGGCTACGGCCTGATCTTCGCCGGCAAATATGATGAGGGAACGCCGATCCTGGACCACGCGGTCGAAGCCTTCAGCGGCCATCCAACCTGGTGGGATTATGGCCTTTTCGTCGGAGCCTTCATGCAGGGCGATATGAAAAAGGCCGCGCTCGCCAGCGAGTCGCTGCGCACGACGGCATCAAAGTCGCATTACCTGGCCGCGCGCCTGATCGGCGCCAGGATTTCGGGACGCGACAAGCTGGCGGGTGAGCTTGCCAACGAGCTCACCGCGCAATTCCCGAAGTTCGCCGCCGACCCGCGCGCGACATTCGTCGATCGCAAATACCCCCCGGATCTCACCGATCGGCTGGTTCAATCCTTGCGGGCCGCTGGGATCGGCAACCCGAGCTAATCCAACTCTCCATACTCATCTGGGCCACACGAATGCCGGAGCACCAAAGTATGACGCTGTGATCCGGCATATATTAGGACATTCTTGCGCATCGAGCGCCTGACGGGGCGCTGCGGTCGCGAAAATTTTACTGGCCATCAATCCGGTTCGGGAGCAATTCAGCCACAATTTGAAGCTCCTGCCTTGTTCACCGTCCCATTTTTTCATGCGTCCATTCCCTTATGCGGTCGAAAGCGGCGCCCGTCCGAGGACGATCGTGCTTCTGCACGGCTTCGGAGCATGTGGTGAGATCTGGCGTGACGTCGCGGCCTCGCTGGCGGCGCGGGCGAGAGTGTTGGCCTATGATCTGCCGGGCCATGGACAGTCCCTGGAAAGCGAAGGCCTGGGCGGCGCCAAGCCAGCCGCGCGAGCCATCCTCGCCGATCTGGCCGCCCGCCGGTTGGGTAAGGTCCATCTCGTCGGTCACTCAATGGGCGGCGCGGTCGCCACATCGATGGCGCTTGCCGACCCCGACAGGGTGGCCTCGCTTACGCTGTTGGCGCCCGGCGGTTTTGGCCCGGAAATCAACGCCGACTTGCTGCGCCGCTACGCCGCCGCGGCCGGCAGCAACCAGGTCCGCGCCAGCCTTGCCGCCATGTCGGGTCCGCGAAGCGTGCCGCCCGATCACGTGGTGGATGCACTCTGCCGGATGCGCACCCGACCGGGCCAGTTGCAGACCCTGATCGATATGGCGGCCGCGATGACGAGGGATGACCGGCAAGGGATCATCCCCCGCGCGCAGTTGGATACGCTCGACATGCCGGTCATGGTCGTTTGGGGAGCGGAGGATCCGCTGCTGCCGGTCGAGCAGGCCGAGGCGCTGCCGTCGCATTTCCATCTGCATCATGTCCTTGACGCAGGTCACATGCTGGTCGAGGAAGCTCCTGACCTGATTGCCGAAATCGTGCGTCGCAACGTGCGGCGGCGCGGCAGATGGTTGCGTCCACCGCTGGACGCTTCGGCGGGTTGATCGCTCCCGGACCGATCTCGAAACGTCCCTTACCCGCTTTCGCCGGACCGCGGCAGTCGCGCGGTTCGTCGTCGGCAGTGCATTTTGCCGGCGACTGTGGTAACTCGCTGTTAACCAACAGTGAGGCAGCCGCCATGACGGATGCAGGCGACAAAATCAGCCCGATCGAACCGTCGCGAAAGCTCGCCGATGCCGTACGCGACGTCAAGAACGCCTTTGCCGACCGCGATGATGTGGTCGTCGACATGCGCGAGGCGCACCGCATGCGGCTCGATCTGCTGGCGAGCGAGCTTGCCCCGGTCTTTGCCGATGTTCCGGCCGACATGGACAGCTTCGACTTCGCCGTTTCGTCCGGCCTGCAGCCGCGGCTATGGATCGATGCGGTGAGCCATGTCGCCATGGGACGCGACCGCCGCACCTATCGCTTCCTCAGGGATACGCGCGTCGGCCGCGTGGTGCTGGCCGAATCGACCGAGATGAAAGCCGTTGCCGATGCGGTGATGCGCTACGTGGCCGAGCGTGTCGTCGAGCGGCAGCGCATGATGGAAGGGAGCGTGGAGAGCGCCGTTCGCGGCCTGCATCGCCCCGTGGTCCAGGAAGCGGAGCCGCCCATCCGATCCGAAAGCGGCCGCAACGGCTGGACGACCTTCTTCGCCGGGCTCGGCCTGATCGCCGCAGGCGCCCTTGTCGGCCTGGCGGTTTCGCTGGCGTTGTTTTGGGAACGCATCATGCAGATGAAGATCAGCTTCTGACGAGCTGGCGCGCCGTGCCGGCAGGCACATCGAGGTCCATGGCCTGCAGGTCGGCAGGCGGCAGGGCTGGCCCCGTCAGGCCGCGCCGGATCAGGCGAAGACGCCAGCCGCCCTTTTCACCGTCGATTTCGAAGATGTTGTATTGCGCCGGCGGGTGTTTGCCGCCGGGCGCCTGGCCCGCGGCGGCAACCCCGACCACGGGCACCTTGGCGCCCCGTGCGCCGATGGTGAACAGTGACGGCAGATGCGAATGCCCGTGCAGGACGAGTTCAGCGCCATGACGGCGAATGACCTTGTGAAAGCGAGTGATGCCGAACAGCCGCTTATGCTGCGGGACGGCACCGCGCACCGGAGGGTGGTGGATCATGATGGCGCGGAACAGCCCTTGCTCCGCGGCATCGTCGAGGATCTTGGCGAGCCGCTCGGCCTGCCCTTCCATGAAGAAGCCGTTGGCCATGAAGGGCGCGGTGGCGCGCGCCGTGGTGACGCCGATCAGCGCTACATTGCCGCGCACACGCAGATACGGAAAGGAATTGCGGTCGACCGGGCTGTTGACGCCGTCGCCCGTCATCCAGGGAGCCCACGACCGGCAGACTTTGTCGAAGGCGCCCGGCACATAGGCGTCATGATTGCCGGGGACCACGGAAACGTCATTTGGCGATCCAAGCGTCTCCAGCCAGTGCTTGGCCATCTCGATCTCGCCATCGAGCGCCAGGTTGACGAGGTCGCCCGTGACGGCCAGGTGATCGGGCGCGCCGGCCTTGATGTCGGCGACGATGGTGTCGATCACCGAGTCATGCATATGGCGGCGGCGATTGCGCTGCCAGTTGACGTAGCCCAGCACGCGCTTGGAGGCGAGGTCGCGATAGGTTACATCGGGCAGCGGTCCCAGATGAGCATCGGAAATATGCGCGAGCCTGAACATGGCCCCTTCTTAAGCGACGCCGACGAGGCTTTCCACTCACCGTTTGCTGTTCGCCCAAGCAAGTTCCGCAAAAGTGTCCCACGGTTTTGGGGCCAGAACCTGCGAAAAACAAGGAAAGCCAGGCAGATGTTCGTGGGGCAACCCATCTGCTTGGGGATCGTTGAATGAACCGCCCGGCCGATCCTGACGCGGCATTCCGCCAGACCGGCTGGCCGGGGTTGCGGGCAAGGCTGTTCCATTTCTACTTCCTGCTGCGCCGCCCGATGACGCTTGGCGTGCGCGGGCTGGTCTATGACCGTGCCTCCAACTCAGTCTTCCTGATCCGCCACACCTATGTTCCCGGTTGGCAATTGCCGGGCGGCGGCGTCGAGGTGGGCGAGACCCTTGAGGAAGCGCTGGCGCGCGAACTGGCCGAGGAAGGCAACATCGCTCTGACTGCGCCGCCGGTGCTGAAGTCGATGCATTTCAACCATCGCCCCAGCAAGCGCGACCATGTCGGCCTTTATCTGATCGAAGCCTTCTACCAGACGGCGCCGAAACTGCCTGATCACGAGATCGCCGAAGCGGGTTTCTTTCCGCTCGACCGCCTGCCGGAGGGCACGACGCCGGCGACGCTGCAGCGGATAGCGGAGATTTTTGGCGGCGAGCGTAACTCGGCTTACTGGTAATCACGCCGCCTTCCTGAACCTGTTCCGGTCATGCGGCGCGGCATAATCAAGCTCCGGCCCTGCCGGAATGATCCCCGTCGGGTTGATCGATCTGTGGCTGCCGTAATAATGCGCCTTGATGTGATGCAGGCTGACCGTGCCCGCGACGCCGGGCACCTGATAGAGATCGCGCAAATAGTTCGACAGGTTCGGATAGTCGGCGATGCGGCGCAGGTTGCATTTGAAGTGGCCGACATAGACCGGATCGAAACGAACCAGCGTCGTGAACAGCCGCCAGTCGGCCTCGGTGATGCGTTCGCCGGTCAGAAAGCGCTGCTGCGAAAGCCGCTCTTCGATCGAATCAAGCGCTAAGAACAATTCGCCGAACGCTTCCTCATAGGCTTTCTGCGTGGTGGCGAAGCCGGCGCGATAGACGCCGTTGTTGATTGCCGGATAGACCAGCGCATTGATCCTGTCGATCTCCGCGCGTAGCGCCGCCGGATAGAAGTCGAGACCGGCGTCGCCCCATTCGTCGAAGGCGGAATTGAGCATGCGGATGATCTCGGAGGACTCATTGTTGACGATGGTCTCTTGCCGTTTGTCCCACAGCACCGGCACCGTGACGCGGCCTGAATATGCCGGATCGGCCTTGGCATAGACCTGGTGCAGAAAATCGAGGCCGTAGAGCGTGTCGCCCGTGGCGCCGTCCTCAGCTTTGAAGGTCCATCCGTTCTCCCCCATGAAATGGTGCACCACGGAGACGGAGATGATGCCCTCCAGCTTCTTCAGGACGCGAAAGATCAGTGTGCGATGCGCCCATGGGCAGGCGAGCGACACATAGAGGTGATAACGGCCGGGTTCCGCCTTGAAGCCGCGCGTGCGCCCTTGCGCCGGCGCGCCGTCGCGCGTGATCCAGTCGCGCCATTGCGATTCCGTTCGCACGAACCGGCCGCCGCTGTCGGTGTTGGGCGTGCGATCCTGCCATCTGCCTTCAATCAGCAATCCCATGCGAAAAATCTCCCTGCGGCTCGATACTATCTAGGTTGATGACCGGGCTGGCGAAGCCCTCAGCGGATGAACAGTTCGTCAAACGACGAACCAGTTCGTCAAATGACCAACGGCTCCGGGGACGGATAAGTTCGTCATGGACGCAAAGAAAGCCTGAAAGCACCGATTGCAGCGGCCCAAAATTGATGCTAGCGGAGGCGCCCATGTTCGACTTTGCCTCGATCCGGTTCGACCGACGACGAAAGGGCGCCCGCGCTTAAGAAGCGTTGACTGGCGAACGCTGCCGCTTTGCAGCAGACCTTCCTCGATACCGGAACGCAAAGACCATGAGCCTTGCCGACGTGAAATACCTGCCGGAGACTCCGGCGCATGACCCTGAAATCGAAGCCATCAACGACGAGGCCTTCGGTCCGGGTCGTTTCGTGCTTGCCGCCTACAAGATCCGCGAGTCGGGAGGACATGACCGCTCGATGTCCTTCGTCGCCGTCAAGGAGGGCACGGTCATCGCTTCGGTGCGCATGACGCGCGTGGCAGCGGGCGCCGGACGCGCCATGATGCTCGGCCCGCTTGCGGTGCGCCCCGCCTACAAGAATCTCGGCATCGGCCGCAAGCTGGTCGGCATCGCGCTGGAGGCGGCCAGGAAGGCCGGTGCGCCTGCCGTCATTCTGGTTGGTGACGAACCATATTATGGACCGCTTGGCTTCAAGCGCTTCCCGCGCGGACAGATCACCATGCCGCGCCCGGTCGATCTCGACCGGCTGCTGTATCACGAGATCAAGCCGGGGGCGGTCGCCCGCTTTGCCGGCGATGTCTGTCACGCCAACACGGCAAAGGTTGCGGAATTTGCCCCGGCCGTGTCGCGTTCGATCGCCAGTGTGCAGCCTTCAATCGACCCGCCTATTGCGGTTGCGCCTCCTTTGCGCGCTTCGTAGCATAATCGGGAATCCTGGGAGGCCTGCATGAACCCGAACGGCCAGATCGCGATCGTCACCGGCGGCGGGTCGGGCCTTGGCGAGGCAACGGCGCGCGCCTTGGCGGCCAAGGGCGCCCGCGTCGCCATCCTCGACGTGGGCATCGAGCGCGCGGCGAAAGTTGCAGCCGAGATCGGCGGCGTTGCCGTCCAATGCGATGTCGGCAGCGGCGACAGCGCTACGGCCGCGATCGCCGAAGTGGCTGAAAAGCTTGGGCAGCCGCGCATCCTGATCAATTGCGCCGGCATTGCCATCGGCATGAAGACGATCGGCAAGGACGGGCCGCATCCGCTCGACCAGTATCGCAAGGTGATCGAGATCAACCTGATCGGCACCTTCAACATGATCCGCCTCGTTGCCGACCGGGCGGCGAAACTCGAACCGCTTGCCGGCGGCGAGCGCGGCGTCATCGTCAACACCGCATCCGTCGCCGCCTATGACGGCCAGATCGGCCAGGCCGCCTATGCGGCGTCCAAGGGCGGCGTCGTCGGCATGACGCTGCCTGTGGCCCGCGATCTGGCGCGATCCGGCATTCGCGTCTGTACCATCGCGCCCGGCATCTTCAAGACGCCGATGATGGCCGGCATGCCGCAGGAAGTGCAGGATTCGCTCGGCGCTTCCGTGCCCTTCCCGCCGCGGCTCGGCGAGCCGTCCGAATATGCGTCGCTTGCGCTCCACATCGTCGAGAACCAGATGCTGAACGGCGAGACCATCCGCCTCGACGGCGCTATCCGCATGGCGCCGAAATAAGCGGGGATGTCTGGCTCGCCGACAGGCGCCGGTGCTTCCACCGGAAAGACCGGGCCGCTCGCCGGCCTGAAAGTGATCGAAATGGCCGGGCTTGGTCCGGTGCCGCTTGCCGCCCTGATGCTGTCCGAAATGGGCGCCGAGGTGCTGCGCGTCGAACGTGCCGATGCCGGTCAGCCGCTTCTGAGCCTGCCCGAACAATACGATCTCGACCGCCACGGCCGTTCCATTCTCAAGCTCGACCTGAAGAGCCAGGCGGGCGCCGACCTGCTGCTGTGCCTTGTGGCAGGGGCCGACTTGCTTGTCGAAGGCTTTCGCCCCGGCGTGATGGAACGGCTCGGCCTCGGGCCGGATGCCGTTCTGCAGCGCAATCCGGCGCTGATCTATGGCCGCTTGACCGGATTCGGACAGGACGGGCCGCTGTCCGGGCGAGCCGGGCACGACATCACCTATCTCGCCTATGCGGGCCTCTTGCATGCGATCGGCAGGCAGGACGCGCCGCCGGTGCCACCGCTCAACCTCGTCGCGGATCAAGGCGGCGGCGCCATGATGCTGATCGCCGGCGTGCTCGCCGCTCTTTTCCAGCGCTCGCGCAGCGGAAAGGGCCAGGTGGTCGATGCCTCGATGATCGAGGGAGCCTCGATGCTCGCCACCCCCATCCACGCCTACATGGCGGCGGGTCTCTGGAGCGACAGGCGCGGCGAGAACCTGCTCGATTCCGGCGCGCCGTTCTACGATACATATGAGACGGCTGACGCAAGGCACATTGCCGTTGGCTGCCTCGAGCCGCGCTTCTTTGCCGAATTCGCCAGGCTGCTGCCGCTCGACGGGCATTTTGTCGGCAGCCAGTATGAAAAGTCGTCGTGGCCCGCCATGCGTGCCGCCATTGCCGGCCGGATCAAGCAGAAGACGCGCGACGAATGGGCCACGCTTTTCGCCGCGACCGACGCTTGCGTGGCGCCCGTGCTGTCCCTGGTCGAAGCCAGGAACCATCCGCACAGCCGCGCCAGGAAAAGCTTTGTGAATTCCGGCGAGCTCGACCGCCCGGCACCGGCGCCGCGTTTCTCGCAAAACCCGCAGACGCTTGCCGCGGCGCCGGACGTCGCCGATCGCGACCCTGCGGACATATTGAGCCGTTTTGGGTTGAACGAAGACGAAATCGCAGCCCTTGCAAAGGCGGGTGTACTCGGCCGATAACCGGAGAGCAGAAATCAACTTATCTCGGGTGAACCTGTGACCGAACCGAAAAAGGACGTCATTCGCGAGACCGACGCCGAGGCGGTCAGGCTCGCGAAAACCCTGATCCGCGCAGCACGTTTCGGCGCGCTCGCGGCGATCGAGCCCGGCACCGGCGCGCCGCTGGCAAGCAGGGTTGGCGTCGCCACCGACATCGACGGCGCGCCGCTGATCCTGATCTCGATGCTGTCCGCCCACACCGGTGCGCTGCTCGCGGATCCGCGCTGTTCGCTGTTGCTTGGAGAACCCGGCAAGGGCGATCCGCTGGCGCATCCGCGCATCAGCCTGGCATGCCGGGCCCTGCGGCTGGAGCGGGGATCTGCCGATCAGATCCGAGCCGAACGCCGCTATCTCAACCGCAATCCGAAGGCGAAGCTCTATGCCGGGCTCGGCGACTTCTCGTTCTTCCGGCTCGAGCCCGAGCGCGCCAGCCTGAATGGCGGCTTCGGCAAGGCCTTTCTTCTCGACCGTGATGATTTCATCACCGATCCCGCCCTTATCGAGGAGTTCGCCGGCAGCGAGCAGGCCGCACTCGATCACATGAATACCGACCATCGCGACGCGCTTGCCCTTTATGCCCGCCATTTCGGCCGCGCCGAAGACGACGGCTGGATCGTCACCGGTTTCGACCCCGATGGCATGGATCTCGCCGTCGCCGATGCGACCTGCAGGGTTTTCTTTCCCCGGCCTTTGCAAAGCGCGCGCGAATTGCGTTCGGTGCTCGTCGAGATGGCCAGGGCGGGACGCGCGGCCGAGCAAGAGCGATAGTTGATCGCGCGCCGGCAAAAGCAACGCTTGAGATTTAGATGAAATGATCTACCTTTGTAGTGGCGCTGATTCAGCAGCGCCTAGCGACATCTGAACATCGTGGAATCAGGCGCCATTGCCCCCTGGCGTCTGGATGAGCCAGGACCCTTGGGGGATCTATGATCTCAAATAAGCTAATCGCCAATGCGGAATCGGCGGCCGCCTTTCTCACGCTCATGGGCAACGAAAAGCGCTTGCTGATCATGGCTCACCTGATCGACGATGAAATGTCGGTCGGCGCCATCGCCGAGAAGGTGCAACTCAGTCAGTCCGCGCTGTCGCAGCATCTCGCCAAGCTGAGGGCGCTCGATCTCGTCGAGACCCGGCGCGACCGCCAGATGATTTACTATTCCTGCAAATCCGAGGCGGTGCGCGAATTGCTGCGCATGCTGGAAGGCATTTTCGGCGACGGCGACCTTTCACAGATGGCCTATCGGTTGCGCCGCGCCGGGGCTTGACCCGCGCCATCCAAAGCCCCTTACCTCGCTGGCAATTTTTGCCGACGAGATTTGCATGAACCTCATCCCCATCGACGATCCTCGGGACCCACGCGTCGCCGCCTATCTCGACATCCGCGAGCGCGACCTCGTCGGCCGGCATGGCCGCTTCGTCGCCGAAGGCAAGGTCGTGCTGGATCTTCTTCTGTCGAGCGGACGCTTCGCCGCCGAGTCTGCCCTCATCCTCGAAAACAGGCTGGCTGGCGTGCAGGACATCTTGCGCAAGGCGCCCGCGGGTTTTCCGGTCCATGTCGCCGCCGGCGAGGTCATGGACCGGATCGCCGGCTTCCACATGCACCGCGGCATCCTGGCGATCGGCTTGCGCGGCGATCCGGCGCCCGCTGAGACCCTGGTGGAAACCTTGCCCCGGCGTGCCTTGGCCGTCGTCCTGGTCGGCATATCCAATCACGATAATATGGGCGCGATCTTCCGCAATGCGGCGGCCTTCGGCGCGGACGCGGTTCTGCTCGACCAGACGTGCTGCGATCCGCTCTACCGCAAGGCAATCCGTGTTTCGGTCGGTGCGGCGCTGAAGGTTCCCTTCGCGTCATTCGGCGACACCGGAAGCTTCACCGCGACGCTCGATCGGCTTGGCTTCGCCCAATTCGCGCTATCGCCACGCGGAAACGTCGACATCCGCGCCGCGGAGCGATCGGCGCTCCTGGCGCTTTACCTCGGCACCGAAGGCGAAGGCCTGCCGCAAGACCTGCTTGCCCGGTTGCACACGGTGCGGATCGGCATCGCGGAAGGTTTCGACAGCCTGAACGTCGCCGCCGCGTCGGCAATAGCCCTGCATCACTTTTCAAACCGCTAGCGGTCCCGACCTGGGAGCCCGAACAGCTGCAACGCTTTGAGGTGTGTTGAGATTCAGGTCAGGCCGAGTCGAAATGGTGGCTTCCGAGAACCGGAGCGGAGCGTACTTAAAGTACGTGAGCACCGGAAGCGCAGGAAGCCGGCATTTGCAGGCCGGCCTCACCTGAATACCAACACACCTCAGTTGGACGGGCCGGCCTTCTGCAACGCCCTCACGCGGTCGGCAAGGCTGACGCCGCGCCCGTTCTGCTGCCCCTCGCCCGCAAGGGCCTTGGCGATAGGCGAGTCCGGCCCGTCGAGCTTCATCGTCAGATTGACCACCTCGGCTGCCAGTTCGTTCATTTGTTCGCGGAGGCCGGCGCTGGAGCGTGCGTCGCCCGCCGATTCGGGCATTGCCGCCCCCGTGGCGGCGGCAAGATCGGTCTTCAGCCGCTTGTTCTCGCGCGCCAGCGCCGTCAGCCTTGCCTCCAGCCGTTCCCGATCGCCCTCGAGCCTGGCAATTGCCTTGTCGACATCGTCGCCTTTCGTGTCCGTTCCGGCAGCCAGCCGCGCAACGCCGTTTGCAGCGCTCTCCTTCGAACGTTCGCGCATTCGGGCGAGATCCTTCTCGCGCCGGTTGAGCTTTTCCTCGCGGTCGGCAAGCGTCGCCAGAAGCCGCTCGACCTTCTTGTCGAGCTCGGCCGTTTTCTTCTTCTCCGCCTTCAGCGCTTCGCGTGCGGCCTTGCTTTCCGACGCGACCTCCTGATTGCGTCGGTCCGCCTCCCTGCGCTGGCCTTTGAGCAACGCGATGTCACTGGCGAGCTTTTCCAGCTCCGATTCGCGGGCAACCAGCTCGATCTGCCGGTTCGAGGACGAGAAGCTGGCGTCGTCATACATCTGCTCGAGCTTCTGCAACTCCAGCGCGCGCTTCTCCAGCGCCCGCTCCGTCTGCGCGTGCTTCTCCGCCAGGCGGTGCAACTCTTCCTCGCGCTGCCTGAGCTCCGCATTCTTCGCCTGCAGGTCGGAAAGCGCCTGATTCTTGTCCTTTCTTTCAACCGCGAGTCCCTTCAAAGCCTCGTTCGCGCGGCCGATCTCCACCAGTTGCTCAGCGACCTTTTCCTGAAGGTTCTTGACGGTTATCTCCAGCCGGCGCGTCGTCATGGCATATTCCGCCCGGACCCGGTCCTTGTCCGCCTGGATTTCGGCTGGTGTCAGCGGCAGCGAAGCCTCGAGGCGCCTGCGCGTCAGGACAACGGCCCGCCGCCAGACCGCCGGCGCGACAAGCGACGCCAGAAAAACGGCGCAAAGGAAACCGAGTACGAAGAACAGAACCGACTGGACCAAGGCGTGCTATCCACTTTACGGCGCGGCAATCGCTGGATCGTGCCAGCTTGGCATGGCGGAAATTCAACGCGGCGGCAAGAGCTTGCCGCGGCGCGATCAGCACTGTCCGAGCGATCGTAGCGAGCGCAATCCGATCAGAACGGGTTCCAGGTCGGCCTTTCGGTGAGCTTCAGATAGCCGAGATTGACTCCCAGACGCGCGCCGACGCCGGTGCGGATCGGCACGAGCAGCACCCGGTTGCTCTGCAGCACGTTGAAGCCGACGCCGGCGATGACATAGGCTGAGCCGGCAACGCCGCCGAAGCGGTTATAAAGGCTGCTGATGTCGTCGAGGTTGTAGACCAGCATCATCACCCGGGACCCCTCGCCACCGAAATCCCAGCCGAGCGAAGGGCCTTGCCAGAACACCTTATGATCGCCGGCGTTCTTGGTGTAGAGCGTCCCCTCGCCATAGGTCAGGCCGCCGATCAGGGCGCCGGATCCTTCCTCGCCGAGCAGGTAGCCATTGGGCAGGCCGTAGGAGGCGAAGATCTTCTCGACGACGGTGGCCAGGCCGCCGGATGTCTCGCCGAAGAATTTATGACCGGAATCGACGATTTCCTGAGCGGTGTACTGCTGAGCCCGCGACGCCGAGGTCGAAAGGACCAAAGCCGCCAGGAGTGTGATGGTCATGGTGAGGACGCGGACGAACGTCCGGTCGTAGTATCGGGAAAACATGCTTCCAATCTCCGTCAGGGAGCACTTTCGCCGACGCCTCGCACCCCTGCGGCTCTTGCCGGCCGTTCGGGGTGGCTATCACGGGCAAATTATGCCGTAATCCTTTTTCAACCATTAAGCTCCCACACGAAGATGGCGGTTCGAAGGCTGCGCTTTTGCCGCTGCGGCGAGTTTCCCCCGCGAAACACACCATTTTCGCCGTCGATAATTTTGGATTTGTTGATGCGCGCTCGGGCCCTGTGTATTCAGAAAGCCTTGGAAAAGAGCGTGATTCGTGTGGGCAGGCGCGAAACCGTCGCTCGGCCATGAACAAATGACTTAAGCAGGGATTTCGCCGATGGCCGAGCTTTTCACCCTTTCCGCGCCAGATCTCGCCGCGCTGCTTTGCAGCCGTGTCTGCCACGACATCATTTCGCCGGTCGGCGCAATCAACAACGGCCTCGAGCTGCTCGACGAAGGCGGCGCCGACGAAGACGCCATGAAACTTATTCGCCAGAGCGCCAAGAACGCTTCGGCGCGATTACAGTTTGCCCGCATCGCCTTCGGCGCCGCGGGTTCCGCCGGCATGATGATCGACACGGGCGATGCCGAGGCCGTGGCCATCGCCTTCTTGAAGAACGAAAAGCCGGAACTGTTGTGGAACGGCCCCCGTGCGCTGCTTCCTAAGAACAAGGTCAAGCTGCTGCTCAACCTCATTCTCGTCGCCAACGCAGCCATACCGCGGGGCGGCAAGTTGGTGGTCACGCTGGAAAGTCTCGAAACCGAGCCGCGTTTTTCGCTGTCGGCCAGTGGCCCGATGCTGCGCGTGCCGCCGAAATTCCTCGAGCTGCATTCCGGCCACAAGCCGGAGGAGCCGATCGACGCCCATTCGGTCCAGCCCTATTATACGCTGCTTCTGGCGCGCGAGGCCAATATGACGATCTCGATCCACGCGACCGCCGAGGAGATCGTGCTGACGGCAGCCTAAGAAAAACCGAAGTATCTTTTGTTGCTGATATTTTTCCTGGCGGCGCAGATTGAGCAATGCCAGCCGCGATCCATGTAATCGCGCTGCGGGGCCAAGGCCGCGCGATACCGTGTTTGGAAAAACTTTACCCAACGCCTTTTCGGCTTCTTTACCAGATTGGCCTATGGTGGTTTGCGGCCACCCCGAGATTGCGGTTCGGCAGATGGCAAAGAGGACCCGGACATGAAGCGCTGCCTGTTCGTCGATGATTCGAGCGTCATCAGGAAGGTCGCAAAACGCATTCTTGGCGGCTCGGATATGATTGTCGTCGAGGCCTCGACCGGAGTCGAGGCGACCGACATTTGCGCCGGCGACATGCCCGATGTCATCGTCATCGACGGTGGTCTTGCCGACGTCCCGGCCGTGGACCTTATTCGCCGCATCCGTGCTATCGAAGCGCCCAACAAGCCGCAGATCCTGGTCTCGCTGGTCGAGGTCGACGTCGCGGCGATCATGCGCGCCAAGCGCGCCGGCGCCCAAGGCTATCTGCTGAAGCCCTTCAACCGTGCGCAACTGCTCGAAAGCTTTCGCGTCCTGAAGATAGCCGCCTGATTCGCCGGAACCGTTTTCAAGCAAAAACCCGGCCTGAGCCGGCTTTTTCGTTCGAATCACCTGGATCGCTCATGCGCTCAAGCAAAAACCCGGCCTGAGCCGGGTTTTTCGTTCGAATCGCTGGGATGGCTTATGCGCTGACGCGAATATCCTCCGGCTCGCGCAGCACATAGCCGCGGCCCCACACCGTTTCGATGTAGTTCTGACCACCGGACGCCGCGTCGAGTTTCTTGCGCAGCTTGCAAATGAAGACGTCGATGATCTTCAGCTCCGGCTCGTCCATACCGCCGTAGAGATGGTTGAGGAACATTTCCTTGGTGAGCGTCGTGCCCTTGCGCAGCGAGAGCAGCTCCAGCATCTGATATTCCTTGCCGGTCAGGTGCACGCGCTGACCGCCGACCTCGACCGTCTTGGCGTCGAGATTGACCACAAGGTCGCCGGTGGTGATGACCGACTGGGCATGCCCTTTGGAGCGGCGCACGATTGCGTGGATGCGCGCCACCAGCTCGTCCTTATGGAAGGGCTTGGTCATATAGTCGTCGGCGCCGAAGCCCAGGCCGCGCACCTTGTCCTCGATGCCGGCCATGCCGGAGAGGATCAGGATCGGCGTCTTGACCTTGGAAAGGCGCAACGTGCGCAGGACTTCATAGCCCGACATATCGGGGAGATTGAGGTCCAGAAGGATGATGTCGTAGTCGTAGAGCTTGCCGAGATCGACACCTTCTTCGCCGAGATCGGTCGTATAGACGTTGAAGCTCTCCGACTTCAGCATCAGTTCGATGCTCTGTGCGGTTGCACTGTCATCTTCAATCAGCAGAACACGCATTTCATTCCCCTTTTCTGCTGCCGGACCGTGTCACGACCCGTCCGGGACCCGGAGCAGTGATTGCCTGAACAGAAGGTGCCACCGACTGGTTAACAAATCCTAATTTCGTGCCATCCACGATACCAGATTTTTTAACCCCTTTCTACACCCACTTGAATCTAATAACGAATCACAGACCAAAACCGCTAATGCACCACATTAAAAAGTCAGCCTAAGTGACTCCAGGGACTCGCTGGCCCGGGCTTCCCGCCGCCGCCGGAATTTTTACCCGGCCTTAAGTCCTCGCCCGTATGATTAACAATGCCCGTAAACGAATGGTTACCGCCGGCGAAAATCTTTAGGGCTTTGTTTCCTATAGCCCAGGGAAAGCCGGGGGAAACGGGCGGCGCTTAGGTCTTTCCGGGCGGACTGGACGGTATTGCAGGTGTGCGTTTGCGGAGTATCGAGTCATGAAGTCACGTGAAAACCTCGTTCGACTGAAGCAGTTTCAGGTGAATGAGAAGCGGCGGCAGCTCTTGCAGCTGGACATGATGATCGCCGAGTTCGAGCGCATGGCCGTCGAGCTGGAGGCGCAGATCATCGCCGAAGAGAAAAAAGCCGGCATCACCGACATCAACCATTTCGCCTATCCGACCTTCGCCAAGGCGGCTCGCCTGCGCCGCGACAACCTCAGGAATTCACAAAGCGACCTCGCCCAGCAGCGAAGCACTGCCGAATCATTACTCGGCGAAGCTGAAGCGGAGCTGTCCAAGGCGGAGATGCTGGAATCGCGCGACACCAAGATCCGCGAGGCCGAAACGGGCGGCCGCAGCGCCATGATCGGCTGATCGCCGGGCATAGTCGAGTCATGCCGGAGACCTGCCGGCATCCTCAGAGCTGGCAATCGCCAAAAATCGGCCTCGCCGTCTTCACGGCATAGCGGCCTTCTCGCCGTGATCGGCCGATGCCCGGGTTCGGGCATCCTTGATTTCGGATGCATGCTCTTCCGCCCAGGAGCGTATCTGGCTGAGCAATCCCGCAAGGTTCCGCCCAAGCTCCGTCAGTTCGTACTCCACGCGCGGCGGGATCACCGCGAACACCTCGCGCCGCACGAGGCCGTCGCGCTCCAGCACGCGGAGCGTCTGCGTCAGCATTTTGGGCGTGATGCCCTCCAGCTTGCGCGCCAGCTCGCCATTGCGCAGCCGGCCGCGCCGCAGCGCGCAGACGGTGAGATAAACCCATTTGCTCGCGAGCATCTCGAGCACGGTATGCGATGGGCAGGAGCGCCGGAACGCGTCGTAGCCGCAGGGGGATCTGTCTTCGCTATCCATGAGGTGCCTATATATACAAAAGGTACATACTCGACAATCGAATATTACTATCCAAATGATAGCGAGCACATCCACTCGAACAGGAGGCGTTCATGCGTGCCGTTATCCAGACTTCCGTCGGCGGACCCGAGGTCCTTTTCGTGGCCGAGCAGCCCGACCCCAAGCCCGGCCCCGGTGAAGTGCTCGTCCGCGTCAAGGCGGCGGGCCTCAACCCGGTCGACGGCGCCGTGCGCGGCGGGTTCTACCCGCTGCTCGGCGAACCGCCTTTCATCCTTGGCTGGGACATTTCCGGGACCGTCGCGGCGCTCGGAGACGGCGTGACCGCCTTTAAACTCGGCGACGAGGTGTTCGGCATGCCGCGCTTCCCCAAACAGGCCGGCGCCTATGCCGAGCTTGCCGCGGCGCCGGTGGACGAGATCGTCGCGAAACCTGCCGCCATCGACCATGCCCGTGCGGCTGCATTGCCGCTGGCCGGGCTGACGGCCTGGCAAGGCCTCGTCCGCCATGGCGGCTTGCAGGCAGGGCAACGCGTGCTGGTTCACGCCGGCGCCGGCGGCGTCGGCCATCTGGCGGTGCAGATCGCCAAGGCGCGCGGCGCCTGGGTGGCATCGACCGTCAGTCCGGACAAAACCGACTATGTCCGCTCGATCGGCGCCGACGAGGTGATCGACTACACCAGGGACGATTTCACCGGGAAGGTCGGCAATGTCGATCTGGTGCTGGACCCGATCGGCGGCGACCACGCCGATAAGTCGCTGGAAGTACTGCGTGACGGCGGCGTTCTGGTGTCGCTGCTCGACGTACACGACGCCACCAGGGCGAAGGCCAAGGAGCGGAACATCCGCGTTGAACGCATGTCGGTGGTGCCTGATCGCGAGGGCCTCGCCGAACTCGCCAGGCTGGTCGAGGCCAAAAAGCTGATGCCGCATGTGGCCAAAGCTTTCCCGCTCGACCAGGCGGCGGCCGCCCATGCCTTCCTCGCGACCCGACCCATCGGAAAGGTCGTGCTGACAGTTTGAATGGAAGGCCGCCGCAAAAGCGAAGGGCGCGGAGTCCCGCGCCCTTGCACGTTTTCGGCCGGCAGCTTAATGCCGGTATTGCTGGATTCGCGTGGTGCGCAGCCCGGCAAGGCCGTATTCGTCGATCGATGCCTGCCAGGAGAGAAATTCTTCGGTGGTGAGCTTGTAGCGCTGGCAGGCTTCCTCAAGGCTGAGCAGGCCGCCGCGTACAGCGGCGACCACTTCCGCCTTGCGCCGGATAACCCAGCGCCGCGTGTTTGTCGGCGGCAGATCGGCGATCGTAAGAGGGCTGCCGTCGGGCCCAATAACATACTTGACTCTAGGTCTAACCAGATCGGTCATCGTACTCTCTACTAAAAACTCAAAGACCCAATCCCCGCCACAGTACCGCCACAGCTTTAAAAATTGCCTAAGCGAACCCTAATGACTAGGTAAGGATCGTGAACGCCCGGTTAGGATTTCGTTTAGAATTTGAAACACCGGCCTCCGGGCCTTGATTTTGCCGGTGAACTCGTCTTGGCCGCAAGCTGGCGCATGCGTGGCGCTTGACCTATATTCCGGCCATTGGCATTGAGCGCCGCACAGTGAAAGCATCATGAACAGCCTCGATCTCCCTCGCCGCCCCGAAGAAACCCGCGTCGTCGTCGCGATGTCGGGTGGTGTCGATTCCTCGGTGGTTGCCGGCATCCTCAAGCGCGAAGGCTATGATGTCGTCGGTGTGACGCTGCAGCTTTACGACCACGGCGCGGCCACCCATCGTGCCGGCTCCTGCTGTGCCGGACAGGATATCGATGACGCGCGTCGCGTCTCGGAGACGCTCGGCATCCCGCATTACGTGCTCGACTACGAGGAACGTTTCCGCAAGGCGGTCATCGATCCCTTTGCCGAAAGCTATGTCGCCGGCGAGACCCCCATCCCTTGCGTGTCCTGCAACCAGACTGTGAAGTTTGCCGATCTTTTGGCGACCGCCCAGGATCTCGGCGCCGACGCCTTGGCCACCGGCCATTACATTCGTTCGCGCGCCAATGGAGCGCATCGTGCGCTTTACCGGCCGGTCGACGCCGATCGCGACCAGAGCTATTTCCTGTTTGCCACCACGCAGGCGCAGATCGATTATCTGCGCTTTCCGCTCGGCGGCCTGTCGAAGCCGCAGGTCCGCGTCATTGCCGAGGAAATGGGCCTGACCGTCGCCGCCAAGCAGGACAGCCAGGACATCTGCTTCGTGCCGCAGGGCAAGTATTCCGACATCATCGCCAGGCTGAGGCCGGCCGCCGCCAATCCCGGCGACATCGTCCATATCGACGGCCGCGTGCTCGGCCGCCATGAAGGCATCCTGCGCTACACGATCGGCCAGCGCCGCGGCATCGGCATCGCCTCTGGCGAGCCGCTCTATGTTGTCCATCTTGACGCCGACCGCGCGCGCGTCATCGTCGGCCCGCGCGAAGCGCTGGAGACGCACAAGATCTATCTGCGCAACATGAACTGGCTGGGCGACGGACTGTTGTCGGATGTTCCGGCCGGCGGGATCGAGCTCTTCGCCAAGGTCCGCTCGACCAGGCCGCCGCGTCCGGCCGTGCTGCATCACCGCGACGGCGTGACCTCTGTCGAGCTGGCCGACGGCGAGTCGGGCATCGCGCCGGGGCAGGCCTGCGTGCTCTATTCCGACGACGGCAATGAGGCGCGCGTCTTCGGCGGCGGCTTCATCGAGCGCTCCGAGCGCGGCGCCGAGGCCGAGGCCATGCTGTCCCGGCTGGCGGACAGGCCGGCGCAGATTCCCGCTGAGTAATTCTCGATCTGATTGCTTTATGCAGACGAGCCGGTGTGGATCACTGTGCCGGCGGTCAGGATGCGCAGCACCCTTATCGCTTCCTCGCCGTCGGTGCGCGGTTCGGCGCGCGTCTCGATGCATTGCATGAAATGGGCAAGCTCGCGAGTCAGCGGCATGCCCTCGCCGACGGCCACATAGGCAGGTTCGTTGGCGGTGAAGGCCCACTGGCCGCTGTCCTGCCATACTGCGTGGCGGTAGACGGCAAGCTTGCGCTCCCAGGGCTCGACGTCGTCGAACACCGCCATCGCCTTGGTGCCGACGACCGTCAGCCGCCGCTCGCGATAGGGATTGAGTCGCGAGGCGAAGAGATGGCTGCGCAATCCGTTCGGGAAGCGCATATGCAGATGCGCGAAGTCGCTGAGATTGTCGAGAAGTGCTGCCCCCTCGCCCCTCACTTCGATCGGCTCGGTGCCGGTGATGGCGAGGATCATCGACAAATCGTGCGGCGCAAGGTCCCAGAGAGCGTCGTTCTCAGTATGAAACTTGCCGAGGCCGAGCCGGTGCGAATGGATGTAGCGCACCTCGCCGAGCTCGCCATTGTCGATCAGCGCCTTGAGCGTCTCGAATGCGGGATGAAAGCGCAACACATGGCCGACCATGAAGATGCGGCCATTGTCCTTTGCCGCCTTCACCGCGCGCTCGGCATCGGCGACCGTCAGCGCGATCGGCTTTTCCACCAGCACGTCCTTGCTGCTTTCGACGGCCCGCACCGCGGTGTCGGCATGGAATTGCGGCGGCAGCGCCATGACGATGGCGTCGATGTCGTTGCGCTCGAACAGCCTGTCCGGCTCGATTGCCAGGCAATCCTGCTCGCTGGCGAAACCTTCGGCGCGGGCGCGGTTGGCGTCGGAAACGGCATGGAGCGCGCCAAGCGCCTTGAGGGTGCGGATATGGTTGCTGCCCCAGTATCCGCAACCGAGGACGGCGATGCGCGGCTTCATTCGCTCAACTCTAGAATTTCTTGGCCGAGACATAACGACGTGCCCCGCCGAACTCAACCCCGGGGCAGGCCCTGAGTGTCTGTCCGGCAAAGCTTTTCTGGGATGAGATCATGAGGGCCGGATTATGCCCACATGTCGGCCGCTTCGAAGCTTGACAGGCCCACCCTCCCAACCTTATATCCGCGCGACCTCGGCGAACGCCTCGAGACGCCCGTCCATCAGGACGGTTCTCCGGGCCATTTGCCACCCTGGCGGGGTAGCTCAGTTGGTTAGAGCACGGGAATCATAATCCTGGGGTCGGGGGTTCAAGTCCCTCTCCCGCTACCACCGTTCCCACCGACAGAGAGGCCGGTGTTCAATGTTGAAAGCGGAGATAACGGTCCTCCGCTACCACCGTTAACAACACCGAGGCTTCCGAAGCCTCTTGCCCCTCCAGAGCGTCTAATTTCCCCGAATGTTGACGCTCACGCCACCCTGCCGATTGGGGCGGACAGTGACGCAATCAACGGTGGTGTCTCAGTTCGAGATTCGTTGCGAGAACAAGTCATGGCCGCAGTTGGGGCAAACACGGCCCGGAGTGCGGCGGAGATACCAAATGCGCCCCGCGTGGAGGCGCAGGCCACATTGCGGGCAGCGGACAAGCCAGCACGCATAAACGACTAACCCGGCCTGCCCAAAGAAAAATGCCGCAAATGTTTTATGGCCAAAATCGCTGTCAAAAACAGGGATTTCGACAACCACTAGCGCTGCGAATACTAACCAAGCGCCATAATATTTTACTAGCGGGCTCACAAACTGAGACACATACCGCCTCCCGATGTCGCTTGACCCCGGCGCGCGCCAACAGGCTGGAATGAGACCACGGTACAGCGGGGACGCGATGACCGTAAAAGAGGAAGGCCCGCCTGTATAGGCGGGTTTTCTTTCCCGTCGCAGGCACCAATGATTTCACAACGGCCTTGTCAGACTGCGGGCTGTAGCTGCCATCTTGGCTAAAGACAAAATGGCCACTCCCTATGGCTACTCGGCACAGCTTTGACGACTGCAATGGTTGAGGCTCCCAAAAATCCGCCACGCTATCTGCCTGCCACGCCGAACACTATGAAGATCGCCGCTAAAGAAATCAGGACAGACGGGCCGCCGGTTAGATTAATGACGACCACCCAGGCGCCCGTGACCGCGCCGGCAATGACTGAGCGCACAATGATCTCAAGCCACCTCGGCACCGACCGCGCTCCCGCCTGGGGATTGATAAGGGCCGCGAACCGTCAAGCGACAGTCGAGCAGGCGTTCCGAGGCCGCGAACCGATCGGACGGCACGCGAGGCAGTTCGATTTCCTGGGCGAGATCGGCTGCAAATTCGCGGAACGCCGTGAGATTGATGGCGGGAACACCGATCAGCACCGGCACGGAAAGTTCCAGCGCCTTGGCGATCAGGCCCCTGAAGCCACCGCCTTCGACCTCGGTCTTGCCGAATTTGCAGAGAACCAGAAGATCGGTTTTGCCGGACAACCCTGCCTCGGCGGCCTCGCAGGCGCGGAGCAGGCTGTCGGTATTCAGAACGCAGCCTCGGGCATGGGGACCCCGATCGTCGGATATGCCGTGGAGCTTTCCCGAAGCGAGATCCCGCAGATGCATGTCGCATTTCACCCGATCAGGTCTCCTTTCGCTTAGCTGGACAAGTCCGGCCAATCGCATCTCCCGCTCGGCCATGACGGCAGTTGTTTCCTGCAGGAATGCCTCGAACTCCGTGCCGTCTGAATAGACAATCGCGGTGATGGGGCAGTCAGGACGAACGCCCTGCATGGGAATCTCCTTTTGGTTTGATTTTTGTCAGCCGGCAGCGGCCCTGGATCGCCGCAATGCACCGGAATTGAAGGCAAATGCGATGGCTGTGCGTCGCGCCGCACGGCACCTGCGCCGAAGCTGCCGGCACGGTCACGCCTCGACGTCCGGCAGCGTCTTTTCGAGAATCGCGCGCATGGCCGCAAGGCCCGGATCCCGCGCGCGGTTCATGATGCCGATGAGTTGCGTCCAAAGATCGTCGGATGCGGTGTCCACGAAATTGCGAACGGCCGAGCCGACGATATCGGCCGGCGAACGACCGGACGCATCCGCGGCGGCGGCCAGTCGCGCGGCCAAGGCCGGCTCCTCGAACGCCGCGACCATAGCCATGGCCGCTTTCGGATCCTCCAGCGAGGCGATGATATTTCCAAGCATCGCGCCCGCCTCACTGCACCAGTGGCGAGGATGCGCCGTCGATGGCAATCCCGACGATGTCCGCCCGGCCGACAAGCAGCGCGACATATTGCGCCGTCGCCTGCCGGCTCACGTGCTCGGCCAGGTAGGACGCGATGCGTTCGCGCACGTGCTCGAACGGAAGCTGGCGGCCATCGATGCGCCGCGTCAGGCGAATGAGGTGGACGCCGTAACGCGTCTCCACCGGCGAAGAAATCTCACCCGGTGCAAGATCCCCGAGGGCAGCCTCGAATTCCGGCGTCGTGTCGCCGGGTCCGATCTGGCCGAGGCTGCCGCCAACGGTCGCTGATGGACAATCCGAGCAATCCCGCGCCAGCGCCGCGAAACGCTCGGGCGCCGCAGCCAGGCCGGATCTGAGTGACAGTGCCTTTTCACGCGCGGCGGCAAAGGCCTCCTTGTCATCGCGACGAGCCGCTATGAGAATATGATCGGCTTCAAGGAGCGGCGGCGTCACGAAGCGGCGAAGATTGTTCTCGTAGAAGCGCCGCAGCATCTCCTCGTCAGCCTCGGGAACGTGGACCTCGCGCTCGATCAGACCGCGCACCAGCGCGTCTTCGACGGTCTCCCGGCGTCCATCCTGGTCGGTCCGCTGCTCCCCGACGATATCGAGACGCCGGGCCTCTTGCAGGAGCAGCTCGCGAATAACGAGCGCACGGGTCGCGGCACGCCAGCCTTCGCCGGGATTGCGGGCGGGAAAATTCTGCACCTCGGCGGCGATCGCCTTGCGCGATATCGCCACACCATTGACGGTCACCGGCGGCATCGCCACGCGTTCGCGGGACGGCGCCGTGTCGGGAGTCGCGGGCCGGTGTTCGTGCGGATGTTCGGACGATTTGCGCCCGGCCGAATGGTCGATGACGAGGGCGGCCATGGTCTACTCCGCAGGCTGGTGGGAAGGAATGGCGGCGGGCGGCCGCGCCGGCGCGGCGGATCGCACGGCCGGCACCGGCGCGGGCGACCGGCGGGTCGCCAAGCGTGTGCGCACGACCTGGTAGCCGGGACGGCCGAGATACCAGACCGGCGCGCTCCAGACATGAACCAGCCTCGTGAACGGGAAGACCAGGAAGATCGTCATGCCGAGCAGCAGATGCGCCTTGAAGATCGGGTTGACGTCGGCGACATAGGCTGCGGCCGCCGGCTGCAAGGTGAGAATGCCTTGCGCCCAGTTCATGAATTTCACCATCTCGTGGCCGTCCATGTGGCCAAGCGAGACGAAGATGGTCGAAAGACCAAGCGCGAGCTGAACCCAGAGCAGCAGCAAAATCGCGATGTCGCCGGGCGCGGACGTTTTGCGGATGCGGGCATCGAACAGCCGGCGATGGGCAAGAAGCGCGATGCCGATGAAGCAGGCCACACCGGCGATGCCGCCGGCGGTGATGGCAAGACCCTGTTTGAAGCTGTGCGAAACACCGAGCGCATCGAACACCCAGATCGGTGTCAGCAGGCCGACGAAATGGCCGCCGAAGATCGCCAGGACGCCCACATGGAACAGGTTGGAGCCCCAGCGGAGCTGGCGCCGCCGCAGCAGCTGGGAGGAACCCGTCTTCCAGGTGTACTGCTCGCGATCGAAGCGGATCAGGCTGCCGAGCAGGAAGATGGTCAGGCAGAAATAGGGATACCAGCCAAAGAGCGCGTGGTTGATCGTGTCGGACATGGCTTGCCTCCGTCAGGCCGCATTGTTGCGCGCATCGCGATTGGCGGCGCGCATCTGGATTCTCAGCCGGTCGATGGAACAGCCGTCCGTCGCATTTCCGGGACCGAATGCGACCGCGGTCTCTTCCCAGGCGGCGTCGATAGCCGCCAAATCGTCGGGCTCGTCGATTTCGGCAGCGTCCGCGATCGTGGCGGACTTGCCGGCAAGCGAGCATATGGCCGTGAACACGGCGGCATAGCCGCCGTCGCGCTTGGCGAGCCGCTCCTCCAGCAGCGAGAAGATGTGGGCGGCTTCATTGAGCAGGCCGCGCGCCTCTTCGAGCGGACGAGCGGAAAGGAACTCCAGGAAGAGCGGGATGAAGTCGGGCAATTCGTTTGCCGCGACGACAAGCCCGCCACCCCGGTAATGTTCGGCAAGGTCGACCATGGCCTGGCCGCGATCTCGGCTCTCGCCGTGGATGTGTTCGAAGAGATGCAGCGAGTGACGGCGCGTCTTGTCGAACAACTCGACGTAGCGCTCCTGCAGGTCGTAGAGATCCAGTGTGGCCAGATCGGCAAGCAAGGGCTGCAGCCGCCTGCCCGCTTCGTCCGACACCAATCCCTCGGCCGCGATCGCCGCAGCGATTTCAGGGATCGCCGCGCAAAGCTCCTCGCTCGGGTAGGAAAGCAGCGCCGAGAGCGCCTTGAAGGTTCTGTTCGAATGCGGGGCCATCACGCGATCTCCATCGGGTTCGTCGGCCGCTTGGTCTGCTTGGTGCCGAAGAGGTTCGTCTCCGAGGAACCGCCCGAGCAGCCGTTGCCGAACGAGAAGCCGCAGGAGCCGCGCAGGTCCTGCGCGTCCTCGCTCCATTCGCGGTGCGACGTCGGGATGACGAAACGATCCTCGTAGTTGGCGATCGCCATCACCTTGTACATTTCGTCGATGGCCGCGCCCGTCAGGCCGACCCGCGCCGCGATCGACTCGTCGAGGCGGCCGTCGATGGTCTTTGCCCGCATATAGCTGCGCATCGCCAGCATGCGTTCGAGCGCAAGGGCCACGGGCTCCTCATCGCCCGCCGTCAGCAGATTGGCGAGATACTGGAGCGGGATGCGCAGGCTGCGCACGTCGGGCATATCGCCGCCGACACCCATCTTGCCTGCGGCCGCCGCCGATTGGATGGGCGAGAGCGGCGGAACGTACCAGACCATAGGCAGGGTGCGGTACTCCGGATGCAGCGGAAAGGCAATCTTCCAGTCCATCGCCATCTTCCAGACCGGCGACAATTTGGCGGCCGCCAGCCAGTTGTCGGGAATCCCGTCGGCCCGGGCCTGGGCGATAACCGCCGGATCGTTCGGATTGAGGAAGACGTCGAGCTGCGCCTGATAGAGGTCCTTCTCGTTGGGAGTGCTGGCCGCGGCTTCTATACGGTCGGCGTCGTAAAGGATCACGCCGAGATAGCGGATGCGCCCGACGCAGGTTTCCGAGCAGACCGTCGGCTGCCCCGCCTCGATGCGGGGGAAGCAGAAGATGCACTTCTCCGATTTTCCCGACGACCAGTTGTAGTAGATCTTCTTGTAGGGACAGCCGGAGACGCACATGCGCCAGCCGCGGCACTTGTCCTGGTCGATCAGGACGATGCCGTCCTCCTCGCGCTTGTAGATGGCTCCTGACGGGCACACCGCAGCGCAGGTGGGGTTGAGGCAATGCTCGCAGAGCCTAGGCAGGTACATCATGAAGGTGTTTTCGAACTGGCCGTAGATGTCCTTCTGGACGCCCTCGAAGTTCACGTCTTTCGACCGCTTCTCGAACTCGCCGCCGAGGATCTCCTCCCAGTTCGGTCCCCATTCGATCTTCTCCATCCGCTCGCCGGTGATGGCCGAGCGCGGACGGGCCGTGGGGAAAGCCTTGGATTCCTTCGCCGTGTGCAGATGCTGGTAGTCGAAGGTAAACGGTTCGTAATAGTCGTCGATCTCCGGCAAATCGGGGTTCGCAAAGATGTTGGCGAGGATGCGCCACTTGGCGCCCATTTTCGGCTCGATCTTGCCGTTCTGCTTGCGCCGCCAGCCGCCGTTCCATTTCTGCTGGTTCTCCCATTCCTTGGGATAGCCGACGCCCGGCTTGGTCTCGACATTGTTGAACCATGCGTATTCGACGCCTTCCCGATTGGTCCAGACGTTCTTGCAGGTAACGGAGCAAGTGTGACACCCGATGCACTTGTCGAGGTTCAGCACCATCGCGATCTGAGCGCGGATTTTCATTCTGCGGCCTCCTTCGGCGCCTGGGATGCGAGCGGTTCTTCCAGCCAATCGACATTCGTCATCTTGCGGACGACGATGAATTCATCGCGGTTGGAACCGACGGTTCCGTAGTAATTGAAGCCGTAGGACTGCTGGGCGTAGCCGCCGATCATGTGGGTGGGCTTCAGCACCGTTCGGGTGACCGAGTTGTGGATGCCGCCACGATTGCCCGTCATTTCCGATCCGGGCGTGTTCACGATCTTTTCCTGGGCATGATACATCAGCATCATGCCCGGCTTGACGCGCTGGGAGACGACGGCGCGGGCCGTGAGCGCTCCATTGGCGTTGAAGACCTCGACCCAGTCGTTGTCGACGAGGTCAGCGGCCTTGGCGTCGGCCTCGGAAATCCACACCACCGGACCGCCGCGATTGAGCGTCAGCATCAAGAGATTGTCTGAGTAGGTGGAGTGGATGCCCCATTTCTGGTGGGGCGTTATGAAGTTGAGGACGATCTCCTTGTTGCCGTTGGACCTGAGCCCCTTGACGGCGGAAATCGTCTTGAGGTCGACCGGCGGCTTCCACGTGACGAACCCCTCGCCGAATGCCCGCATCCACAGGTGATCCTGATAGAGCTGCTGGCGGCCGGTCAATGTCCGCCAGGGGATCAGTTCGTGGACGTTGGTATAGCCGGCGTTGTAGCAGACCTTCTCGCTTTCGATGCCGGACCATGTCGGCGAAGAGATGATCTTGCGCGGCTGCGCCTGGATATCGCGAAAGCGGATCTTCTCGTCTTCCTTCGGCAAGGCAAGGTGGCCATGCTCCCTGCCGGTGATTTCCGACAGGGCTTCCCAGGCCTTGATCGCCACCTCGCCATTGGTCTCCGGCGCCAGCGTCAGAATGACCTCGCCGGCATCGATGTCGGTCTCGATCTTGGGCTGGCCCTTGGCCGCGCCGCTGAGATGGATGCCGTTCAACGCGCCAAGCGCCTCGACTTCGTGCTTGGTGTTCCACGCGATGCCCTTGCCTCCATTGCCGACTTTCGTCATCAGCGGGCCAAGCGCCGTGAACTGGGCGTAGAGATTGGGATAGTCGCGAGTGACGAGCGTCACCGACGGCATCGTCCTGCCAGGAACCGGCTCGACTTCGCCCAGTTTCCAGTCCTTGACATCGAGGGCCTGGGCAATCTCGGCCGGGCTGTCGTGTTGGATAGGCGAAAGAACCACATCCTGCTCGATGCCCAGGACCTCGGGCGCGACTTCGGAGAAGCTCTTGGCGAGCCCCTTGTAAATCTCCCAGTCGGAACGCGCCTCCCAGGCCGGATCCACCGCCGCCGAGAGCGGATGGATGAAGGGATGCATGTCGGACGTGTTGAGGTCGTTCTTCTCGTACCAGGTGGCCGTCGGCAGCACGATGTCCGAGTAGACGCAGGTGGTCGACATGCGGAAGTCGAGCGTCACCAGCAGGTCGAGCTTTCCTTGCGGCGCGGTCTCGTGCCAGACGACTTCCGTGTTGCGGACCGCTCCTTCCGGCCCGAGGTCCTTGCCCATCACGCCATGCGTCGTGCCCAGCAGATGCTTGAGGAAATATTCATGTCCCTTGCCCGACGAGCCGAGCAGGTTTGAACGCCAGACGAACATGTTGCGCGGCCAGTTGGCGGGATCGTCCGGGTCGTGGCAGGACAGTTCCAGCTCGCCGGATTTCAGCGCCTTGGCGACGTAATCCTTTGGCTCAAGGCCGGCGGCCTTGGCCTGGGTGGCGATCGTCAGAGGATTCTGCTTGAGCTGCGGCGCCGAGGGCAGCCAGCCCATGCGTTCGGCGCGGACATTGTAGTCGATGAAGCTCTTGTTCCAGTCCCCCTCCGGCGCCGTCGGCGACAGTATTTCCGCGGCCGTGAGCGTCTCGTAGCGCCACTGGTCGGTCTGAGCATAGAAGAAGGAGGTCGAGTTCATGTGCCGGGGCGGCCGGTTCCAGTCGAGCGCGAACGCAAGCGGCGTCCAGCCGGTCTGCGGCCGCAGCTTCTCCTGCCCGACATAGTGTGACCAGCCGCCACCCGACTGGCCGATGGCGCCACAGAACACCAGGAGATTGATGATCCCCCGGTAAGTCATGTCCATATGGTACCAATGATTGACGCCGGCGCCGAGGATCACCATCGAGCGGCCGTTGGTCTTTTCCGCGTTGGTGGCGAACTCGCGTGCGACGGTGACGATCGCATCGCGTTTCACACCGGTGACGCGCTCCGCCCAGGCCGGCGTGAACGGCACATCGTCGTCGTAGCTGCTGGCCGTGTGATCGCCGCCAAAGCCGCGGTCGAGGCCATAATTGGCCATCATCAGATCGTGCACGGTGGCGACCGCCACTGTCGAGCCGTCGCCCAGCTTGATCCGCCGAACCGGCAGATTGCGGGTGAGGATTTCACCGTGATCGGTCGAGACGAAATGTTCGGTGGCGCGACCGCCGAAATAGGGAAAATCGACAGCCGCGATCTCGGCCTTCTTGCCGGCAAGCGTCAGCTTGAGGCGGACGTCCTGGCCCTTGCCGTCCTTCTCCTCGAGGTTCCATTTTGCGTTCTCGCCCCAGCGATAGCCGATCGAGCCGCGCGGAGCCACGAGAGCGTTCGTGTTGTCGTCGATCGCGACCGTCTTCCAATCCGGATTGTTGGTTTCGCCCAGGCCGCCGGCTATTTCGGAGGCGCGAAGCAGCCGTTCGGGGACGAGGCGGCAGTCGCGTTCGGTCAGGCGAACCAGGAATGGCAAGTCGGTGTATTTGCGGGCGTAGTCGTCGAAATAGGGCACCGTGCGATCGAGATAATATTCCCGAAGGATGACATGCCCCATCGCCAGCGCCAGCGCGGCGTCCGTTCCTTGCTTGGGGTTGAGCCAGATATCGGCAAACTTGGTCGCCTCGGCGTAATCCGGGCTGACGACCGCGCTCTTGGTGCCTTTGTAACGGACCTCGGTATAGAAGTGCGCGTCGGGCGTGCGCGTCTGCGGCACGTTGGAACCCCAGACGATGATGAAGCCGGCATTGTACCAGTCGGCGCTCTCGGGAACGTCGGTCTGCTCGCCCCATGTCTGCGGGCTCGCCGGCGGCAGGTCGCAGTACCAGTCGTAGAACGACATGCACACGCCGCCGATCAGCGACAGATAGCGCGAGCCCGCCGCATAGGAGACCATCGACATGGCAGGGATCGGCGAGAAGCCGATGACGCGGTCGGGACCATGGGTCTTCACCGTATAGGCATTGGCCGCCGCGATGAGCTCGTTCACCTCGTCCCAGGTTGCGCGCACGAAACCGCCATGGCCGCGGATCGAGATGTAGGACTGGCGCTTTTCCGTTTCCTCGACGATGGAGGCCCAGGCCGCGACGGGCGGCATCTTGGCGCGGGCGGCCCGCCACAGCTTCAAAAGCCGGCCGCGGATCATCGGGTATTTCACTCGAGCGCCGGAATAGAGATACCAGCTGTAGGAGGCGCCGCGGGCGCAGCCGCGAGGCTCGTGATTGGGCAGGTCGGGCCGTGTGCGCGGATAATCGGTCTGCTGCGTCTCCCAGGTGACGATGCCGCCCTTGACGTAGATCTTCCACGAGCAGGAGCCGGTGCAATTCACGCCGTGGGTGGAGCGCACGATCTTGTCGTGCTGCCAACGCTTGCGGTAGCCGTCTTCCCAGGAGCGGTCCTCATTGGTCACGATCCCATGGCCGTCGGAGAAGGTGCCGACGGTCTTGCGGAAGAAGGTTAGCCGGTCGAGAAAATGCGACATTGTTTGCCCCTGGTTATTCGGCTGCGGCCGTATGGACGGGCGCGCCGCGCCTGGCGCGCTCGATGGCGTGGAGAAGGCCGCCTTTGCGGGTATAGACAGCCCAGGTGATGGCAAGGCAGCTCACATAGAAAAGCAGGAACGCCCACAACGCGGCGTTCGGCGAGCCCGTGAGCGCGATCGAGCTGCCGTAGCTCTTCGGAATGAAGAATGCGCCGAAGGCGGCGATCGCCGAGGTGAAGCCGGTGATGGCGGCCGACTCCTTCTCCGCCTGCTGGCGGCGCGCCTCAGCGTTGGCCTTGGGAAACAAGCGGCCCATCTCCTTGGCCATGATCACCGGGATCATCTGGAAGGTGGAGGCGTTGCCGACGCCGGTGGCGAAGAACAGGAGCAGGAAGGAAGCGAAGAAGCCCGTGAACGCGCCCGGCTGATCCTTGATGCCGATGAACCACAAGACGCCGCAGACGCCTGCGATCATCACGACAAAGGCCCAGAAGGTGACGCGTGCGCCGCCATATCTATCCGCAAGCCAGCCCGTGCCTGAGCGCGAGAGAGCGCCGACGAGCGGGCCGAGGAAGGCGAACTGGAGCGCGTTGACGTCCGGAAACAGCATCTTCGAAAGCAGCGGGAAGCCGGCCGAATACCCGATGAAGGATCCGAAAGTACCGGTGTAAAGCCAGGCCATGATCCAGTTGTGACGGCGCTGGAAGATCACGGCCTGCTCGCTGAAGGACGCCTTGGCCGAAGCGATGTCGTTCATGCCGAACCAGGCGGCAAAAGCCGAGAGCACGATAAACGGGACGAAAACGAAGCCGGCATTCTGCAGCCAGAGGGGCGCATCGCCGGCCGGGCCTTTGACCATGGCCGGATCGCCGCCGAGCCAGCCGAATATCCCGGTGGCGATCGCCAGCGGCACCACGAACTGGACGACGCTGACGCCGAGATTGCCGAGCCCGGCGTTGAGCGCCAGCGCGTTTCCCTTCTCTGCCTTCGGGAAGAAGAAGGAGATGTTGGCCATGGAGGAAGCGAAGTTGCCGCCGCCGAAGCCGCACAGCAGCGCCAGGATCAGCAGCACGACATAAGGCGTGTCCGGGTTCTGCACCGCATAGCCGATGCCGACCGCCGGTATGACGAGCGACCAGGTGGTAAGCGTCGTCCACAGCCTGCCGCCGAAGATCGGCACCATGAAGGAATAGAAGATGCGCAGGGTCGCCCCTGAAATCCCCGGCAGGGCGGCGAGCCAGAACAACTGGTCGGTGGTGAAGGTGAAGCCGACCAGCGGAAGCTTGGCGACCACGACCGACCACACCTGCCAGATGGCGAAGGAAAGCAGCAGCGCCGGGATCGACAGCCACAGATTGCGCTTGGCGATGCGGCGGCCGGTTTCAGCCCAGAAGGTCTTGTCCTCCGGATGCCAGTCGGCAAGGGCGCCGCCCGTTCGGGTCTTTGCCACCGGCTCCGGCATTTGCTGCATTTCGGGGAACGGCGGCAGCTTGGCGAGGGCCTCGCCGACGGTTCCGCGCTCCATCTGGCGGATGGCCATATGCATCCAGAGCAGCGCGCCGGAGACCAGCAGGAAGAGCGCCATGAAGCAGCTGGTCCAGAGGCCGGTCAGGTCGAGCAGCAAGCCGAAGAGGATCGGCAGCACGAAGCCGCCGAGACCGCCGATCATGCCGACCAGTCCGCCGACCGAACCGACATGGTCGGGATAATAGACCGGAATGTGCTTGTAGACGGCGGCCTTGCCGAGCGCCATGAAGAAGCCGAGCACGAAGATCGTGACGATGAAGCCGAAAAGGCCCATCTCGATATGGAAGGAGGTCGCCGTGCCGTTGACGCCGTGCACGATATAGTCGGTCGGCGGATAGGACAGGACGAAGGTCGCCACGACCGACACGAAGAAGGTCCAATAGAGCACGCGGCGCGCGCCGAAGCTGTCCGAGAGGTGTCCGCCATAGGCGCGGAACACGCTCGCCGGCACCGAGAAGAAGGCGGCGATCATGCCGGCCGTCTTGATGTCGAGACCGTAGACATTGATGAGATATTGCGGCAGCCAGAGCGCGAGCGCGACGAAGGCGCCGAACACGAAGAAATAGTAGAGCGCGAAACGCCAGATCTGGACGTTCTTCAGAGGCTCTAGCTCGAGCCAGGCGCTTTTCGGCTTGATGCCCGAGCGCCGGCGTTCGACGACGACCGGGTCGTCAGCCGTGGTGAACCAGAAGATGGCGGCCATGACGACGAGAGCAGCCGCCCAGACCTGCGCCACGGCCTGCCATCCGAAGGCGACAAGCACGAAGGGGGCGAGGAATTTGGTGACCGCTGCACCGACATTGCCGGCGCCGAAGACACCGAGCGCCGTGCCTTGCCTTTGCGGCGGGAACCAGCGCGAGACATAGGCGACGCCGACCGAAAAGGAGCCGCCGGCGATGCCGACGCCGAGAGCCGCGACCAGCATCTGCGGATAGGTGTGAGCATAGGACAGCAGGAAGGTCGCGACCGCGGCCGCGAGCATGTTCGCCGTGAAGACGAACCGTCCGCCGTAGCGGTCGGTCCAGATGCCGAGCGCGACCCTAAGCAGGGAGCCGGTCAGGATGGGCGTGCCGACAAGCAGGCCGAACTGCGTCTCGCTGAGGCCGAGTTCCTGGCGGATGCGAATGCCGATGATGGAGAAGATGGTCCAGACCGCGAAGCAGACCGTAAATGCGGCCGTGCTTGCGCCTAATATTTGACCAGACTTCCGATTCAAAGCCGTCTGCATTGGCGGGTGTCTCCTTGGAGGCGGAGCAATGAAATTCATGCCGGATTGAATTGCTTCATCGGCTGGTTGCGGCATTGATCAGGATCAATCCTGGCGACGATTTCCCAGTCACGAGGCGGTTGGGTTGCTTTGAAGTCCTCGACGAGCCTGTAGTGGAGCAGATGCCAGTTCGTGGTCGGACAGCGGTCGGAATTCACGCGGCGAAGCCTAGCCCGAGAAACACGCCTCCTCTTTGCGCTGACACAAAGACATCTCGGTCGAGAATAAGTGGAGTCGCAATCTCATATTCCGTGGTCGCTGATCGAAGAATATCGCTGCCCCTCATCGACCTGCTGCGCGCCGCGATGCTGACGATGGCGGTCCTTTGGCGCTCTGTGCTGGCAAGCGACGGGGATCTAAGCGAGGCCGCTGCCCAGCGGGTGCTCGCCCTATCCTTTGTCGGGCTGACGATGACGCCCGCCCCATCAGACCAGGATCCGTTTGACCTTGGTCAAGGCCAACCTCCAGCCGCCGCGATAGGAATGCGGTCAAAGGAGCTTGCTATGACCACTTTGCACGACCTCACCCCGAAGTTCAGGAACATCCGCCTGCTTCTCGCTCGGGAGAAAGGTCATCCTCAGGGAGACCACCAAACCGGCTATGATGTGCTGGCCCCTCTCACCGGCGAGGGACGGCTGGACGCGGAAGAATGGAAGGCGCACCGGGCGGTCTGCCGTGTCCGCCGTTTCCGTGCCGGCGAAGACGATCTTGTCGGCCGCCTTCGCCGCAAGCCGGGCGGCCAGTGGTATTTCGACTATGCCGAGGGCGACCGCGACGACGAGGTTGGCTTTCATCTCGGTGAGGAGCGCTTCATCGTCGGCGAATATATTTCCATAAGGCGCAACGGGGCCATGCACACTTATCAAGTGACCCGGGTCGAGCAGCCATAAATAGCTCTCTCGAAGCCGGCCGGAGGCATGATGTCACGCCGCATACTTATTCTCATCGGGCATCCCGACCCGTCCCCCGACAGGCTCTGCCGCGCCTTGGCCTCGGCATATGCTGAAGCCGCGGAGAGTGCGGGCCATGCCGTCCGCAAGATCGATCTGGCCTCGCTGGACATTCCGTTCCTTCGGACGATGCAGGAGTTCGAGCACGGATCGATCCCCGACAGCCTCAGGGAGGCGGCCGACGCAGTCGTGTGGGCGGAGCATCTCGTCTTCGTCTTCCCGCTTTGGCTGGGCACCGTGCCGGCAATGCTGAAAGCGTTCCTAGAGCAGGTCATGCGGCCGGGCACGGCATTCGCCTATCCGGAACAGGGTGAGGGTTTCGCGAAATCCTTGCTGCGCGGCCGCTCCGCCCGCCTGATCGTGACGATGGGAATGCCCGCGGCCGTCTACCGGATCTGGTTTCTCAGCCATGGAATTGCCGGCATGCGGCGCGGCATCCTCAACTTTGTCGGGATCAGGCCCGTACGCGAAACATTGCTCGGCATGGTCGCGAACGCCAGCGACGTGAAACGGGCGAGCTGGCTAGAGCAGATGCAGCGGCTCGGCGCGCGCGCCGTCTAGAGCATGATGCCGAAAAGTGTGGAGGGATTGTCGGACGACATCACGTTCTATCTCTTTGATCTAGAGCCGGCCGGACCGTCATGGCCGCAGGACGGCGGCGCCGCTCAACCTGCCCATTCGCAAATCATCCAGCGCCTGGTTTGCCTGCTCAACCCGATAGACCTTTGCACGCGTGCGCACCTGAGCGCGCTGCGCTATCGGAAAGAACTCCTCCGCGTCGCGGCGCGTGAGATTCGCGCAACGGCAACGGAACGCGCCGGTCCGGCGTCCGTTCCTAGCGCGAGTGCCTGACCTTGACCGGGTGCGGCCGTGCGTGACGGCCAAGACCGTAGTCCGCCGAAGCGTCGTTGCGCTTCCCAGCGGAAAGCACTTCGAGATAAAGGCCTGCTGCGGCAAGATGGGCCAGGCCCAGTATTCCAGCCCAGATTTCGATCATGTCGGAAGTCATGTTCAGGCACCCCAGGTTGATTGGTTCGACCGGATGATCGCCGAACCAATTCATCCGGGCCTTGATCGTGGTCAATCGCACAGGACGAAAGCCTCGCCGGTGCTCGATCTGGTGATTTCGGGACAGTCCTACGTAGTTTCCCGTAGGGAGATAACCGAATTTCGACGTGGCTGGATTTGCGCGATTGCTGTTGTCGCAGATTCACCGAGACTACAGCCATGCACGCTCAAGCTTCCGCCAAGATCGAACTGCAGTCCTATCTCTCCCATCAGAGCCCTGCGTCCGTCTTTGAAGGGTCGACGACGCCGGTCAGCTTCTTCCCGTCAGGGGCCGAAATCTACGCCCAGGGCGAAAAGGCCGGCGCTCTCTACCAGGTCGAATTCGGCGCCGTGCGTATCTATCGCCTGCTCGCCGACGGCCGCAGACAGATCAGCGCGTTCCATCTGGCAGGAGAAACCTTCGGCTTCGAGGCCGACGCCACGCATCACTTCTTCGCCGAAGCCATCAGCGCGACCGGCGTCCGGGTCCATCGCACTCCCTCGGGCATGGACATGTCGCGCCAGCTCCTGCCTCTCGCGCTCAAAGGCCTGACCAGGGCGCAGGAACATCTTCTGGTGCTTGGCCGGCAGAACGCCATCGAGCGTGTCGCAGCATTCCTCATCGAGATGTCGGAGCGCCAGGGCGGGTTGCGGCAGGTGGAACTGCCGATGTCGCGCAACGACATCGGCGATTATCTCGGCCTCACCATCGAAACCGTCTCGCGGGTTTTCACCCGCCTGAAGGAGAAAGGCGTGATCCGCCTGCTCAGCCTGCGCAGCATCGAAATTCTCAAGCGCGAGACACTGCTGGCGATGGGGGAATGAGGCCATTCGGGCCAATCGCCCGCTCCTCAATCCTGAAAGGGACGACGATGAAAACCACGCTTGCAACCCATAGCGGATTTCGCTTCGAAGTGCGCCGTGCGCGCCCTGACGATGAGCCGCTTGTCGCAGAGTTCTTCACCCATGTGACGCCGGAGGATATGCGCTTCCGCTTCCTCGGCGCTGTGCGGGAAGTGTCGCATGAGCGCCTGGTGGCGATGACCCGTTCCGACGATCCGCATATCCATAATTTTCTCGCCTTCTCGACCGACGGAATGCTGATCGCGGTGGCGACGCTCGCCGCCGATCCGGCCGACAGGCTGGCGAGGTCGCCATCTGCATTCGCGAGGACCGTAAGCATCTCGGCGTCGGCTGGGAATTTCTCGGCTATATCGCGCACTATGCCGACGACCATGGGCATCGAGACGCTCGAGTCGATCGAAAGCCGCGAGAACCGTGCGGCGATCGAGCTTGAGCGCGAGATGGGCTTCACTGTCGCGACGGTTCCCGACGATCCGACGCTTGTCCTGGTCCAGCGGAAGCTCGGCGCCACGTTGGCGGATTAAGATCCTGCCATTTCCAGCCGTATGGGAGCCGCTACACGGTCGTGGAGATCGGCAGCGGGCGCAAATGGCTGCCTCCGAGGGATCGGCCATCCACCTCAATCGACAGCTCAGGCATGCGAGGGGCGTTCCACCAATGAGCGGAGACTGTTCCGCTCAGGCCGTTTCGACGCCGAGCAGTTCTGCCGCCACCGCTCGTTCTTCGTCGGCCGGAATGACAAGCACATCGACACGGGAACTCGCGGCACTCACAAGGTCTTCGCCGCTGCTATTCAAACCGTCATCCATAGCGGCGCCCAACCATGCGGCAGCCTCGCATATCCGCCGCCGGATCGCCGGCGCATGCTCGCCGATGCCGGCGGTGAACACCAGCGTGTCGAGCCCGCCCAGCGCAGCCGTCAGTGATCCGATCTCTCGCCCGACCCGATAGACGAACAGATCGACAGCGCGCATTGCCGCCGGGTCGTTCGACGCCAGCAACGTCTGCATGTTTCCCGAGATGCCAGATACGCCGAGAAGCCCGGACTTCTCGTAAAGCAAGGTGGACAGTTCGTCGGAGGACAGCTTCCTGTCTTGCAGAAGGTGCAGGAGGACGCCCGGATCGAGCGCGCCGCAACGCGTGCTCATGACCAGGCCGTCGAGCGTCGAGAAACCCATGGTGGTGGCCTGGCTTACCCCTGCCTTCATCGCGCAAAGGCTCGCGCCGCTGCCAAGATGGGCGACGACGGCGCGGCCACCCGCGCCGGCGCCGTAATGCCTGCGGAGCTCGTTGGCGATATGGCTGTAGGAGAGCCCGTGGAACCCAAAGGACACCATGCCCTGCTCCGACATCTCGTGCGGCAGGCCATACAGTCTTGCGATCTGAGGCTGCGTGACGTGAAAGGCGGTATCGAAGCAGCCGACCTGCACGGCGCCGGGCAAAAGACGGTGGGCCAGATCGACGAGTTCCAGGTTGATCGCCTGATGAATCGGAGCGAGCGGCTCGAGCTTGTGCAAGGCATCGAGCGTGGCCTGGTCAAGCAGCGTTGCGCGGGCAAACTCCCGACCGCCATGGACGATGCGATGCCCGACCCTGCTCACGCGGCGCAACAGGCCGCGGTCCGTCAGATAGGACGCAACGGCTTCGAATGCCTCGCCGACGGAGATCGCTCGTTCGCCGAGGCTCCTGTCGAACGGCGGCGTCGTTGCGGTCGGCGCGACATGGAGTCTGGGCCGCTCGCCGATCGACGAGACGCTGCCACGCATCAGCAGATGAAGCTCGCGGCGTCCTTGAAAAGCGGCGAACTTCAGGCTCGATGAGCCGCCATTGAGGACAAGGATGACATCAGTCATGTCCGACCGTTCCAGCCACTTTTGTGGGTTGGATCCTGTCGGCCTGGCGCTTCGGCATCGGCTACTGCTCCCATTTCCAGCCGAGGATCTCCGGCATGTCCTGCCCGTGCTCGCGGATATAGGCCCGGTGCTCGATCAGCTTGCCTTCCATGGCCTGTTTCAGCTGGATATGCGCACCGGCCGGCTCGGGAATGCGGTCGAGCACGCCGAGCACCAGATGATAGCGGTCGAGCCCATTAAGCACGGTCATGTCGAAGGGCGTTGTCGTCGTCCCCTCCTCATTGTAGCCGCGCACGTGGATGTTGTCGTGATTGGTCCGCCGGTAGGTCAGGCGATGGATGGTCCAGGGATAGCCGTGATAGGCAAAGATGACGGGCTTGTCGCTGGTGAACAAAGCGTCGAATTCGCGATCCGACAGCCCGTGCGGATGGTGTTCCCGTGGCTGCAGGGTCATCAGGTCGACGATGTTGACCACACGGACCTTGAGGCCGGGAATGTGGCGCCTCAGGATTTGAACGGCGGCCAGCGTCTCGAGCGTCGGCACGTCTCCGGCGCAGGCCATCACCACATCCGGCTCGGCCCCGCCGTCGGTCGACGCCCAACCCCATATGCCGATGCCGGCGTTGCAATGGACTTTCGCCTCGTCGGTGGACAGCCACTGCCAGGAATTGGCTTTGCCGGCGACGATGATGTTGATGCGGTTCCATGTCCGCAGCACATGATCCGTCACGCAGAGCAGGCTGTTGGCATCCGCCGGCAGATAGACGCGCACGACATCCGCCTTCTTGTTCAACGCTACGTCGATGAAGCCCGGATCCTGATGGCTAAAGCCGTTGTGCTCCTGCTGCCAGACATGGCTGGACAACAGATAGTTCAGCGAGGCGATCGGCCGCCGCCAGGCAAGCTTGCGGCAGGCATCGAGCCATTTCGCATGCTGGTTGAACATGGAATCGACGATATGCGTGAAGGCCTCGTAGCAGGAAAAGAAACCGTGGCGCCCGGTGAGCAGGTAACCCTCCAGCCAGCCCTGGCAGGTATGCTCGGATAGAATTTCCAGAACCCTGCCTTCTCGACCGAGATGCACGTCCTCGGGCAGGATCTCTTCCATCCAGGCACGCTCCGTCACCTCGAAGACATCCTGCAGCCGGTTCGATGCCGTTTCATCGGGCCCGACGATGCGGAAGTTCCTGGTGCCTTGATTCAATGCCATGACGTCACGCAGGAAACGGCCCATCACACGGGTCGACTCCGCCTTGACGCCGCCGGGCCGCTCGACCGGGACGGCGTGCTCTTGCAAGGCGGGCAGTTCCAGGGACCGGCGCAGCAGGCCGCCATTGGCATGCGGGTTGGCGCTCATGCGCCTTTCACCCTTTGGCGAGGTAGCGCGGACTGCAGCCACCGGCGCGCCGGCGGCATCGAAAAGCTCTTCGGGCCGGTAGCTTCTCATCCATTCCTCGAGCATCTTCAGATGCGCGGGGTTATCGGCGAGGCCGGAAAGCGGGACTTGGTGGGCGCGCCAGAATCCTTCGGTCTTCAGTCCGTCGACCTCCTTGGGACCGGTCCAGCCCTTCGGGCTTCGCAGCACGATCATCGGCCAGGTCGGCCGCGGCTGCGCGGTCTCCGCGCCGTTGCGAGCCGTGTCCTGAATAGCCTTGATGCGGTCGAGCGCATCGTCGAGCACGAGCGCCATTCGCTCATGCATCCATGCCGGATCGTCGCCCTCGACAAACAACGGCTCGTAACCATAGCCGACGAACAAGGCACGCAGCTCTTCTTCGGGAATGCGGGCGAGAATGGTGGGATTGGCGATCTTGTAGCCGTTGAGATGGAGGATCGGCAGCACCGCGCCGTCAAGCACCGGGTTGAGGAACTTGTTGGAGTGCCAAGACGTGGCAAGCGGTCCGGTTTCCGCCTCGCCATCGCCAACGACACAGGCGACGATCAGATCCGGGTTGTCGAAAGCCGCGCCATAGGCATGCGAAAGCGCGTAGCCAAGCTCGCCGCCTTCATGGATCGAGCCGGGCACGTCGGGAGCGGCATGGCTTGGGATGCCGCCCGGAAACGAGAATTGCCGGAAAAGCTTCTTCATTCCCGCCTCGCCCGGCGCGACGTCCGGATTGATCTCGCTGTAGGTGCCTTCAAGGTAGCTGTTGGCAACCATCGCGGGTCCGCCATGACCCGGACCGCAGACATAGATGACATTGGCGTCGCGTTGCCGGATCACTCGGTTCAAATGCGCATAGATGAAACTGAGGCCCGGCGATGTGCCCCAATGGCCGAGCAGCCGCGGCTTGACGTGCTCCAGCCGAAGCGGCTCGCGAAGCAGCGGATTGTCGAGCAGATAGATCTGCCCGATGGTCAGATAATTGGCGGCACGCCAGTAGGCATCGATGTCGTGCAGTTCCTGTGCGGACAAGCGATTGGTGCTGGGACGCTCGGTCATTTTCCGACTCCTTCGCTGGTGCCAGACCCACCCGGCTGAAGCTGAACGCTTGAAGGCCGCCGCCGGTTCACCGCTGGTCGGTGTCAACAACGGGCGATTTCGATTTACCCGTACAAGACCGATCGAGCTTTGATCCATCGCAAATGCCGGTCGTGTGCGACCAAATTCCAAAGCCCGGTTGTATGGTAAGACAGCGCCGTCTTTGTTTCAGAGCAATGAACGCGTCGTGTGGCTCAGGCAGATTATTGCATCCAAATGCGGACAATTTGCATGAAGCGCAAACTGAACGGCGATGCGACGATGGACGGGATCATGCGCGCGACCCCGGCATCAACGCGCTCAAGGCCCTGCGACCGGACTTTGTCACGGACGGCAGCCCATCGACAAGCGAAGCCTCCCGTCGCTGCCGTCGGCATTCACGCGCCTGTTTGATCCAACGCAAGTTCCATCCTTCGGGGCCGGGATAGAAATGGGCTCGAACAGGCACCTCGCCTGGTCTCCGATGAGGCATGCCATGGCAATTCCGCGGACGCGGCCAAGCGTCTATCCGGCAATTTTCTCCTACGGGTTCCGCCCCTTCTTTCTGCTCGGCTCGCTGCAGGCAGGCACCGCTATACTTTTTTGGTTGCCTCTCTATTACGGCAAGCTCGAGACCTTCAGCTCCTTCCTGCCCGTGGACTGGCATGTTCACGAATTGCTCTTTGGCTATCTGCCGGCAGTTGTGACGGGCTTCCTGCTGACCGCAATTCCGAATTGGACCGGGCGGCTTCCAGTTCAGGATCTCCGCTTGGTGGCACTCGTGCTGCTTTGGATTGCGGGCCGGGCGGCCGTGTTCTTTTCGGCGGAAATGGGCTGGCTCCTGAGCGCCGTCATAGACTGTTCCTTTCTTCTGGCGGTGGTGGCTGCCGCCGCGACGGAGATCGTCGTCGGGCGAAACTGGCGGAACCTCAAGGTGCTGGTGCCGGTCGCGACCCTTTTTGCGGCAAATGTCATGTTTCATGCCGAAGCGCATTACCAGGGGATCTCCGACATGAGCCGGCGCCTCGGTCTTGCAGCGGTTGTCCTCCTCGTCATGATTATCGGCGGGCGGATCATTCCGAGCTTCACCCGCAACTGGCTGGTTCGCGAGAAGCCGGGCCGGCTTCCGGCATCGTTCGGCAAGTTCGATGTCGGAACCATCGCGCTGTCGGCTGTCGCGCTCGCCGCGTGGACGTTTTTTCCCGACGCCGTTGCAGCCGGCGTCTTGCTGGTCACCGCCGCGATCTTCAACGCCGTCCGGCTTGCCCGCTGGGCGGGCTATCGGACGCTGCCAGACCCTTTGGTTCTGATCCTGCATGTTGCCTTCGCCTTTGTGCCGGTTGGACTTCTGCTTGCCGGCTTGAGCGTCCTCGTCCCGGAAAGAATCACGGCGATGGCCGGCATTCATGCCTTTGCGGTGGGAGCGATCGCCTCCATGACGCTTGCTGTCATGGCCCGCGCCACGCTTGGCCACACGGGCCGCGAATTAAGGGCAAGCGCCGGCACCTGCGCGGTTTTCGTCGCCATCATCGTTGCCGCCATCCTGCGCGTGGCCGCCGCCATGATGCCTGCCATGGCAATTCTCCTCCATCTGTCGGCGGCGTTCTGGGCCGCGGCCTTCATCGGCTACGCGGTCCTGTTCGGCGGCATGCTGATGCGGCCGCGACTCGATGCGCGCAGCAGGACTCTCTCTTGAGGAAGCGCATGTTGTGGAGGGTTTCCACCGGGCCTACATGTCGAACGACATCCGCGACGGCAGCGGCGCGATTGTCTGGTCGGCGGGCCGACTGACATTTAGACCTCCCATGTCCGTGACCGCCGCCGCTGCGGGTCGCCACTCATCGCCTGGGATTGACCTGAGTTCTCGAGAAACAAGGAACCTGTATGACTTCGAAGTTCCTCTTGCTTGACAGGGTTCGCCCTGCCGCCGAACAGCCTCTGCTTCGCCCCGGCGTCGATCGGGCATCGATCGGAAAACTGGTTCGCGAATTCTATTCCAGGGTGAGAAAGGATGGGCGGCTCGGGCCTATCTTCGCCGGCGAGATTGTCGGCGATTGGGAGCCTCATCTGGAGAAGATGACGGACTTCTGGTGCTCCGTCATCTTGAAGAGCGGCGACTATAACGGGCGGCCGGTGCCCGCTCACCTGAAGCTCAAGGACGTCACCGAAGCCGATTTCGATATCTGGCTGGCTCTCTTTCGCGAAACGGCGGCAGAGCTGTTTGCGCCCGATATCGCGTCGGTGTTTGTCGAGCGGGCGGAGCGGATAGCGGCGAGCCTGAAGCTCGCCATGTTCTTTCGGCCCGGCTCCACCGCTGCCCTGTCAAATGCTGCGGGCTCGGCTTGATTTTGCGCAAGGACTGCAGCTGCCGGGGTGCGTAGTTTCCCCGGATGATCCTTAACCTCTGCATCGGCACGATCGTCATCAGCCTGACGGTGCTGATCCACACTTTCGGTCTTATCGCGATCACGCGCATGATGGCGCATCTTGTTCCGCTCTTGCGCATGCATGGTCGGCGGAGCCGGATCATCGCCATGATCAGCGTGGTGATGGGACTTTTCGCGGTCATGACGGCGGAAGTCTGGCTTTGGGCCGGTCTGTACCGACTGCTCGGAATCCTGAGCGATTTCGAGACGGCGCTCTACTTTTCGACCATCACCTTTTCGACGGTTGGCTACGGAGATGTGGTGCCTGCCCATGGCTGGCGCATCCTGGCGGCGCTGGAAGGCACAACGGCTTTCTGCTGATCGGCTGGTCGACTGCCTATCTGATAGCGGCCGGCACGCGCGTCGGTCCCTTCAAGGTCGGCGAGCACTTCTGATGCGCAGTTCCGGCCTCAAACCGCTAACGAGTGCCTGCCGGTTCCATTGTCGAGATATTTGTCGAACTTGGCCGCCACCGACCTGACGAACGGACGGCTTTCCTCCGGCACGACGAAGTTTTCGCCATCGAGCCGAAGGTGTTGACCGCCGCCGCTGATAGCCAACCGGCTCGCTTCGCAGAGCAATGTTTGGCCGACCGCTCCAAAGCGTTCGATAAGTTCCATCGCCGAGAAGGCGAAGCTGCACATCAGGCGCTCGATGACCCAGCCTCGCGCCAGATCATCGAGGCTGAACTCGATCCCCCGCGCTATTGCCAGCCGTCCGGAATTCACGACCTTTTCGTACTCGCCGGTGGCAACGATATTTTGCGCATGACCCTGGCGGAACCGGCTGATCGAGGAGGGACCGAGGCCGATCAGGGTTTCGCACTGGTCTTCGGTATAGCCCTGGAAATTGCGGCGGATCTTGCCCGCGCGCGCGGCAACCGCCAGCATGTCCTGCGGCCTGGCGAAATGGTCCAATCCCAATGCCTCATAGCCGGCATCGACAATCAGCCGCGCGGCAAGCTGCGACTGCGCCAGGCGCGCGGTGGAGTCGGGCAGCCAGGCTTCATCGATCATCGTCTGGTGCTTCTTGAACCACGGCACATGCGCGTAGCCGAATAGGGCAAGCCTGTCCGGCGCCAGGGTCAGCGCCTGGGTGACCGTCGTCGCTACGCTCTCGCAGGTCTGGTGCGGCAGCCCGTAGAGCAGATCCAGGTTGACGGAAAGAACGCCCCGCGCACGCACCGCATCGACAATGCCTTTGGTCAGCGCGAAACTCTGCTCGCGATTGATCGCCTTCTGCACCCTGGGATCGAAGTCCTGGACACCAAGGCTCGCTCGCGTCATGCTGATGGCCGCGAAGGCGTCGAGTCGCCCCTCGTCCATATCGTTTGGGTCGATCTCGACGCTGAGGCTGGCATCGTCGAGGAAGTCGAACCGATCCCGCAATGCGTTTCCAAGCATGAGGATGTCTTCGGGCTTGAGCATTGTCGGGGAACCGCCACCAAGGTGAACAGCTCGGACCCTGCCCCTGCCGCTCACAAGGCGGCCGACCGTTTCGATCTCCTTGTGAAGCGAACGCAGGAAGGTGGCGACGGGCGCATAGTGACGCGTCTGCTTGGTATGGCAGGCACAGAACCAGCACAGACGGTCGCAATAGGGGATGTGCACATAGAGCGATATCTCGTCATCGCCCTCCAGCGCATTCATCCACCCGCGAACCGTCACTGCGTCAACACCGGGATGAAAGTGGGGTGCCGTGGGATAGCTCGTGTAACGCGGCACGTTGTCGCCAAGGGCCATAGTGTGAGTTGGGCTCGGGGAATGGACAGGAGCGGCGGGAGCGGTCATGACGGCCAAACTGCCCGAACGACGCCGGCAAGACCTTGATTTCGATCAAGGCAGCCACTGCCGAGGCCGTGCTCCAGCGGTCGCTGCAACCCTCCCCAAACAAAAGCCCTTCACGTTTGACTTGAATCAAGGCCCGGCAACGGAAAATCCCGAAATGGTGCCGCGAGCGGGAATTCCGCCGAACCCTTCGAGACGAGATCGGGAACTTGCGATGAAATATGGCACGGAGATGGTCCTTCTAAGCCTGTTTGCGTTTGGCGCCGTTGTAGCCGCCGGCTTCGGCGTGGATGAACCTTTCCGCCAGCATATGTGGGTTTTGTTCTTCGCCGTCGCTGGCTTCACCGCGATCCTGCTGCGCAACTCGGACTTCAAGCCAGCGTTGCCGGTCGACCCGGAAGCTTACATGGATGGACCGGTCCGCTACGGCGCCATCGCGACGATGTTCTGGGGTGTCGTCGGCATGCTGGTCGGCGTCGTTATCGCGCTTCAGCTCGCTTTCCCCGATCTTAACATCCCACCCTGGTTCAATTTCGGCCGTCTGCGTCCGCTGCACACCTCCGGCGTCGTCTTTGCCTTTGGTGGCAACGCGCTGATTTGCACCTCGCTTTACGTCGTCCAACGCACCTGTCGAGCGCGGCTGTTCGGCGGCAATCTGGCCTGGTTCGTTTTCTGGGGATATCAGCTTTTCATCGTCATGGCCGCGACCGGATACCTGCTCGGCATCACCGAGAGCCGCGAATACGCCGAGCCGGAATGGTATGTCGACATCTGGCTGACGATCGTCTGGGTCGCGTATCTGATCCTTTTCCTTGGCACCATTTTGAAGCGCAAGGAACCGCACATCTACGTCGCCAACTGGTTCTACCTGTCCTTCATCGTCACCATCGCGATGCTGCACGTCGTCAACAATCTGTCGATGCCGGCTTCGTTCCTGGGATCGAAGAGCTATTCGGCCTTCTCAGGTGTCCAGGATGCGCTCACCCAATGGTGGTACGGGCACAATGCGGTCGGCTTCTTCCTCACCGCGGGCTTCCTTGGCATGATGTATTACTTCGTGCCCAAGCAGGTGAACCGGCCGGTCTATTCCTACCGCCTGTCGATCATCCACTTTTGGGCGCTGATCTTCCTCTACATCTGGGCGGGTCCGCACCACCTCCACTACACCGCCCTGCCCGATTGGGCTCAGACGCTGGGCATGGTGTTCTCGATCATGCTGTGGATGCCCTCCTGGGGCGGCATGATCAATGGCCTCATGACCCTCTCCGGGGCCTGGGACAAGATCCGCACGGATCCGATCGTCCGCATGATGGTTGCGGCCATCGCGTTCTACGGCATGTCGACTTTCGAAGGGCCGATGATGTCGATCAAGACCGTCAACTCGCTGTCCCACTATACGGACTGGACAATCGGCCACGTCCATTCAGGCGCGCTCGGCTGGGTCGGCCTGATCTCGTTCGGCGCCATCTACTACATGGTGCCGAAGCTATGGAACCGACCGCGGCTCTACTCGACGCGGCTTGTCACCTGGCACTTCTGGCTGGCGACGCTGGGAATCGTCGTTTACGCGGCCGTCATGTGGGTGTCCGGCATCATGCAGGGCCTGATGTGGCGCGAGTACGACGAACAAGGGTTCCTCGTCTATTCCTTCGCCGAGACCGTTGCTGCCATGCACCCCTACTACGTCATGCGCGCCACCGGCGGCGCCATGTATCTCGCCGGCGCTCTGATCATGGCCTGGAACATCACCATGACCATCCGCGGCTACCAGCGCGAGGAACAACCTCTGCCGGGCGCCGCGCCCGCCCTCCAGCCTGCCGAATGAGGAGCCAGACATGGGCCTGATGGACAGACACGCTCTGATCGAGAAGAACGCAACACTGCTTCTCGTCGGATCCCTGCTGGTCGTGACAGTCGGCGGCATCGTCGAGATCGCGCCGCTCTTCTATCTCGACAACACGATCGAAAAGGTCGACGGCATGCGGCCTTACTCGCCGCTGGAGCTGGCCGGTCGCAACATCTATGTGCGCGAGGGCTGCTATCTCTGCCATAGCCAGATGATCAGGCCGTTCCGGGACGAGGTGGAACGCTACGGCCACTACAGCCTGGCGGCGGAGTCGATGTACGATCACCCGTTCCAGTGGGGATCCAAGCGGACCGGACCCGATCTCGCTCGCGTCGGCGACCGCTACTCCAACAGCTGGCATGTCCAGCACCTTAGCGATCCGCGTTCCGTCGTGCCCGAGTCGGTCATGCCGAGCTACGCGTTCCTGAAGGACACCCCGATCGAGGTGAAGAACTTCTCGACGCATCTCGTCGCCAACAGGCGCGTCGGTGTCCCCTACTCCGACGACATGATCGCCAATGCCAATGCGGATCTGGCGGCGCAGGCCGATCCCAATGCGGACACGTCAGGCCTGGAGAAGAGGTACCCGAAGGCCAAGGTCGGCGACTTCGACGGCAACCCCCAGCAGGTCACCGAGATGGATGCCCTGGTGGCCTATCTCCAGATGCTCGGCACCTTGGTCGATTTCAAGAACTACGACGAAGCAGCCGGCTACCGCTGAGGAGAAACAACCGATGGACTACAATTTGATGCGGGAGTTTGCCGACAGCTGGGGGCTGCTCGCAATGGCCCTGTTCTTTGTCGGCTGCATTGCTTTTGCGTTTCGCCCGGGCGGCAAGTCGCATGCCGATCACGCCGCGCAGATTCCTCTCCAGGACGACTGATCATGAGCAACGAGCATGTCGACGAAATCTCCGGCGTCACGACCACCGGCCATGAGTGGGACGGGATCAAGGAGCTCAACAATCCCCTGCCGCGCTGGTGGGTGATAACCTTCTACATCACCATCGCCTGGGCGGTCGCCTACACGATTGCCTATCCCGCTTGGCCGATGCTGAGTTCCGCCACCAAAGGCGTCCTGGGCTTTTCCAGCCGCAACGATATCAAGAACGAGATGGCGGCCGCGGAAGCCACCAAGGCCAAATATGTGGCGGCAATACAATCCAAGACTGTTTCGGAGATCGCCGCCGATGACGCATTGCGCGAATTTGCGGCCGCGGCGGGCGGTGCCGCATTCAAGGTCAATTGTGTGCAGTGCCACGGCTCCGGCGCCCAAGGATCGACAGACTTTCCGAACCTCAACGACGACGATTGGCTTTGGGGTGGCAAGGCGGAGCAGATCCAGCAGACGATCACCCACGGAATCCGGTTCGCGGCTGATGCCGATACCCGCCAGTCCGAGATGCCTGCCTTTGCCGATGTGCTCAAGCCGGAACAGATCGCCGAGGTCAGCGCCTTTGTCGCCAGCCTTTCGGGACCGCTGCGGGACAAAACCCTGATCGAGCCCGGCGCCAAGGTTTTCGCGGACAATTGCGCGGCCTGCCACGGCGACAACGCAAAGGGCAACAGGGACCTCGGAGCACCCGATCTGACGGATGCGATCTGGCTCCACGGTTCCGGCGAAGCCGCGATTGCTTCTCAGGTGCGCACGCCGAAGAACGGCGTGATGCCCGCCTGGGTCGGCCGGCTCGGCGAGACGTCGGTCAAGGAACTGGCTGTCTATGTCCATTCGCTTGGCGGCGGAGAATAGGAGCGGGGCCTATTCTCGGCCCTCAGCCGCTCAAGCGACGAGGCCCGGCCATGCCGGGCCTCGACTTGCTTCTGATGACTTAATTTGACCTGCATCAACGCGCCGCGCGCGAGCGATTGCAACACTGCTGAAGACAGGCGGCGTCATCCGCCGCGATTGGAGATCGTCGTGCTGGATCAGACGCAGGTGGAACGGCTCGATGCCGAAGCGGTCAACTCTGCAAAGACGCGACCGCCGCTTTACGCCGCGCGCAAGAAGATCTTTCCGAAGCGGGCCTCCGGCCGTTTCCGCCAGTTCAAATGGCTGGTGATGGCGATCACGCTCGGCATCTATTACCTGACGCCATGGCTGCGCTGGGATCGCGGCCCGTTTGCGCCCGATCAGGCCGTCCTCATCGACCTGGCCAATCGCCGGTTTTATTTCTTCTTCATCGAGATATGGCCGCAGGAATTCTACTACGTCGCCGGCCTTCTCATGATGGCGGGGGTGGGTCTTTTCCTGATCACATCGACGGTCGGGAGAGCCTGGTGCGGCTATGCCTGCCCACAGACCGTCTGGGTGGACCTGTTCCTTGTCGTGGAACGCGCGATTGAAGGCGACCGCAACGCCCGCATCAAACTGGAAGCCGCACCCTGGAGCGCTCGCAAACTTGTCCTGCGCGCATCCAAGCACGCGATCTGGCTCATCATCGCGGTTGCTACCGGCGGCGCCTGGATCTTCTACTTCGCCGACGCGCCGAAGCTGCTCGGCGAAGTCGCCAACGGGACGGCCGCGCCCGTGGCCTATGTCACCATCGCCGTCCTGACCGGCACCACCTATGTCTTCGGCGGACTGATGCGCGAGCAGGTCTGCACCTACATGTGCCCATGGCCGCGAATTCAGGCCGCCATGCTTGACGAGAATTCGCTGACCGTCACGTATAACGACTGGCGCGGCGAACCGCGTTCGCGCCATGCAAAAAAGGTTCTCGCCGCCGGTTTGCCGGCCGGCGATTGCGTAGACTGCAACGCCTGCGTTGCCGTCTGCCCGATGGGAATCGACATCCGCGACGGGCAGCAGCTCGAATGCATCACCTGTGCGCTCTGCATCGATGCTTGCGATGGCGTCATGGACAAGCTCGGTCGCGAGCGCGGACTGATCTCCTATGCGACACTGGCGGACTACAATGCCAACATGGCGGTGGCGACCGCGGGTGGCACGAGTCCAGTCAATCCATCGCTGGTAAGAACAACGAGCGGCGCTTTCGTCGACGGCCTGGCGCATTTCCATCTAGGCAAGATCTTCCGGTTGCGCACCTACATCTATCTCGGCGCATGGTCGGCGATCGGTCTGGTGCTCGTCTATTCGCTGCTGACGCGCGAACGGCTGGAGCTCAATGTCCTGCATGACCGCAATCCTCAGTTCGTGACGCTCTCGGACGGCTCGATCCGCAACGGCTACACGGTCAAGCTGCTCAATATGATACCCGCGCCGAGGACGATCGAGGTCATGCTGCAGGGTCTCGACGGCGGCGAGATGAGCATTGTCGGTGTCGACCAGGCCCCTAGCCGCTCATTCTCCGTTGCCGTCGAACCCGACCGGCTGAAGACACTCAAAATCTTTGTCAGGCAACCGGCCGATCAGATCAGGAAGCCGGCCCAGAGTTTCGAATTCCGCATCGCCGATAAGGCAAGTTCCGAAACCGCCGAATACACGGCCACTTTCAATGCCCCGGAGATCAGCAGATGAGCGTCGAAACGCGGAAGCCGCGCGAGTTCACAGCCAAGCATATGTTGATCTCCATTCTTGCGTTCTTCGCGGTGGTGATCGGGGTCAACGTCACCATGGCGACGCTCGCCCGGAAAAGCTGGACCGGGCTCGTCGTCGAGAACACCTATGTCGCCAGCCAGCAGTTCAACGAAGAGGCAAGGAAGGGAAGGGCGCAGGCGGCGCTTGGCTGGACAGGCAAGCTGAGCGTCGACTCACGCGAGGTCCGCTACAGCCTTGTCGACAGCAAAGGCAAACCGGTGCCGCTGCGCGGCGTCAAGATGCTGTTCCGGCACCCGGCCTACGAGGCCGAGGACGAAGCCCTGACACTCGCAGCGGTGCCCGGCGGCACGCCGGGGGACACGGATGCCTTTGCCATTCGGCACACGCCTAGAAACGGCGTCTGGATCGTGGAGATCGATGCAGACGCAGGGCTTGCGTCGCCGTTTCGCGATGTTCGCCGTGTCACGATCTCGGATGGGGCTCTGCAATGAGTTGCTGCGCGCCAGGGGCTGAGATGGCATTGGAGGTCGCCGCCGCGGCATCCGCACCGCCGTCGAGCGAGGAGATCAAGCTGGCCAGCCGCTCTCTGGGCGGCGACATGCACCAGACCGACCTGTCGGTGCCGACTGTTCATTGCGGAGCCTGCATACAATCGATCGAGGCCGCGCTCGGCAGGGTCGAGAACATCGAGTCCGCGCGTGTCAACCTGTCGACGAAACGAGTGTCGATACGCTGGCATGGCGACAGCGTCCCGCCATTCTTCGCGGTGCTCGGCCGTCTCGGGTATCAGGCGCACCTGTTCGACACGGAAATTCAGGAGAAGGACAGAACGCTCTCGGAGCTGATCCGCGCTGTCGCCGTGGCAGGTTTCGCAGCAGGCAACATCATGCTGCTGTCGGTATCGGTCTGGTCCGGCGCCGAGGGCGCGACGCGCGATCTGTTTCACTGGCTGTCCGCGTTGATCGCCATCCCGGCCCTCGCCTTCGCCGGCGGCATCTACTTCCGCTCAGCCGCGAACGCGCTGCGCCATGGCCGCATGAACATGGATGTGCCGATCGCGGTGGGTGTGTCGCTGGCTTACGCGATGAGCCTCTACGAGACCATCAACCACGGCGAGCACGCCTATTTCGACGCCTCGGTATCGCTGCTCTTCTTCCTGCTGATCGGCCGCACGCTGGATCATGTGATGCGCGAGCGCGCGCGGACCGCCGTCGATGGTCTGTCAAGGCTCGCGTCGCGGGGCTCGCTTGTCCTGACGGACGATGGCACGCGCGAATACGTGCCGGTCGCCGAACTGATGCCGGGAATGCGCCTGCTCATCGCGGCCGGAGAACGCATACCGGTCGACGGCGACATACTCAACGGAAGCTCCGACCTGGATTGCTCGATCGTCTCCGGAGAGAGTGCGCCAAAGGCCGTCGGCGCCGGCGCCCATGTGCAGGCGGGCACGCTCAACCTGACGGGTCCGCTGACGATGGAGGCAACCGCCGCCGCGAAGGATTCCTTCCTGGCGGAAATGGTTCGACTGATGGAGGCCGCCGAAGGTGGCCGCTCACGCTATCGACGCATCGCCGATCGCGTGTCGGCGCTCTACGCGCCTGTGGTCCATCTGGCGGCCTTCGTGACATTCCTCGGCTGGATGGCCGCATCCGGCAACTGGCACCGCGCCATGACTATCGCCATCGCCGTGCTCATCATCACCTGCCCCTGCGCGCTCGGCCTCGCGGTGCCGATCGTCCAGGTCGTTGCGGCCCGACGTCTGTTCGAGGCCGGCGTCATGGTCAAGGACGGTTCGGCCATGGAGCGTCTCGCCACGATCGACACGGCTGTCTTCGACAAGACCGGGACACTGACGCTCGGGCGCCCAAAACTGGTGAATGTGTCATCGATCGATCCGATCATGCTTGCAATTGCGGCGGACATGGGGGCTCATTCCCGCCATCCGTTCTCGAGGGCAATCGCCAGTTATGCAGGGTATTCCGGCCGGCCCGTTGTCGAAACCGTCAGCGAGCATCCGGGCTTCGGCATTGAAGCCATAACGGAAGGGAATACGTGGCGGCTAGGAAGGCGCGGATGGGCGGGCTGGAAGGCTCGCACCGGCGGGGAAGGCAAACCCGGCGGCCATGGCGGCACGGTGCTCTCAAAGAACGGAAACATCATTGCGTGTTTTGCTTTCGAGGACGCGCTGCGACAAGACGCCAGCGCAGCGATCCGGCAGTTGAAGGACGCCGGAGTGTCGGTCGATATGCTGTCCGGAGATACCGCGAAGGCCTGTGGCGAGGTTGCCAAATCACTGGGTGTCGACAGTTTCGCGCCGGCGCTGCTGCCCTCGGGAAAGGTCGAGTGGATCGAGGCGCTGACCCGCGCCGGACACAAGGTGCTGATGGTGGGCGACGGCCTCAACGACACACCGGCCTTGCGGGCGGCGCATGTTTCGATGGCTCCGGCAACCGCGGCCGACATTGGCCGCCAGGCCGCGGATTTCGTCTTCCTGCGCGAAAGCCTGCTTGCGGTCCCTCTGGCGATGGATGTCTCGCGCAAGGCCGGCCGGCTCATTCGCCAGAACATCGCCATCGCGATCGTGTACAACGCTTTTGCCGTTCCGATCGCCGTTCTGGGCCACGTGACGCCGCTCATCGCGGCGATCGCAATGAGCGCCTCTTCACTGATTGTGATTGCAAATGCGATGCGGCTTCAGGCAACCGCGAAAGCGGCACCTGAAGCTGCGCCGGCCCGGCGCCGCACCGATGTCATCGACGCGGCCCATCCATGACCACACTCGTCTATCTCATTCCCGTAGCCCTGTTCCTGGGAGCGCTCGGTTTGTCTGGCTTCCTGTGGGCCTTGCGCAGCGGCCAGTATGAGGACCTCGATGGAGCAGCAGAGCGGATATTGATCGAGCCTGATCAGCGAGATGGCGGAGGCCGGCAAAACAAACTGACGTAGATCAAGGCGGCGTTGTTCCTGGCGGCCGAGAAAGAGGCTGACGAAAAGCGGGAGATTTCGATGCAGGCTCGGGACATCATGACGACGCCGGTGGTCACAATCACCGCCTCTGCCTCGGTTGCCAAAGCGGCAGATCTGATGCTGACCAGGAACATCCGCTGTCTGCCGGTCGCGGGAGAAGATGGATCGCTGGCCGGCATCATCAGCGAAGGCGATTTCCTGCGCCGGGGCGAGCTTGGCACCAGACCTGCGCGGCCTCGCTGGCTGGAGGTTCTTGTCGGTCCTGGCAAGCTCGCTGACGAGTATGTCCGTTCGAGCGGCCGGCGGGTCGACGAGGTTATGACCACCGGCGTCGTTTCGGCAGTGCCTGGCGCCTCGCTCGCCGAGGTCGTAGACCTTATGGCGACCCACGACGTCAGGAACGTACCTATCCTTGATGCGGGCGAGATCGTAGGCATCGTCAGCCGCTCCGATCTGATGCGTACTCTCCTTCGCACTCTGCCCAAATCAGGCGCTGCGACCGTCAGCGACGAGGTCATCCGCAGGAACATTCTTGCCGCGTTGCGGGGCCAATCCTGGAGCATCGGCGGCGACCTTATCGGCGTCACCGTCAAGAAAGGAGAGGTCGAGCTGAATGGCGCCATCTTCGACGAGCGCCAGCGAAAGGCCGCTGTCGTTGCCGCGGAGAACGTGGCCGGGGTCAAGACAGTCACCGACAAGCTCTTCTACGCCGGACCGTTGTCGGTCGTGCTCGTCTCCTGACGAGCGTCGGCGTTTATCGCCCGATCGTCCCGACCGTGGGCTGCACCGCAACAGGGGAACGGCGCGCCCAGAGCTTCCAGAGTCAAGGTTCGATCAACGGATGGACTGCAATCGAGCGATCAAATCGCTATTGCGGCAATAGGCCGGCGGATGATCGGCATGAGCGGTTTCGTCGAGCCAGGCGGCGCATTCGTCCTGATGGCCGCAAGACCGGCACCGATCAACGGCACGATTGGTGACGGCTGCGTGATCAGCCACAACTTTCAGCTGCCTCTCGACACCCATCTTCTGCATCATGCGTTCCATCAAGGCGGTTCTAGCGTCAGCCCCGAGCAGATATTCGAGAAAGCTCATATGGTCACACTCCTCAGACCGCAAACCATTGCCACGTCAGGCGGCGTGCGACATTGATCTCGATCAACGAGAGAGCCCGTCTGCCCTAGCTTAACTGTATCGAGCGACCCGTATGGGCGCTCGACCTGACCAGGAGAGCGGCTGGCCGATCGCGACTCGCTCGCCATGGTTGGTCTGTGCCATCTGCCGCTCCGGTCGCCACGATCGCAAAGTCAATTCGAAAACAGGCGGCTGATACCGCTCTCGCCAATCAGCGAGCGTGTGATGCCGCCAAAGGCCCATTCCCTGAGCCGGCTGTGACCGTAGGCGCCGCAGACGATCAGATCAGCGTTGACCGAGCGAGCAAACGCCATCAGCCCCTCGCCATTCGCGGCACCGGGGATCACTTCGGTTCGCGCCATGATGCCATGCTCCTCTAGAAACACCGCGACGTCGGCGAGGCTGTCTCGAACATCCGTCCCCGGGACGGCTTCCATTGTGGCGACTACAACTTCTTTGGCCTTGGCAAGGAGCGGCAAGGCATCGGACAAGGCTCGTCGTGCTTCCCGGCTGTCCTTCCAGGCAACCAGCATGGTTTTCCCAAGCAGGTGTTCGGCATTGCCCGCCGCAACCAGCACCGGGCGACCGGCCCCAAGCACCAGGCCTCCTACATCGAGGGCTCGGAACACATCATCGCTGCCATTGGCGGTCACGATGAGATCGGCTGAACGGGCTGCCAGCCCCAAAGCGCGAGTCGGACCGCAAATATGCTGTCTCCACTCACTGCTGATGGACTGCGAGACGAGCTTCTCAAAGCTATCGCGCAGCTCGGCAAGACGCTTCTCGATCTCCTGCCGTTTTACCTGCATGACCTCGCCTTCATAGACCAGGCCTTCACCCGTGGCCACCAAGGGCGGAACGTCCGCGGCAGCGAAACCGACAAGGTGAGCATCAAAGCGATGCGCCATTTCTGCCGCAAGCTTCACGATTGGCGCTGGATCCGCATCGACGGCCAAGTTGACGACAATCGATTTGTAGGACATGCGGCACCTTCAGGAGATGATGATCGATTGATGAGTGCCATTCGGCGAGGCGCATGACCTTGATGCCGATCAAACTCCGGTAGCTCCATATTTGCGAATGCCTATGCGAGTGCTAAACCATCGATCGCCAGTGTTCCTTCAGATGCAGAATGGATGTGACCCAGAAGAACCCAGCTTCCGCGGAAACCATCGCCGAAGCGGCCGCTTCGCCTGCCGCCATGTCGCGAGGTGGTGAATTGCCGGAACGTGCGCTGCTTGCATCGATGTTCGAGCAGGCGCCGGGCTTCATGACCTTGCTCAGCGAGCCCGGGCACGTGTTCGAGCTGGCGAATGCCGCCTATGAGCGAATGGTCGGCCAGCGAAACATCCTTGGCAGACCGATGCGTGAAGCCTTTCCCGATCTCGAAGGCCAAGGCTTCTTCGAATTGCTGGACCGCGTCTATGAGACCGGCGAACCTTATGTGGGCCGAAGCGTCAAGGTCGTCTATCGGAACGTCGAAACGGGCGTTGCGGAAGAACGCATCCTCGACTTCGTCTATCAGCCAATCAGGGCTAAGGACGGCCGGATCACGGCGATATTCGTTCAAGGCACGGACGTCAGCGAGTTGTCCTTCGCCAACGCCGCGCTGCAGATGCGAGAGGATCACCTGCGTTCGATCCTGGCGACGGTGCCCGATGCCATGGTCGTCATCGACGAGAGCGCCGATATCCAATCCTTCAGCACCGCCGCGGAGACATTGTTCGGCTACAAGGCCAGCGAGGTCATCGGTCAAAACGTCAAATTGCTGATGCCCTCACCGTACAGGGAAGAGCATGATGCATACATGCAGCGTTACCTGACGACCGGTGAGCGGCGCATCATCGGGATAGGGCGCACGGTAACCGGGATGCGCAAGGACGGGTCGATCTTTCCGATGGAGCTCGCTGTCGGCGAAATGCATCCGGGAACAGGCCGCTTCTTCACCGGCTTCTGTCGCGACCTGACGGAACGCCACAAAACCGAAGCCAGAATGCAGGAGCAGCAACAGGAATTGCTGCACATGGCACGTTTCACCGCGCTCGGCGAAATGGCCTCGACATTGGCGCATGAGATAAACCAGCCGTTGACGGCCATCACGAACTACCTCAAGGGCAGCCGGCGCCTGCTCGAGAAAAGCAGTGACGAGAACGCGGCTATGTTGCGGGAGGCTGTCGAAAAGGCCGCGGAACAGGCCTTGCGTGCTGGCGACGTCATTCGTCGTCTCAGGGACTTCGTTGCCAGGGGTGAAAGCGAGCGCCAGGTCGAACACCTGCCATCGCTTATCGAGGATGCCTCATCGCTCGCTCTGGTCGGCGCGAGGGAGGCCGACGTACGCGTCACATATGATCTCGACCCGGCGGCCGAGCTGGTTCTGAGCGATCGAATTCAGATCGAGCAGGTGCTGCTCAATCTCATGAGAAACGCCGTGGAGGCTATGCAGGGCATGCCGCGCCGGGAGTTGCGCGTCTCTACGACCTCTCGAAATGACAGGATGGCAGAAGTCGGCGTGATCGACACCGGGCCTGGGCTGGCGCCAGAGGTCTCGGCCCAACTCTTCCAGCCCTTCATTACCACGAAGAAGCACGGAATGGGCGTGGGACTGTCTATTTGTCGCACTATCGTCGAGTCGCATGGTGGTCATATTTGGGCGGAGTCGATGCCTGATGGCGGAACGGCCTTCCGCTTCACTTTGCGCGCGGTAGAAAAGGAAGAGGTCGCTGGTGGCCAGTGATATCGTTCATGTCGTCGACGATGATGTCGACGTTCGCAAGTCGCTGGGTTTCCTGCTTGCGACAGCCGACTTTGCCGTGCGCCTCTACGAATCGGCAACCGCATTCCTGGCGACAGAGCCGAAGGAGCTCGAGGGCTGCATCGTTACCGACGTGCGCATGCCTGGCATCGACGGCATCGAGTTTCTGCGGCAACTGAAGACCCGTGGCCTTGGCGTGCCGGTGATCGTGATGACCGGGCACGCCGACGTCGCGCTGGCCGTCCAGGCGATGAAGGAGGGCGCCGCCGACTTCATCGAAAAGCCGTTCGACGACCAAGTGCTCATTGATGCGATTCGTTCCGCCTTGGACAATCGCAGCCAGCCCATTGCGACACATCCGCAATCAACGGAGATCCGGAAGAACCTTGCCACTCTTTCAGAGCGCGAGCGCCAGGTGCTCGACGGGCTCGTCTCCGGCTTGCCGAACAAGACGATTGCCTATGATCTTGGCATCAGCCCGCGCACGGTCGAAATCCATCGTGCCAATGTCATGAGCAAGATGGGCGCCGGCAGCCTCTCGCATCTGGTACGAATGGCCTTGATCGCTGAGCCCAAACATTAAGAAAAGTTCGGTGCGGTTCCGTCCGGAATTGCCGCTCTAAGACATGTTTCCAACCGAAACGGTACTGTCTTTTGGCAAATCCCAGTCGCGCCAGTGGGTCGGCCGGATATCGACGCGAATGCCGGTAACGGCATTCCGCCACCCCTCCCGATCCTTTTCGCAGGGAAATATTACGGCGTGCAAGCCTTCCTCGTCCAGAACGGCTAGTTCGAGACTGCGGCCAAACGGAGCGCTTGCTATTGGATTCCACATCCAGCCAGCGTGGGTTGAAATGGGGTCGCACGCTTTGATTTGGATCAGTTTTGGACGGATTATGTCGGGGAACCTGCCTACCGTGAGGCATCCGCGCGCCTGCCAATTTGACATAGCTCAAAGCGGCGCCTTCCCCTGCTTCGTAGGTTGGCGTCCCAGCGGGTCGAGCGCGTCGGGTCCGCGGCGTCACTTCCCGCACAGGAGCTCCACATGAACTATCAGCGGTTCTTCGAAGATGCGATCGACCAGCTCCACGCCGAGCGTCGCTATCGCGTTTTCGCCGACCTGGAGCGCATTGTGGGCAAGTTCCCGCGCGCCATCTGGCGTTCCAACGGCCGCGCCCAGGAAATCACCGTATGGTGCTCCAACGACTATCTCGGCATGGGCCAGAACGAGGACGTGATTGCCGCCTTGCAGAACGCGGCCGGCAAGATGGGCTCGGGCGCCGGCGGCACCCGCAACATTTCCGGCACCTCCAACCCGCTGGTCGAGCTCGAGCAGGAGCTCGCCGATCTGCATGACAAGGAGGCAGCGCTGGTCTTCACCTCCGGCTTCGTCTCCAACGAGGCCTCGATCTCGACCATCGCCAGGCTTCTGCCCAACTGCCTGATCATCTCGGACGAGCTCAACCATGCCTCGATGATCGAAGGCGTGCGGCGCTCGGGCGCGGAAAAGAAGATCTTCCGCCACAACGACGTCGCGCATCTAGAGAGCCTCTTGCAGGCGGCGGGGCGCGAGCGCGCCAAGCTGATCGTCTTCGAAAGCGTCTATTCGATGGACGGCGACATCGCGCCGATCAGAGAGATCGTCGAGCTCGCCGAACGCTACAACGCCATGACCTATATCGATGAGGTCCATGCGGTGGGCATGTACGGACCGCGCGGCGGCGGCATCACTGAGCGCGAAGGCCTGGCCGACCGCATCGATATCATCGAGGGCACGCTGGCCAAGGCCTTCGGCACGCTTGGCGGCTACATCGCCGGCACCAGCGCCGTCATCGACGCGGTGCGCTCCTATGCGCCGGGCTTCATCTTCACCACCGCGCTGCCGCCGGCGATCGCGGCCGCCGCCACCACCTCGATCCGGCATCTCAAGCGCTCGCAGGCCGAGCGCGACGCGCAGCAGCGCCAGGCGGCCAGAACCAAGCAGGTGCTTGCCGCCGCCGGGTTGCCGGTGATGGAATCGGCCACGCATATCGTGCCGGTGCTGGTCGGCGATCCCGAGCTTTGCAAGATGGCCAGCGACCGGCTGCTTGGCGTGCACGGCATATACATCCAACCGATCAATTATCCGACGGTGCCGCGCGGCACCGAGCGGCTGCGCATCACGCCGACGCCATTCCATTCGGACGCGCTGATCGCCCAATTGCAGGATGCGCTGGTCGAGACCTGGGATGCGCTGGGCATTCCCTATGCCGGCTCCGGCCGTCCCGCCGTCGCCAAGAGCGACCGGATTATTCCGCTGCTGGTGAGCAACGCGGGCGGCTAGATCCAGGGCGCAAAAACTTGATCCAACCCAATGCGCGAAGGTGCCCGGCACGCGAACATAGAAACAGAGCCACCGGAACGACGATGAAGGTGGCCATCCGGGCGTTGAAGCGACGTTCCCCGCGAAAGCCGATCGCATGATCAGACACGCAACATCTTCCTCATGTGTTCTTCAGCATCGTCATCGTGGAGGTTGCGGGCCGCGAGGCGTCGGAGGGCTAATCTTTCCGCGGCGAAGTGGTGCGGAAGCTGTGCCAAGCCAACTGCCAGTCGAACCGGTTGGCTGCACATGCAGCCGACTTGAGGGGCTGCCATGGGCTCGCTCATAACCCGACTCGCTATCGCGTTGGCGATGGGCCTCCTCGTTGGATTGGAGCGCGGCTGGCGAGAGCGCGATGCGCCCGATCGGAGCCGCACGGCGGGCATCCGGACATTCGGCATTGCCGGGCTTCTCGGCGGCATCATCGCGGCGCTGGCCGAAGCGCTCAACGCGATTTCCGTGTTGATCGCCGGCTTTCTTGCCTTCGCCGGCATCTTTGCATGGTACAAGGCGCGCGAAGCCGCGCATGATGAGGATTTCAGCGTTACGACCGTCATTGCGGGCTTGGCTGTGTTTACGCTTGGCGCTCTATGCGTCGCGGGCGATTTTCGCGTTGCGGCCGCGGGCGGCGCAGCGCTGGCGGCGCTGCTGGCCAGCCGAGAAGTCCTGCATGGCCTGTTGAAGCGCCTCACCTGGATCGAGCTTCGCTCGGCCTTGGTCCTGGCAGTGATGAGCGCCATAGTCCTGCCTCTACTGCCCGACCGGGCGTATGATCCGTGGGGCGGCTTCAATCCGCGGGAGATCTGGCTGCTGACGGTGCTGATGGCCTCGATCTCGTTCGCCGGTTATGTCGCCGTGCGTGTCCTCGGAAACGCTCGCGGTTTGATTGTGAGCGCGCTTGCCGGCGCCGTGGTGTCATCAACCGCTGTCACCTTGTCACTGGCTCGTATTGCCAGCGCGTCGAACACTTCCTTGTCCCTGTCAGGCGCGGCCTCGCTGGCCGCGATGGTCTCCATCTTGCGTGTCTGCCTCGTCGTCCTGTTGCTGGCGCCGGACGTAGCGGCATTCATCGCTATACCGGCGCTTTTTGCAGCAGTCGCATTTGCGGCCTGCGGAGCATCCGCATTGGCAATTGCGGGCCACATACAGGACAGTACTGCTCCGTCACGAAATCCGTTCGAAATTGTCCCGCTGATGATCTTTGCGCTGCTGTTCGCATTCGCCTCGACGGCAAGCGCCGCGTTGGCCTCGCGGTTTCAGGAACAGGGTCTGCTGGCGAGTTCCGCGATCGCGGGTAGCTTTGACGTCGACGCCTCGGTGCTCAGCGCCCTGCGGCTGGCTAAGCGCTCGATTTCCATTGAAACCATCGGGCATGCCGTGCTGACGGCCCTGATGGCCAACGCCATTGGGCGCCTGTGCCTGGCGATAGCGGCAGGGCCGGTGAAATTCTGGCTGCCACTGGCCGGCATGACCTTGACCGCCGCGAGTGCGGGTTATTGCGCCATGCAGTTCCTCTAGAGGCAATTCCAGGAAAAGTGTGAGCGGTTTTCCGTCCGGAATTGCGTAAAAAACAAAGAGGTAGGGCGTTCGTCGTTTCCGTGAAACGGTGAAACGCACTAGCGGGCGCGATTTGCGGTCGGCCTCGCGCCGATCCGGATTTGACCGGCGTCAAGGCTGCCAAGCCTCATTCGGCGTCGACCAAGCTGCGGCTGGGTTCTCCAACAGCGCTCGTGATCGGCTCCATGGTGGGCTCAGGCGTCTTCAGCCTACCTCGGAACATGGCAGCCGGCGCCGGCCCGCTTGCGATCCTATGCGCATTGTTCTCCATGCTTTGAGCGAGGTCAAAGATCGTCGCACCGACCGGGATTACCAGTGCGCGGACTCTTTTTCCGGGCGGCCTATGCGTATCGTCGACGACAACATCAGCGAAGTACCCAGGCACGGCAAGCCATGGAATTTGCTCGGCCGCCTGAGGGAACATCCGCTTGCGCGCGTCGGACCCGGTTTGATCACCGGAGTAGCCGACGACGATCCGAGCGGGATTGCGACTTATTCGCAGGCAGGCGCCCAGTTCGGTCTCAACATGCTTTGGACGATGCCGCTCTGCTTCCCGCTGATGGCGGCAGTCCAGTCGATGTGCGGCCGAATCGGCCGCGTTACGGGAAAGGGACTTGCCGCCAACATAAAGGCGCACTTCCCACCGTTCGTCGTCGTCTTCGTCGTTGCGCTGCTCGTTGTGGCGAACACGCTCAACATCGCTGCCGACATAGCTGCCATGGGCGAGGTCGCAGAGCTCGTAACCGGCATGAGCCGACACATCGCCACTCTGATCTTCACATTCGCGACGCTGGTCCTGCAGGTGTTCGTCCCATACCATCGCTATGTCGGTTTCCTCAAATGGCTGACGCTGTCGCTTCTTGCCTATGCCGCGGTGCTCTTCATGATCGATGTGCCCTGGGGCGAGGTGGCGCTTCGCACCGTGTGGCCCAGATTGCCGATGAACGCCGAGACTTCCACCGTGGCGGTGGCGATCTTCGGCACGACGATCAGCCCCTATCTCTTCTTCTGGCAGGCCTCCGAAGAGGTCGAAGAGATGAAGGGCGGTCCTCCCCTTATCGAAGACGCGACCGGATCGGGGACTGAACTGCGCCGGTTGCGCTGGGACACCTGGAGCGGCATGTTCTATTCGGATGCGACGTCCTATTTCATCATCCTCGCAACCGCGGCAACACTGAATGCCGCTGGTATCACCCACATCGAGACTGCGGCACAGGCCGCCAGCGCCCTGCAGCCACTGGCGGGCGATTTCGCCTTCGTGCTTTTTGCCGCCGGCATACTGGGAGTAGGATTGATCGGCGTGCCCGTCCTGGCGGGCTCGGCGGCTTACGCGCTGGCGGAGGCCATGGGATGGCAGGAAGGGCTTGAGCGCAAGGCGGGCGATGCGCGCGGCTTCTATGGCGTCATCGCGGTAAGCATCCTGGCGGCACTGGCCATCCAATATCTGCCCATCAGCCCGATGAAGGCGCTGTTCTGGAGCGCCGTCATAAACGGCGTCGTCGCGGTGCCGCTCATGATAGTGGTCATATTGCTGGCTTCAAGCCGATCGGTTATGGGGTCTTTCACGTCCGGTTGGCCGATCATCATGCTGGGCTGGATCGCGACGGCACTGATGGCCTGGGCATCGATCATGATGCTTTTGTCCGGCTAGGGCGTGATGCCGAAAAGTGTGAAGCGCTTTTCGGGCGAACATCATGCTCTATTGGTACCGCTGTGAGCGGCTCCCTTTTCGACGCATTGATCGAGATCAAATTCGTCCTGCCACAATTGGTCATATGTCTTGCGATCAGGCGCTTAAGGTGAATTCCGCTCGATGAAAAATGCCGTCGCGAGACTTGTCGACACGTGCAACGCCGAAAGAAGCAAGGGATCGGACTTTCCCACGATCTGGAGGAATGTGCTAAAGGCGCACCCTTGCGTGCGCGGACAACCCGTTCAGGACAGCGCAGAGAGCGGCCCTATTTTGCGGGTCCCTCTGATTACCGGCCAGTTCCTCGTGTTCCTGGGTTCGCATTTCATCCTGTTATGACCTGAGTACCAGAGCGTCCCTGTATTTTGACTTTCGCTCTCGCGGTCATGCCTTGCGTTCCTGCAGGATGTTGCCGCCGTCCACGACGAGAACGGCGCCGTTGACATAACTGGCTCCGTCGGATGCCAGGAACAGCACGGCCGCCGCGACTTCCTCGGGGCTGCCGGCACGGCCAAGCGGTGTGTTGCGGGCAGCGACAAGCTCCTCAGGCGTCGAGGCGCCCGTCGCGATCCATCCCGGCGCCACGGCATTGACCGTGACGCCGCTGCGGCCGACCTCCAGGGCAAGCGCATGCGTCAGCCCGATCATGCCGGCCTTGGCCGCGGAGTAGGCGGCCTCGCCTTCATTGGATACGTAAGGTCCCGTCACCGATGCCATGTTGACGACGCGTCCATGGCCGCGCTGCACCATGCCGGCCAGAAAGCCGCGCGTGCTCAAAAAGGCGGTCTTCAGGCTGACATCGATGCCGCGGTCCCAGTCGCTTTCGCTGAGGTCAAGAAATCGCCGCTGCAGCGCCGGCTGGGCGATGGTGCCCATCCCGGCATTGTTGACGAGGACGTCGATCTCGCCGGTCTCGGAGCGTAAACGATCGACGTCGCCCGAGAGCGTCAGGTCGGCCGCGAAAGCGCGGACATCGAGCCCCTCGCCCCGCAGTTCCGCCGCTCGTTGCTCGACGCGTGCGGACGAAGCGGTGATGGTGACCGAAACACCGGCCTCGGCCAACGCACGCGCTACCGCCACGCCAATGCCGTCGGCGGCGCCCGCGCCGGTCACCAGTGCCATGCGGGACTTGCGGAACACGACCATTTTCCCTCCAGGATGCAGGCGCCGACATGCCGGCGCGGCCAATCACGGCCGCGACGAACCGAACCGGCTCAATAGCCGGCGCTGACGCCGAAATCGATCGAAAGCGCGGCCCCGGTGATCGGCGCCGCGCCCGGCTGGCACAGATAGTGGATGAAGGAAGCAATCTCCTCCACCTGGATGAACCTTGCTTTGTCCCCTTGCGGATAGTGCCCCAGGAGCCGGCGCTTGTAGCCGTCGGGGTCGTCCGCGCCATAGGTCTTGGCCTGATATTCGATCATCGGCGTTGCCGTGTCGCCAGGACAGACGGCGTTGACCCTGATGCCTTGCGGGGCGAGTTCCAGCGCGAGAGCCTTGGTCAAGAGCACCAGTCCGCCCTTCGAGGCGCAATAGACGGAAGCCCCGTTGTTGCCGACGATGCCGGCGTCGGACGCAATGTTGACGATCACGCCCTGCGCCACCGACAGATGCGGTATGGCTGCCGAGATCAGGAAGAAGGCTCCCTTGAGATTGATGTCCAGCACCAGGTCCCACTGATCTTCCTCGACCTCGCGTGCCGGTCCCTCGAGCCAGACCCCGGCGGCGTTGACGAGAATGTCGATCGCACCGCCCCACTCCCTGGCCTTGCCCACCACGTCGCGGCAGGCAGCGACGGAGCGGATATCGAGCGGCAAGCCGATCGCGTCCGCCCCGGCCGCGGCAATCTTGGCCACGGCGCCGTCGAGCTTGGAGCCGGGAAGATCCGCGAGCACGATCCGCTCGCCGTCGGCGGCGAAACGCAGTCCGGTCGCCAGACCCATTCCTCCGGCGCCGCCGGCGATCAGAACCGTCCTTCCAGCCATTCGATAATCTCCGAAACGCAGCTCGGCAAAGGCAACCACGTCATGGAGCCATGTCGCATGGACCAGCCAGGCAAAACAATGATCTCAGCACGCGATCACCCCAGCTCGAGCGTCGTGACGCCGAAAACCGTCGACTGGTCGTTGCCGGGCTTGCCGCCCTTGTACATGCGTGTCGTCGTGAAGCCCGGAACCATGCCGGCGGCCTGCAGCATGGCGGTGTATTGAACCTGGCCGGCCGGCACGTCGATATGCAATTCCTCGCCGGCAGTTGCGTCCGACAGGTCCGCCAGCATTGCCAAGGCCAGGTCCGTCCGATCTGCGAACAGCGGCCCGACCTTGAAACCCTGCCTGCAGCGGCGCGCCACGCCGTAGCCGGTAATGCCGTCCGATCCGGCTGAGAGCCGCGCAATCCGCGGCGGCCGCAGCCACTCGCCAAGGAAGGTTTCGCGCAGTGCTGGAAAGCACTTGCGATCGTAGGCGAAAATCTCGACCATGTCGCCGGCCGCCACAGGTTTTGTTTTGCCGCCCTCGGGCAAGCCGGCGGGGCGGCCGCTGTGGCGGACGGTCTCATAGGCAGGCACGAAGCCCATACGCCGGTAGTTCGCCTGCTGCTCGGCCACCCCGTCGAGGCCGATGATGCGGTTGCCCAGACGCGCCATGCCGGCGTCCCAGACCGCCTTGCCGTGACCTTCGCCACGCCGGTCGGGCCGGCATATGTAGAGGCCGATAAAGCTGAAGCCCGAGCCGTATGCGACGGCCGAAATGCCGGCCGCCATCTCGCCGCCAACAAAGGCGCCGATGAACCCTTGCGGATCGACCGCCCGAAACGCCGCGGCATCGCCGGTGCCCGGATTCCAGCCCTCCTCCGCTGCCCAGCCAACAAGCGTTTCCACCTCGCTGGCGGTCAGCGTCCTGATTATTCTCGGCATCGTTTCACTCAGGGTTGGCCATCACCGACCAGGATAGGCCGCCCTCCGCAGGCTGCAAAGGGCTGCGCGGATTCCTCGTCACCCATACGTTATCGATCGGCGCCGACCGGCGCGGCCGACGCCAAGGCGCATGTATTGGAGACCGTCGCGCTGCCCGACAGAATGCGGCATCCTCGAAGCGCGGATCCTGCAGGATTGTCTGCGAATCCGCACCAGGGACGGAGCCCATCCCGGGAAGCACTCCCCGCAGCCCCGATGGCGCGGAACCTATGCTCGCCTGGCGGGACTCGTCAATTCAACGCAGGAGCTGCGGGCCCGACGGCTTTCCCGAACCGATGCAAAGAGTTAGCAGCGAATTCACCGCCTGATCGTTCGTTTTTCCAATGGGCAACTGGACACGACCGGCGAAGACTGGGAGTCTTCATTTGTCGTTGCTTGGAATCGCATGGAGTGCCGTAGGAAATGCCGCTGAGTGCCGCAGAAATCGCCCGTCATCCGGCAGCGCTTCGCGGTGTCCAGGAGCAGTCCAAAGCACTCATCCATATTTATCAAACGAGCCCGCGGCTGGCTGCCGTGTTTGCCACCCAGCAGCGCTGGCTGCTCGCTCATGTCGGCTTGGCTCTGCATTTCCGGCGCGATCCCAACGACCGCCGTACCGACATGACGATGGCGCGTTTCATCGAGGTCGTGCGCCGCAATTCCGTGGCCAGCCGCAACACCGCCGAGGCTTTCGTCAAGGAGATGCTGCACTACAACATCGCCGAATATATTTCGGCCAGCGGCGATGGCCGCGCCCATCCGTTGCAGGTCACGGCGGGCACCATAGAGACCTTCACCGGCTGGATTTACGCGCATCTGAGAACGCTCGACCGCATAGATGGCGCGAACCGGCTGGAAAACTTCCTCGAGCGACCCGAGATGCTGCCCATCCTGCAGCCTCTGATCGCCGATGGATTGCTAGCCAGCGGCGCAGTGCGGGAGCCTGGGCAGACTTTTTCATTGTTTATCTGGCTAAACAACGGCGGCATCGTCATGGACTGGCTGATGTCCGGTATCGATCCTGAGGATGTCCATCTCGACAGGATACCGACCGGCGTCATCTCGGTCAGGGAATTCGCCCACTGGCTGAAGCTCTCACGCACCCATCTGGCGCGCAAACTGTATGATGCCGAGGCGCTCGGCAGCATCGGCTGGATCGGCCAGCGCGGCCATTCCGTGATGTGGGTTTCGAGGACTTTCTTCGACGAATACATGGCCGTCCAGGCAGCCAAGCTCGCCGTCGTCGACGAGGCCTTCGAAGCCTGCATCTCAGCTCTGAAGAATCGCTGACCGTCAAGACTCCGCCTGGCGCCGCGCAAGACCGGTACCCGCGCCAGCGGGCGCCGCCCAGGCGGTCAAGCTCGCCATCATCGTCGCGGCTTTCGCCGCAAGCATGACGCAGGCGACGGGCCGACCGCTTCTATCCGGCCTTCAGGATCGCGGAAAAACGCGGATCGAAGGTTCGGCTGATCGGCTCTGCCGCGGCGCCGACCGCGATCGCCCAGGGATCGGTGGTACCCAGTTGCAGCCGTGGCAGGCGCCGGACCGGGCGATCCGCGATCGACGGCAGCAGCGGATGCATGGCCCGAAGCAGGAGCCGGGCGAGTGCTTCGGGCGCGCTGGAGGTGAGGATGACGGTTTGCGGATCGAAGATCGTTTCGATCAGATGCACGCCCCAGCGCAGGTCGGACGCGGCTCTTTCGACCCAGCCCATGACCCGCGGATCCTGCGCAAGCGCCAGTGCGCCAAGCGTCTCGTAAAGCCCCCTCTCGGTAGGGTCGAGGCCGAGATGCTGATAGAGCGAGGCCAGCGATGCACGGTGTTCGAGCGGCGTGGAACCGGGGCCGGCCGGCGAAAGCAGCGCCATGCCGACCTCGCCCGCATTGCCGTTGCCGCCGCTGTAGAGCTCGCCATTGAGGATCAGCCCGGCGGCTATGCCATAACCGACATAAAGGCAGACGGCGTGGTCGACGCCATGCGCCGCGCCGACGATCCGCTCCGCCGTCGCGCAGGCGGCCGCATCGTTCTGCAGGCCGACATCGAGCCCGGTGCCGGCCGAAAGCGCCTCCACCAGCGGAAATTGCTGCCAGGCAGGCATCATCCATTTGTTGTCGGGGTTCTTCAGCCCGAAGGGTCCCGGCATGGCGACGCCCAGTCCGACCAGCCGTCGCTCGGACTGGGCAAACAAGGAAGCCAGCTCGCGCCTGACGCGGTCGACCAGGCCGAGGATGATCCTGACGCCCGCCGAAGGCTCGTCGAACGGCAGCCCCGCCTCGGCGCGTGCGATCACCTTCCCGACGAGATCGACCACCACCACGCGCGTCACATGCCGGTCGATCTGCAGCCCGATGGCGAAGGCCCCTTCGGGAACCAGCCGGTAGGGCGTGAAAGGCTGCCCCCTGCCCTTGCGCACCGCATCCAGCGCCACGACCAGGCCATCGCGCTCGAGATCCTCGATGATGTTGGAGACCGCCTGCTTGGTAAGCTGTGTCGCCCGCGCCAGGTCGGCGCGTGAAAGCGCGCCGTTGAGCCGCAGCGCCTCGATCATGACGCGCCGGTTGTGGGCGCTCGTTCCCTCCTGGTTGGTGCCGCTTTTGGCGCGGATCGGGCTGATGTCGTGCACCGTCGTTTCCCCTCTTGACTCCATTAAAGGATTGATCGACTAATTAAGTCAAGCGAATTGACTTAATAGGTGAGACCCGCGCGGTTCTAAAAAAAGACGGCAAAAGCTTTCGAGCTCCGCCGCACGCCGTTGGGATGGATCCGGTCAGACGCGATGCGAATTCGAGAAAGCGGCACAGCCTTGGCCGCCCACTCGCAGCCGTCGAAAATGGGAGAAAGACAAATGCTGAAATCGATCGGTAAGACACTTCTGGGCGCGTTGTTCGTTGGCGGGCTGCTCGTCCCCCACGCCTTCGCTGAAACCACCTTGAACGCGCTCTTCATGGCGCAGGCCGCCTATAGCGAGGCCGACGTGCGCTCGATGACGGAGGCCTTCACCAAGGCCAATCCGGACATCAAGATCAATCTCGAATTCGTTCCCTATGAAGGCCTGCACGACAAGACCGTGCTCGCTCAAGGATCGGGCGGCGGTTATGACGTGGTGCTGTTCGACGTCATCTGGCCGGCTGAATACGCGACCAACAAGGTGCTGGTCGATGTCTCGTCGAAGATCACCGATGACATGAAGAAGGGCGTTCTGCCCGGGGCCTGGACCACCGTCCAGTATGACGGCAAGTACTATGGCATGCCGTGGATTCTCGACACCAAATACCTGTTCTACAACAAGGAAATCCTGGAAAAGGCCGGTATCAAGGCGCCGCCGAAGACCTGGGAAGAACTCGGCCAGCAGGCCAAGCTCATTCAGGACAAGGGCTTGCTGAAGACGCCGATCGCCTGGAGCTGGTCGCAGGCCGAAGCCGCCATCTGCGACTACACCACGCTGGTCAGCGCCTATGGCGGCGACTTCCTCAAGGACGGCAAGCCCGACTTCCAGAACGGCGGCGGTCTCTCGGCGCTGAAATACATGGTCGACAGCTACAAGTCGGGCCTGACCAATCCGAACTCCAAGGAATTCCTGGAAGAGGATGTGCGCAAGGTGTTCGAGAACGGCGATGCCGCTTTCGCGCTGAACTGGACCTACATGTACAACATGGCCAACGATCCGAAGGACTCCAAGGTCGCGGGCAAGGTCGGCGTCGTGCCGGCGCCGGGCGTTGCCGGCACCAGCGAGGTCTCGGCCGTCAACGGCTCGATGGGCCTTGGCGTGACGGCGGTGTCGAAGCACCAGGACGAAGCCTGGAAATATATCGAGTTCATGACCTCGCAGGCGACACAGAACCAGTATGCCAAGCTGTCGCTGCCGATCTGGGCTTCGTCCTATGACGATCCGGCCGTCACCAAGGGCCAGGAGGAACTGATCGCCGCCGCCAAGCTCGGTCTTGCCGCGATGTATCCGCGCCCGACCACGCCGAAATACCAGCAGCTGTCGACGGCGCTGCAGCAGGCGATCCAGGAATCGCTGCTCGGCCAGGCGACGCCGGAAGACGCGCTCAAGACCGCTGCCGAAAACAGCGGCCTCTGATCTGGCGTTCCTCCACGCGGGCGGCCTCATACACGAGCGCCGCCCGTGCTATTTCTAGAGCAATTCCAGGAAAAGTGTGAAGCGGTTTTCCGTCCGGAATTGCGTCAAAACAAAGAGATAGAGCGGTTCGCCGTTTCCGTGAAACGGTGAACCGCTCTAGCCGGATGACAGGAGAGAGGCGCTCTGATGTCGGGCACCTGGATGACGACGCGCGCGTGGCTGTTGATGCTGCCGCTTCTGATGATCATGGTGGCCGTCATCGGCTGGCCGTTGGTCGATACCTTCAGGCTTTCCTTCACCGGCGCCCAGCTGGTCGGCACGGCGGGCAACTACGTCGGCTTCGACAACTATACCAAGATGCTGACCAGCTCGAACTTCACCCGCACGCTCTCGACCACCACCTGGTTCGCGGTTATCTCGGTCACCGCCGAGATGGTGATCGGCGTGCTTGCGGCCCTTCTGCTCAATCAGGAATTCCGCGGCCGCGCCGTGCTGCGCGGGCTGATGATCCTGCCTTGGGCGCTGCCAACCGTCGTCAACGCGACGCTCTGGCGGCTGATCTACAATCCCGAATATGGCGCGCTGAACGCGGCGCTGACGCAGCTCCATATCATAGATGATTACCGCTCCTGGCTAGGCGAGCCGGGAACGGCCCTGGCGGCGCTGATCGTCGCCGACTGCTGGAAGAATTTCCCGCTGGTCGCGCTGATTGCGCTCGCCGCCCTGCAGGCGGTGCCGCGCGACATCACCGCCGCGGCACTTGTCGACGGCGCCGGCCCGCTCAACCGCTTCCGATTCGTCATCCTGCCCTATCTTGCAGGCCCGCTGATGGTGGCGCTGGTGCTGCGCACCATCGAGGCCTTCAAGGTCTTCGACATCATCTGGGTCATGACGCGCGGCGGCCCGGCCAACAGCACGCGCTCGCTGTCGATCCTCGTCTACCAGGAAGCCTTCTCCTTCCAGCGCGCCGGCTCCGGCGCCTCGCTGGCGCTGATCGTCACCCTGCTCGTCACCGTGCTCGCCGTCGCCTATGCGACGCTGGTCAAGAAGACCGCGGGGAGCGCGGCCTGATGGAACGCAAGAGCCCTGTCTTCACCGCTTTCGTCTATGCCTGCGCCATCCTGCTCGCCGCGGTGGTCCTGGCGCCGCTCGCCTGGCTCTTCGTCATGAGCATATCGCCGGCCGCCGACCTCGCCGCCAAGCCGCTGCGCTGGTGGCCGCAGGCGGCCGACTTCTCTCGTTACACGCAGCTTCTATCGAGGGTCGAGAACAGTGCCGGCGCCGCCTTCACCGCATCGCTGCGCAACAGCCTGGAGGTCGCCGGCATGGCGACGCTCGCCGCTGTTGTCCTTGCCGTGCCAGCCGGCTGGGCCGTTTCGCGAACGCCTTCGGTCGGCTGGTCGCTTTCGATGGTGATCGCCACCTACATGCTGCCGCCGGTGGCCCTCTCCGTACCGCTTTACATGGGCCTGTCCTATCTCGGCCTACTCAACAACGTCTTCGGCCTGGCGCTGATCTATCTGACGATCCTCGCGCCCTTCACCACCTGGCTGATGAAATCGGGTTTCGATTCCATCCCGCGCGAGATCGAGGCGGCGGCCATGATCGACGGAGCGGGGCTGCTCCAGACCTGGCGCATCATCACCTTGCCGCTGGCTGCGCCCGTGGTGGCGACATCGGCGCTGTTTGCCGTGCTGCTTGCCTGGGACGAGTTCTTCTACGCCCTGCTCTTCACCTCGGACCAGCGGGCAAAGACGCTGACCGTCGCCATCGCCGATCTCGCCGGCGGCCGCATCTCCGACTACGGACTGATCGCCACCGCCGGCGTGCTTGCGGCCTTGCCGCCGGTGCTGATCGGCCTCGTCATGCAACGCGCGCTGATCTCGGGCCTCACCAGCGGCGGAGTGAAAGGATAATCATGACTGCTCAAGAGAAACGCCCGGCAGGGCTCGTCGCGATCGACCGCGAGATGGCGCGCCAGCATGAGGATGCGCTTGCCTCGTTCGACAGCAATCGAGAAGTAGCTGCCGAGATCGCTGCCTCGATCAGCAAGAACGGCAGGCTCCTCCTGCTCGGCATGGGCGCCTCGCATGCCGTCGCCCGCGCAGTCGAGCCGCTCTATCGCGCGCACGGCATCGACGCCATCGCGCTGCCGCTGTCGGAGCAGCTCGGCCAGCCGCTGCCGCTGACCGGCAAGACGGTGATCGTCACCTCTCAATCCGGCGAAAGCGCCGAGGTCTTGCGCTGGTTTGCCGAGACCGGCGATCGCACGGAGACCTTCGGTCTGACGCTCGAGGCCGGCTCGTTTCTTGGCCGTACGGTGCCTTGCCTCGTCGGCGCCGGCGGTAGCGAGCTCGCCTTTGCCGCGACCCGCAGCCTGACCGTGACCTTCGCCCTGCATCTCGCCATCCTGACTGCGCTAGGCGACGATCCCGCCGGCGCGCTCGCCGGGCTCAAGGCGCCCCAGACGGTCGAGATCGATGCCGCGCTCGCGGCGCTCAGGATGGTCACGACCATCGTCACTTCTGGCCGCAAGCTTCAAGGCGTGGCTGAAGCCCTTGCGCTCGGCTTCACCGAACTGTCGCGCCTGCCTTGTTTCTCGCTCGAAGGCGGTCAGTTGCGCCACGGGCCGATGGAGATGCTGGGCCCAAGCATTGGCGTCGTGCTCTTCCGCGGCAACGACCCGACCGCCGACCTCGTCACCGCCATGGCCACTTCAGTGGTCGAGACCGGGGCCCCGCTGATCGTCTTCGACGCTTCGGGCAAACCGCCGGTCGCAGGCGCCGTCACATTGAGGTTCAAGCCCGCGTCCGGACTGGCGGCGATCTTTGCCATGCTGCCGGTGGCGCAAAGCCTGATGATCGCCTTCGCCGATTCCCGCGTCGAGAATGCCGGAACGCCGGTGCGCACCACCAAGATCACCAGGAGCGAATGATGCGGCCGCTCGCGGTGATCGGCAACGTCAACGTCGACCTGATCGTCGGGCCGGTCGCGCCATGGCCGAAGGCGGGCACGGAGACCGTCGTCGACCACGACGACCTGCGTGTCGGCGGCCAGGCCGGTAACACGGCGCTTGCCTGGCAGGCGCTGGGCATCGATTTCGAGATTGCCGCCAATCTTGGCGACGACCAGTTCGGGCGCTGGCTGCGCGAGGCATTCGGGGGCCGCGCCGCGAGATGGCCGGTCCACACGGAGGGCACGACGCTGTCGGTCGGCATGACCCATCCGGACGGCGAACGCACCTTCTTCACCACCCGCGGTCACCTGCCGCGCTTCAATCTCGACGACGTGCTTTCGGTTCTGGACGGCAAGCGGCTTTCGGGCGGCTACGCGCTGCTTTGCGGCTCCTTCCTGACCGACGACCTCACGCGCCAGTACGATGCTTTTTTCGATTGGGCGGAGGCACACCGCATCGCCGTCGCGCTCGACACCGGCTGGCCGATGGATGGCTGGACGGCGCAAAATTGTGCCGCGGCGCGCGCCTGGCTGTCGCGTTGCGAGCTTGCGCTCTTCAACGAGGTCGAGACGACGACGCTGGCGGGGTTGAAGAATCCCACGGACGCGGCACGCAAGATCCGCGACGGCATGAAAAAAGCCGCGACCGTGGTCGTCAAGCGCGGACCCGAGGGCGCGATCGCTATCGGCCCGGACGGCCAGATCATCGATGCGACCGCGCCACGCGTCAACGTCGTCGACACTATCGGCGCCGGCGATGTCTTCAACGGCGCCTTTCTGGCGGCGCTTGCTCGGGAGCACGCTCTGGCACGTTGCCTTGCAGCGGCTGTTCAGGTGGCATCGCGGGCCATTTCCACCCTGCCCCGCGATTATGGCGGGCCGATTTTCTTCGAGGAAGCCATCCATGAGCGCGCTTGAAATCCGCGATATCCGCAAGAATTACGGCAGCGTCGAAACGCTGAAAGGCATCGACATCGCGCTCGAGAACGGCGAGTTCCTGGTGCTGCTGGGCTCCTCCGGCTGTGGCAAGTCGACCTTGCTCAACATCATCGCTGGTCTTGCCGAGGCGACCAGCGGCGACGTGTTGATCGGCGGCCGGTCCGTGCTTGGCGTGCATCCGAAGAACCGCGACATCGCCATGGTCTTCCAGTCCTACGCGCTCTATCCGAACCTGACGGTGAGCCGCAACATCGGCTTCGGGCTGGAGATGCGCAAGGTTCCCGTCGCCGAGCGCGACAAGGCGGTGCGCGAGGCGGCGAAGCTTTTGCAGATTGAGAACCTGCTCGACCGCAAGCCCGGGCAGCTCTCCGGCGGCCAGCGCCAGCGCGTCGCCATCGGAAGGGCCTTGGTGCGCAAGCCGCAGGTCTTCCTGTTCGACGAACCGCTCTCCAACCTCGACGCCAAGCTGCGGCTCGAGATGCGCACCGAACTGAAGCGCCTGCATGAGATGCTGCGCACCACGGTCGTCTACGTCACCCACGACCAGATCGAGGCGATGACGCTGGCGACCCGCATCGCCGTCATGCGCGACGGTCGTGTCGAGCAGCTCGGCACGCCGGAAGAGATCTACAACCATCCGGCGACGCTCTATGTGGCAGGCTTCGTCGGCGCGCCTGCGATGAACATGCTGGAAGCTTTTGTCGAGGACGGCAAGCTCGCCATTGCCGGCACGGATGCGCGGCTGGCGCTGCCGGCGCACTACGCCAACGCAGGCCGCGACGGTGCTCAGGTCATTGTCGGGGTGAGGCCGGAAGCGCTCCGGCTGGGGCCGGGCAGCGGCGCCGATCTGTCGCTGCCGGTCGAGATCGACGTCGTCGAACTGACCGGTCCCGAACAGGTCACCACGGCCCGGATCGGCGCGCAGAACTTGACGGCGACCTTGCCGCCGCGCGCCCGCGTCGCCAAGGGTCAGCCATGCGCGTTCGTCTTCGATGCGGACGCGCTCCGCCTCTTCGATCCGGCTACCGGCAAGGCTTTCTGAGCAATCGACCGCCTTCCGCCCGCATGGCCCGATCGATAGTCGAGCCGGGTCAGCTCGCGGGTGAGAGCTGACCCGTCGCTTCGTCCCTCAATCGATGTCGAACGACACGCCTTGCGCGAGCGGCAGCGCCTTGGAATAGTTCACCGTGTTGGTGGCGCGGCGCATATAGGCCTTCCAGGCGTCCGAGCCGCTCTCTCGGCCGCCGCCGGTCTCCTTCTCGCCGCCGAACGCCCCGCCGATCTCCGCGCCCGAAGTGCCGATATTGACGTTGGCGATGCCGCAATCCGAACCGTCGACGCCAAGGAAACGCTCCGATTCCTGCAGGTCGCGCGTGAAGATCGACGATGACAGGCCGGCGCCCACGGCATTGTGCTGTTCCAGCGCCTCGTCGAAATCGGAATATTTCATCACGTAGAGGATCGGCGCGAAGGTCTCTTCCGTGACCGGCGAGACCTGGGCAGGCATTTCGACCAGTGCCGGATGCACGTAATAGGCGTCCGGATGGCCGTTCTCGACGCGCGCGCCGCCGGTCACCTTGCCGCCATGCGCTTCAGCCTCCTTCAATGCCTTCTGCATGTTATCGAAGGCCGCCTTGTCGATCAGCGGACCGACCAGCGCCTTGCCCTCCAGCGGATTGCCGACCGAGACGGTTTCATAAGCCTTCTTCAGCCGCGGCAAGAGCGCATCATAGACGCTGTCATGCACGAACAGGCGCCTCAGCGTGGTACAACGCTGGCCGGCCGTGCCCATGGCGCCGAAGGCAATCGCCCGCAGCGCCATGTCGAGATCGGCGGTGGGCGTGACGATGCCGGCATTGTTGCCGCCGAGCTCGAGCACGGCGCGCGCAAAACGCCTGGCGAGCCTGGGGCCGACCTCGCGGCCCATGCGGGTCGAGCCGGTGGCCGAGACCAGCGGCACCTTCGGATGATCCACCAGCACCTCGCCGGCAGCGCGGTCGCCGATCAGCACCTGGAGCAGTCCAACCGGCGCGTCCGCGCCGAAACGCTTGGCGGCGCGCTTGTAGATCGCCTCGCAGGCAAGCGCCGTCAGCGGCGTCTTTTCCGACGGCTTCCATACCACCGCATCGCCGCAGACGAAGGCAAGCGCCGCGTTCCATGACCATACCGCGACAGGGAAATTAAAGGCCGAGATCACGCCGACGACGCCGAGCGGATGCCAGGTCTCCATCATGCGGTGTCCGGGGCGCTCGGTGGCGATGGTGAGGCCATAGAGTTGCCGGGAAAGGCCGACGGCGAAATCGCAGATGTCGATCATCTCCTGGACTTCGCCCAGCCCCTCGGAGGGGATCTTGCCGACCTCGATCGACACCAGCCGGCCAAGCTCGTCCTTATGCGCGCGCAGCTCCTCGCCGAGCAGGCGCACCAGCTCGCCGCGCTTTGGCCCCGGCACCAGCCGCCAGGCCTGGAAAGCCTTGTGCGCGGCATCGATGGCCTTGCCGGCGTCGGCGGCCGAGATCGACTTCAGCGCCGCGATCTGTTCGCCCGTCACCGGGCTGCGCACGATCAGGTCGCCCCCCGAAAGCGCATCTTTGGCGACGCCCAGTTTCTCAAGAAGTGAAGCGGTTTCCTTCGCTAACGTCATTTTTGTCCCTTTCATATCCCGCCGCTCATGGGACGGGCGTGGAAGCCATGCGCCATGTCCGTGCCGTCGGGCACAGCCGGGCGCTTTCATGGCGTGGCATTACGCGTTTCGGGGGAAAACCGCTACCCCGGCATGGTCCAAGGCCGGATTGCGAAATTGGGCCAGACGGCGAAGCCGGATCAGCGCGCTTTTTGGAAGGAAGACTTCTCAGTGCTTTCCTTGATCAGCCGGTCGATATGCATGCGGATATGCGCCGCCTCGGCCGCGGTGTTGGCCAGGGCGATGGCGCGGTCGAAGGCGACACGCGCCTCGTCATTGCGCCCAAGCTGCATCAGCAGCCCGCCCCTCAGCCCGAAGAAGTGGAAATAGCCCGACAGCCGCTCTTCCAGCGGCTCGATCATGGCAAGTGCGGCTTCCGGGCCGCGCACCTTGCTGACCGCGACGGCGCGGTTGAGCGTTACCACCGGCGACGGCTGCATCTGCTCCAACAGACCATAGAGCAGGTCGATCTCGGTCCAGTCGGTATCCTCGGCCGTCGCCGCCCGCGCATGTAACGCCGCGATCGCCGCCTGCACCTGATAAGGGCCGGGCTTGCGGTGGCGCAGCGCCTTGTCGACCAGCGCCAAGCCCTCGTCGATCATCTTGCGGCTCCAGAGCGAGCGGTCCTGGTCCTCGAGCAGCACGATCTCGCCGTCTTCGTCGAAACGCGCCGGTGCCCGCGCATGCTGGAGAAGCAGCAGCGCCGTCAGCCCCATGATTTCAGGTTCCTGCTGGAACAGCCTGAGCAGCAGCCGGGCGAGCCGGATCGCCTCCTCGCACAGCGGCGCGCGAGCGGGCGCCTCGCCGCCATTGCTCGAATAGCCCTCGTTGAAGATCAGATAGACCATTGCGGAGACTGCGGCGAGCCGCTCCGAGCGCTCAACCGCGCCCGGCGTCTCGAACGGCACGCCGGCATCGGCAATGCGCGCCTTGGCGCGGGTGATGCGCTGTTCCATGGCGCTCTCGCCGACGAGAAAGGCGCGCGCGATCTGCTTGACGGTGAGGCCGGACACGATGCGCAGCGCCACCGCGATCTGCTGCGTCGCCGGCAGATCCGGATGGCAGCAGATGAACAGAAGCCGCAGGATATCGTCGCGATAATGCGCGCCGTCCAGCCGCTCGGCCATATCGCCTTCGGCATCCTCGAGATCGGAAATCTGGTCCTCTTCCGGCATCGGCGCCTGCTTGGCGCGCTTGCGCACGGCGTCGATGCCGCTGTTGCGTCCGACGAAGATCAGCCAAGCCGCGGGATCGCGTGGCGGCCCGTTCTTCGGCCAGTTGTTGAGTGCCCTCAGGCACGCGTCCTGGAAAGCCTCTTCCGCGGCGTCGAGGTCGCGGAAGTAGCGCAGCAGCGCGCCCATCGCCTGCGGGCGGGCATTGCTGATCGCGGCGTTTATCCAGGCGAGTTCCGTCATACCGCGACCTTTGTCGGATTGAAGACCGAAACCGGCCGGATCTCGTAGGAACCGCCGCTCGGATTGACTTCGGAAAGCTCGCGCGCGAATTCGACGGCTTCGTCGAGATCGTTGCATTCGAGCGTGTAGAAGCCGAGGAATTGTTCCTTGGTCTCGGCGAACGGACCGTCGAGCACGATCGATTCCCCTTTGACCTTTCGCAGCGTCGTGGCCGCCGTCGTCGGCAACAGGCGCGCCACCGGCCCCAGCCGGCCCGCCTTGGCGTATTTGTCCTGCACGTTGAGGAGCTTTGCCATGACCTCGTCGTCCTGTTCCTTGCTCCAGGAGCAAACGACGTCTTCGGAGGCGTAGCAGAGGATGGCGTAAAGCATGGCAGGTCCTTTCCGTATCAAAGGACGCGACACTAGGACCCTTCCCGACACTAGGTCGATAAAAAAATTTATCGAGGGATCACTGACTTGACGATCTCCGCAACCGCCTGTCAGGCGCCGCGCGCCTGCAGCCATCTGAGCACCAGCGTTTCTTCCTCGTCGAGGCCGGGTATGACGCGCTTGTGCTTATTGGCTTCGGCCATTTCGTCGAGCAGGCGCCCGTTGCTCCACGCTTCGAACACCAGCGGGTGGATGTAGCATTTGCGACAGACGGCACGGGTGTTGCCCAACCGCTCGGCGACCTTGTCGACGACGCTGTTTGTCACCCGTTTCCGCAGCGCTTGGCTTTCCGGCAGTTCGGTCTGCGCAAACAGCGAAGCGGCGTGGATGGTGCCGCCCCAGGTGCGGAAATGTCTTGAGCTGAATTCGGCGCCGGAGGCCTCGCGAATATAGCGGTTGACGTCCTCCGAGCGCACCGGCCGCCGGTCGCCGTCCTCGTCGAGATATTGGAACAGCTTCTGTCCGGGCAGGTCCTGGGCGCCGCGCACGACCTTGGCTATCCGTCGATCGGCCAGCTTCAGCTTCCATTCCTTGCCCGACTTGCCCTTGAAGGCGAAGCGCAGGCTGGAGCCCGTGATCTCGACATGGCGGTCACGCAGCGTGGTCAGTCCGAAACTCTTGTTGTCGCGCGCATAGGCCGCGTTGCCGATGCGGATCATGGTGTTGTCGAGCAACCAAACCACAGAGGCGACGACGCGCTCCATCGGCAGCCCGTGGCGGCGCAGATCGGCATCGATCTGCCGCCTGAGAGTGGGCAGGCTTTGCGCGAAAGCAACGAGGCTGGAATATTTGACGCCGTCGCGTTCCTCGGTCCATTGCGGGTGATAACGGTACTGCTTGCGGCCCCGCTGATCCCGGCCTGTTGCCTGGATGTGGCCGTCCGGATCGGGTGATATCCATACATCCGTCCAGGCCGGCGGAATGACGATCGCCTTGATGCGGGCAAGTGTCTCCGCGCTGACCTTGCGCCCGTTCGGACCGACATAGGAAAATCCCTTGCCTTTTCTCAATCGTCGGACGCCGGGATCGGTGTCGCTGACATAGCTGAGCGACGCGCGCTCGGCCGAATCCTGCGCACCGTTCCTTACTATTTCCTCGCTCCGCATTGAACGGTCCGAGGACAATCGTGAATGCTGCAACATGCCGGCTCCGCGAAATTATCCGTAGATAAAGCCGCTCGCCGATGACTGGTTCCGGATGCAAACGGCGGTGCGCGTCATCGACGCCCGCGGATCAGGCTGCCACCGGAATGACGTCGACCGCTTGCTCGCCGACCTGGCCGCCGGTGGTCTTCAACACGCCGACGATCGGCGCAACGTCGGAATAGTCGCGGCCGTAGCCAACCGTGATATGGTCGTTGCTCGCCCGCATGCCGTTGGTCGGGTCGAACTCCTGCCAGCCGGCATCGCGTCCGCACCAGGCCTTGACCCAGGCATGCATGGCATCGGCGCCCTCGAGCCGAGGCTTGCCCTTGGGCGGGATCGTGCGCAAAAAACCGCTGACATAACCGGCGGGAATGCCAAGCCCGCGCAGGCCGGCGATCATGATATGCGAGAAATCCTGGCAGACGCCGCGTTTCAGCGCGAAGGCGTCGCTTGCCCGCGTCTGCACCGTGGTTGCCTTGCCGTCATAGGTGAAATCGCGATGGATGCGGTTGCAGAGATCGGCCGCCGTTGCCACCGCCGAGCCGGCCAGGCTTTCCCGCGCATAGGCCGTGATCGCCGCATCGATGCCGGCATGGTCGCTGGCGGCGAGGAAATGATGCGGCGCGGACGGCAATAGCGAGCGTACCAGGTCGAGCTCCGACCTCAGCCCGCTTATATCGGGCGAGACATCGAGACCTGGCTCGGGCCGCGAGACAGACACGCGCGCGCTCATGCGGATGTCGAGCGTCTCATGCGCGTCGCGAAAAGCGATCGAGGTGACGTTGTTCCCGAAGAAATCGGAAAAATCGGCACGCTCGGCCGGCGACGGCTGGAACGACAGCGAGGCGGCGATCACGCGCTGCACTCCGGCGATCGTCTGCGGCATGACGCGCACCTGGTGCCGTCCGCCGCCGGCGGCAGCGGCGTAGTCGTAATGCAAATGGAGTTTGATGTCGTAGAGCATTACAGCAATTCCAGCAAAAATGCGCAGCGGTTGGGCTCGGCGGCTTCGCCGTAGCCTTGCGTCCGGAATTGCGCAAAAACAGAGAGATAGAGCATTGGAGGCGATCCTTTTCGCTGGAGATGCTCTAACCGAAATAGGCTCTGGAGAGGCTGTTGTAGAGATCGGCTATCTGGCCGGCGAGGTCGTCGAGCGCCTTGGCGCTCATGTCCGACGGCTCCATGACGGCTATTGCCGTGTTGAGCCGCAGGATCTCCTTGGCGGCGGGTGACATGTGCCCTTCGCCGCCGATCGAAGGCAGCATGCCGATCTCGGCCTTCAGCCGCTCCAGCTGGAACAAGATCGAGCGAGGATTGAGCGGGTCGAGCGCGAGCAGGTCGATAACCGTGTGCCGCCCGGCCTGCACCGGATATTGCCGGCGATGGGTCATGACGCTGTCGCCGATCTCCAGCATCATGTCCAGCGCCCCTTCCGGCGCCTCATTCCTTGTCAGCTGGCTGAGCGTGCGCGCGATCTGGATGCCGCGTTCCAGCCTGCGGCCGATCTCCAGGAAGCGCCAGCCGGTGAAGCGGTACATGTTCTCGTGCAGCAGGCCGGAAAAGCCGGCAAGCTTGCGCAGCATCACCGTCATCGCCCGCGTCGCGTCGTCTCCGGGCGCGACCGTCTCCGCGAATTTGTGGATGGTCTTGGACAGATCCTTCAGCGCCAGCCAGCCATCGGGAGAGAAGCGGTCGCGAATCTGGCCGGCGCTGTAGACCGCGCTGTCCAAAGTGCCGATCAACCCCGGTGGTATCGCCGTTTCGACGTCGATGCCGAACGGTTCCAGATAGTCCCTGATATCGGCGAGCAGCGGCATATCCGGATCGGACGTCTCGGCAAGCCGCACGTGATAGGCGCGCAGCACGCGCACCGTGTCTTCGGAGCGCTCGATATAGCGTCCGAGCCAGGTCAGGTTCTCGGCCGCGCGGCTGGGCAGGCTGCCCGGCATGGTGCGGGTGAAGCCGTCATGCTCCTGCGGCAACAATGTCTCGCGCTCGACCGGCCTGTCGCTGACCACCCAGACATCCGCCGCCTGGCCGCCGCGCTGCATGGCAATCGCAGTCGGGTCGAGCGAAAATCCGACACGGGCGAAGCCGCCGGGCATCACCGTCCAGCCTTCCGGCGTGCGCGCCAGATAGACGCGCAGGCTGGCAGGCCGCGGCTCCAGCAAGCCGTCGACGAACACCGGCGTGGTCGACAGCGTCACGGCTTCCTGGCCGACGAAGCCGGCGCCGTCCGCCTCGATGCGCGCGATGAGCTCGGCCCGCTCGCCGGCCGAAAGGGACGATCCGAGCCGGGTCGCGCCATCGTCCTCGAAGGCAAGCCGGGTCGAGAGCGCCGGGCCGACCACCATGCGGTCGATATTGGCCAGCACATGCGCGCGCTCCGCCTCTTGCCCGCACCACCAGGTGGCGATGCTCGGCAGCTTGAGATTGTCACCTTGCAGTTCTCGCGCGATCCTGGGCAGGAACGACAGCAATGCCCGCGTCTCCATCAGGCCCGAACCCAGCGCATTGACGGCCGATACGGAGCCGCGCCGGATTGCCTCGACCAATCCCGGTGTGCCGATCTGCGAGTCCGGCCTGAGCTCCAGCGGATCGGCGAAAGCGGCATCGAGCCTCCGCCACAGGACGCCGATCGGCATCAGGCCGGAAACGGTTCGCACCATCAGCCTGCCGCCGGAAACGGTCAGGTCCTCGCCCTCGAGCAGCATGATGCCCAGATAGCGGGCGATATAGGCGTGCTCGTAATAGGTTTCGTTGAGCGGTCCCGGCGTCAGGATGGCGACGCGGCCGCCCGACTCCCTTGCCATAGCGTTCAGCGCGTCGCGGAAGCGGCGGAAAAAGCCGGCAAGCCGATGCACATGCATCTCGCCATAGATATCCGACAGCGCACGCGTTGTGGCGACGCGGTTCTCCAGCGCGAAGCCTGCGCCCGACGGCGCCTGGGTGCGATCGCCCAGCACCCACCAGCGGCCGTCCGGGCCACGGCCGAGCTCGAAGGCGACCATATGCAGAAAATGCCCGTTGGCCGGCCGGACGCCGGCTATCGGGCGCAGATATTCCGGGCTGGCTGCAATCAGGCCGGCCGGCAGAATGCCTTTCTCGACCAACCGGTTCGGCCCGTAAATGTCGGACAGGATCGCCTCGAACAGGTCGGCGCGCTGGACGAGGCCGGCGCTGATCTCGGCCCATTCCTTCTCGTCGATCAGCAGCGGGACATGCGCGAGCGGCCACTCCCGCTCATTGGCGCCAGCCTGCTCATAGACACGGTAATAGACGCCGGCATCGCGCAGATACTGGTCGGCGCGGGCAAACCGCTGCCCGAGCCGATCCGCCCCGAGATCGTTGAGCGCGTCGATGAAGGAGCGCCAGGCCGGGCGCGGGCTGCCGGCCGCGTCGACCATCTCGTCGACGACGCCTTCGATCGGTCGGTAGCGTTCCAGCAGGCTCGGCGCCCGCGGCCTGCCGCCCGCCCGTCTCTGATTCCCCTTGGCCATTGTCGATCAGAATCTCGCCGGCTGCCTGAGGTCAAGGGTCATGGGGAACTCTTCAGCAGCTTCTTCGTCACGCAGCACATAGCCGCCCGGCGTGTGGCCGCGCGGTTCGAACCGGGCAAGCCGTCGCGCCTCGGCCTCGTTGCCGTTGACTGGGAAGGTGTCGTAGTTGCGGCCGCCCGGATGCGCGACATGGTAGACGCAGCCGCCGACCGAGCGGCCCGACCAGCGGTCATAGATGTCGAAGACCAGCGGCGTGTTGACCCGCAGTGCCGGATGCAGGCCCGACGCCGGCTGCCAGGCCTTGAAGCGAACGCCGGCCACCGCGACCTCGCGATTGTCGGTGACCTTCATCGGCACGAGGCGGCCGTTGCAGACGATGGCGTGACGCTCCGGATTGAGGCCTTCGGTTCGCACCTGCAGCCGCTCGACCGAGGAATCGACGAAGCGGACCGTGCCGCCGATAGCGCCCTGCTCGCCCATCACATGCCACGGCTCTAGCGCCTGCCTCAACTCCAGCTTGACGCCGGCATGTTGGACCTCGCCGCAGAACGGGAAACGGAATTCGAGCTGGGCCGCGAACCATTCGGGGCGGAAATCGAAGCCGTTCAGCTTCAGATCCTCCAGCACGTCGAGGAAATCCGCCCAGACGTAGTGCGGCAGCATGAAACGGTCGTGCAGCGAGGTGCCCCAGCGCACGAAGCGTCCGTCGAGCGGGTTCCTCCAGGCGCGGGCGACGATCGCGCGGACCAGCAATTGCTGTGCGAGGCTCATGCGCGCATTGGGCGGCATCTCGAAGCCGCGGAACTCAACCAGCCCGAGCCGGCCGGTCGGGCCATCCGGCGAGAACAGTTTGTCGATGCAGATTTCGGAACGGTGCGTATTGCCGGTCACGTCGGTCAAGAGATTGCGGAACAGCCGGTCGACCAGCCACGGCAAGGGCGCCTCGCCCTTCTCGGGATGCGGCACCTGCGCCAGCGCGATCTCGAGCTCATAGAGCGAATCGTGCCGCGCCTCGTCGATGCGCGGCGCCTGGCTGGTCGGGCCGATGAACAGGCCCGAAAACAGGTAGGACAGGGACGGATGCCGCTGCCATTGCAGCACCAGGCTCTTCAGAAGGTCTGGCCGGCGCAGGAACGGGCTGTCATTGGGCGTCGCGCCGCCGACCACGACATGATTGCCGCCGCCGGTGCCGGTGTGGCGGCCGTCGATCATGAACTTGTCGGTGCCGAGCCGCGATTGCCGCGCTTCCTCGTAGATGGCCGTGGTGGTGGCAACGCATTCCTGCCAGTTGGCGGCCGGATGGATGTTGACCTCGATCACGCCGGGATCGGGCGCGACGCGGATGACGTTGAGGCGCGGGTCGTGCGGCGGAGCATAGCCCTCGATATGCACCGGCAACCCGATGGCCTTGGCAGCATTTTCCGCCGCCGCCACCAGTTCGAGATAATCCTCCAGCGCCTCGACCGGCGGCATGAACACGCAGAGCCTGCCGTCGCGCGGCTCGACGGTGAGTGCGGTCCGCACCGCGCCGCCGATCTCGGTCAGTCGCTGCTCGACCCGGTCCTGTTGGGCCGTGGCGGCAGTGAAGGAGGCCTCAGCCTGCTGACGCGCCATTTCGTCGGCGCCTCCGCCTGGAGCTTCCGGCAGGATTTCGGCGCGCGCCGGCAGCGGGCCACGTGGCACTGAGGGGTCGACGGGCACGATGTAAGGGAATTGCGCCGGCGGAACATAGGGCAACGTACCGAGCGGCAAGCGGTAGCCGACTGGAGAGTCGCCCGGCACCAGAAACAGGCGCCCGCGCCTGGTCTTCCATTTTTCCGAGCGCCAGCGCTGTCCAGCGGCCTGGCTGTTCCAGCGCTGCACCGGCAGCACATAGCCTGACGGCTTGGTCAGGCCGCGCTCGAAGACGCGCGCCATGCGGCTGCGCTCTTCCGGGTCCTCCAGCTTCGAATTGGACGGATCGACATTGTCCGGCAGCTTGCCTTCCTTGAGCAGCCACTCGCCCGGATCCTCATAGGCCTCGCCGACCATCGCCTTGTCGATGCCGAGCTCGCCGGCGATCGCCGTGAGCAGGCTTTCGGCCTGTTCGGGTCCTATGGCGGCGCTGCTCGTCTCGCGCGCGATCAGCGACGGATCGCGCCAGATCGGCTCGCCATCGGTGCGCCAGTAGAGCGAAAAGGTCCAGCGTGGCAGGCTCTCGCCCGGATACCACTTGCCCTGGCCGTAATGCAGGAAGCCGCCCGGCGCAAAGCGCTCGCGCAGCCGGCGGATGAGCTGGTCCGCCTTGTCGCGTTTGGTCGGACCGACGGCCGCCGTGTTCCATTCCGCGGATTCGAAATCGTCGATCGACACGAACGTCGGCTCGCCGCCCATGGTGAGCCGCACGTCGCCGTCTTTCAGCACCGCGTCGACCTTTTCGCCCAGTCGATCGAGCGCCTCCCAGCTTTCGTCCGAAAATGGCTTGGTGATGCGCGGATGCTCGGCGATGCGGTCGACCCGCATGTCGAAGTTGAAATCGACATTGGCGAAGCTCGCCATGCCTGAGATCGGCGCGGCATTGCGGAAATGCGGCGTCGCGGCAAGCGGCACATGGCTTTCGCCGGTGAGCAGGCCGGAGGTCGGGTCGAAGCCGATCCAGCCGGCGCCCGGAATATAGACCTCGCACCAGGCATGCAGGTCGGTGAAGTCGACAGCGGTCCCTGGCGGTCCGTCGAGCGAGACGAGATCCGGCTTCAACTGGATCAGATAGCCGGAGACGAAGCGCGCGGCGACGCCCAGATTGCGCAGGATCTGCACCAACAGCCAGCTCGAATCCCGGCACGAGCCCTTGCCGGCGGCCAATGTCTCCTCGGGCGAATAAACACCCGTCTCCATGCGCACGATATAGGCGATCTCGCGCTGCAGCCTTGCATTGAGGTCGACCAGGAAATTGACGGTGTTTGTCGGGCTGCGGCCGATCGTCCGAAGGAATGCCGTCAACAGCGGCCCGGCGGGCTCCGGCGCCCGGTAGATGGCGAGGTCTTCCCTGATCTCCTCCGGGTAGTCGAACGGGAAAGTCTCGGCGCTCTCCTCGACGAAGAAGTCGAACGGGTTATAGACCGTCATGTCGGCGACGAGGTCGACCTCGATCTTTAATTCCGTCACCGGCTCCGGGAAGACGAAGCGGGCGAGGAAGTTGCCGTAGGGATCCTGCTGCAGGTTGACGAAGTGGTTTGCCGGCTCGACCTTCAGCGAATGGCTGAGCACCTTGGTGCGAGAATGCGGCGCCGGCTGCAGCCTGATCACCTGGGGACCGAGCACCACCGGCCGGTCATATTTGTAATGGGTCAGGTGATGAACGGCTGCCTGAATTGCCATGGTGCCCCGGAGTTCGGCGTTTCAATTCGCCGAACCCTGACATAGATGCTGGCCATTCTCCAAGCAGAGATGTTGCGCTGCACCTAATTTAAGCAGCCTTACCGGTTTAGAAAAACGCCTGCAGCCCAGTCTGCGCCCTTCCGAGGATCAGCGCATGCACATCATGCGTGCCTTCGTAGGTGTTGACCGTCTCCAGGTTCTGCGCGTGGCGCATCACGTGATAGCCGATCTGGATGCCGTTGCCGCCATGCATGTCGCGGGCCTGGCGGGCGATGTCGAGCGCCTTGCCGCAATTGTTGCGCTTGACGATCGAGATCATTTCCGGCGCCATCTTGCCTTCGTCCATCAGCCGGCCGACGCGCAGCGAGCCCTGCAGTCCGAGCGCGATCTCGGTCTGCATATCGGCGAGCTTCTTCTGGAACAATTGCGTGCCGGCGAGCGGCTTGCCAAACTGTTTTCTGTCGAGGCCGTATTGCCGCGCCCGGTGCCAGCAATCCTCGGCCGCGCCCATCGCTCCCCAGGAGATGCCGTAGCGCGCCCGGTTGAGGCAGCCGAACGGACCGCCGAGGCCCTTGGCGTTGGGCAGCAACGCGTCTTCGCCGACCTCGACGCCTTCCAGCACCACCTCGCCGGTGATTGACGCCCGCAACGACAACTTGCCGCCGATCTTCGGCGCCGACAGCCCCTTCATGCCCTTTTCCAGCACGAAGCCGCGGATCTCGTCCTTGCCGCTGTCGCCCTTCAGCTTCGCCCACACGACGAAGACGTCGGCGATCGGCGCGTTCGAGATCCACATCTTGGAGCCGGAGAGTCTGTAGCCGTTGGCCGTCTTCTCGGCGCGCGTCTTCATGCCGCCCGGATCGGAGCCGGCGTCCGGCTCGGTGAGCCCGAAACAGCCGATCCATTCGCCCGACGCCAGCTTCGGCAGGTATTTCCTGCGCTGCGCTTCCGAGCCATAGGCATGGATCGGATACATGACCAGCGAGGATTGCACGCTCATCATCGAGCGGTAGCCGGAGTCGACGCGCTCGACTTCGCGCGCCACCAGCCCGTAAGTCACATAGTTGGCGCCCAGCCCGCCATATTCTTCCGGAATGGTGATGCCGAGCAGGCCCGCTTCGCCCATCTCGCGGAAGATCGACGGGTCGGTCTTCTCGTCGGCATAGGCTTCCTCGATTCGCGGCGCCAGCTTGTCGGCGGCGAAGGCGGCAGCGCCGTCGCGCACCATGCGCTCGTCCTCGGAAAGCTGGTCCTCGATCAGGAAAGGATCGTTCCACACGAAGGCGTTCTTCTCGGCGGCCATGGCCTCGATCTCCCGACATATTGTTGAGGTGGCCGGCTTATCGGACTCCGCGTGCAAAAAATCAAACGAAATTGCATCACGGATCAATGAGCGTTAGTAATGGATCATGAATGTCCAGCGCCGCCTTCTACCCAACACCGCCGCCCTCGCCGCCTTCGAAGCGGTTGCGCGTCTCGGCTCCTTCACCGCCGCCGCGCGTGAGCTCGACCTGACGCAAGGGGCTGTCAGCCGGCAGATCAGCCTCTTAGAAGAGCAGTTCGGCCGCCGGCTGTTCGAACGCGACAGCCGCAATGTCCGGCTGTCGCCGCCCGGCGAGATCTATGCCGAAGCGGTGCGCTCGGCGCTTGGCCAATTGCGCGACGCCGCGCTTGGATTGATGAGCAATCGGCATAGCGGCGTTCTCAACCTGGCCATCCTGCCGACCTTCGGCACACGCTGGCTGATGCCGCTGATCCCGGATTTCGTCGCCCGCCATCCCGATATCACCATCAACTTCGCCACCCGCATCGGACGCTTCGACTTCGCCCGCGAGCGGCTGGATGCCGCCATCCATCACGGCATGCCCGACTGGCCGGACGCCGATTGCACGCTCTTGATGCGCGAGACCGTAATGCCGGTGGTTTCGCCCGAATTTTTGGCCAGCCGCGACATCGCCACAGCGGCCGACATCAGCCGTCTGCCGTTGCTGCATATGGCAACCCGCCCCGGCGCCTGGAGCGAATGGTTCGAGCATCAGGGGCTCGAGGCGCCGACCGGACCCGGCATGCAGTTCGAGCAGTTCGGCACGGTCGCGCAGGCTTGCATGGCCGGCCTCGGCGTGGCGCTGCTGCCGGAAATCCTGATTGCCGGCGAATTGCAGCGCGGCCAGCTGGTGCCGGCGCCGGGCACGCCGATGCAAAGCCACAGCGCCTATTACCTCGTCGTGCCGCACGACAAGCGCGGCCACCCGCCGGTCGCCAGTTTTCGCGACTGGCTGCTGGGCCAGATCGGCAAGGAGCCCGCAGTACTCGCGTGGTAGCTACTTCCGCTTCATCGCCTCGGCGAGCGCCGCACCGAACGCGCCCTGCGGAGGCCGCTCCGGCTGGCGCTGCGGCGCTGGCGAGCGCGGCGCCGGCTTGCTGCCGCCGTGGTCCCGCTGGCCGCCACGGGGCGCCCCACCCTCGCCGCCATCCTTGCGCATCGACAGGCCGATGCGCTTGCGCTTGATGTCGACATCGACGACCCGCACCTTCACGACATCGCCGGCCTTCACCACTTCATGCGCGTCCTTGATGAAGCGGTCGGCCAGTTGCGAGACATGCACCAGCCCGTCCTGGTGCACGCCGATATCGACGAAGGCGCCGAAAGCCGCGACATTGGTGACGGTGCCTTCGAGCAGCATGCCGGGCTTCAGGTCCTTGATGTCGTCGACGCCCTCGGCAAAGGTCGCCGTCTTGAAGCCGGGGCGCGGGTCGCGTCCGGGTTTTTCCAGCTCGGCGATGATGTCGCGCACAGTCGGCAGGCCGAAACGCTCGTCGACGAAGACGCGCGGGTCGAGCGACTTCAGCGCAGCGCTGTCGCCCATCAGCGCGCGCACATCGCGGCCGCAAGCGGCGACGATCTTCTTCGCCACGCCATAGGCTTCCGGATGCACCGATGACGCATCGAGCGGCTCTGTCCCGTTCGGTATGCGCAGGAACCCGGCACTTTGCTCGAACGCGCGCGGCCCGAGCCGCGCAACCTTGAGCAGGTCCTTACGGGTGGCAAACGGCCCGGCCGCGTCGCGATGCGCAACGATCGCCTCGGCGAGCGACGGCCCAAGTCCCGACACGCGCGCCAAAAGCGGCGCCGACGCCGTGTTGAGATCGACGCCGACGGCGTTCACCGCATCCTCGACCACTGCCTCCAGCGAACGGCCGAGCCGGTACTGGTCGACATCATGCTGGTACTGGCCGACGCCGATCGATTTCGGCTCGATCTTGACCAGCTCGGCCAGTGGGTCCTGCAGGCGTCTGGCGATCGACACCGCGCCGCGCAGCGACACATCCAGGCCCGGGAATTCCGCCGCTGCCGTCGCCGAGGCCGAATAGACCGAGGCGCCAGCCTCGCTGACGATCACCTTGAGCGGCTTTGGCCCGGCGCCTGCCGGCAGGTCGGACAACATGTCGGCGACCAGCTTTTCCGTCTCGCGGCTGCCGGTGCCGTTGCCGATCGAGATCAGCTCGACCTTGTGCTGGCGGATGAGGGCCGCGAGTTCGGCCTGCGTGCCGCGCACGTCGTTCTTCGGCGGGAACGGATACACGGTCGTCGTCGCCACAAGTTTGCCGGTGCCGTCGACCACCGCCACCTTGACGCCGGTGCGGATGCCCGGGTCGAGGCCCATGGTCGGCCGCGAGCCGGCAGGCGCCGCGAGCAAAAGATCCTTCAGGTTGCGGGCAAAGACATGGATCGCTTCTTCCTCGGCCCGCTCGCGCAGGTCGCGCATCAAATCGAGCGTCAGATGCAGCGACAGTTTTATCCGCCAGGTCCAACCGGCTACCTCCATCAGCCATTTATCGCCGGGCAGCGTCGCGCCGATCGCATAGGCGTTGGCGATCATGCGCTCGACCGGCTTCACCGGCGATTGATCGTCCGCATCGACCTCGATGTCGAGCGACAGCACCTCTTCATTGCGGCCGCGCAGCATGGCCAAGGCACGGTGGCTGGGCACGCCAGACCAGCGCTCGACATGGTCGAAATAGTCGGAGAATTTCGCGCCGGCCTCCTGCTTGCCGTCGACGACTTTTGCGCGCAGGAAGGCGCGTTCCTTCATATAGGCGCGCAGCTTGCCGACCAGATCCGCATTTTCGGCGAACTGCTCCGACAGGATGTCGCGTGCGCCTTCAAGCGCCGCCTTGGCGTCAGCCACCTCTTCCGTGACATAGGCGAGCGCAAGCTCGGCCGGAATTTTCGAGCGATCGGCGAGGATCGCCTCCGCGAGCGGCCCAAGCCCACGCTCCTTGGCGATTTCGGCCTTGGTGCGCCGCTTCGGCTTATAGGGCAGATAGATGTCCTCGAGCTCCGCCTTTGTGGCGGCCCCAGCGATCTTGGCTTCCAGCTCCTCGGTCAGCTTGCCCTGCTCTCGGATCGAGCTGACGATCGTCTCGCGCCGTGCGTCGAGCTCGCGCAGATAGGCGAGGCGCTCGGAAAGGTCGCGCAACTGCGTGTCGTCGAGCCCGCCGGTGACCTCCTTGCGGTAGCGTGCCACGAAGGGGACTGTCGCGCCTTCGTCGAGCAGCCCGATTGCCGCCGCGGCCTGTTCCGGCCGCGCGCCGATCTCGGCCGCGATGATTGCTGCGATGCGCTTGATGTCCGATGCCATGCTCGTCCCTGCGGAAAAGAGCGGCGACCATAGGCCGGGAGAACCGCTACGCCAACCGCAACGGTTTCATCACGCGCCGAAGGTCCACAGAAAACAGCTGTTGGAACCAGCCTCTGGTCGGCTCAAACCATGCCGCTCAACGCTTCGAAGAACGCCACGATGTCCCCATCCAGCTTATCGTCCACCGGTTCCGGTTGTGACGACATCTTGGCGATGACCATGTCTGTCTTCGGATTGACGTAAAGCCACTGGCCGTGAATGCCGATGCCGCAGAAGGCGCCGCTGTCGTGGCCGGTCTGATACCATTTGTTGCGGTAGCGTCCCTTCGGGAACAGGAACGCCATCGTGCCGCGTTGCCAGGCCTCAAAGCTGCCGCCGGTGGCGACCGTATCGCGCACCCAGGCTTCCGGCACGATGCGGCGGCCATTAGCCGTGCCGCCCTGCCGCATCATCTCGCCGATGCGGGCAAGGTCGCGCGGCGTCATCGACATGCCGCCGGCGGTGCGCGCCGTGCCTTCCATGTCGACGGTCACCGACATTTCGCTTCCAGCACCGAGCGGCTGCCACAGTTTCTCCCTGAGCAGGTCGCTGACACGCCTGCCGGAGGCGCGCTCGATCAGGATGCCGAGCACGTCGGAATTGGGTGAGCGATAGCGATAGGTCTGGCCATGCGGCTCGGCGAGCCGCTGGATCGTCATCAAGAAGGCCGTGAGGCTCTCGGACCCGCCGCCGGGGTTCCACAGCGTCGAGCGGCGGTAGCGGGCGAAGGCGCTTTCCGGATCGAGATAGGCTTCCTCGAAATCGAGGCTCACCGTCATGTCGAGCACGTTGCGCACGCTCGCGTCGCCATAGGCTGAGCCCTTGGCTTCAGGGATGTAGTGCGTTACCGGCGCGTTGGGGTCGAACAACCCCTCGCCTTCCAGTATGCCTGCGAGGATCGCCGTCACCGACTTGCTGATCGAAAAGATGATGTGGCGCGCTCCGAGCGGCATATGCGGCGCCGACCAGTCGCCGACAGGCTTGCCGGCCTTCAGGATCGTCAGCCCGTCCGTATCGGAACGCTTCAGAAAGCTCTCGACGGTCTCGCTGCCACCGGCGAGCGATATCTTTTCCTCAAGCAATGCGCCGAGCGATTTCGCTTGGCTCTCGCCGGCGGGCGCCGCCGCGATATGCGCGCTCGGCACCAGCTCGCCGACATTCTGGAACGACCATCGGTTGAACGGCGAAAGCCGCCAATTGTCGAGCCGCACATCCTTGCGGGCAAAGCCGTATCTGGCCTCGAACGCGGTCTTGCCGCTCATGATGCTCTCCCGGATCTTGTTTTGCGGTTTCAGGTCAGCGCGGCGGCAATGGCATGCACCGCCTTCTGCGTCGCCACCGAATAGGCGGAATTGACGAAATCCGGATAGCTCGAAAGCTTCACAACGACCATCCTGTGTTCCCAGCTCATGTGGATCAATTGGCCGAACACGCCGCGGCACATCAGCGAGCGTGAGCGCGAATCCTCGATCCAGAACTGGTTGCGGTAGCTGCCGTCGGGAAGGCTCGGGCTGAAATTCGGCCCGTGCTTGCCGCTGCGTGTCGCCTCGATCCAGTCGGCCGGGATCACGCCGCCGCCATTGTCGAGGATCAGTTGCCCGAAGCGGCCATAATCGCGCAGCGTCGCATTGAAGCCGCCATCGGCCAGCGCATAGCCGGCGCTATCGACGGTGAAGCAGGCGCTCTCGTCGGCGCCGAGCTTCTGCCAGAGCTCTTCCGAGACCAACCGCGCCAGGCGCTTGCCGCTCACCCGTTCCATGATGAAGGCGAGCACGTCGGTCTCGATCGAGCGGTATTCGAACGCTTCGCCATGCGGGCGCACTCTGTCCTTCAGCCGCAGGATCAGCTCGAACAGGTGCGACGGCCACGCGAAGTCCGGGTCGCTGCCCGGCGGGATCGGCTTCCAGCCGGTCGCGACATCGACCTGACCGATCTCGGAATAGCGGTCGGTGTATTCCTCGGAAAAGCGCACGCCCGTCGTCATGTCGAGCACATGCTGGACGGTGGCGCCGGCCCAGCCGGTCTCGCCGAGCTCCGGCAGATAGTCGGTGACCAGCCTGCCCGGATCGATCAGGCCGCGGCCAACCAGGATGCCGCACACCGATCCGGTGACCGACTTCGCCATCGACTGCGACAGATGCAGCGTGCGCTCGTCCATGCCGTTGAAATAGCGCTCATAGGCGATCCTGCCGTCCTTCAGCACCAGGAAGCCGTCGGCATAGGTTTCGTCAAGCAAGCCGGCAAGCGTCGTCGGCGCGCCGTTGCTGTCGGCCACCGGCAGATCGTCGAGATCCACCTCCGCCCTCTCGAGGCGATGGCGATGGCCGCTGCCGCGCCACACCTCGACGGTCGGCAGGAATTCGCGGATGTGCTGGAAGGCCCATCGGTTCCAGGGCGGCCGGTCCCAATCGAGCTTCGGCGGCACCAGCCTGGGCGGCGAGCCCTGCATGATCGGCGGCCGCGGATCGGAGTTGCGATAGGACGACAAGATTTCCTCCCGATGCATGTCGCCCAAAAATATGCGAGCGGTCCCAGAATGACATGCATAGAAACAGTCACAAGAAAGGGAGGCCGGAGCCTCCCCTCCTTTCATACGTCGCGCTGTTTTATTTGCGCAGGTTGGTCCAGATCTTGTTGTAGATCTCCACCACATCCGGCGGGCACGGCGGCACGAATTCCGGCGTCGGCGAGCCGGCCGGCGGGCTGATTTCCGGCGAGTTGGCGAACTCAGCCGGCAGGAATTTATGGCTGCCGGCGATGCCGTTGTCGTAACCGGCAAACTCGGAGATCAGCGCCGCGTTCTCAGGCGCCATGACGAAGTCCTGGAACAGCTTCGCGTTTTCGAGGTTCTTGGCGCCCTTCAGCACCGCAACATTGTCCATCCAGCCCTCGATGCCTTCCTTCGGATAGGCATATTTGATCGCCGGGATCTTCTGGCGCGAGCGGTACGCAGCACCATTCCACTGCTCGGTTACGATGACGTCGCCGGAGGTGATCTTGGTGATCGTATCGTAGCTGAAGGTCTTCCAGGATGGCTTGGCGGCCGTCAGTATGTCGTTGATCTTTTTCAAATTGGCCTTGTCAGCGCCGCAGCGGGGCACGCCGGCATAGCGCTCGGCCGCATGCATGACGGTGTTGACGTCGTCGAGCACGTTGATCTGGCCCTTCAGCTCATCCGGCGGGTCGAACAGGATAGCCAGCGTGTTGATGTCGCCCTTGAACTTGTCCGTATTGACGGAGAACGCGGTCGTGCCGAATTGCCACGGCACGGTATAATGGCGACCGGCGTCCCAATAGATGTTGAGGAAGCGCGGGTCTATATTCTTGCCGTTCGGCATCGCGTTGGGCTCGGTTTTTTCGAGCAGGCCCTCTTCGATCATGATCTTCACAGTGTAGTCCGACGGCACGACGATGTCGTAGCCGGAATTGCCGGCGCGCACCTTGGACAGCATGGTTTCGTTGGAATCGTAGTCGTCCAGCGTCACCTTGACATTGTACTGCTTCTCGAATTTTTCGATCAGCTTGGGGTTGGTGTAATCACCCCAATTGTAGATGTGCAGTTCGCCGTCGGCGAGCGCCGGCACTGCCCATAACAGAACGGCCGCGGAAACGGCCGCCATCAGTTTTCCAGACATTTTATGTTCTCCTTGCCTTCCCATTGTTGTGTTGGAGCTCGTGGATCATTTTGCGCGTCGCCGTGCGATCAGGAACGAAACCGAGACGAACAAGATCGACACCAGGAGCAGGATCGTCGAGATGGCGTTGATCTCCGGCGTCATCGGTCGCCGGATTTGGTTCCAGATATAAAGGGGCAGCGTCGTCTGGCCGGGGCCGGCAACGAGCTGGGTGATGGTGAAATCGTCGAAGGAGACGATGAAGGCCAGCGCCGCGCCCGACATGATGCCGGGCACCAACAGCGGCAGGGTGATCCGCTTGAAGGCGTTCCACGGCGTCGCATAGAGATCGGCGGCCGCGTATTCCAGCGTCAGGTCCATATCCTCGAGCCGCGCCCTGATCGGCATATAGGCAAAAGGGATGCAGAACACGGTGTGGGCCAGGATCAAATTGCCGATGCCGAAATTCAGACCGAGCGTGCCGGCGATCAGCGCGAAGAAGGAAAGCGTCGCCACCGCGGTGATGATCTCCGGCACCATCAGCGGCAGGTTGATGATCATGAAAGCGGCGGCGAGCCCGCGCCATGGCTTCACGCGCGTCATGCCGATCGCCGCAAGCGTTGCGCAGATAGTCGAGACAATCGTCGCGGTCACCGAGATGATCAGCGTGTTTTTCGCAGCGCTGTGGAACTCCTCGTTGAGGAATGCGCTGCCGTACCATTTGAGCGTGACGCCTTCCCAATGCGTGACCAGCGAGCCGCTGTTCAAAGAGAAGATCATCAGGATCAGCACCGGTGTATAGAGCACCAGCAGGCAGATGATGGCGATCGAGCGGAAGCCCGGCTGGTCCTTGATATCCATGACGCGGGGCTCAGCCATGCTGCACCTTCCCCGACGTGTTGCGGACATAGAAGAACAGCGCCACCAGCACCGCCGCCATCAGGATCAGCGCCTGCGCGCATCCCAGCGGCCAGTTGCGGCCCGAACCGAATTGCTGCGCGATCAGATCGCCGATCATCAGGTGCACGCCGCCGCCCAGGATCAGCGGCGTCACGTAGGCGCCGAGCGCCGGGATGAAGACGAGCAGGCAGCCGGCGATGATGCCGGGCTTGGACAGCGGAATGATCACCCGCCACAGCACCTGCCGGCGCGTCGCGTAAAGATCGTAGGCTGCCTCAACCAAGCGGAAGTCGAGCTTCTCCAGACTCGAATAGAGCGGCAGCACCATGAACGGCAGGAATGCGTAGAGGAGGCCGAGCTGGATGGCGAAGTTGGTGTAAAGCATCGTGATCGGTTTATCGATCACGCCGAGCGCCAGGAGCGCATTGTTGATCAGCCCCTCGTCGCGGATGATGAACATGATCGCCAGCGTGCGGACCAAAAGGTTCGACCAGAACGGGATGGTGATCAGGAGCACCCACCAGTTGCGCTGCGCCGGCGGCCGCGTCGCCATGAAATAGGCGGTCGGGAATCCAAGCAACAGGCAGATGATCGTCGTCACCACCGCGAACAGGAAGGAGCGCAGGTAGATGATCAGAAAGTCCGGCGTGAACTGCAGCGTGTCGTCGAAAATGTCGCGCTGGAACAGGAAGTTCAGATAGGCGTCGGTCGAGAACTGCCACTGCACGCCGCCATAGGGCGCGGCGACGAGGAACGAGTAGACACAGATGATGATCAGCGGCAGCACGCCGAAAATGCCGATGATAATCAGCGCCGGCAGCGACAGCAGCCGGTTGCGCCGCGCGCTGGTTTTCACCGCCTGGGCTTCGAACAAAGCGGCCTTGGAAGGTACGGTTGGGGAGAGTGCGGCTGTCGTCATCAGTCTTTCAGGACGCGAGCGGCGTCCTCCTCGAACTGGATGCCGACCTTGGCACCAGTCTCATAAGTGACCGGCGACGAGCGGCTGTTCTGGTGGCGCACGATGAAATTGTCGCCGCCGTCGAGCTTGACGTGATAATGCGTGTCGGTGCCGAAATAGACGATGTTGGAGAGCGTGCCGGTTATCGTGCCCTTGGCCGGATCGGGAACCAGATCGGCATGCTCGGGACGCACCACCAGCGTCACTTCGCCGGTCGGGTTGAAGCCTTCCGGATAGCCGGCGCTGATCGTCGCGTTGCTGGCGAACTTGACCGTCGCCACGCCGGCCTGCTTCGACACCACCGTGCCAGGCAGAAAATTCGTTTCGCCGATGAAGTCGGCGACGAAGCGTTCGGCTGGCCGGTCGTAGATGTCGCGCGGCGTGCCGACCTGCAGGATCTTGCCGGCCGACATCACCGCGATGCGGTCGGACATGGTCAGCGCTTCTTCCTGGTCGTGGGTGACGAAGATGAAGGTGATGCCGGTCTCGTTCTGCAGCCGCTTCAATTCGATCTGCATTTCCTTGCGCAGCTTGTAGTCCAGCGCCGAGAGCGGCTCGTCGAGCAAGAGCACTTTCGGCTGCGGCGCCAGCGCCCGGGCCAGCGCCACGCGCTGCTGCTGGCCGCCCGAGATCTGGCTGGTGCGGCGCGCCTTCAGCGCCTCCATCTTGACCAGCTTCAGCATCTGGGCGACCCGCGCTTCGGTCTCTCCTTTCGGCTTGCCGAGCATCTCCAGCCCGAAGCCGATGTTCTGCGCCACCGTCATATGGGGGAAGAGCGCGTAGCTCTGGAAGACGGTGTTGACCGGGCGTTTGTAGGGCGGCAGCGGCGCGATGTCCTGACCATGCAGCAATATCTCGCCGGCGGTTGGGAAATCGAAGCCGGCGATCAATCTCAGCAGTGTCGTCTTTCCGCATCCGGAGGGGCCGAGCAGCGTGAAAAACTCATTCTCGCGGATCGACACTGACACCGTGTCGAGAGCGGCTACCTGGTTTTCGCCGGCACCAAAGACCTTGCGAACACCGCGAACTTCGATCGCGTTCTTACCCGGTTGTTCCGGCACGATTACCCCATTGAGAGCGCCTGCTCTTGTCGGCAGGTGTGTTCCTGTTTGATTGTCACCATAAGCCGGTCGGCTTGGCAACTGCGCAGCGGTGACTCGATCCCGAGTCCCCATTCAATTAAGCAATTCCTATGCCATCGTTAGGCCTGGTAGGTGATCCTCCCTCCGCAGATGGTGGTCACCGGTTGCACGGTGTGCAGCGCTTCCGGCGCGGTCGCCTCGATATCGGCCGACAAGACGACGATGTCGGCGAGATATCCGGTTTTGAGGCGACCCTTGCGATGCTCGTTGAACTCCGCATAGGCGCCCTCGACCGTGTAACCCTCGATGGCTTCCCGCAACGAGAAGCTCTGGTCCGGCATGCCTTCTGCCCAAGGTTTGCGCATCACTGCCGCCTGGATCGACAGGATCGGATCGATCGGCGAAACCGGCCAGTCGGACGCGAACACCACGCGCGCGCCGGCGTTCTTCAGGGTGCGCCAGGCATAGCTCAACGGCCACTTGTCGCGGCCGATGCGCGAGATCGTCGGCTCCAGCGGGAAGTTCAGCGCGCCCGGCGGATGCGCCGGCTGCATCGAGGCGAGCACGCCAAGCTCGGCGAAGCGCGGCACGTCGGAGGCCGTGATCACCTCGATATGCTCGATGCGGTGCCGGCTGTCGCGGCGGCCGTTCTTCCTCAGCGCCGCCTGATAGCCGTCGAGCACCGCACGAACCGCGCCGTCGCCGATCGAATGCACGGCGATCTGCAGGCCGCGCCTGTCGGCCTCGACCGCCACCTCGGCGAAATGTTCCGGCGAAAACAGCGGCTCGCCGCGCCATCCGGGCCGGTCGGCATAGTCGTCGACCATCACCGCCGTCCAGGAATCCAGCACGCCGTCATAGAAGACCTTGACCATGCCGGAGGTCAGCCATTCGGAATTATAGGCCGCGGCCATCCGCGAGGCCTTTTCCAGCATGTCCAGCTTCATGAAGTTCTTGAAGTGGAACGGGATCTTGGTGCGGCAGAGCAGCCGCCCCTCCTTTTCCAGCCCGGCCAGCAGCTCGAGCTGGTAGAGATTGCCGTCCATGTTCTGGATCGACGTGATGCCATGCTTGGCGCACCACTCGAGGCCGCGATGCATCAGGTCGCGATCGGCAGCCAGTTCCTTCGCCGAAGGATAAGGATCGGGCTCCGCGCCCTCCAGGCCAAGCCGCGTCCGGTTCGCCCCGTAATGGTCGAGGACCGGTCCGAAGGCCTCGCCTTCGCGCAGCTCGCCGGCGGCGAGTCCGTCGGCCCCCATGACGATCTCGTTGCCCTGTCCTACTTGCCTGCCATGCAGCAGGCCAGCCTCTTCCAGCGCCTTGGTGTTCGCCCACATCGTATGGTGGTCCGAAGCCGACATGGCGAAGGGACGATCGGGAATGATGCGGTCGAGATCGTGGCGCGTCACCGGCTCCGGCAGGATGGCGTAGTCGACCCCGGCGCCGATCAGCAGCCTCGCGTCCGGGCGCTTGGCCGCGAAATCCTGGATCGCGTCGCGCAGCGCGTCGAAGCCGTGCACGCCTGCCAGATGCAGGTTGTCGAGTTCGGCCGCGCCGCCGAACAGATGCATATGCGCTTCGATGAACCCCGGCAGAACGGAGCCGCCCTGCGCATCGACGACTTTTGTCGTCGGACCTTTGAGCTCCTCGATGGAAGCGCGGCTGCCAATGGCGATGATGGCGCCGTCTTTGACGGCAACGGCCTCGGCAGCGGGATTGTCATTGTCCATGGTCAGCACGCGGCCGTTGACGACCACAAGATCCGCACCACCATCCGCAACCGACATCGCGACTCCACATTTTGCTGAGGGACCGGCAACGCCAGATCCAACGAGCCGCCGCTCCACATGGACAGCGCCGTGGGACAAATCGATGCCGATGCGCCGTCTTCGAAATTCCCCTTGTTATCGTGGAAGACAGCGTGGATAAAGAATGCGACTGATTATTCGCGTTTGTCAACATGCCGGATTTAGAATGTACTGTGGACTGCACCGCACGCCGATGGCGAGGCCGAGCGGGGAACGGGGGCGACAAGCAGTGAAGCGCAGTCTCGACCGCAAGACCAGGATAGCGCTCGAACCGCGCAAGCAGCCGCGGCAGCAACGGTCAAGCAAGGTGGTCGACAGGATCCTCGATGCGGCCCTGATCCTGACGCGAGAGCAAGGAACCAGAACGCCGACGACGCTCGCCATCGCGCAGCGCGCGGGCCTGTCGGTCGGTTCGGTCTATCAGTACTTTCCCAACAAGGAAGCCATTCTTCTGGACCTGGCCCGGCGCTGGCTGTCGTCTTTTCCCGAGGTGATCCGGAAACGCATCAACGTCCCTCGGCCGACCAACCGTGACGAGTTTCGGCGCGAGGTGCGCAAGCTCTTCGCCGACACATCGAGGCTCTATCTCGAAAACGCCACGCTGATGCCGGTGATCGAGGCCATATCCGGCAACGCCGACCTGAGGCCTATCCAGGACGAATATGACAAAGAGATCATCGCCCTTTACGCCGCGTGGCTGCAGCATGTGAATCCGGCGCTTGAGGACAAGATCGCCAGTCGGCTCGGCGTGCTGATGATGGAAGTCGGCCATGTCTGCCGGCTTGTCGGGCTGAAGAGAGACCGCAGGACCTACGACCTCATCGAGGACGATGTGGAAACCATGTGGCTCGCCCTGGTCAGCCCCCATCTCAATCTCGAGTGATTTCGTACTTCCAATCGATTTCGCACTTCCAAGGGAGTTTCCATGAAAACTGTCTATTCGCCACTTCATGCCGGCCATTCAGGCCAGATGGAACTGGTTACGTCGGCGATCGTGCCGGGTTTCGAGAAGCCGTCGCGGGCGCAATTCATCAAGGCGCGGGTGGAGAGCGAGAAACTCGGCCCGATCATCGGACCGACCGAGCATGACCTCGCCGCCGCGAAACGTGTGCATGAAGCTCCCTACATCGACTTCCTGCCTACGGTGTGGCCGGAATGGGTCGCCGCCGGCTTCACCGGATCGGCCATGGGCTTCACCTGGCCGACGCGCGGCCTGCGCGGCGACGTGCCGCCGAAGCGCATCGATGCCTTGCTCGGCTATTACTCCTTCGATGCCGGCGCCACCTTCGTCGAAGGCACCTGGGCGGCGATCAAGTCGTCCTATGATGTGGCGCTGACCGCCGCCGCTTTGGTCAAGGACAGCGAGCGCAGCGCCTTCGCGCTCTGCCGTCCGCCAGGCCACCATGCGGGCGGCGCCTTTATGGGAGGCTATTGCTTCATCAACAACGCTGCCGTCGTCGCGCAATGGTTCCGCGACCAGGGCGCGAAGCGCGTTTCGATCCTCGATGTCGATTACCATCACGGCAACGGCACGCAGGAAATCTTCTATCGCCGCGGCGACGTCCAGGTGCTCAACCTGCATGGCGATCCGATGGTCGAGTATCCGTTCTTCCTCGGCCATGCCGACGAGCGCGGCGAAGGCGAAGGCGAAGGCTTCAACATCAATTACCCGATGCCTTTCGGCACCGATTGGGACGGCTGGAGCGCGTCGCTGGAGGACGCCTGCGCCAGGCTCGCGGCCTACGCCCCCGATGTCGTCATCGTCTCGCTCGGCGTCGACACTTTCGAGAAGGACCCGATCAGCCAGTTCAAGCTGAAGAGCGTCGACTACCCCAAGATCGGTCGCCGCATCGCCAAGCTCGGCCTGCCGACGTTGTTCGTCATGGAAGGCGGCTACGCCGTGGAAGAGATCGGCATCAACGCCGTCGGCGTGCTGACCGGCTTCGAGGATCGCTAAGCCCCTGTTCAAGGCCATGCGCTCCCGGATGCAACCGGGGGCGTATTTTTTTACGACCTCGCCTCGAAATCATCGGCTCAATTCAGCTTTGAACTACCGCCAAATAACGCGAAGACCGGCTGCTGAGTCGCAATGCGAGTCCATCGGATTCGATTTTGTCAAATCGCGTTTGATGTCAGATTCATCTGCGGGTAGATTAGACCCGAATCAGCCGGTCCACGGGGGCGCGGCGACCACCCAAAGTCTCGAGTCCGGCGCCAGGCCGGCACCAGACGCGGACGGTTTCGCGTTCCCTAGAAGGATTCGGCGCGGTTGGGCGCCGTTCGCGCCCGTGAGTGTGTCTTCGTAAACGTGACGCGTTTCGGGTCCGGCCGTTGGCTTCGCCAGCACCGGGCACAAGGATCGATTCCGGCAAGAATCCAAGAATTAAAATGAGCAGTCCCGCCGCGCTTCTCCAACCCGACGCTTCAGGCTCGCGCCTGACGTCGCGCGGCGATCTCACCAGCTTCTTCATGCAGCTCGCCGCCGATATCGGCGCCGACAGCTACATGCTGGTCGCCATCGTGCATGACCAGGACCGTAACGATGCGCGCATCGTCTCCTCCAACTGGATCTTCGACGCCATAGAGCTGATCGGCAAAAGGCTGATCGCCAATTTGGCGCTGGGCCCCTTGACCGTGGCGCCGGGCGTACGCCCGAGGCCGTTGGTGGCGGCGCACGCGCCCGACGCCGGCGCGTTGCTGAGCGGCGAGGAAGCCCGCCTGCTCGACGTGCTCGGCCACGCCGAAATCTATTCGCTGCGGCTCAATGTCGGCCGGCAGCGCCTGTTCGTGCTGTTCTCGGCCGCCGAGGCAGGCAGGATCGACCTGGCCGCGCTGATGAAGGCACAGCTCAAATGCTGCTATGCGCTTTCCAGCATCCCGCAGCTGATCGCGGCGGCATCCATGCAGGACCCGCTGTCGGACCGCGAGCGCGAGTGCCTGTTCTGGGTTTCGGAAGGCAAGACCACCGATGAGGTTGCCGTCATCCTCGGTGTCTCGTCGAACACCGTCAACAGCTACATCACGCACGCCATCCAGAAGTTCGCGGCCAGCAACCGCGCGATGGCGATCGCGACCGCGATCAGGAGCGGCATCATTTGAAGCACGCACAGGTCAAAGAGGCGGCCGCCGCCCTTTTCAACGATCAGCGCAATCCGTTCGGCGCCTTCTCGCTCGGCTCGGAGACCCATCAAGCGGTCACCATTCCGGATGCCGTGCGTCGCTGCCGCTGGATCGCCGTCGATATCAATGCCTCGGCCTTCGGTCTCTATTTCGTCAGCCCCTCGCCCGAGCGCGCGCGTCTCGTGGCGTGTTTCGATTCCGACTATCCCGGCACCGCTGTCGCGACCAAATTCATCTCCGGCGCCAATGGCGAGGACATGGTGCGCCACAGCCGGCTCTCGACGGCGCCGCGCTGGTGGGCCGACGACGGCAGCGCCGGATCGCGGCAGGTCTTCCACTCACTCGCCTGGGCCGAGCCGACCACGCCGCTGGCACCCGGCACCAACGGCATCGCCTTTCCGGTGCATGCCGATCGCGGCCAATGCGGCCTGGTCGTCTTTCTCGGCTCGGAGATCGCGCTGTCCGACGAAACGCTGTGCGAGATCCACGCCCGCTCCTTCGCGCTTTTCGCGGCGGTCGCCCGCATCCGCCCCGGCGACACCGGCAGGGCGCGTTCAATCTCCAAGCGCGAGCTGGAATGCCTGAAGCTGACCGCCAACGGCAACACCAGCGAGGAGATCGCCAAGCTCCTCAAGCTCTCGGTGCATACCGCCAACCAGTACCTCACCCAGTCGACGCAGAAGCTCAACGCGGTCAACCGCAACCAGGCGGTCGCCAAGGCGTTGCGGCTCGGCTTGATCGAGTGACGTCACGCCTGCGGCTGAACGTGCCGCGGCTAAAGCATGCCTCCCGAAAGTGGGAACCGATTTCGGGGCAAAGACATGCGCAAAATCAAAAGCCTAAAGCGCAGGGAGCGAATCCAAAAGATCGCGACGCGCTTTAGGTCGGCTCGCCTGCTATCAAATCTCAGGGGAATGCCAGCGGCTCGGTCCTGCGGATGCGAGCCTCTTCGATCGCATCCTCGAGCAAGGCCGTGTTGTGCTCAGGCGTCTCGCCGGGTTTCTCGAACGACACGTAGTTGACCGTCACGGCCGCCTCGTGCTCGATCAGCGTAAGCTGGAAATAGACCGTCACGCCGCGCGGCCGAAGCTCGAGGTCGAGCACGATGCGCGGGCTGCCGCTCCAGTCGACATGCGCCTCGCCGCCATGGCCGAGCCGCAGCATGCCCGGCCGGAAGTAGAGCTCGGCCGCCGAATCCACCAGGTCCGAGAGGCAGGCGAAATGCTCGAGCCGGATGAAGGCGATATAGTCGGCAACGTCGATGAGCCTCAATTCGCCCACCACGGGCTCGATGGCGCTGGCGACGATCAGCTCGCGGGAATTGGCGTGTGGTTGCCGGTCCATGGGTTAGCGGCGTCCGTTCATTGGGTTGCTTTTCGCGCTGCCTTCTTCGAGTAGACGATCCGCACCAACTCGGCGACCGCCTGATAGAATTGCGATGGGATCACGCTATCAACCGAAACTTGCTTGTACATGGAGCGCGCTAGCGCCACGTCCTCGAAGATCGGGATGTTGTTCTCCCTGGCGATCTCACGGATCTTGAGCGCCACCAGGTCCTGTCCCTTGGCCAGCACGATCGGCGCGGAATCCTCCTCGCGCACATATTTCAGCGCGATCGAATAGTGCGTCGGATTGGCGATCACCAGCGTCGCGCGCGGCACGGCCGTCATCATGCGTTTGCGCGCCCGGTCGCGCGCCAGCGAGCGCAGCCGCGACTTGACGATCGGATCGCCTTCCGACTGCTTCAGCTCGTCCTTGACTTCCTGCTTGGTCATGCGCAGGTCGCGCCGCCAGTGGAAACGCGACCAGACGATGTCGACCACCGCGATCAGCCCCATGACGAAGACGATCGCCACCAATATGTCGACGAAGATGCCGCGTATGACCAGGCCGAACGAGGCCGGATTGGTGATCATGCCGGCGAGCAGCTTGCGATGATCTTGCGAGAGCGTGAAGGTCAACACCGCGATAGCGAAGCCGAGCTTGGCCAGCGACTTCAGGAATTCGACCCAGCCCTGCACGCCGAACATCCGGCTCCAGCCCTTGGCGATTGAGATGCGCGACAGCTGCGGCCTGATCCGCTCGCCGACGATTTGCGGCATGTTCTGGAACACCGAGGCGCCGATGCCGGCAACCGTCAGCAGCACCAGCAGGCTGACGACGGCGCCGCCGATCTCGACCAAGACCTGCTTGTAGAGCGAGATGACGTCGGTCTCGGTGTCCATCGGCCAGGCTTCCGGCTTTTCCAGGAACGTCGACAGGAACATGCCGAGATCGACGATCGCGTCCTTGGCGTAGAAGACGGCGAAAACCAGTATGGCGAGGAAGGAGGCAAAGATCGCGGTCTCACGCGAATGGGGCAGCTTGCCCTGTTCGATCGTGTCGCGGATCTTCTTTTCTGTGGCTTCCTCTGTTTTGGAATCCTTGTCGACCGCTTCAGCCATGGCGTCCTGACCGGGCTATGATCGTCAGGCGGCTTCGGCGGTGGCGGTCTGCGTCGAGGGCAGCTCGAAAGCCCCTTCGCGCGACAGCCGGATGGCGGCGACCGATATGCTCTTGCGCGCCGCCATGATGTCGGCAAGGGCAATGCCTTCCGATCCTTGTCCGAGCTCGGATTCGATCATGCGTCGAGAGCGTGCGCCGATCGCCGAGAGCACCGATTCGGCGAGTTCCGGCGGCGCGCCGCGCAGCGCCAGCGTGACGAGCTCCGTCGACAATCCGTCGAACAGCAGAACCCGGGCTTTTTGCGGCAGCAGCGGCAGATCGTCGAAGGCGAACAGCCGCGACCTGACGCCGGCGAGATCTGGCGTGCCGGCTTCCTCCAGGTCCTGCATAAGGTCGTCCAGTTCCGGCTTCGCCATTTCATTGAGCATGCTGGCGACGCGCTCCTGGCCGGCAGTGGTGTCCCGGCTGGCTTTCTGCGACAGCACGCTCACGCGCAGCTGGTTCTCGACGATCCTAGACGCCGCGTCCGGGATGTTGGCCATTGTCACCATGCGCTTGATGATCTGGCTTCGCATCGGCTTTTCCATCGTCAGCAGCACGTTGGCGGCTGTCTGCGGCGCAAGCTTCGACAGCACCATGGCCGATGTCTGCGGATGCTCGCCGGCAAGGAAGGAGCCGAGACGCGCCGGCTCGAGCTTCTCGAGGTCCGGCCATATCGGCGCAGGTCCTTCCGGGACAGGCTCGAACTTCTTGTCGCCCATGATGGCGCTCATTTCCTCGGGCGACAGCGATTCGTTGAGGATCGTGTCCATCCGGTCGGCTGAATCGAGCAGGCCGGCGCCCTCGGTGAACTCGGCTTCGAACTCGGCGACGATCCGTTCCAGATCAGCCTGCGGAATGGTGCGTAGGAGACGCGCGCCCTCGATCAGCGCCTTCAGCTCGTCCTGTTTGAAGAATTTGAGCAGGCGGCTGGCCGCGGGCTTGCCCATGGCCACCAATATGGCCGCCGCCTTTTGCGGACGTGTGAGCGCCAATGCCGTCGTCATGCGTGTTGTCCTCGCTGCCGATTGGTCCGCCCGCCGGCCATTCTCAGGCGCTCTTCGTCGCGGCGATGATTTCGGTGAGCCGGATACCGAAACGCGTCGGATCGCTTTCCAGCACCGTGATCTCGCCGCGCGCTATTCTGCGGCCGTTGACCACGACGTCGACCGGCTCGCCGATGCGGCGGTTGAGCGCGACGGTGGAACCCTTTTGCAGCGCCATCAGCTCCGACACGGGCATCTCCGTGCTGCCGAGGATGATCTGCACGTCGACCGGAATGGTCATGATGATCGAGGAATTGGCACCCGAATACAGCGCCCCATCCGGGCGCTTTTCCTCTTCCCGCAGCACGCCGCGCAGTTCCTCGATGGCGCGGTCGAGCTGTTCGTCGGGCTGATCGGGTTCGGCTTCCACTTTGGTTTTTGCCATCTGTCGTCTCCATGAATCCCGTGCCTGGCGTCAGCCCGGCAACAGTCCGTCGATGAAATCCTGCCCGGCATCATGCGGATGGCTGATGCGGACGGTGTAGTTCTGCCCCAGCTTGCCGAACTCGCAGACAAACAGTGTCTTGTCGCGGGCGCTGAGCCTGGCGTTGACCTGCGCGTTCTCCTCGAATTCGATCACCTGGCCGGGCGCGAACGCGGCGAGGTCGCCGAGCGTCAGCCGGGCGAGCGGCATCGTCGCTTCGAGCCGGACGGTCGAGCGCATCACCTCCTCGGAGAAGCGGGCCCGCCAGTCGAATTCATTGGCTTCGCCTTCTTCGGTTCTGGCGGTGGCTCCGCGCGTAGACAGAAGGACGCGTTGCGGAATCATCACCGTGATGGTGCCGGTATCGGTCGGCGTGGAGACACCGAACACGATGCGGACCGCGGCGCCGTCGCGCAGCACGCGCCGCCTCGCTTCGCCGCCCGACGTCGCCTTTGGCACCGGCAGGCGCAACTCGAGCGAGCGCTTGCCGGATCCGTTGAGCGCCGCCGCGACCTCCTGGAACACCATGGTCGCGACATCGGCCTCGATCTGCGACAGGTCGCGCTCGATCGGCGCCACCGGCTGGTCAGGATCGCCGCCGAACAGCGCGCTGACCATCACGGCGACCGCATGCGCATCCATCACCAGCGTCATGGCGTCGGCCGAGGCCGGCGAGGACACGATGGTCAGCGCGAAGGCATCGCCGGCGCGCGAACGCGCCTCTGGAACGCGGCCGACCTCTACCACTTGCAGATCGACGGTCACCGCCGCGCCGAGTTCTGCGACAAGCGTCTTCTGCAGCAACGGCAGCGCCCGCTCGGCCATGCCGCGGCCGACGCTGATCACCTGCGCCGCCTCGCCGCTGTCGCCGACGAGCCGCTCGATGATCAAGGCCCGCGTTTCTGACGGACTGGCCGGACTGGTCATGACGGCAGGCGGCCCTGTCTGCGATGGAGCATGCTCAGGCCGCCTTCTTCTCGGCGGTGCCGGCGTTCATGGTGCTCTGCTCCACCGCATCGATCGTCGGACGTTCGTAAGAGGATATGGTCTTGCGGCCGAATTCGATCGCCACCTGCGGCAGGGCGCCGTTCATATACGCAAGCAGTGTCTGTTTGACGATGATGTAGAGGCGGTTCTTCTTTTCGCGCACCGTCTTGATCTTGGTGGCCACCGGACCGACCACAGCATAGGACAGGAAGATGCCGAGGAAGGTGCCGACGAGTGCCGCGCCGATCAGGCCGCCGAGGATTTCCGGCGACTGGTCCAGCGCACCCATCGCCTTTACCACGCCGAGCACGGCCGCGACGATGCCCAGCGCCGGCAGGCCGTCGCCGACCGCGACCATCGCGTGATAGGCCTTCAGCTTGTCGGTACGGATCGTCTGGATCTCCTCGTCCATCAGCGCCTCGATCTCATGCGAGCGAGCGTTGCCGATGATGATGATGCGGCAGTAGTCGCAGATGAAATGGGTCAGGTCATGGTTCTTCAGCACGGTCGGAAAGGCCTGGAAGATGGCCGACTCCTCCGGATTGTCGATATGCGCCTCGACCTCGCTGCGCGACTTCGAGCGCAGTTCGCGCATCAGGCTGTGCAGGACGCCCAGCGTCTCGAGGTAGTCGCGCTCCTTCGGCACCGCCTGCTTGAAGGCTTCGAGAATGCCCTTGCCGGTATCCTTGACCGTCTTCATCGGATTGGCGACGAGGAAGGTGCCGAGCGCGGCGCCGCAGATCACCACCGCTTCCCACGGCTGCAGCAGCACATGCAGATGGCCGCCCATGGCCATGAAGCCGCCGAGAACGCAGCCGAGCGTCACCACAAGTCCGATCAGAATGCCCACGACAGGTCCTTCCGCATGTCACATCGTGGATCAGGGATAGTCCTCGTGCCTTGTGTGAGGCTTGAATCGAAGGCATCGAACGCGATTCAGCTTCGCGCAAGGAAGTGACGCTATTGTGCGGGGATAGCTTCGGCCGGAGGCATGCCCTTTGCTTAGCACCTACATCAGCTACCAGTTGATCGCCAAAGACATCCCCAAGTCTATCGCCCGCATCGAGCAGCAGCCGACGGTCGATCGCGATACCCAATACTATCTGGCCAACATCACCAAGGTGAAATCGATCGACGATTTCGTCAACAACGACCGCCTGTTCAAATACGCCATGAAGGCTTACGGGCTGGAGAACATGGACTATGCCAAGGCCTTTATGGTCAAGGCGCTGAAGGAAGGCGTCTCGAATCCCGACAGCTTCGCCAACAAGCTGACCGACAAGCGCTACGCGCAGTTTGTCCGCGCTTTCAACTTCGCGGCGGATGGCGCCGATGCGACGGTCTACAATCCGGCGCAGCAGCTGGTCACGAAGAACTACGCAATGCAGGCTGAGATCGCCGGTCTCGACCCGGATTCGGACTATGTGAAGGGCGAGACGACATATTATCTCGCCAACATCACCAAGGTGAAATCGGTCGACGACCTGATGTCGAACGACCGGCTCTACACCTACGCGCTGGCCGCATTCGGTCTCGACTCCGCCACCGAAGACAAGGACCTGATCAGGCAGGTCCTTGAGGGCGGTGTGCGCGATCCGGACAGCGTTGCCAACAAGCAGACCAACAAGGCCTATGCCGGGCTGGCCTCGGCCCTCAACTTCGAGCAGTACGGCGCAAATGCCACCACCTATGTGCCGGCGCAGCAGCCGACCGTCGACAAATACCTGCGCCAGACCTTGGAAGAGGACGCCGGCCAGACCAACGAGGGCGTGCGGCTGGCGCTCTATTTCCAACGCAAGGCGCCGGACATCACCAGCTGGTACGACGTGCTGGCCGACACCGCTTTGGCCAGCGTGGCGCGTACCGCGCTCGGCCTGCCCGATTCCTTCGCTACCGCCGACATCGACAAGCAGGCGCAGCTGTTCGAGCAGAAGCTCGACATCAAGGACTTCACCGACCCCGAGAAGCTCGGCAGATTCCTGACCCGCTTCACCAGCATGTACGAGATCAACCACCCGACCTCGACGGCGGTGACGTCTGTCAGCGTGCTCTTCGCGCAGCCGACCAGTGTCGGCATCTCCACCGATTTGATGATGGCCATGCAGCAGTTGAAGTTCTGAGAAGATCATGCAGGATAGCCTTTACGTCGCCCTTTCCTCGCAGATCGCGCTCGAGCGCCGTCTCGACACCATCGCCGACAACGTAGCCAACGCCTCGACAATCGGCTTTCGCGCCACCGGCGTGAAGTTCGAGGATATGGTTTCGGGCACCGGGCCGAAGTCGGTTTCCTTCGCCTCCTCCGGCAAGACCTATCTTTCCGGCGCGCATGGCGCGCTGACCGAAACCGGCAACCCGTTCGACTTCGCCGTCCAGGGCGATGCCTGGTTCGCCATCGAGACGCCCGCCGGCACGGTGATGACGCGCGACGGCCGCTTCTCCATGAACGAGAACGGCGAATTGATGTCGATCGAAGGCTACCCCGTCCTGGACGGCGGCGGCGCCCCGATCCAGCTCGATCCGCGCAACGGCCCGCCCAAGGCGGGCGCCGACGGCTCGCTCAGGCAGAACGATCAACTGGTCGGCGCGATCGGCCTCTATAATTTCGACCCCGGCGAGAATTTCGTCCGCTATGGCAATTCGGGTGTCGTTCCGGCGCGCACGCCCGAACCCGTCACCGACCGTTCGGACGTCGGTATCGCCCAAGGGTTTCTGGAAGAGTCGAACGTCAACCCGGTTTTGGAAATGACTCGGCTGATCCAGGTGCAGCGCGCTTTCGAGAACACGGCGGCGCTGATGCGGCAGACCGATTCCTCCACCGACGACGCGATCAAGACGCTCGGCTCGAAGTGACGGCATGACGACCGGCTCGTCCCTGTTGCGCGCTTCCGACAGCCCGGCGGATACTGGACGGCCCGACAGGTTGGCCGCGCTCGAACGCATCTGGCAGCGGTTCGACGATCCGCAGGCACTGCTTTCACGCGGCGGCCGCGTCGTCGAGATCTCGCCGACGCATTACAAGGTCCGCGGCCTGTCCGGGATTGCCAGGCTCGGCGACATCGTCGAGCAGCGCGGCAAGGCCGGCGCACGCCGCGGCGAGATCGTCCAGATCGGCAGCGACGAGGTGGTGGTCGCGCCTTTCGAACGCAGCGCCGACGCCGGCATCGGCGATGCCGTCTTTCGCCGCGGCCCGCTCGCCGTCGCGCCGCATGTTTCCTGGCGCGGGCGCGCCATCGATGCCTTGACCCGCGTCATTGACGGCGGACCGCCGCTGATCAGGCCGAATGCCGCCGAGGTCGCGCATCGCGCGACGCCCGGCGCCCTGGCGCGTCAGCGCGTCGGCACCGGCTTCCTCACCGGCGTCAGGGTCATAGACATCTTCACGCCGCTCTGCTTCGGCCAGCGGCTCGGCATCTTCGCCGGCTCCGGCGTCGGCAAGTCGACGCTGCTTGCGATGCTGGCCGGCGCCGAGGCCTTCGATACGGTGGTCGTGGCGCTGATCGGCGAGCGCGGCCGCGAGGTGCGCGAATTCCTCGAGGATACGATCGGCGCCCAGAGCATGGCCAAGACCGTCGCCGTCGTCGCCACCAGCGACGAAAGCGCCATGATGCGCCGGCGCGCGCCCGACACCGCCATGTGCGTGGCAGAGCATTTCCGCGACCAGGGCCATCGCGTGCTGCTGGTGCTGGATTCCATCACCCGCTTCGCCCATGCGCTGCGTGAGGTGGCGACGGGAACCGGCGAGCCGCCGGTCGCGCGCGGCTATCCGGCTTCGGTCTTCACCGACCTGCCGAAGCTGCTCGAGCGAGCCGGGCCGGGGGCCGAAGGCAAGGGTTCGATCACCGCCATCATTTCCGTGCTGGTCGACGGCGACGACCACAACGATCCGGTCGCCGATTCGGTGCGTGGCATCCTCGACGGCCATGTCGTGCTCGACCGCGCACTTGCCGAGCAGGGTCGTTATCCGCCGGTCAATCCGCTGTCGTCGATCTCGCGCCTCGCCGACAAGGCTTGGAGCGCGGAGCAGCGCATGCTGGTGACAAGGCTGAAATCGATGATCGCGCGCTTCGAGGACACGCGCGACATCCGTCTGCTGGGCGCTTACCAGAGCGGCGCCGATGCCGAGCTCGACATCGCGGTGCGCCAGGTGCCGCTGATCTATGAGGCGCTCACGCAATCGCCGAGAGACCGCGCATCGGCCGATCCGTTCGCCGACCTCGCCCGCCACCTCAAGGGGAAGCTCAATGGCGATCAAGGAGACTGAGCTCCAATACACCGAGCGCATGTTGCGCGACATGCTTGCCGAGGCCGAGGCGGCGGAGAAAGCCGCTGCCGATGAAGCAAGAATTGCCAGGAACAGAGCCGCGCGCGCCAGGACGGAGAAGGCGACGGCTCTTCTAAACAGAGCCAACAGGCCGCATCCGCCGAGGGCGACCGCCGATATGGCACAGGCCAGTCGCGATTCGTTGCTCGACGGGCTTTTTCCTCACACCGAGTGGCCTGAGCCGCCGAAAGCCCAGTTCCCGCGCCTCGCCGACAAGAGCGCGGATCGCCGCAGCGATTTCGTCATCGCCGCGCTCGGCATCACGCTCGGGCTGATCTGCGCCTTGTTTCCCTGGTACATTTTCTTCAACCAGGAGCAGTTCGGCGTTCAGGCCATCAAGTTCGGCGGCAGCGGCAGCAATTCCGGACGCGAGGGTGGCGGCGTTGTGGCCGAACGCAGCGGGCCGCTGACGGTCAAGGACATTCCAAATGCCGATATCGACCTGTTTGCCACCGGAACGGTGCAGGACGACCCCGCGCCGGCGCCTGGCGAACAGCCCTTCCCGGCCGCCGCTTCGGAATTCAAGATGGTGCATGCCGCCAACGGCCGCGCGATGATCGAGGACGATACCGGTCTGTGGATCGTGCAGCGCGGCTCCGTCCTGCCGGATTCCAGCCGCGTCGCCTCGATCGAGCAGCGCGGCGGCAAATGGGTGATCGTCACCAGCGCCGATAAGGTGATCCAGCTCTCGAAGTAGCCGCTAGAGCATGATGCCGAAAAGTGTGAAGCGGTTTTCGGACGACGTCGTGCTCTATTCCTTGATTTAGAAGCGGATTCAGATTTCAGGTCCATAGACCTGAAATCATCCGGCTCCAGGGCGCAAGCCCACCCCGCGCAAGGTCCACGCAAGACTGGCCGCCTAGTCTTGCGCGTACTTGCCCGGGAGATTCCCATGGAACCCGTAAATCTTTTCGATCTCGCCACGCGGCAGTCGCAATGGCTGGCCGTGCGCCAGTCGGCGATTGCCTCCAACATCGCCAATGCCAACACGCCCGGCTACACCGCCAATGACGTCGAGCCCTTCGAAAAGGTCCTCGACCGGACCGCGGTGACGCTTGCCGCCACGCAGACTGGCCACCTTGGCGCCGAAAGGGCCAATGCCGGCTTCAACGTCAAGCCCGAGGACCCTGACGGCGCGATCATGCCGTCGAAGAACACCGTGGTTCTCGAACAGGAGTTGATGAAAGCCGGCGAGGTTCGCCGCTCCTTCGAGCTCAACACGGCGATCGTCAAGGCCTTCCACTCGATGATGATGATGGTGGTGAAGAGCTGATCATGGATGCGCTGACTGCAGCCCTCAAAGTCGCGGCATCCGGCCTTGGCGCCCAGTCCGAGCGGCTGCGCGTGGTCTCGGAGAACCTTGCCAACGCCCAGTCGACCGGCAGCACGCCCGGCGCCGATCCCTATCGCCGCAAGACCATCACCTTCCAGTCCGAGGTCGACCGCGCGACCGGCGGCTCGCTGGTGGAGGTCAACGCGATCTCCCGCGATCCTTCGGACTTCCCGATCGAATTCCAGCCCGGCAACGAAGCTGCCGACGCCAAAGGGTACGTCAAGATGCCCAATGTAAACACGTTGGTCGAAATGGCCGACATGAGCGAGGCGAACCGCTCCTATGAAGCCAACCTGCAGGTCATCAAGCAGGCTCGCGATCTGATTTCCATGACCATCGACCTGATGAGGAACCAGTAATGATCGGCGGTATCGGGGCAATACAATTCAAGACGGCGGTTGACGGGGCGGAGCAGGCGTCACCGAACCTGCTGCAGGGCGGTGTCGGAACGCAGACCGGCGAAAGCGTCGGCAGCAGCTTCGCCGAGGTGCTCAGCCAAGCGGCAACGAAGACCGTCAACACCCTGCAGGGCGCCGAGCAGATGTCGATACAGGCCCTGAAGGGCGACGCCGATACGCGCCAGGTCGTCGATGCGGTGCTGAGCGCCCAGCAGGCGCTGCAGACCACCATCGCGATCCGCGACAAGGTCGTCTCGGCCTATCTCGAAATCAGCCGCATGAGTATCTAGCGTCATGAAAGCCCTTGCCATCGCCGCCACCGGCATGAATGCCCAGCAGACCAACCTGGAAGTCATCGCCAACAACATCGCCAACATCAACACCACCGGCTACAAGCGGGCGCGGGCCGAATTCTCCGACCTGCTCTACCAGGTCGATCGCACCCAAGGGGTGCCCAACCGTTCCAACACCTCGCTGGTGCCGGAAGGCGTCTCGATCGGTCTTGGCGTCAAGACGACGGCGGTGCGCAACGTCCACACGCAAGGCGAGCTGACCAGCACCGGCAACAGCTTCGACCTGGCGTTGACCGGCAGGGGCTGGTTCCAGATCGAGGGCGCCGATGGAGCCACGCTCTACAGCCGCGCCGGCGCCTTCAACACCAACGCCACCGGGCAGCTCGTGACGGTGGACGGGGCCAATGTCGTTCCGGCCATCACCGTGCCGACCGACGCGGTCGAGGTGATCGTCAACAAGACAGGCCAGGTCTTTGCTCGCATCCAGGGCCAGACCGACCTCCAGCTGCTCGGCCAGCTTCAGATCGCCAACTTCGCCAATGAGGCGGGCCTGGCGCCGCTCGGCGACAACCTCTTCCAGGAAACGGCCGCCTCAGGCCCGGCCAATGTGGGCGTCCCCGGCGATCCGGGCTTCGCCACGATCCAGCAGGGCTATCTCGAATCCTCCAACGTCGATCCGGTGAAGGAAATCACCGAGCTGATTTCGGCGCAGCGCGCCTACGAAATGAATTCCAAGGTCATCCAGGCCGCCGACGACATGGCCTCGGTGGTCTCAAAGAACATCAGGTAACGGATGATGGCCGGGCCGATCTCCTCCGCGCTCCGTCGCGCCGTGCTGGCCACTGCCCTGGTGGCCGCCGGCACGCCGGCTTTGGCGCAGGACCCGACCGGCCAGTCGGCAAACCAGATCGCCGCCGGCCAGGTCGTCGGCGAGGCCGTGCTGATCCCCAACCGGGTCATCTATCCCGGCGAGACCATCGAGCCCGCCTCGCTCAAGCAGGTGACGCTCATCCCGGGCAAGCACAAGCCGGACGGCATGGCGACGCGCTCCGAGGAGCTTCAGGGTAAGGTTGCCAAGCGCACGCTGCTGCCCGGCCGCTACATCCCGGTGACCGCCATCCGCGACGCCTGGCTGGTCGAGCAGGGCGCTTCCGTGCAGGTCTATTTCACCGCCGGCGCGCTCACCATTTCGGCCGCAGGCGTCACGCTGCAACCAGGTGCTGCCGGTGACCAGATCAAGATCCGCAACACCGATAGCGGCAAGATCATCTCCGGCACGGTGATGGCCGACGGCACCATCAAGGTCGGCGCTTCGTGATGCGCGCCTTTGTTCTTCTGCTGAGCGCCGCCATCGGCCTGCAGCCGGCATTGGCGGATGGGCTGACGCCCAAGGCCAAGCGGGAGCTCGCGCAGAAAAACGGCGGTGTCTACGACGATCCTGAATACGATCCGGCCACCACCCAGCGCATGTTCCGGGTCTCGACCGGGCCAAGCACGCTGCCGCCCGGTCAGGTCGCGGCGCGCATCAAGGACATCGCCCAGCTGCAGAGCGCGCGCGACAACCAGCTCGTCGGCTATGGCCTGGTCATCGGCCTCGCCGGAACCGGCGACAGCCTGCGCAACTCACCGTTCACCGAACAGTCGATCCGAGCCATGCTGGAGAATCTCGGCATTGCCACCGAAGACGGCCGCGCGCGCGCCAAGAACGTGGCGGCCGTCATCGTCACCGCCAACATGCCGCCCTTCGTCCAGTCGGGCAGCCGAATCGACATCGACGTCTCCTCGATGGGCGACGCCACCTCGCTCGCCGGCGGCACGCTGGTGATGACGCCGCTGAAGGCGGCCGACGGCGAAATCTATGCCGTCGGGCAGGGCTCGGTGATCGTCGGCGGTTTCACCGCCCAGGGCCAGGCCGAGCAGTTGACGCAAGGCGTGCCGACCGCCGGCCGCGTGCCGAACGGCGCTATCGTCGAGCGCTCGGTGCCGGCCGAGTTCGATGATCAGGGCGTGTTGACGCTGCAATTGCGCAATCCCGATTTCTCGACCGCCATCCGCATCGCCGACGCCATCAACGACTACACCTCGCAGCGCTTCGGCATGCGGGTCGCCGCCGAACGCGATGCCCGCACGGTGCAGATCAGGCGGCCGAGGAATGTCTCGGCCGCGCGTTTTTATGCCGAGATCGAAAATCTCGTCGTCGAATCCGACGCCCCTGCCCGCGTCGTCATCGACGAGCGCACCGGCACCATCGTCATCGGCAGCAATGTCAGGATCTCGCGCGTGGCGATCAGCCACGGCACCCTCACCGTGCGCATCACCGAAGCGCCGAAGGTGGTTCAGCCGGAACCCTTCTCGAGGGGTCACACCGCCGTCGAGCCCTTCACCGCCATCGAGGCGAGCCGGCCCGACGCCCGCGTTGCCGTGCTCGACGGTCCCGACCTCGAAACGCTGGTCTCGGGCCTCAATCGCCTCGGCGTGAAGCCCGACGGCATCATCGCCATCCTGCAAGGCATCAAATCGGCCGGCGCCTTGCAGGCCGATCTGGTTCTCCAATAGGCATGCCGATGATCGCGCTTTCCTCCCTAACACCCCGCCGTCACCTGAGCTTCCGGGCCATCGCAGCAATGGTTGCTCTGCTTGGCGGCACCGCTGCCCATGCGGACGAGGTACGACAGGTGTTGCCGGGCGGTCAGGCGCCGGTTCAGCCGGCACAGCTCACACATGAAAACGCGCCGCTTCAGCCGGCTGCGCTCGCAGGCGGCAAGGCGCCGGACGAAAGCGAGATCCAGCGCTTCTGTTCCAATATCGCGGACGCCGCGCGCGACCGCCGCTACGCTCTCCAGGCCGAGGAATTGAAGCAGCTGCAGGCCGGCATCGACGAGCGCATGAAAGCGCTGGAGGCAAAGCGGGCCGAATACGAGGAATGGCTGAAGCGCCGCGAGGTGTTCCTGGCGCGTGCCGAGGACGGCGTCGTCAAGATCTATGCCGGCATGAAGCCCGATGCCGCCGCCGAACGTCTGGCGATGGTCAACGCCGAGCTCGCGGCGGCCATCCTGATGAAGCTCGATTCGCGCAAGGCCGGCGTTATCCTGAACGAAATGGACCAGAAGGCGGCGGCGACGCTCACCGGCATCATGGCCAGCGCGGCGCGAAGGGTTGATCCGTCATGAAGTTGAAATTGCTGGCCCTGATCGCCCTCGCGACCCTGGCCGGTTGCGGTACCGATCTCAGGGAGGTCGGCAGGGAGCCTGCTTTGTCGCCGGTCGGCTCCGGTATCGGCGAAGGCGGTTCCGGCCCTTACAGCTACCCCGAGCCGCCTGCCTCCCGGCCGAAGAAATTCTCGCTGTGGGACGATCGCCAGAGCCGGCTGTTTACCGATCCGCGCGCGCTGCGCGCCGGCGACATCCTGACCGTCAACATCAGGCTCAACGACAAGGCCAATTTCAAGAACCAGAACGACCGCAGCCGCACCGCCGCGCGCAAGCTTGGCTATGACATCAATCTCGGTTGGGAAAAGGCAAGCACCAGCGGCAAGGGCGACGCCGGCCTGAGCTCCAGCACCGAGACCAATGCCGACGGCGAGATCAAACGCTCGGAAAACCTCGAGCTCAATGTCGCCGCCGTCGTCACAGACGTGCTGCCCAACGGCAATCTGATGATCAGGGGCTCGCAGGAGGTGCGCGTCAACTACGAGCTTCGGGTGCTGACCATCGCCGGCATGGTCCGTCCGTCCGACATCGGCGCGGAAAACACCATCCCCTACGAGCGCATCGCCGAGGCGCGCATTTCCTATGGCGGCCGTGGCCGCGTGAGCGAGGTCCAGCAGCCGGCCTATGGCCAGCAGGTCCTCGACCAGGTTCTTCCCTTCTAGGACCGGGAGAGCGCTGCCGTGGCAAATGTCGAGCAAGTCCAGCCGAAGAAGGGACCTTCCCTGGCGATCCAGCTCGCCATGCTGTTGGCCATGACCGGCGCGGCCGTCGGCATGGGTTGGCTTTCCGGCGGCTATCTCAAGCAAGGCGAGACCCCGGCACCGGTGCCCGCAGCGCCGGAAAACGCCGGTGCCGCGGAAAAACCCGCCGAAGGCGGCAAGGCGGGCGCCGGGCCAGCGCTGGTGCAGCTGGCGCCGATCACTACCAATCTCGCCTCGCCGTCGGAAGTCTGGATCCGGCTGGAGGCGTCGCTGCTCTACGATGCCCCGCAGCCACAGGAAGTGACCGAGCAGATCCACCAGGACCTGCTTGCCTATGTGCGCACCCTCAAGCTGCATCAGATCGAAGGCGCCAGCGGCTACCAGCATCTCAAGGCCGATCTCGAGGAGCGCGCGGCGCTGCGCAGCGGCGGCCACGTCAAACAGGTTCTCGTCAGGACGATGCTGCTCGAATGAGAAAGTTCCTCATAGCCACGGCGCTCATCGTCGTCACCACGTCCGTCGCCGCGGCTCAGCAGCTCGATCTTGGCGGCATCGGAAAGGCCGACGGCACGACCGTCGGCTATCTGATTCAGATGTTCGGCCTGCTCACCGTGCTCTCGGTGGCCCCGGGCCTTTTGATCATGGTGACGAGCTTCACCCGCTTCGTCATCGCCTTCTCGATTCTGCGCGCCGGCATCGGCCTGCAATCGACGCCGGCCAACCTGATCCTGATCTCGCTGTCGCTGTTCATGACGTTCTATGTCATGGCGCCGACTTTCGACCAGGCCTGGAACACCGGCGTGAAGCCGCTGATGGACAACCAGATCACGCAGGGCGAGGCGTTCGAGAAGATCTCCGGCCCGTTCCGCGACTTCATGCTGCACAATGTGCGCGACAAGGATTTCGACCTCTTCGCCGACCTCGCCCGGGAGCGCGGCCAGACCGTCTCGCGCGAGACCGTCGACCTGCGCATACTGGTGCCGGCCTTCATGATCTCGGAGATCCGGCGCGGCTTCGAGATCGGCTTCCTGATCGTCCTGCCCTTCCTCGTCATCGATCTGATCGTCGCCACCGTCACCATGGCCATGGGCATGATGATGCTGCCGCCGACGGTGGTATCGCTGCCGTTCAAGATCCTGTTCTTCGTGCTGATCGACGGCTGGAACCTTCTGGTCGGCAGCCTGGTACGATCCTTCACCTGATCGTTCCCGCCGGACCGCACAAGCATGCCGCGCCACGCCTCGACAGCTTGAGCAAGCTGCGCGCAAATCTTCCAACATTATTTTCGATTAACCGTCCGATTTAGGTCTTTGGTAGCAACTTGCCGCCATAGTCGCCTGCAGATGGCGGGTGACCCAATTGAGCGGTCATTGGCATGATGCCGCACCGTCATACCGGACATGCCGGTATGTCAAAAAATCCGTGTAAAAATAAGGTACGAGTACCATGGCCAGTATCATGACCAATGCCTCGGCGCTGACCGCGCTGCAGAGCTTGAACGCCACCCAGAAGAACCTCGACACCACCCAGGCCCGCATCTCGACGGGTTATCGCGTCTCGCAGGCTTCCGACAACGCCGCTTACTGGTCGATCGCCACCACGATGCGCTCCGACAACCAGGCCATGTCCACCGTCTCGGACGCGCTCGGCCTCGGCGCCTCGAAGGTCGATACCGCCTACACCGGCATGGACAGTGCGATCTCGACCATCAACCAGATCCAGCAGAAGCTGACCGCTTCCTACGGCCAGACCGATGCTTCCAAGGAAAAGACCCAGGTCGAAATCGCCGCTCTTCAGAACCAGTTGAAGGCCTATGCGGATGGCGCCACGTTCTCCGGCACGAACATGCTGTCGGTCAACAGCGGCGCCACCGCCACGAGCGCAGCCGACGTCAAGATCGTTTCGGCCTTCAACCGCGATGCCACCGGCGCAGTTTCGATCTCGACGATCGACGTCAAGGTCGACAGCATCAAGCTGTATGAAGCCGGCACCGCGGCTGGCGTGTCGAAAGGTATCCTCGACGCCGACCGCGTCGGTGCGACTGGCGCTGTCACCACCACTGCGCAAAACCCGACCCTGGGTGCGGCAGCTGCGGCGGGCGACACCTATTCGGTCGCCACGATGAAGATCTTCTCCGGCACCACCGCTGCAAGCGATACCCAGATCGCGGATATGATGAAAGTCGTCGACGCCGCGCTGAAGGACATGACGACCGCCGCGACCAAGCTCGGCGCCGCTAAGAGCTCGATCAACCTGCAGAAGACCTTCACCTCGAGCCTGATGGACTCCATCGATCGCGGCGTCGGCCAGCTCGTCGATGCCGACATGAACAAGGAATCGACCCGCCTCCAGGCGCTGCAGGTTCAGCAGCAGCTCGGTGTCCAGGCGCTGTCGATCGCCAACGGCTCGTCGCAGTCGATCCTGTCGCTCTTCCGCGGCTGATCGCTCTATACTGACCGGACCAAAGCATCGGGCCGCGCCAAAAGCGCGGCCCGATTTGCATTTGCTCAAGCCTCGCGCAACGCTCGTTCCTTAACTTCTCCGAAGCCTACTTTTAACAGGCCATTAACCATATCGCGCTAGGTATGGTTAACCAATCACTTAGGTTGTCGAATCGGCCCGACCGGCACGATTCGCAACCCATGGACAGGTCGAGACCCGGCCTGTGTGGCATGCCGGCTTTTGAGAAGGAGCGAGTTTCTTGGCGAGCATCATGACGAACGCTGCGGCGTTGACTGCACTTCAAAGCCTCAACGCCACAAACAAATCGCTCGAGCAGACGCAGGCCCGGATCTCCACCGGCTACCGGGTCTCCGAGGCCTCCGACAACGCCGCCTACTGGTCGATCGCCACCACCATGCGCTCCGACAACTCGGCGCTGTCGACCGTGCAGGACGCGCTTGGCCTCGGCGCCTCGAAGGTCGACACCGCCTATACGGGCATGAACAACGTCCTTTCGACGATCGGCCAGCTCAAGACCAAGCTGCTTTCGAGCGTCGGCCAATCGGGTGCCAACAAAGCCAAGACGCAGACGGAAATCACCTCGCTTCAGGCGCAGATGAAGTCCTTCGCCGATGCCGCCACCTTCTCCGGTTCGAATTACCTTTCGGTGACGTCAACCCAAGTCGCCGCCGCCAATGACGGTGTCCAGCCCGACGCCCAGATCGTCTCCTCGTTCAACCGCTCCTCGTCCGGCGCCATCTCGCTCGGCACCATCGACATCAATGTCGAGAGCACCAAACTATTCGATTCCGGCCTCGCGACGGCCGTCAAGAACCAGGGCATTCTCGATCGCAAGACTTCGATCTATTCCACCGCCGCGGACCAGTCGGCATATGATGCCGCTTACGCGGCCTCGATCGCCGGCGGCGCCACCGACATCGCCGCCAACACCGCGGGCCAGGCCGCTGTGTCGGGCTCGCCCGTCAAGATCGACAACGTCTCCGCCTTCAATCTCGACATCACGGCAACGGGCGTGACCGACGACATCATCACCCAGATGGTCACCAAGATCGACAACGTCATGAGTCAGCTTACTGACGCCGCCACCGTGCTCGGCGCCGCCAAGAGCTCGATCGACCTGCAGAAGACCTTCACCCAGAGCCTGATGGACTCCATCGACCGCGGCGTCGGCCAGCTCGTCGATGCCGACATGAACAAGGAATCGACCCGCCTTCAGGCGCTGCAGGTGCAGCAGCAGCTCGGCATCCAGTCGCTGTCGATCGCCAACAGCTCCTCGCAGTCGATCCTGGCGCTGTTCAAGAACGGCTAATCGGCAGAAATATTCCGACCGGCGAAAGGCCGCGCCTCGGGCGCGGCCTTTTTCGTTTTCGATAAGAGCCGGGTCGACGCTTTGCTGGACCTTCGGCGGCACGCCTATCATCCTCGCACAAGCTTCGCGGTCTAGTCTTCCGGCGGACAGTCATGCTGGGAGCGGTTGAATCGTGCCGGAACAGATCCAGAGCATCATCGCGAATTTGAAGAGCTTCGGCGTGAGGCGTCTGGCGCTCATGGGCGGCATCGCGGCCCTGGTCATGGCCGTCATCGGCATCGCGTCGGTCTATCTCAACCGTCCGGCCTATGAGACGCTCTATGTCGGCCTCGAGCGTTCCGACGTCAATCAGATCGGACTGGTGCTGGCCGACGCCGGCATCGGCTTCGACGTCGGCTCCGACGGCACATCCGTGATGGTGCCGGCCGGCACCACCGCGCAGGCGCGCATGCTGCTTGCCGAGAAAGGCCTGCCGACCAGCGCCAACGCCGGCTATGAGCTGTTCGACAATGTCGGCTCGCTCGGCCTCACCTCCTTCATGCAGCAGATCACCCGCGTGCGCGCCCTGGAAGGCGAGATCGCGCGCACCATCCAGTCGATCTCCGGCGTCAAGGCGGCTCGAGTCCACATCGTCATGTCCGAGCGTGCCAATTTCCGTCGCGACGAGCAGCAGCCCTCCGCCTCGGTGGTCATCCGCTATGCGGGCAGCGATGCCGAGAAGAGCGCCATGTCGATCCGCCACCTCGTCGCCGCGGCCGTTCCCGGCCTCTCGGCCGACAAGGTCACCGTGCTCGATTCCAACGGCAACCTTTTGGCCGCCGGCGACGACCCGTCCAACACGAGCGCCGCGCGCACGCTGGGCGTCGAGCAGACGATCGAGGCGCAGATCGGCGACAACATCCGCCGCGCGCTCACCCCTTATCTCGGCCCGGACAATTTCCGCGCCAGCGTCAAGGCCGACGTCAACACCGACACGCGCCAGACCGAGGAGACGATCTTCGATCCGAACTCGCGCGTCGAGCGTTCGGTGCAGTCGGTGAAGACCAACGAGGCCAGCAACCAGAAGCAGGCTTCGACCCCGACCAGCGTCGAGCAGAACCTGCCCGAGACGCAGACCACCACCACCGAGGGCCCGCAATCCACCTCGCAGAACGACCGCAAGGAAGAGATCACGAACTACGAGATCAATTCCAAGAAGATCGCCACCGTCTCCAACGGCTACACGGTCAACAAGATGTCGATCGCGGTCGTCGTCAACCAGGATCGCCTGAAGACCATCCTCGGCAAGGACGCCACGCCGGAGCAGATCGCCAAGCGAGTCGCTGATATCCAGAAGATGGTCGCCTCGGCGACCGGCTTCGACGACAAGCGCGGCGACATCATCGACGTTTCGGCGGTCGAATTCATCAACGGCCTCGACGGCGAGCCGATAGATCAGCCGGGCATTCTCGCCTCGATCGGCACCTATACCGGCACGCTGATCAATGCCGGCGCCTTCATCGTCGTCGTCTTCCTGGTGGCGTTCTTCGGCCTCAAGCCGATGGCCGCCGCGCTGACGGCATCGGCAAGGCCCGCGGCCATTGCCGGCCCGAGCTTCGACGACGTGCAGCGTTCCTTACCGACGCCCGATGCGCCGGTCGCCGCGATCACCGCCGAGGCCCCGGCCGGCGCCCTGCCCGGCGCGCGCGCCGGTACAACCCCGCTCGATGACCTGCGCCAGAAAATCCGGCCGGCGCCGCAGGACCGGCTTGCCCGTATGGTCGACCTCAACGAGGAGCGCACCGCGCAGATTCTGCGCAAATGGGCGGCCGTCCCGGAAGCCGTGGGTTAGGTCATGGCCTCGGCAGCCCTCTTCGATCTCCTGCCCGATTTTGGTTCGCGCACGCCGCGTGCCAATCAGGCGCCGACCGCGCGCGACGCCGAGCATCTGCCGGCCCCGCCGGAGCCGCAGGCCGACATCGGCGCGCTGATCGCTGAGGCCGTGGCCGACGCGGAGGCAGCGCTCGAGGCGCGCCTCGCGCTGGCCCATCAGGCAGCGCTCGACGCCGAGCGCCAGGCCAGCGACCAGGCCGCGCAAACATTCCTTGAAAGCTTCGGCGGCGATCTCGGCGCCGCTGTCGCCACGCGCATCGAGGCCATGGAGCAGCGCGTTGCCGAGCTTGCCGGCGCAACCGTCGCCCGTATCGTCGGGGGCCTTCTCAGCGACAACCTGCAGGAGCGTTCGCTCGCCGCCCTTTCCCGCGCCATCAGTGCGGCGGTCGCCGACAGCGAGGCCGTGCGCATCGCTGTCCGCGGCCCGTTGTCGCTGTTCGAGCCGCTGCAGGCGACGCTCGGATCCCGCGCCGCCAATCTCGACTTCAGCGAGGCGCCGGGCTTCGACCTGACCGTCACCATCGACGAAACCGTGTTCGAGACGCGTATCGCCGAGTGGTCGGCGTCCTTGTCGGAGGTCCTGTCATGAGCGCCGTCGACCATGCCGAACCCCGGCACGAGATCATCATCGTCAAGCGCAATCACGACGGTCATGACGACGGCCACCATGGTGGCGTGTGGAAGATCGCCTTCGCCGACTTCATGACGGCCATGATGTGCTTCTTCCTAGTCATGTGGCTGATCAACGCCGCCAACGAGCAGACCAAGGCAGCCGTCGCCAGCTATTTCAATCCGGTCGAGCTGATCGATCGCAACTCCAGCCGCAAGGGCCTGGAAGACCTCGGCGACGGCCCGAGCAAGGTCGGGCTGACTGCGGACAACCCGCAACAGGGCGCGACCAAAGCGGGCGATGACGGCAAGGGCGGCGCCGGTTCCTCCGAACGCCGCCAGACCAAGGCCGGGGCGCAGGATGCCCAGCTGTCCGACGAAAAGCTGTTTGCCGATCCCTACGCGGTGCTGGCGGAGATCGCCGCCGATACGGGCGTGATGCAGAACGTCAGCGCCAAGGGCGAAGGCGGCGCCCAGGCGGCCGGTCCGGCAACCGGCGCATCCGGCGGCGAATCCTACCGCGATCCGTTCGCGCCGGATTTCTGGTCGCAGCAAGTGGCGGCGCCTGGCGCCGAGGCCACCGCCGAACGCGCCAGGATCGAAGGCGATCCGGTCAGGCCCGGCGAGAAGGTCGCCACCGTCGCGGTGCCGAAGTTGAAGGTCGTTTCGGCCGCTCCTGCGCTGACGGCTGCGCCGCTGGAGCCGCTGGCAAGCCCGGAAAAGACCAACGCCAAGAGCGGGGCAAAAGCTGCGCAAGGCGACGCCGGGAAGCTGTCGGGCGAAGCAGACAACACCGAGAAAGCCCAAGGCGGGAAAGCTGAAGTCGACAAGCGCGAGGCTGCAGCGGCGGACACCAAGGCCGAAACCGCGAAGGCGGAAAAGACTGAATCCGAGCAAGCCGCCGACAAAGGCGAAAAGGCGCCGAGCAAAGCCGCTCTTCAGGAAGCGGCGGATATCAAGAAGGAGCTCGCCAAGGCATTCCTGCCGGGTGAAAAGCTCGCCGACGGCGTCTCGGTCGAGGCCACCGATAAGGGCGTCGTCATTTCGATCACCGACCAGCTTGACTTCGGCATGTTCGAGATCGGCTCGGCCATGCCACGCCGCGAGCTGGTGCTGGCGATGGAAAAGATCGGCCGCATCGTCAATGAGAAGAAGGGCACCATCACCATCAGCGGCCACACGGACGCGCGGCCGTTTCGCAGCGACACTTACGACAACTGGCGGCTGTCCACCGCGCGCGCCCATTCGGCCTACTATATGCTGGTGCGCGGGGGCGTCGACGAAAGCCGCATCACCGAGGTCGCGGGCTTCGCCGACCGGCAGCCAAAGATCGCCTCCGATCCGATGGCTGCTGCGAACCGACGCATCGAAATCCTGATGGCGGCCGGCGGATGAGGGCCAGGACCGTCATCGGCCGTTCGATGAAGCGCTTCACCGTGTCAGCGAAACGGCGAACCGCTCCATCTCTTTGCCTTGGCGCAATTCCGAATGGAAAGCCGCATCACGCTTTTCCTGGGCTGGCGCTGGCGCTGGCGCTGTTCGTTGCCGGGCCGTCATCGGCGGCCTTCGCGCAGGACGCCCTGCAGCCCTATCAGCTGGTGCATTCGCTGCAGCTGATCCAGGATCGCATTGCCGGCGGCGATCATGCCGCGCTGCCGATGCAGGCAAAACTCCTCGAAATGATCGACGCCCGGATGCGCAATGCCGATGCCGAGGATTTCAAGGAGCCGAAGAACTTCCGCGCTCTGCTCGTCTACGGCATGAGCGGCGGCAACCCGGTGACGGTCGCGGCGGCGGCTTCGCGCGCAATAACCGACCCGCAAAGCCTGGCCATCGCCAAAGGCGTCGTCGCCTATCTGAGCGGCCGGCCGGCCGAGGCGATCGAAATGCTGAAGCCGATCGATCCGATGGGCGTGCCCGCCGACCTCGGCGCCTTCCTGGCGCTGGTCAAGGGTTCGCTGCTTGCGACCGATGACCCTGCGGCAGCGCTGAACCTGCTCGACGAGGCGCGCCTGCTCAGCCCCGGCACGTTGGTCGAGGAGGCAGCGCTTCGACGCTCCGTGGGCATCGCGGCCGCACAGGGCGACGCCGCCCGTTTCGCGCTGGCTTCAACCCAGTATGTCGCCTCCTACCTCTATTCGCCTTACGCCAGCCAGTTCGCCGATGCCTTTGTTTCCGGCGTCATTACGCTGCACATGGCGATCAGCCAGGACAAGATCGCCGACATCACCTCGATGATGGATCCCGAGCGCGAGAAAGTGATCTACCTGCGCATCGCACGCCGTGCCGCGATCGACGGGATGACGGAACTCTCGGCTTTCGCCTCGGCGAAGGCCGAGCTGGGCCGCAACGGCAGCGGCAGCCGGGACGACCCGCGCACTCAGCTCTATTCGAGCCTTTCCACCATGACATCGGCCAATGTCGATGAAGTGCGCGCCAAGCTCGGCAAGATCGATCGCGGCAAGCTTTCGCAAAGCGACCGCGACCTGCTCGACGCCGCGCAGGCCGTGGCGGGCGAAGTGATGGCGCCGGTGAAAGCGCCCGCAAATGCCGAAGCCGCACCGACAATCGTTGCAAGAGGCGACAGAGGGAAATCCGCGACCGAGGCCGCAGCCGACCCGGCCAATGCCGACTTGCCTCCCGTTGAAGGAGCGATGCCCGACCAGCCACCGATCGCGGCACGCGATCCGGCGGTCGCGGTGAGCGATCCGCCGGTCGCGCCGAGCGACCAGGAGAAAGACACGCCGCCCGCCGCTTCGCCGCCCCCTTTCCCGCAGCCCGCGCAAGCATCGGCTGGAACCCCGGCGGCCGCTCCGGCTCCGACCGGCGCCGCGCCGGTGGTTAAGGCATCCGCACCGGCGACGCCCGATATGCAAGACCCGATCGATGCGGCGGTCACCAGCACGCGGCGTCAGCTCGACCAGATCGACCAACTCCTCGGAGCAGCCCCAAAATGACCAGCGTCAACCAGACCTTGCCGGGCTTTGCTTCGACACAGTCCCAGTCCCGGCAGCACACTGCCGGCGACAAGGATGGGGATCAGAATTTCGGCAAGATGGTGCATGGGACCGAGAGCCCACAGGACAAGCACACGGCCGGACCGGTAATGCCGAACGCGCATCCGGCAAGGCGCTTGCCGGCCAATGCCGGCAGGCATGAGCCGGACCAGGACCCGCAGGGGAAAACCGGTTCGCAGAAGGCGACGGGAAAGTTCGCGAAGACCGACGGGCAATCCTTATCCGCGAAGCAGACCGCGGATAAGGATACCGCGGCGCAAGTCGATGATTCCACGCCGCTGCAGGACCGCTTGCCGTTGCTGATGGCGCTGGGCGACATGAAGCATTTCGCACAATCGTCGGGCGCGGGCGGCGCTGACGGTGAAGAAGCCGCCGGCGACCACGGATCGCTGGAACTGCGGCTGCGCGCCGGCAAGCGCACGGCGATCGACAGTTCCGCCGAGCCGCTGTCGCGATCCACCCGTTCGATGGCAGCGGACGATTCCGGGCCCGATTTTGGGCAAAAGCCGATGAAGGCGCAAATGGCTCTCGATATGCCGGGCCGGCGTGATGCCGATGCCTTGCCGGCGCAAGGGGATGATCCGGCGGCCGGTAGCCCGTTGCCGCTGCAAGGCTGGCGGCCGGCTTCCGCATCCAAGGCTTCGCTGCAATCGCAGTCGGCCGCGCAGCAGACTCCGGGCAAGCCGTCTTCTTCCGCCGGACGCATGGAAGTCGTCAGCCAGCAGAGCTTCCCGGCGCCGGCGCAAAACCCGATCGGCCAGACGGCATCGGCGCTGGTTGAAGGGCTTGCCTCCGACAATGGCATCCAGCAAGCCTTTGCAAGCGCCTCGACGGGCTCCCAGACGACCAATTCTGTTGCCGTTCCGACACACGTGCTGAAGATCGAGTTGCACCCTTCGGAGCTCGGATCGGTTGTCGCCAGCCTGCGGCTCTCGGGGGAGCGACTTTCGATTGAGATGAAGCCCGAGACACACGAGGCATACCGCCGTCTCACCGCCGACAGCGACGCCGTCGTCAAGTCGATGCGCAGCCTCGGCTTCGAGGTCGACAAGGTCACCATACTGCAACCCTCGATAGCAGCGCATGCGGCCAGCCGCGCCGACGCAACCAGCGCCATGCCGATGTCGACAGGCCGCGACCAGCCTTCGTTCCAGCCTGGGAACTCGGGCAGCAACGGCGCGGGCGGCGGCCGGCAACCGGGAAGGAACAATGGCGCACAGGAATTCGGTCGACCCGCTTCGCCTCTTCGCGAGCGTGCTGACGACGATATGTATATCTAGTTTCTCTGCCGGCGCGGCCAGCGCCGCAGCCAATCCCTGCGAGCCGGAGATCCTGCGCGCCGCCGATCGCTACGGGGTGCCCGCCGGAATCCTGTACGCCGTCGGCCTGACCGAGACCGGAAAGAAGGGCAGCCTTCAGCCTAATGCCTTGAATATAGAAGGAAAAGCCGTGTTTCCGCGCAGCCGCGGCGAAGCGCTCGCCGCATTCGAGAACGCGCGTCGCGAGGGCAAGACGCTGATCGATCTCGGCTGCATGCAGATCAACCATCGCTATCACGGCGCGCAGTTCCGCAGCGTCGAGGACATGCTCGACCCGCATCGCAATGTCGACTACGCGGCGCGCTTCCTGGTCAGCCTGCATGCCCGGCACATGACCTGGTCGATGGCCGTCGCCCGCTACCATGCCGGCCCCGACAACGACCCGGCGCAGAAGGTCTATGTCTGCCGCGTCATCGCCAACATGGTCGCCACCGGCTTCGGCAAATGGACGCCGAATGCCAGCACTTTTTGCAATCAGTAGTTGTTGTACGTGAGAGCCGGTCGACCTTCGCCAGCCTATCCGCCGGCCCCGATATACGTCGGCCAACAGTTGGCGCGAATACACCAGCGCAACCGCTTTTATTACGGCTCCCAAAAAAACTCCCAAGAAAATAGCTACAAGAAATGATGGTTTTTCAGGATTCATCGAGCCGGGTACGCCTTTCCCCACGGGGCAAGTGAAATGATTCGGAGGGCGGGCCGATGATCGTGATCGTTGACGAGCGAGAGCTCGTGACAGAGGGCTACTCTTCACTTTTCGATCGCGAGGGGGTGGCCACTGCCGGCTTCGCGCCGGGCGAATTCGGCGAGTGGGTGAGTTCCGCCGCCGACACCGATCTCAGATCGGTCAGGGCCTTTCTCATCGGCGACTGCCGCGAAGGCGCGATATCGCCGCGCCAGATCCGCGACCGCACCGGCGCGCCGGTGATCGCGCTGAGCGAACATCACTCGCTCGAGCACACGCTGCGGCTGTTCGAAAGCGGCGTCGACGATGTCGTGCGCAAGCCGGTGCATATCCGAGAGATTCTCGCCCGCATCACCGCCATCCGCCGCCGCGGCTCCGAAGAGCCCGCCTATACCGAGGTCGGGTCGATGCGGATCTTCATGGATGGCCGCGATCCGGAGATCAACGGCGAGCCGCTGCCGTTGCCGCGGCGCGAGCGACGCATCCTGGAATATCTGGCCGGCAACCGCGGCCGGCGCGTGACCAAGACCCAGGTCTTCAACGCCATCTACGGCATCTTCGACGAGGAGGTCGAGGAGAACGTTGTTGAGAGTCACATCTCGAAGCTGCGCAAGAAGCTGCGCGAGAAGCTCGGTCACGATCCGATCGATTCCAAGAGGTTCCTCGGCTACCGGCTGGTGTTTTGATGGCCGCCCTCAAGCGTGATCCCGAACCGAAGGTCAGCGAAAGCAAAAAGTGGGAACCGGTTTTCGGACAAGGATCATGCTCCAACGAAGAGTCAGAGCGCGTTGGCGATTCAACGAAGCGCCATCGCGGTCTAGGCCCATCCCGCGCCAGCCTCGCGCAAGACACGAGGCATAGTTTTACGGCCTGCTATCCAGGCACTGCGGAGATCCATCGATGAGCCTCTACGGAATGATGCGGACCGGCGTTTCCGGCATGAACGCGCAGGCCAACCGCCTCTCCGCGGTGGCCGACAACATCGCCAACTCCGACACCACCGGCTACAAGCGCTCTTCGGCCGAGTTCTCGTCACTGATCATGCCCGGCACCGGCGGCGCCTATAACTCCGGTGGCGTGACCACCACGATCCGCTCGGCCGTCAGCACGCAAGGCGTCATGACCTACACCACCTCGGTGTCCGATCTTGCCGTCAACGGCGACGGCTTCTTCGTCGTCCAGGATGCCGGCGGCACGCCCTATCTCACCCGCGCCGGTTCCTTCGTCCCGGATGCGCAGGGCCGGCTGGTCAATGCCGCGGGCTACCAGCTCATGGCCTACGACTACGCCAATGGCGATCCGGCAGCGACCGCCAACGGCTTCGAGGGCCTCGTGCCGGTGCAGATCTCCGATCAGCAAATGACGGCGACGCCGAGCACCGAGGGCCTGTTCTCCGGCAACCTGCCCGCGGGCGCGACGCCGCCCTCCGGTCCGCTGCCGTCCAGCAACAGCGCGACCGCCGAATACACGTCGAAAACGTCGCTGGTCGCCTATGACAATCTCGGCAACAAGAAGCTGCTCGACGTCTATTTCACCAAGACCGGCACCGGAACATGGGAAGTCTCGGTCTTCGATCAGTCGAAGGCGACCCCCGGCACATCCTTCCCCTATACCGGCGGTGCGCTGGGATCGGCCAACCTCACCTTCGACACCACCACCGGCAAGCTCGCCGGCGCGACCACTGGCGTCTCCTTCACCGTTCCGGGCGGCCAGACCCTCAACCTCGATCTCTCCAAGCTGACCCAGCTCGGCACCGGCTTCACCGTCGCCGACGCCAAGGTCAACGGCAACGCACCGAGCTCCATCCAGAAGGTTCAGATCGGCCAGGACGGCGTCATCTACGCTCAGTTCGCGGACGGCTCGACCAAGGCGCTTTACAAGATCCCGCTTGCCGACGTTCAGAGCCCCGACAACCTCACCGCAATGCCCGGCAACATCTATGTGCAGAGCACCGACTCCGGCGCCGTCCACATCGGCTTTGCCAATGAGGGCAAGCTCGGCTCCATCGTCTCCGGGGCGCTCGAAAACTCCAACGTCGATATCGCCGAGGAACTGACCAACATGATTGCGGCGCAGCGCAGCTACACCGCCAATTCCAAGGTCTTCCAGACCGGCTCGGACCTGATGGACGTCCTCGTCAACTTGAAGAGATAAACAACGGGCGCCGCCCGTGAAAGATCAGCATGTCGCTTTCCTCCGCACTAAGCATTGCCCAATCGGCGCTCCTGGCCACGTCCAAGCAGACCAGCGTCGTATCGCGCAATGTGGCCGACGCGTCGAACCCTGACTATACCCGCCGCATCGCCGTGATGACCAGCACGGCGCCGGGCGCCCGGGCGGTGGAAATCCAACGCGCCGCGAACGAGCTCCTGTTCCGCCAGAACCTTTCGGCGCTGTCGGCATGGAGCGGCCAGAGCGCGCTTTACAACGGCATGGATCAACTCGAACTGTCGGTCAACGGGGTCGACAACGCGTCCTCTCCCTCGACCGCGATCGCCAAGCTGCAACAATCTCTGCAGCTTTACGCCACGACGCCATCGAACCAGAACCTCGGCACCAGCGTCATCGATGCCGCCAAGCAGGTGGTGAATTCTCTCAACAGCGGCACCAAGGCGATCCAGGACTTCCGCACCCAGGCCGACAGCCAGATCGCCACCGCCGTCGACGACCTCAACTCCCTGCTCGGCCAGTTCCAGGATGCCAACAAGGCCGTCATCTCCGGCACGCGATCTGGCACCGACGTGTCCGACGCGCTCGATCAGCGCGACGCCCTCCTGAAGAAGATATCGGAATATGTCCCGGTATCGACCTTCACGCGCGGCGACAACGACATGGTCGTCACCACCAAGGACGGCACGACACTGTTCGAGACCGTGCCGCGCTCGGTGACCTTCGCGCCGTCGGCCGGCTATTCGGCCGGCACGCCCGGCAACACGGTCTACATCGACAACGTGCCGGTCTCGGCCGGCACTGGCGACAACGCGACCGCCGACGGCAAGATTGCGGGCCTGCTGAAGCTGCGCGACGGCGTCGCCTCGACCATGCAGAGCCAGCTCGACGAGATCGCGCGCGGCCTTATCACCGCATTTGCCGAAACCGCGCCATCGCAGCCCAATGCGGCCGGCCTGTTCACATGGTCCGGCGCCCCGGCAATCCCGGCCGCCGGCACCCTGGTCGACGGCCTCGCCGGATCGATCGGCGTCAACGCCGCCTTCGATCCGAGCGCCGGTGGCAATCCCGCGCTGTTGCGCGACGGCGGCGCCAACGGCGTGGCCTACGTCGTCAACACCGGCAACGCATCCTATTCGGACCTTCTGATCAGCTACGGCAACAAGCTCGATCAGCCGATGGCCTTCGATGCCTCGGCCGGCATCGCCGTCAGCTCCGGCGTCTCCGACTACGCGGCCAATGCCATCGGCTGGTTCGAAGGCGTGCGCCAGCAGGCCTCGACCAACGCCGACAGCAAGCAGGCGCTGGCAGCGCGAACGGCCGAGGCGCTGTCCAACGATACCGGGGTCAATGTCGACCAGGAGATGTCCCTGCTTCTCGACCTCGAGCACACCTATCAGGCCTCGGCGCATATGATGAAGACCGTGAGCGACATGCTGGACGCCCTGATGAGCGCGGTAGGATAATTCATGAAAGCGACAGCCGTTTCCTCAGCCGCCATCTCCAATGCCCTGCGTTACCAGCAAGCGAAAATGCAGGCGGACCTTGTGAAGGCGACGACGGAATCCACGACCGGCAAGGTCGCGGATGTCGGTCTGGCGCTTGGCGGGCGCACGACCCAGGCCGTCACCTTCCAGCGCGACCTCGACCGGCTGAACGGCATCGTCGATTCCAACGCGCTCGTCACCGCGCGACTGACATCGACCCAGGATTCGCTCGGCCAGATCGCCGGTGCCGCGCAGAGCTTCCTGTCGGCGCTGACCAGCGGCGTGTCGGGCGACTCCTCGACCAGCATCCTGCAGACCGCCGGCGCCTCGGCGCTGCAGCAGATGACGGGTATCCTCAACACCAGCGTCAACGGCGAATATCTGTTTGCCGGCACCAACACCGACGTCAAGCCGATCGACGATTTCAACGCCACGGGCTCGCCGGCCAAAGCCGCCTTCGATGCCGCCTTCTCGAGCTATTTCGGCTTTGCCCAGACCGCCCCGGCGGCGGTCAACATCACCGCTGCCCAGATGGACGACTTCATCACCACCAAGGTCGAGCCGCAATTCCTGGGCGCCGGCTGGCAGGCCAACTGGTCGAGCGCCACCGATGAGCAGATCACCAGCCGTATCTCGCTCAACGAAACCACGCAGACCTCGGTCAGCGCCAACGAGCAGGGTATCCGCAAGCTCGCCATGGCGTCCGCCATGGTCAGCAGCCTGCTTACCGGCAGCATCAGCGAGGCCGCCCAGAACGCGGTCGTCAGCCGCGCGCAGGCGCTGGTCGGCGAAGCCATCGGCGGCATTACCCAGGTGCGGGCCGAAACGGGCCTTGCCCAGCAGCGCGTATCCGACGCCAGCGACCGCATGAAAACCCAGGTCGACCTGTTCGAGAAGCATATCGTCGATCTCGAAGGCGTCGATCCCGCGGAAGCCGCTACCCGGGTCGCCGACCTGACGCAGCATATCGAGACTTCCTTCGCCTTGACCGCGCGTCTGCAGCAGCTCAGCCTGCTGAACTATCTGACTTGAACACGTAAACCGGAACGCCAGAGCGCCGACGATGTATCAATTCTCCTACGCCGACATCCAGACCGACTCCGTCGCCGATGCCAAGGACCGGGAGCGGCAGCTGCTCACCCGGTCGATCGACATGCTGGCAGCGGCAGCAGCCGTTGGCACCGAGTCGATGGAAGCCGTCGAGGCGCTGCATTTCACCAACCGCATCTGGACCACATTCGTCGAGGATCTCGGCTCCAGCGACAACGCTCTGCCCAAGGAACTGCGCGCCAACCTGATCTCGATCGGCCTATGGCTGCTGCGCGAGACGGAAGACATCCGCCAGGGCCGCACCAACAATTTCGAAGGACTGATCGAGGTCTCCCAGATCATCCGAGACGGCATCCAATGACCAACACGCTGAAGATCTCGCTGAAGCCCAACGAGAAGATCTATATCAACGGCGCGGTCATCCGCGTCGACCGCAAGGTCACCATCGAGCTGATGAACGACGTGCAGTTCCTGCTCGAAAGCCACGTCCTCCAGGCCGATCAGGCCTCTACGCCGCTCAGGCAGCTTTATTTCATCGTGCAGATCATGCTGATCAACCCGCTCGGCGCCCCCGAGGCGCGCGAGATGTTCCGCCGCTCGCTGCCGATGCTGATCGCAAGCTTCGACAACCAGGACATCTGCAAGAGCCTGAAGCAGATTGACCGGATGGTCGGCGAGGATGAGATCTACGAGGCGCTGAAAGCGATCCGCGCGCTCTATCCGCTCGAGCGCAGGGTGCTCGAAGACGATGACGACATTTCCCAAACGCCGCGCGCGCTGGCTGTAGGAGCATAAAATGGCCGTCGACATGACGACAACGATCCCGGTTGGCGCCAACCAGGCCAGCCAGAAGACTTCCAAGACGGCGGTTGACTACCAGTCGTTCCTGAAGCTCCTGATCGCCGAGATGAAGAACCAGGATCCGACCAAGCCGATGGATTCCACGCAATATGTCGCGCAGCTCGCCACCTTCTCCCAGGTCGAGCAGTCGGTGCAGACCAACACCAAGCTCGACCAGATCATGCAGTCCTCGGCATTGTCGCAGGCCGACGCGCTGATCGGCCGCTCGATCACCTCGGCCGACGGCAAGACAACCGGAACGGTGGCTTCGGTGACGCTCTCCAGCAGCGGCCTGATCGCCGTGCTGCAGGACGGCACCCAGGTTCCCGTCGGCGCGGGCGTGTCGATCAAGCCGGCCGCATAAGCAGGTCTCCCGAAAGTGGTTCCGGTTTCGGGGCAAAGACATGCTTAAAATCAAAAAACCTAGAGCAGGTCGCGTGAAACCTTTTTCACGCGACCTGCTCTAGCCGGTTCGCATAAGGGTCAGCCATGAACGAGGCCGATGCCCTCGATATCGTCCAGTACGCCGTGTGGACGGTTCTTACCGCTTCCGCTCCCGTGGTGCTGGTGGCGATGGTCGTCGGCATCGGCATCGCGCTCATCCAGGCGCTGACCCAGATCCAGGAAATCACGCTGACCTTCGTGCCGAAGATCGTCGCCATCATGCTCGTGGTGGCGCTGACCGGCCCCTTCATCGGCGGCCAGATCTCGGCCTTCACCAACGTCATCTTCGAGCGCATCGAGCACGGCTTCTGACGCAAGGCGGCGAGCGTCGGGTGGCCTTTCGCCCCGACCCGGATGATCTTGCAGCGGCATCTGTAGCAGCTAGATTGTGAAGCGCGCCGGCATCGATCGGCGCCCTTGTCCTAAGCGACTTCAGGAAGCGATGCATCAGGCAAAAACGGCCGGCGGGCCATGTGCGCAATAGCCGGCGTCTGGCGAAAGCGCGATCCGATCGGCAGCGGCGATCGTCGCGACGTCGCGCGTATGATGCAGGCACTGGCGCATCGCGGCCCCGACGATCACGGCAACTGGAACGACGCCCGCCTGGCGCTCGGCCATCGCCGGCTGACCATCATCGACCCATCGCCCGCCGCGCGCGAGCCGATGTTGACCGCATCCGGCGACGGTGTGCTGTGCTACAATGGCGAGGTCTATAATTTTCGCGCATTGCGCAAGTCGCTGGCGGAGGAAGGCCTGACGTTCCGCACGGTGTCCGACACCGAGGTGGTGCTTCAGGCCCTGCATCACTGGGGCCCGCAAAAAGCGGTGCCGTTGTTCGACGGCATGTTCTCCTTCGCCTATTTCGATGCCCGCGCCGGCGCCTTGTGGCTTGCCAGGGACAGGCTGGGCATCAAACCGATGTCGGTCGCCGAGACCGGCGACCGACTGCTGTTCGCCTCAGAGGACAAGGCGATCCTCGCCTGCCACGACTTTACCCGCCGGATCGACACGCGCGAGCTGACGCTGCGGCTGGCCTGGCAGAGCCGCGATTCGAGCTACAGCGTCTTCGACGGCATCGAGCGGCTGCCGCCGGCCGGCCTCTGGAAGATCACGGCGGATGGCATCGAGAAGCGCCGCTTCTGGCACGTCCTCGACGTCCTGGAGACCGCACGCATCGCCGGCGACAAGACATCCGACGCCGAACACATGGCGACGCTCCGGACACTGCTCGAGGAAAGTGTCGAGCTGCATTGCATCGCCGATACCAGCCTTGCCACCGCCTGCAGCGGCGGCATCGATTCCGGCCTGATCACCGCGCTTGCCAAACGCTTCAGGCCTGAGATGCATGGTTACGTCGTCGACCCGAAGCTCGGCCGCAGCGAGGCCGAGGATGCCGAGCGGACCGGTCGGCATGTCGGCGTCAGCCTGCGCCGGGTGCCTTTGGACAAGGACCGGTTCCTCGAGCTCTGGCCGCGCGCGGTCTGGCACCTCGAAACCGACGGCTGGCATGCCAGCCACGCGGCGCTGCTGGCGCTTGCCGAGCAGTGCCGCGCCGACGGCGTTAAGGTGCTGCTGACCGGCGAGGGTTCCGACGAGCTTTTCGGCGGCTACAAATGGCAGGCATCGACAGTCAGGCTCTGGCGCCAGTCCTGGCTGCAGCGCCTGTTCCGGTCGAAGGCCGGGCGTGACCGCAAATTCGCTGAATTGCGCCGCGCCCCGTTCCGCAACTCGATCGGTCGCGGCTCGCCGACGGACCGCGCCATGGCGCTCAGAGCCCTGTCGCCCGAGCTGAATTTCCTGCAGACCAAGCTGTTCGACAGGTTGGACGGCGTCGCGCCGCCCGGCGATCGCGCCTTCCTGGCAAGCTGTTTTTACGACCTTTACTCGCATCTGCAGGACCTGCTGCACCGGCACGACCGGTTGAGCATGGCGGCGTCCGTCGAGCTCAGGGTGCCGTTCCTCGAGAACCGGCTGATCGACTTCGCCCTTCATTTGCCGCGTCGGCAGAAATACCGCGACGGGACCGGCAAGTGGCTGCTCAAGAAGGTCGCCGAACGCCACCTGCCGCGCGAGAACATTCGCGCCGCAAAGAACGGCTTCGAGATGGATGCCGCTTTTTCGGCTGGCACGCAGGGCCTGCTGCGCGGTGGCCTGCTGCGCGACGCGATGAAATGGTCTGCTTCCGAATTGGACGACCTGATCGACATGGCAAGCAGCCAGGAAACGTCGCGCCTGCGTCTCGTCGGCATGGAAATGCTGCTCAGGCTTTACATGAATGGCGAGACGGCAGGCGGCCTGACCGAGGCCCTGCATGCCGAAGCGAGAAACGCGACATAGTCAGAAGTTGGTCCAGACAGGCCAGATGCTTGGCTTAAAGCTTCGCCGACGCATTTTCGCCTTTGCCATCCTGTTGTTGGGTCGCACTCTTTGGCGAGTCGCCCGCCTGCGCGGGCGCGGCGAGCCTCTATAGCGGACGAAAGCGCAACCATGATCGACGACGAGCCTGAAAGCGAACGCGTCTCCGCGCTGGCGCCGTTCCGGCACGGCATCTTCCGCGCCGTCTGGTCGGCCAGCCTGGTGTCGAATTTCGGCGGCCTGATCCAGGGCGTGGGCGCCGCCTGGATGATGACCACGATCGCCACCTCGCCCTACCAGGTGGCGCTGGTCCAGGCCTCGACTACCTTGCCGATCATGCTGTTCGCGCTCGTTGCCGGCGCCATCGCCGACAGCTTCAACCGCCGCAAGGTGATGCTGGTGGCGCAGACCTTCATGCTGGTCGTCTCGGCGCTGCTGACCTTGTTCACCTGGCAAGGCTGGATGACGCCCTGGACGCTGCTTGCCTTCACCTTCCTGATCGACAGCGGCACGGCGCTGAACAGCCCGTCATGGCAGGCATCGGTCGGCGACATGGTGCCGCGCGCCAAGGTGCCGGCGGCGGTCGCGCTCAATTCACTGGGCTTCAACATCACCCGCAGTGTCGGCCCGGCCATCGGCGGCGTCATCGTCGCCGCCGCGGGTGCGGCGGCCGCCTTCGCCGCCAACGCCGTGAGCTATATCGGTCTGATCGTCGTGCTCGCCCGCTGGAAGCCGGCGCTGCCCGAGCAAACCCTGCCGCGCGAGTCGCTCGGCGCGGCGATGGGCGCCGGTCTGCGCTATGTCGCCATGTCGCCCAACATCGCCAAGGTGCTGGTCCGCGGTTCGGCCTTCGGCTTCAGCGCCGGCGCGGTGCTGGCGCTTCTTCCCCTGGTGGCGCGCGACGTCGTCAAGGGCGATGCGCTGACCTACGGCATCATGCTCGGCGCCTTCGGCATCGGCGCGGTCGGCGGCGCGCTGATCAGCGTGCGGCTCAGGCAGCTGCTGTCCAGCGAGACGATGGTGCGCATGGCCTTTAGCGGCTTCGCGCTCTGCGCCCTCAACGCCGCAGTCAGCCACAATGCCTGGCAGACATCGGCGGGCCTGCTCATCGGCGGCGCCTGCTGGGTGATCGCGCTCTCGCATTTCAACGTCACGGTGCAGATGTCGACGCCGCGCTGGGTGGTCGGCCGCGTGCTGTCGATCTACCAGACGGCGACCTTCGGCGGCATCGCGCTGGGCAGCTGGATCTGGGGCGTCGTCGCCGACGCGCATGGCGCGGAGACCGCGTTGACCGCTGCGGCGGTCGCGATGCTCGCCGGCGGCGCCATCGGCTTCGTCCTGCCCTTGCCGCGGCAGACGGTGCTCAACCTCGATCCGCTCAACCGTTTCAAGGAACCGATGCTGGCGCTCGACCTCAAGCCCCGCAGCGGCCCGATCGCCATCATGATCGAGTACATCATCCGCGAGGAGGACGTGCCGGAATTCCTGGCGACCATGGCCGAGCGCGGCCGCATCCGCCGCCGTGACGGCGCCCGCAACTGGACCTTGGCCCGCGACCTCGAAAATCCGTCGGTGTGGATCGAGCACTACCACACGCCGACCTGGGTCGAGTATATCCGCCACAACCGGCGTGCCACCCATGCCGACGCCGTGGTCGGCGAACGCATCCGCGCGCTGCACAGCGGCGACAACCCGCCGCGCGTGCGCCGCATGATCGAGCGTCCGACCACCGCTGGCACGACGCTCGTTTCGCCGAAAGGCCCGATCGATCACTGATCGCACGTCGTGCGAAGCCTACTTCGGCGTGCAAAGGGTCGACGATCAGTCGGCGCTCTGGATCATGTAGAGCTTGCGCGTGGCTGTGCCGTCGACCGACTAGCCCTCGCCGGAAAGATCCCGCCGCGCCTTGTCGAGCTCTTCGGCATAACGGCGCATCAGATGGCTTTCGGTGAGCAGGCCAAGCACGATGCGCTCGTCGAAATCCTCGACCACCGCCAGTTCCTCGGCCCCGGTGCGCTGGAAGGTCTCGGCGGCGGTCTGGACATTCATCGACGGCACCAGCACCGCGTCCTTGAACTGGGCGAGCGCGCTCACCGGCATTTCGCCATCGGAGCGATCGCTGTGCAGTTCCGGCACCAGCAGCATGCCGACATATTGGTCGGCCTGCTCGACGGCGATGACCCGCTGCGCCGAGCCGAGCGGGATCTCCTTGCGGAATTCGGAGAGCGTGGTCGAGGCAGGGACGGTGCGGACGTCCTTGCGCATCATCGAGCCGACGGTGAGGCTGCGCATCCAGCCGACGTCATGGGCGCTGCGGATCGTTTCGCCGCGCAGGTGGAAACGCCAGGTCGAGAAGGAGTAGCCGAAGGTCTCGCGCACCAGGATCGCCGACATGATCGAGGCGGCCAGCACCACGCCGGTGAGTGTCAGGTCGCGGGTGGATTCCAGCGCCAGGAATGTCATGGTCAGCGGACCGCCGACGACGCCCACCGCAAGCGAGGTCATGCCGACGACGGCGGCGACCGCCGGGTCGATGCCGGCCGACGGCGCGGTCAGCGCCATGACGCCGGCAAAGACCTTGCCGAGCAAAGCCCCCAGGAACAGCGAGGCGAAGAACAGGCCGCCGCGGAAGCCCGAGCCGAGCGAGATGGCTGAGGCCGCCAGCTTCATCACGAAGACGCTCGCCACCACGGGAAGGGCATAATTCATGGCGAACTCGCGATGCAGCGCGCCATGGCCGCTGGAGAGCACCTGTGGCGTGACCAGCCCGAGCAAGCCGACGAAGATGCCGCCGATGAACGGCCTGACCGACACGTCGATCGACAACCGTACAAAGAGCCGCTCGACGATGCTCACCAGATGCATGATCGCAATCGAGGCAGCCCCGCCGAGCAGCCCCAGCAGCAAGAATGGCACATACTCGCCGGCGGTCAGATTCGGCAGACCTGAGAGTTCCAGCGGGAACGGCACGCCGCCGAACATTTCCGCCGTCAGCGAAGCGGCGATCGCCGCCGCCATCACCGGCGCCACATTGGCGACGGAGTAGATGCCGATGACCAGCTCGAAACCGTAGAAGGCGCCGGTCAGCGGCGCGTCGAAGGCGGCGGCGATCGCGCCGGCCGCACCACAGCCGACCAGAATGCGCACGTCATTGCGGCGCAGGTGGAAGGCGCGGGCAAGTCGGGAAGCTACGCCGGAGCCGATCTGCGTGTAGCCGGCTTCCAATCCGACCGAGGCGCCGAAGCCGCTTGAGACCATCGTCTGCGCCACGATGATGAACGTGTCGGTGAGCGACATGCGCCCGCCATAGAGCGCGTTGGCCTCGATCGGATCGACAGGTGTGCGGAACTTGCGCTTTCTGAGCCAGATGACGGAAAGCCCGAGAAGCAGGCCGCCGATCGCCGGGAACATCGCCTGTGCCGGGTCGGCAAGCGAGAACATCGCCGAAAGCCGGCCGCCCGGCTGCACGTCGAACAGCAGGTAATGCATGCCTTGCACCAACGCGCTCATGCCGGTGACCAGCGCGCCCGCGATGACGCCGACCATGCCGGCCATCAGCACGATCACGATGCCGCGCGCCTCGAGCACGGGGATCGAGCTGATCAGCACCGCGCGAAGCCGGCGGGCGTAAACTTGTGGGTCGTTTCTGGCAGGCAACGAAGCGGCTCGCCGGTATGCGAAGATAAGAACTGCCGTGCCTGATACGCGCGGCGGCTTTGCGTGGCAATCGCAATGCCGACCGCATGTGGCGCCATTTTGGCGTTGCGCCGCATTAGTCTTAAGCAAGACTTGCCGCGTGACCAGGAGATCAGACTTAGTCGGGCACCGGTATGGTGAAAGGGCCGGAATCGTCTTGTACGACGAAGATCGCCAGCAGCTCCGCCCGCCGGCCTCTCCGCCGAGGCGGAACGCGCCGTGCGGCGCTGGCTGGTCGCCGTCGCGACCGCGGAGGCGGCACAGCCGTAAATGCCTCACACGATCAGGTCGGCGCGCCGCCGTCCGTCTCGAAAAGCGTGAGCTTGCGCTCGCCGATGCCGAGCTCGGCCCAGCTCGCGCGCCATTCGGCGATATGCGCCGACTTGAAATGCGCTTCGAGCGCGGCACGGTCGCTCCAGGCCTCCGAGACATGGATGAGCCCGGCATCCAGCACGTCCTGCGCGTAGGAATAGCCGAGGCAGCCGGGCTCGGCGCGGCTCGCCGAGATCATTCGCTGCATCGCCGGCTTTGCCTGTCCGAGCCTGTCGGGCGGCAGGCGGATCGTGCCGATGATCAGGAGCATGCGATTTCCTTCCGATAGGTGGCTAAGGCGCCGTAGCCGCTCTCCCACCTTCGCGCAAGCTTGGAGGGTTACGGTCGAGGGCCTGTCCTGTGCATGGTGGACGGCCTGGATTTTGAGGACGACATGGCGATCAGCGAAACACTACCGTCCGGCCTGGCGGTCAAGAACGGCCGCGACATCTTCTTCGCGCTGGGCATCGTCTTCATCCTGGCAGTGCTGTTCCTGCCGATTCCGGCCTTCCTCATCGATATTGGCCTTGCCTTCTCGATCGCGCTTTCGGTGCTGATCCTGATGGTGGCGCTGTGGATCCAGCGGCCGCTCGACTTCTCATCTTTCCCGACCGTGCTGCTCATCGCCACCATGCTGCGGCTTTCGCTCAACATTGCTACCACGCGCATGATCCTGTCGCACGGCAACGAGGGCACGCATGCCGCCGGCTATGTCATCTCGGGCTTCTCGAAGCTGGTGATGTCGAGCGACTTCGTCATCGGCCTCATCGTCTTCATGATCCTGATCGTGGTGAACTTCATCGTCATCACCAAGGGCGCGACCCGTATCGCCGAGGTCGGCGCGCGCTTCACGCTCGACGCCATTCCCGGCAAGCAGATGTCGATCGACGCCGACCTTTCCGCCGGCATGATCGATGAGAAGACCGCGCAGCTGCGCCGCCGCGAGCTGGAGGAGGAGAGCTCCTTCTTCGGCTCGATGGACGGCGCCTCGAAATTCGTGCGCGGCGACGCCATCGCCGGCCTGATCATCACCGCCATCAATATCGTCGGCGGCATCGCCATCGGCTATCTGCGCCACGGCATGGGCCTTGGCCAGGCGGCCGACGTCTTCATCAAGCTGTCGGTCGGCGACGGCCTCGTCACCCAGATCCCGGCGCTTATCGTCTCGCTCGCCGCGGGCATGCTCGTCTCCAAGGGCGGCACGCGCGGCTCGACCAACCAGGCGGTGTTCGGCCAGCTCGGCGCGCATCCGCGCGCGCTCTACGTCGCGGCCTCGCTGCTGGTCATCCTCGGCCTGATGCCCGGCCTGCCCCTGTTCCCCTTCTTCGCGCTTGCCGGCGGCATGGCCGGCCTCGGCTACATCATCCCGCTGCGCCTGAGCCGCGAGCGCGCCGCCGCCGAAGCCCTGAAGACGCAGGAAAAGGCGAACAAGGTCGAGGAGGAGAAGAACTCGGTCAAGGCCTCGCTGGTCACCGCCGAGATCGAGCTTCTGATCGGCAAGCAGCTTTCGACCAGGCTGATGGTGGCGCACCAGGAACTGGTGTTCCGCATGTCGAAAATGCGCAAGAAATTCGCCCAGCAATATGGCTTCGTGGTGCCGGAGGTTCGCGTCGCCGACGACTTCGCCATCCCGCCGAAGAGCTATCAGATCAAGGTGCACGGCACAGTGGTCGCCGAATACCAGATGCGGGTCGGCGAGATCATGGTGCTGCTCGGCACGCGCGGCGTGCCGGAAATCCCCGGCGAGGAAATCCGCGAGCCGGCCTTCGGCATGCGCGCCTATTCCGTGCTCGAAACCTTCGCCGAGGATCTGAGACGCGAGAACTTCACCTTCGCCGACAACATGTCGGTGCTGCTCACGCATCTCTCCGAGGTGATACGCAACAACCTGCCGCAGCTTCTGTCCTACAAGGACATGAAGGCGCTCCTGGAGCGGCTCGACCCGGAATACCGCAAGCTCGCCGACGAGATATGCACCTCGCACATCTCCTATCCGGGCCTGCAGGCCGTGCTGAAGCTGCTGCTCGCCGAGCGCGTCTCGATCCGCAACCTGCATTTGATCATCGAGGCGATCGCCGAGATCGCGCCGCATGTGCGCCGCACCGAGCAGATCGTCGAGCACGTGCGCATCCGCATGGCGCAGCAGATCTGCGGCGACCTCTCCGAAGGCGGCACGCTCAAGGTGCTGCGCCTGGGCAACCGCTGGGATCTCGCCTTCCATCAGAGCCTCAAGCGCGACGCCAAGGGCGAGGTGCGCGAGTTCGACATCGATCCGCGTCAGCTCGAGGAATTCGGCCAGGACGCCACCAAGGCAATCCGCAAGCATCTCGAGGCCGGCGAGCGTTTTGTGCTCGTCACCGCGCCCGACGCCCGTCCCTATGTGCGCATGATCATCGAGCGGCTGTTCACGACGCTTCCCGTTCTCAGCCATGTCGAGATCGCCAAGGGCGTCGAGATCAAGGTGCTCGGAACGATCTCGTGAACGCGCTCTCGCAAGGCGTCGTCATCGCCGCCTTCCTCGCCTTCTGCCGTATCGGCGCCTGCTTCATGCTGATGCCCGGCCTGTCCAGCGCCCGCGTGCCGCTGCAGATCCGGCTGTTCGTTTCGCTCGCCGCCACCGGCGGCCTGCTCGCTTTCCTGTGGGACCGCATCTACCCGTTCGTCGATCCGCGCCCGCAGGTCCTGGCGCCGATGATCGTCTCCGAGCTCCTGGTCGGCGGCCTGATCGGCGCCATGACCAGGCTCTACATGGAGGCGCTGCGCTTCATGGGTTCGGCCATCGCCATGCTGATCGGCTATGGCGGCTCGGGCGGACCGGCGATCGAGGAGCCGGAACCGCAGGCGGCGCTTGCCGCCATCATCTCGTTCTCGGCGCTGCTTCTGCTCTTCGTCTTCGACTTCGACCACGAGATCGTCAAGGCGCTCGTCGCCTCCTACACGGTCGCTCCGGTCAACGTGTTCTTCAACCCGCAGGCGGCGCTGGTCGATGTCACCGACACGGTATCGGATGCCTTCTTCCTGGTCATCCGCCTCGGCAGCCCATTCGTCGCCTATGCCATCCTGGTCAATCTGACGATCGGCTTCGTCAACAAGCTGACGCCGCAGATCCCGGTCTATTTCATCTCGCTGCCCTTCGTCATCGCCGGCGGAATGATCATCTTCTATTTCGCGGTCGGCACCTTGCTGTCGCTGTTCGTCGACGGCTTCGTCGACCTCACGCTGGCGAGATAGGCTCCATGACCGCGCGAAAGGACCGCCTGAAGAAACTGGTCAAGGTGCAGGAGCAGTTGAAGGCGCTGCACGAGACCCGCCACGCCGGCTTCCTCGCCGCCGCCGTCAAGGCTGAAGCGGAGGCCAGGGAGCTGATCGAGCGCTTCGACACCGACAGCTCGCTGGCCGGCCTCTTTCCCGCGCTCTACCACCGGCGCATCACCGAAGCGCTGGGCCGACAGCAACAGAACCTCGACAATGCCCGCCAGGAAGCGGCGCTGATCGCCACCGCGACGGCGCGCACCAACATGGTCGAGCGCGCCTACAAGGAGGTGCGCCGCCGCGACGAGCGCGAGCGATCCGACCGCGAGCGCCTCGATCTGATCATGCAGAAGCGGGCCTCCGACGGCTGATCATCGCAAGCCTGCCACAAGCTTCTTCAGTCATTGTGCAACTAACAAAACCGGCAAAGGGCGGACTTTCTTGGCCATTTCCCCACCCAGCGACATCGTCATGGACGTCGCCCGCGCAGCGGAGCCGGCCGATGTCGAGGCCGCGCGGGCAGCGCTCGCGAGAAGGGCGAATGGCGCCTCGGCACCGTTCGCGCTCGATCCCCCCGCGACGGTTGATGCCGGCTCCATTCTCTCGCGTGCAACGGCGGACAAGGCGGAAGCCGCCAATCCGGCGAAGAAGTTCCAGCGCTTCGAGGCGATGGTGCTGACGACCTTCATCCAGAACATGATGCCCAAGGACACCGAGGGCGTTTACGGCAAGGGCTTGGCCGGCGACATGTGGAAGTCGCAGCTCGCCGAAAAGGTGGCCGATGTCATGGCCGCGCATGGCGGCATCGGCATCGCCAGATCCATGCTTGCCGACCATTATCTCGACGGCAAGCACAAGGTGCCGGTCGGCCCCATTGCCGGTGGAGCGCAGAAAACCGAGATCGACCGGCAGACCCGGCTTTCGACCTCGATGATCGAGGAGCTTGAGCGCAAAGCAGCACGGTCGATGACCGGCGACGAGACGATCATAAAAACAGATATCAAGATCTAGGGACCTACATGGCCGACCAAACGGAGCTTTCCAACCTTCCCGCACGCACCAGCGCAATGGAGGCGCCCGCCGCCGCGCGACCCGGCAACCTCGCCGCCATCATCGGTCGCATCGAGGAAGTCGTGGACGAGGAAACCGCCGGCATCCGCAGCGGAACGGCCTATGATCTCAAGGCCTCGAACGCGCGCAAGAGCCGGTATCTCTACGAGCTGAACCGCGCCATGAAGGGCGCCAACGAGATCGAATTCCTCGAGCAGCATCGCGAAGGCCTGCTGCGGCTGCGCCAGAAGCTGGCCAGGAACGAGGCGGCGATCCTTGCCCATCTCAACGCGGTCAACGAAGTCGCCACGCTTTTGAGGAACGCCATCCAGCGCGCCGATACCGACGGCACCTATTCGGCCGGTGAGTTCGGAATGGCCCGAGCCTGATGAGATGATCGAGGCGCAAGGACAGACCCGGTGATAAAATTCATCGCCGCCGCGCTGTGGATCTGCGCCGTGACGCTCGGCGCGGTCTTCTATTCCTTCCAGGCGGCGGGCCAGCGCGGCGCGGCCGAGCCGCCGAAGCCGATGCTGGGCGGCCTCGACTATGTCAAGACCGACATGATCTCGGTGCCGTTGCTGCGCGACGGGACGATCGAGGGCTATTTCCTCACCAAGCTCGTCTACACGGTGGAGCCGGACCAGATAAAGAAGCTGTCGATCCCGGCGCAGGCGCTGATGACCGACCAGGTCTATTCCTATCTCTATTCCAACCCGCAGATCGATTTCACCAAGAAGGAATCGATCGATCTCGACGCTTTCCGCAAGTCGATCCGCGACACCATCAACACCCGCGTCGGCGTCGAGCTGGTGCACGACGTGCTGATCGACCAGGTCAACTTCCTGTCCAAGGACGATATCCGCGACAACGCGCTTCGGCGCCGCAAGAATGCCGGCGACACCGCGGCGGCGATGACCAAGCCTTTCCAGGCGCCGGAGCATTGACTGCCTAGCCGCGTGCGCCGGCGATAGACATGGCCCAGTTTCCCTAAGCGATATGACGCATGGTGACCGCGTTGACGTAAACGTCAACTCGAAGCTATATGCGCCTGTGGTCGCGCTGGAGCGCGGCGCGTCTACCTCGCCCAGCGGCCAAGCGCCGGTGCGCGTCAACGCAACCAACGAGGAGAACCGCCATGGGCGTTCAGGAGATTGCCGACAAGATCAAGTCGCGCGTGGCAAGCGCCGGCTTCGAGCATTCGGTCAAGTTCGACACCGGCAGCGACGGCGTCATCGTCATCGACGGCGCGACCGTCTCGACCACCGATGCGCCGACCGACTGCACCGTCAAGCTGTCGCTCGACGATCTGGATTCGCTGATTGCCGGCGACCTCAATCCGACCATGGCCTTCATGTCCGGCAAGCTGAAGGTCGAGGGCGACATGACCGTCGCCATGGCGCTCAGCCAGCTGCTCGGCTGATCCTTCGCAAAAACAGCAACGCCGCCCGATGGGCGGCGTTGCTGTTTTTGTCGAACCTAAAGCAATTCCAGGAAAAGTGCGTAGCGGGTTTCCGTCCGGAATTGCGTGAAAACAAAGGCTTCAGGCGACGAAACCCAGCGCCTGTCCTTTGATCTTGCGGCCGGCGGCCTTGATCGTGCCTTTGGCGCCGTCCAACGCGCCTTCCTGCAGTTCCAGCGCCAGAAGCCGGTGCCGCTCATAGGGGCCGGGCATGGCAAGCGCCCCCGTGCGGTCGGCTGAGAAGCCGAACCGCCCGTAATAGGGCGCATCGCCGACGAGCAGGATCGCGCCATGGCCGAGCCGCGCCGCTTCGGCGAGTGCGTGCCGCATCAGCGCCGAGCCGATGCCGCCGCTCTTCAATCCCGGCTCGACCGCGAGCGGGCCGAGCAGCAGCGCTGCCGGACCGCCCTCGCCCAACCTCACATCCCACAGCCGCACCGTGCCGACGACCGCGCCCGACGCATCGCGGGCGACAAAGGCCAGGCCTTCCGAGGGCCGGCGGCCGCGCCGCAGCTTCTCGGATGACTTCTTCTTGCGCTTCGGCCCCATGGCGCGGTCGAGCAGCGCTTCGCGCGCCGCGACGTCGCCCGCGCCTTCGCCAAGAATGACGAAGGCCGGCGCCTGGGCGGCCCCCTCGTCCGGCGCGCCGCGCGAGCCAGCCTGTGCCCGCAAGGCCAGGGAGGGCGCAAACGCATTTTCAGGCGAAGTGGAAACGGGTTCGCCGTAAGAAAATGCGCCAAGAAGCACTGCCGTCGAGCCGTTCTCCCCCGCGGAGAAAAGCTCAGCCAACGGTCCGGACGAGGGGGCAATTTCAGTGGCCGCGAAGGCCGATTTGGTCAGGTATTCCATGTCCGCGATCCTTCACGAGCGGAGATCTGTCCCACAAGCGAGCCCGGGCGGGCGACAGGCGCCCGCGCCGGTTTGATCTGAGCGGTTTCTTGCGAAATGCTCAGATCACGTAGGATCGGAGAGGTTCGAAGCCGTTGAAGGCGACCGCCGAGTAGGTGGTCGTGTAGGCCCCGGTGCCTTCGATCAGCACCTCGTCGCCGATGGTCAGCGACAAGGGCAGAGGATAAGGCGTCTTCTCATACATCACGTCGGCCGAATCGCAGGTCGGGCCGGCGAGCACGCAGGGCGCGGTCTCCGAGCCGTCATGGCGGGTGACCAGCGGATAGCGGATCGCCTCGTCCATTGTCTCGGCGAGACCGCCGAACTTGCCAATGTCGAGGAACACCCAGCGCACATTGTCGTTGTCGGCCTTCTTCGAGATCAGCACGACTTCCGACTTGATGACGCCGGCATTGCCGACCATGCCGCGTCCCGGCTCGATGATCGTCTCGGGCAGCGCGTTGCCGAAATGCTTGCGCAGGGCCGAGAAGATCGCCTGGCCGTAGGCCTGGGCCGCCGGCACGTCCTTCAGGTAACGGGTCGGGAAGCCGCCGCCCATGTTGACCATCTTCAAGACGATGCCTTCCTCGGCGAGCGTCGCGAACACCTTCCTGGCGTCGCCCAGCGCGCGATCCCAGGCCGACAGGTCGGTCTGCTGCGAGCCGACATGGAACGACACGCCATAGGCATCGAGGCCGAGGCCCTTGGCATGACGCAGCACGTCGACGGCCATCGCCGGCACGCAGCCGAACTTGCGCGACAGCGGCCATTCCGCGCCTTCGCCGTCGGTCAGCACGCGGCAGAACACGCGCGAGCCGGGAGCGGCACGCGCGATCTTCTCGACCTCTTCGACGCAGTCCACCGCGTAGAGGCGAATGCCGAGTTGGTAGGCGCGTGCGATGTCACGCTCCTTCTTGATGGTGTTGCCGAAGGAAATGCGGTCCGCCGGCGCGCCGGCATCCATCGCCATCTCGACCTCGGCAACCGATGCGGTGTCGAAGGACGAGCCCATCGCAGCAAGCAGGCGCAGGATTTCCGGCGCCGGGTTTGCTTTCACCGCATAGTAGATCTTGGAATCGGGCAACGCCTTCTCGAAGGCGCGGAAATTGTCGCGCACGACATCGAGGTCGACGACGAGGCAAGGGCCGTTCGGACGTCGGGTGGCGAGGAAATCAAGGATGCGCTGAGTGGCCATCGAGGTCTCTCCATTGGCGCCTTTCGGCGCGCACAAAGGCTGCGGAACGCGGGCGCTCAGCCTCGCGAACTCGCGGTGGACAAAGGCGGGACGGAAAATCCATGGAACCAGCCGGTGGAGACCCCGGAACCATGAATCGCCGTCTCGCGGCGGTGAACCTTGGCCTTGCCCGGCCTCGGTTCGCTTTGTCTGCCTTGGCTTGGATGGGAGACCCCGTCCGCACTGCCGGCAATGAAGGTGTGCCTCTTTAGTAACCCCGGTCTTTGGACAACCGGAAGAGAACCAGAAAGGCCCGCACCGTCGTTGCTTCAAGGTGTCCTCGGTCTTGTGGTTGGCCACTGACCGACTGGAGGGGTTGGCTCCAGTTACCTTACCGATTGCCCTCACCATTCGAGGATCGGCGGACACCCACAGGCACGTGCGACTTTGGGCAAGCGCGATATAAGAGCGAAGGGTTTCACAATCAATAAAAATCGTAAGCCCAGGTTGTAAAATTTCTGGCATCGAACAATGTTGGTCGCACCGTATCCGGAAATCGAACGATGCCAGGAACTCAAGGACCGCTGAACGCCTTCCTCGATCTGCGCCAAATGCCTGTGGCGAATGCGGAATTGGGCCCGCTCGCAGGCCTTCGCCTGGCCGTCAAGGACATCTATGACGTCGCCGGCTACCGCACCGGCTGCGGCAATCCGCAAAAATTCGAGGAGGCGCACGCTGCCTCGCGCACGGCGCAAGCGGTGCAGACGATCCTCGACGCCGGCGCGCGATTCGTCGGCAAGACCCAGACCGACGAGCTGGCCTTCTCGCTGTTCGGCCAGAACGCGCATTTCCCCTACCCGATCAATCCCGCCGCGCCCGAGCGCGTCACCGGCGGCTCCTCCTCCGGCTCGGCGGCCGCTGTTGCCGGCGGGCTGGCGAACATTGCCACCGGCTCCGACACCGGCGGCTCGATCCGCGCGCCGGCGAGCTTCTGCGGCCTGATCGGACTGCGCACCAGCCATGGCCGTATCCCGCTCGACGGCGCGATGAAGCTGGCATCGAGCTTCGACACTTTCGGCTGGTTCGCCGACGACATCGAAACCTATGAGGCGGTCGGCAAGCTGCTGTTTGGCCGCGACCCGCACCAGCATCCGCTCAACCGGCCGCTGTCGATCCGCTGGCTTGATGCCTTCGTCATCGGTCCGGCCGAAGCCGCCGAATATGCGCGCATGAAGGCGCTGGCGGCCGGCGTCATCGGGCAGCCGGTAGAGACCGAATACGCCTTCGCCTCTTTCCCGGACGAGCTTTACTGGTGCTTCCGCCGCTTGCAGGCCTTCGAGGCCTGGCGCGAGCATGGCCCCTGGATCGCGGCCGGCGGCCGGCTCAGCCCGGGCGTCGAGGAGCGTTTCGGCTTCGGCCGCACCATCGACGCTAAAACTGTCGCCAGCGAAGCCGCGCGCCGCCTGGCGTTCCGGGCCGAATTCGAGGCGCTGCTCGGCAACAACGGCTTTCTGGTGCTGCCCACGGTTCCCGGCGCGGCGCCACTCGCTTCAAGCACGCCCGAACAGTTCCAGGCCTATCGCGAAAGGGCGCTGCATCTCTTGTGCCTTTCCGGTCTCTCGGGCTTTCCGCAGATCACCTTGCCGATCGGCTCCGTCGACGGCGCGCCCTTCGGCCTTTCGCTGCTTGGCCCTTTCGGCAGCGACGTTGCCCTGATACGGCTCGGCCGCAGGATTCTCGACGCGGCACGAAAGGTCTGACCATGGATACATTGACGCGCATGCGCGCCTTCATCGACGTGGTCGAGGCGGAAGGCTTTTCGGCCGCGGCGCGCAAGATCGGCCGCTCCAAGGCGCTTTTGTCGAAATATGTGCGCGAGCTGGAGGACGAGCTCGGCGCGCTGCTGCTCAACCGCACCACGCGCCAGTTCTCGCTGACCGAAGCCGGCCACACCTATTATCAGCGCGCCTCCGAGATCGTGCGCGAGGTCGACAGCCTCGCCGAGGCTGTGCGCGAGTCTTCCGGCGACGTTCGCGGCAGGATCAAGCTGTCGGCCGCCCGCACCTTCGCCGATGCGCCGATCGGCCAGTCACTGGTCGACTTCGCCAGGCAGCACCCCGACATCGTGCTCGACATCCATCTCGACGACCGCTTCGTCGATCTTGTCGAGGAAGGCTTCGACCTTGCCGTGCGCATCTCGCGGCTGGAGAACTCCTCGCTGATCGCCAGGCGGCTGGCGCCGTTCTCGGTCAGGCTTTGCGCGTCGCCGGAGCTGATCGCCAGGCACGGCAAGCCGACACGTCCGCAGGATCTCGCCAACATGCCCTGCATCGTCGACACCAACGGCCGCTCGCTGGCCAACTGGCGCTTCAAGGGCGATGCCGAGGACTCCATCAGCGTCGCCGTTTCGGGCCCGATCGAGGTCAACAGCCCGATCGTGGCAAGAGCCGCCGCGCTCTCCGGCCTGGGCTACGCCATGCTGCCGGATTTCGTCGCCGCCCCCGACGTCGCGTCCGGCAAGCTGGTCACCGCGCTCGACGATCGTCTCCTGGCGGGCACCGGCATCTTCGCCGTCTACCCGCATCGCCGCTATCTGCCGGCCAAGGTAAGGGTCCTCGTCGATTTCCTGGTGCAGTGGTTCAAGACGCGCGACACAGCGTGATAACCCGCGTCCCAATTTCGCCCCCTTTATGTTAACTCTCGGGCCCTCACTCCCGAAGTCGATGGAATCGCGGCCCGGAATGCATCTGAAACGGCAAGCAACCATGCTGGCTTCGGCCCTCGCGGCCACGTTCGCCTCGGTCGAGCAGGCCGAGGTGCACCCGCATGTCTTCGCCGAGGCTCGCCTCGACGTGATCCTCAGCCAGGATCACCAAAGTGTGACGGCGCTGCGCCACCTTTGGCGCTTCGACGACCTTTTTTCGAGTACGGTGATGATGGAGTTCGACAAGAACTCCGATCTGAAACTTGACGACAAAGAGCTCAAGGAAGTGGCCGACACCGTCCATTCCTCGCTTGCCGAGTTCAATTACTTCCAGCTCGTCACCCAGGACGGCAAGGACGTGCCGATGGTGCCGCCGCCGCATCTGATGGCGAACTTCGACAACGACCAGCTGATCATCCTGTTCGAGTCGCAGCCGAAGACGCCGATCAAGCTCGCCGGCAAGGTCGACATCGGCGTCTACGATCCGACCTTCTATACGGCGATCGACTTCACCGACGACGCGAACCTTGCCGTCGAAGGCCTGCCATCGACCTGCACCAAAAAGGTCATCCGGCCCGATCCTGACGAGGCGATCAAGGAAAACCAGAAGACCCTGACGGAGGCGTTCTTCAACGATCCGACAGGCACCAACATGAGCAAGATTTTCGCCACCAAGCTCGAGTTGAACTGCCCGCCGGAAGGATGATTTGGTGATGAAACCGTCGCTGCGCGCAAGCAGGTTCCGCAAAAGTGTTTCACGGTTTTGCGATCGGAACCTGCGACAAACAAGGGAATCCAAGCGGATATTCGTGGGGCATCCCACGAATATCCGCTTGGCCCTCGGGCTCTTGGCCGCTGCCTTGATTGTGACCCATCTGCCTGTCGCGGCGCATGCGCAAAGCTCGCTCGGCATCGGCACCAATGACGGCATGGCGCCCACCACCACCGGTCCGTTCGCCCATATCCTGATGTGGATCAATCTGCGTCAGCAGGAGTTCTACCATTCGCTGGCGGCCGCCATGAAGGCGATGCGCCAGGACGGCAGCAAGCTTTGGCTGCTGATCGGCTTGTCCTTCGCCTATGGCATCTTCCACGCCGCCGGCCCCGGCCACGGCAAGGCGGTGATCTCCTCCTATATGGTCGCCAACGAAGTGGCGTTGAGACGCGGCATCATGCTCTCCTTCGTCTCGGCGATGTTGCAGGGCCTGACGGCGGTGGTCGTGATGATGCTTGCCTATTTCGTGCTGCGCGGCACCGCGATCTCGATGACCGACGCGGCCTGGCTCCTCGAAATCTCGAGCTACGTGCTGGTGACGCTGTTCGGCGCCTGGCTTTTGTGGCGCAAGCTCGGTCCGTCGATCCTGCGCCTGTTCGGCAGGACGCCTGCCTACAGCCTGTCGGCCGCTCATGCCGGTCATTCGCATGGCGGGCACGCAGGGCATTCGCACGCTCATGCGCATGCACTGCACGTGCATGACGATCATGATCATTCGCACGGTCACGATCACATTGATCACGACCACCACGATCATGGCCCGGGAGAAGTCTGCGAGACCTGTGGCCATTCGCATGCCCCGGATCCGGCAATGCTGTCGGGTGACCGCTTCGATTGGAAGACCGCCTGGTCGGCGGTGGCCGCCGTCGGCATCCGCCCCTGCTCCGGCGCGCTGATCGTGCTGAGCTTCGCGCTGCTCAACGGACTGTGGGTAGGAGGGCTGCTGTCGGTGCTGGCGATGTCGATCGGCACCGCGATCACCGTCTCGGCGCTGGCGACGATCGCGGTGCTGGCCAAAAATTGGGCGGTCTATTTCGCCGGCGATGGACGCATCGGCAACCGCATCCACTCGATCGTCGAGATCGGCGGCGCCGCCTTCATCTTCCTGGTCGGCCTGCTGCTTCTGTCGGCCGGCCTGTCGGGCGGCGCCTGACCAGGCAGTGCCCAAAGCTGTATTGAGCTTCGGGTCAGGCCGGCATCACTTGGCATCGATAGACGTCAGGCGATCTTCCCGCCAAGCTCATCCTCGATATGCGCGCGGATGATCTCGCCAAAGCTGCTTTCGGCGGCAAATCCCAATTCCCTCGCCCGCCTGGCTTCGAACCGCGTCGGCCAGCCTTTGACGATCGCCCAGACGGTCTCGTCGGGCTGCTCGCGGATCCGTTTCGCGACCTCGGCGCCGGCGATGCGTTCCAGCGCCTCGATCTGCTCGCCGACCGTGACGGCGACGCCCGGCATTGTGAGATTGCGGCGCGGACCAACCTTGTCGCCGTCGATCTCGGCCGCGTGGACGAGGAAATTCACCGCCGAACGCGGGCTAGCATGAGTATGCAGCACCGAACGCGGCACCGGCAGGATCGCCTCCTGCCCGGCGAGCGGCTCGCGGATGATGCCTGAGAAGAAGCTCGACGCCGCCTTGTTCGGCTTGCCGGGGCGGACGCAGATCGTCGGCAGCCGGATGCCGATGCCGTCGAAGAAGCCGCGCCGCGTATAGTCGGCGAGCAGCGCTTCGCTCATCTGCTTCTGCGTGCCGTAGGAGGTGAGCGGCGTCGGATGGAATTCGTCCGGGATGACGTCCGGAAACGGCGCGCCGAACACGGCGATCGACGAGGTGAAGACGAGGCGCGGCGCGAACGCCGCCAGCCGCACGGCGTCAAACAGGGTGCGCGTGCCGTCGAGATTGACGCGATAGCCGAGGTCGAAATTAGCCTCTGCCTCGCCCGAGACGATGCCCGCCAGATGGAAGATCACATCCGGGCGCGGAGCCACGAGAGCGGACATGGCGCCGGGCGCGGAAAGATCGCCGGTATGGATCGAGACATCGACGCCGGCGAGCGCCGGCGCCTGCGACGCCACGATGTCATGCAGGTCGAGCGCCGTGATCTTTCGCCCGCGCAAGGCGCCGTCCTTGGCGAGCCGCGCGATAAGCTTGCGGCCGACCATGCCGGCCGCGCCCGTGATCAGTATTCTCATCTTCAGAGACCTTTCTTGCGCTGGCTGCGTCCGCGCAGCCACAGGACGACGAACAGACCGACCATGAAGATCGCGGCGATGACGGCCGCGAGCACCGTCGACACCTTGCCCGCGGCCAGCATGATGGCCGGCAGGAAATAGGCCGCGAGACCGAACACGAGCAGTATCACGGCCGCAGCGGTCGCCGCGTTCTTTGTGTCACGATCCATCAGCTGGCGTTCTTCAGTTCGAGGCTGTTCGGGTTCATCATCACGCCGCGATCAGTGATAGTGCCGGCGATCGCGCGGCGCATCATGCGCATGGTCGTGATCATGATGGTGGTCGTGCTCGTCATGGCTGTCCGCGCATTGGCCGAATTCGGGTTCGACAGTGGCATGCTCGATGCCATGCTCGGCCGCAAGCCGTTTCTTGATGGCGCTCACCGCCACATGCGCATCGACGCCGTCATTCAGGCAAGCATGCAGCGTCGCCATGTTGGAGGTCCCGTCGAGAGACCAGACATGCATATGGTGCACCTCGCGCACGCCCTTGACAGCGCCTTCGATGTCCTTGGCGATCAGGTCGCGATCGAGGCTGGCCGGCACGCCTTCGAGCAGGACGTGGGCCGCCTGGCGCATCAGCGACCATGCCGTCGAGAGAATGAGCAGCGACACCAGCACCGACAGGATCGGATCGATGGGCGTCCAGCCGGTTGCCAGGATGATGAGGGCTGCCGCGATTGCCGCGGCCGAGCCAAGCAGGTCGCCCAGCACATGCAGGATGGCGCCGCGCATGTTGAGGCTTTCCCGATCGCCGCCATGCAGCACGAAGAAGGAAGCGATGTTGACCAGAAGGCCTGCCACCGCCACCACCAGCATCGGCCCGCCGAGCACCGGCGCCGGGTTCATCAGCCGCCCCCAGGCCTCATAGACGATCCAGAGCGCTATGACGAAGATGGCGATGCCGTTGGTGTAGGCGACGAGCGTCTTCACCCGGGCGAAGCCATAGGTGAGGCGGCCGGTGGCCGGACGGCCTGTCAGGTGGAAGGCATACCAGGCAAGACCGAGCGCGATGGCGTCCGCCAGCATGTGCCCGGCATCGGCGACCAGCGCCAGCGACCCGGTCAGCCAGCCGCCAAGCGCCTCGGCGACCATGAAGCCCGCGGTCAGGCAGGTCGCGATCAGCACCCGTTTCTTGTCGGTCGAGCCATGCACATGGCCGGCACCGGCCGGGCCGTGATCATGCGAAGCGTGGTCATGCGCCATCGCTGAACTCCTGTCACGCGCCGAAATCAGCGCGGAAATCCTCAAGCCGCCGCCTCTGGCCGCCTTCGCCGTTGAAATTCGCCGGATCGAGCCAGCCCTCATAGGCTTTGCGCAAGGCCGGCCATTCCTTGTCGATGATCGAATACCACGCCGTGTCGCGGTTTTCACCCTTGACCACAAGGTGTTGCCGGAAGATGCCTTCGAACCTGAAGCCGAAGCGCTCGGCGGCGCGCTTCGAGGGCTCGTTGCGGTTGTTGCACTTCCACTCGTAACGGCGGTAGCCGAGATCGTCGAAGAGATATTTCGCAAACAGGAACTGCGCCTCGGTCGCGGCCGGCTTGCGCGAGATCAGCGGACCCCAATAGATGTTGCCGATCTCGCCGACGCCGTTGGCGGCGTCGATGCGCATCAGCGTCTGACGACCCGCGATCTTGCCGCTCGCCTTGTCGATGACGGTGAAGAACAGCGGGTCCTCGCTCGCTTCGGCCTTGTCCAGCCAAGGCTGGAAGGCCGCGCGGGTCTCCGGCGGATAGTCCGGCAGCCAGGCGAAACGTCCGCCGGCGTCGGGCACCGACGACGCTTCGTAAAGACCATCGCCATGCCTTGCCGCGCTCAGCGGCTCGAGCCTGACCGTGCGTCCCTCGATCGGCTTGCGTTCCGGCCGCGGGCGCGGCTGCCAATTCTTCAGATCTTCCGACACGACCGCTCCAATCCGTTTGACTTTTGCCAGCGGACGGTCACAAAAACGCTCGCCCACAGAAAGAACCACAGGGACGGGAAAAATGCTCCACACGATCGCGGCCTTCGACCGTCTCGGCGAGGAAAATGCCTTCGCGGTGCTGGCGAGGGCCACCGCGCTTGCCCATCAGGGTCGCGACATCGTCAACCTCGGCATCGGCCAGCCCGACTTCAAGACGCCGCAGCACATCGTCGAGGCGGCGATCAAGGCGCTGCGCGACGGCCACCATGGCTACACGCCGGCAAACGGCCTCTTGGCCACCCGCGAGGCCGTCGTGCGCCGCACGCTGACCACCACCGGCGTCGAGGTGTCGCCCGAGAATGTGATGATCCTGCCCGGCGGCAAGCCGACCATGTTCGCCGCGATCCTGATGTTCGGCGAGGCCGGCACCGAGATCCTCTACCCCGATCCCGGCTTTCCGATCTACCGCTCGATGATCGAGTTTACCGGCGCCACTCCGGTGCCGGTTCCGATCCGCGAGGAAAACGGCTTTGCCTTCTCGGCCGACGAGACGCTGGCGCTGATCACGCCCAGGACCAGGCTGCTGATCCTCAACTCGCCCGCTAATCCGACCGGCGGCGTTACCCCGCGGACCGAGATCGAGAAGCTGGTCAAGGGCCTGGAGAAGCACCCTGAGGTCGCCATCATGTCGGACGAGATCTACGACGTCATGACCTATGACGGCGAGACCCACTGCTCGCTACTCAATTTCCCCGAGATCCGCGACCGGCTGATCGTGCTCAACGGCTGGTCGAAGACCTGGGCGATGACCGGCTGGCGCATGGGCTGGTCGATCTGGCCGAACGGCGACAAGGGCGCGCATCTCTACGACAAGGTTCGCAAGCTGGCGGTGAACTGCTGGTCCTGCGTCAACGCGCCGAGCCAGTTCGCCGGCATCGCCGCGATCGACGGTCCGCAGGACGATGTCGAGAAGATGATGCGCGCCTTCGACAACCGCAGGAAGATCGTGGTCGAAGGGCTGAACGCGCTCCCGGGCATTTCCTGCATCACGCCGAAGGGCGCCTTCTATGCCTTCCCCAATGTCTCGAAGACTGGCTGGAAGGCGAAGAAGCTCGCCTCGGCGCTGCTCGAGGATGCCGGCGTCGCTTTGATCGGCGGCCCCGATTTCGGCGTTCTCGGCGAAGGCTATATCCGGCTTTCCTATGCCAATTCGGAGGAGAACATCCTGCGCGCGCTGGAGCGGATCGAGGCGTTCCTGAACAAGTGATCGATCAAGCGCTCATCCGCGCCCGACGAATGGCATCTTCGTCGCCATTACCGTCATGAACAGCACATTGGCGTCGAGCGGCAGGCTGGCCATATGCAGCACCGCGTCGGCGACGCGCTGCACATCCATCACCGCCTCGGCGGCGATCGAGCCGTTGGCCTGCGGCACGCCCACCGTCATCGGCTGCGCCATCTCGGTCAGCGCATTGCCGATGTCAATCTGGCCGCAGGCGATGTCGAAGGGCCGACCGTCGAGCGCCAGCGTCTTGGTGAGCCCGGTGATCGCGTGCTTGGTCGCCGTATAGGGCGCTGAGCCCGGGCGCGGTGCATAGGCCGACACCGAGCCGTTGTTGATGATGCGGCCGCCCATCGGCTTCTGCCGGCGCATAGCGCCGAAGGCTGCGCGAGCGCACAGGAATGATCCCGTCAGGTTGACGCCGACGACGTCGTTCCAGACCTCGACCGGAATCTCATCAATCAGCGTCGACTTGTAGCCCATGCCGGCATTGTTGAAGAGCAGGTCGACGCGGCCGAAGCCTTCGAGCACGGTCTCGAACATGTCGTCGACTTCCTCGGCCTTGCTGATGTCGCAGGCGATGGCCAATGCCTTGGCCTGCGTCTTCCCCGCCTCTGCGATCGCCTCATCCAGCAGCGTCTTGCGGCGGCCGCAGAACACCGTGTTCCAGCCTGCCTTGAGCAGCGCCGTCGCGACGCTCTTGCCGATGCCGGTGCCGGCGCCGGTAACGATGGCGGTCTTCTCTGCTATGGCTGTCATCGCCGTCCTCCGGTCATGGATGGAAAGACGTGGCATCGCAAATGCATGGGGTCATGGCAAGCCGCTGTTGGCAATAAAGAAAAGGCCAACAAAAAGGGCGGCCATTGGCGACCGCCCCGATCTGAACCGCGCTTGGGAGGAGGAAAAGCCGGTCCGACTGATTAGAATGATGCGCTTGCTGGGTTAACGGAAGATTAACGACCGGCAAGGCGTCCCCGAAGGACGTTTACCACGCCGAATCACCACGGTGAATTGGGCGCCGTTCCCGCCGGCACCTTGGCCGCCGAAACCGTAGCCCCGACATGATCGACCAGGGCGTCCGGCAGGCCGAGGCGGCCGGCGAGCAGGTCGAGATAACCGCGCTCGGTGCGCGTGTCGGGATCGATGGTGAGCCGCGAGGCGGTGTAGAGTTCGAGCTTCTGCGCGTCGGTCTTGGCGCCGGCGACCAGCGCGTCGAGATCGAGCGGGCTTTCGAGTTCGGCAAGCAGGAATTTTTCCGCTTCGGCGCCGATGCCCGCGAGCTTGAGCTTATTGGCGATCTTCTTGCGCTCGTCATCGTCGACATGGCCGTCTGCCTTCGCCGCCGAGATCATTGCCCTGACCAGCGTCAGCGTGAACTCGGCCTCGCCCTGCGGCGCCTGCGAGGGGTGGAAGGCTGTGTCGGCCGGCGGCGGCAGCAGCTCTGGCTCGCTGCCGGCCGGTGCCTGCGCCGGCTCCTTGCCGGCCTTGTAGTTCTGATAAGCCTTGTAGGCGAGGCCTCCGATCGCAGCCAGACCGCCGAGCTTGACGGCCGCGCCCGTCACCTGCCGGCCAGTGCCAGTGCCGAGCAGCACGGCTGCCAGCGCGCCGGCGGCGAGCGGATTGTCCTTTGCCATCTGCACCGCCTGCCCCGCCTTGTCGCGGACAGTCGAGCCGGTCCCGGGGATTTGCGAGCCGAGAAGGTCGTCGAGCAGCTTCTTGGGATCGAGCATCAATGCCTCCAGAATGGGCCCGGCCGAACGCGCCCGGGCAGGGTTTCGGACCGGCAAGAGGTAGGCCCCGTGCATCGACATTACAATGACGGGGCAGCTTTTCGCTCGCAGAGCTGGCCGCTCTAATTGCCGATATGGCGCTTGCCGCCGCGCGCCTGCGCCAGCTCGACCTGGCGGTGGCGTTCGGCATAGCGCTCGCGATCCTCGTCGGACCGCGCTTCAAAGCAATGCGGGCATGAGACGCCGATTGCGTATCTCGGCGACAGCCGGTCCGCGACCGTCAGCGGATGCCGGCAAGCCCGGCAGAGCTCCGCCTCCCCCTCGACCAGACCATGCGAGACGGAGACCCGCTCGTCGAACACGAAACATTCGCCTTGCCAGAGGCTCTCTTCGGCCGGCACGTCCTCCAGATATTTCAGGATGCCCCCCTTGAGATGGAAGACGTTTTTGAGGCCGAGCGACTTCACATAGGCCGTCGCCTTCTCGCAGCGAATGCCGCCGGTGCAGAACATCGCCACCTTGCGACCTTCGAGCTCTCCACGATGCTGCTCGACCCAGGCGGGGAACTCGCGGAAGCTGGTGGTCTTGGGATCGACCGCGCCCCGGAAAGTGCCGAGCGAGACTTCGTAGGCGTTGCGCGTGTCGATGACGAGCGTGTCGGCATCCGATATCAGCGCGTTCCAGTCGGCCGGCGCGACATAGGTGCCGGCGCTCGCCGCCGGATCGATGTCCTCGACGCCCATGGTGACGATCTCGCGCTTCAGCCGCACCTTCATGCGATGGAACGGCATTTCGGCGGCGGCGCTGTATTTGACTTCGAGACCGGCAAGGCCTTCGATGGCTTGCAGATGGTCGATCAGCGCGGCAATCGCGTCCTCGCTGCCGGCAACGGTGCCGTTGATGCCTTCATGCGCCAGAAGCAGCGTGCCCTTGATGCCGCGGCCGCAGCAGAATGCGGCAAGCGGCGCGCGAAGGGCCTCGTATCCGTCGAGCCGCGCGAATTTGTAGAGCGCGGCGACGCGGACTGGCTGAATCTCCATAGCAGTTGTCATGCTCATGCCACTAGACCGTGCTGAAAGCCGTTTCAAGGCGACCGATACTCAGCTGGCCACGCGGCATCACGACACGCCGGGCTTCGTGGACTTGGCATATCCCTTCTGCTAATCGGTTTAAAACGATCGAGATGGAGACCAGCACATGACCAGCAAGACCGAAAAGCTCCTGTCGCTCCTCAATGGTCAGCCGATCATCCCGGTGCTCAAGATCGCCAATGTGGCAGATGCCGTGCCGCTCGCCCGCGCGCTTTCGCGCGGCGGTTTGCGGGCCATCGAGATCACCTTGCGCACCGCCGATGCGCTGGAAGCGATCCGCCGCGCCGCCGCCGAGGTCGAGGAGGCGATCGTCGGCGCCGGCACCATTCTAGACGCGAAGCAGTTCGACGAAGCAGCCCGCGCCGGTTCGAAATTCATCGTCAGCCCCGGCATCACCAGCCAGCTTCTCGACGCGGCCAAGGACAGCTCCGTGCCGCTGCTGCCCGGCGCCATCACGCCCGGCGAGATCATGGCCGCGCGCGAAGCCGGCCTGCGCTTCCTGAAATTCTTCCCGGCCGAGCAGTCCGGCGGCATCGCTTCGCTGAAGGCTTTCGCCTCGCCGCTCGCCGACGTGAAATTCTGCCCGACCGGCGGCATCACGGCCAAGAATGCCGCCGACTATCTGAGCCTGCCCAACGTCATCTGCGTCGGCGGTTCCTGGGTCGCGCCCGACGATCTCATCAAGGCCGGCAAGTGGGACGAGATCGAGGCGCTGGCGCGTGAGGCGAGTAAGCTCAAGAAGTAATCGGTCCGCCGCCATAAGGCAAAAGCCGCGCTGGCGGGCCAACGCGGCTTTTCAGCGGCCACGCTGGCTCGCCTATTTCGTTTGGAAGCGCGCGACCGAGAGGAACTTCACCGCGTTACCGGTGAACCGGCTTGCGTCCGGCACCCCGCCATCCGCCTGGAAGCCGGCCGTATACACTTCGCTCGGCGGCGTATGCACGATGTTGTAGGCATAGCGCGGCGCTGTCGTCGGGTCGGATACCGTGGCAATGTTGACGCCGCTGCCCAGCGCCCAGCGCGCGGCTTGCGGCGGCGTCGCCACCACCATGGCCTTGGGCCCGGGCTTCAGATCGTGGGCAGACGCCCTGGCTTCCTTGGCCGTTGTCTTCACGCCGGCGCCAATTGCCTGCGCCGGGTCGCTCCCGGCCGGGAGCGCGGCAATGGCCTGGCGCGGCGAGGCCGCATCGACGCCCGACGGATCGTTGAACGCGGAGCGCGGCTCCGGCTCGGTCAGCGACGCAAGCTGGTATTCGGCGCCGCCGACGCCATCGGCCTCGACGGTGGCATTGGCCTGTTCGAGGACGGCTTTGACCTCGTCCTGCTTGCCGGGCTGCGGCCGGGCGGTCGGCAGCACGGAGAACGCGTCGGTCGCGCTCTTGTCCTGCGAAGCGGTTTCGGCCAGCGCCAGAAGCACGCTCTTGTCCTTCGGCGCCAGATCGGCCGGCGTCGCCGAGCGGTCGGGACGCCAGGTCGGCAGCGGGATGTTGTTGACCGCCAGCTGGGCCGGATCGGTGCTCGCGGTCTCGGCGGCGCTGGCCGTGGCGAACGGAACCTTGTCCGGCACCGGCGCCTGCGCAGTCGAAACCGCCTGCTCCGTCGTCGCCGAGGCATCCGCCATGGCGAACGGCACGTTCTGCGGCGTCTGCTGGCCGACATCGACCTTCGGACGCGGCGCGAAGTCGGGCAGCGGGATTTCCTTGGGCGGCAGGGCGGCGATGATCGTCTCCGGCGTATCCTGCTGCGGCTGCTGCTGCTCGTCGGCGCTGTCATCCGCGATCTGCGGGATGCTGGCGCGCTTGGCATCCTTCGGCGCGACGATCGCGATGCCCGGGAGATTGCTGTCGCGTGCCGTGGCAGCAGTAGCGACCTGAACCTGCTTCACGGCCTTCCGCTGGGGCGCCGGGGCACTTTCGTCGGCGGCGTCGTCGGCCTCGTCGGCACCGCCGCCGAACAGGGCCGCGAGCAGGCCGCCGGAGCGCTTGGTCGAGCCGCCGGCGCTGGCCAGTTCGATGTTCGGGGTGCCGGCCCCCTTGCGGGCCTGATACGCTGCCACTGCTTGCTCATAGCCGGGCAGCGGGCGTCCGTCGCTCGGCACATGCAGCGTCTTGCCGTTGGGGAACAGGCTGACCAGTTCCTGGCGGCTGATGCCCGGCCAATGGCGCACGTTGCCGACATCCATATGCACGAAGGGCGAACCGGAAGTCGGGTAATAGCCGACGCCGCCGCCCTGCATCTTTAGGCCGATGTTGCGCAGTTTCTTCAACGGCACGCCGGGGATGTAGAAATCCATCGCCTTGCCCAGCATGTGCTGGCTCTTCTCGGCGACGCCGCGGCTGCGCGAGCGCAACAGCGCGTTGGTCGACGGCGAGCGATAGCCGCAGACGACCTGGATATAGTCGGTCGCGCCGCTTTCGCGATAGGCTTCCCAGACGAGGTCGAGCAGCCGCGGGTCCATCTTGGTCGGCTCGTTGCGGCGCCAGTCGCGCAGGATGATGTTGATCTTGCGCAGGCCTTCGGGATCGTAGCGACCATTGCGCTTGTAGACGATCTCGGCCTTCTCGTGGGTGTGCAGGTGATAAAGCTTGAGCGTACGAACCTCGGCCCGGGCGCCCGACGTCGCCGCGGACAGAAAACCGACGGCCAAAATCAGGAACGTCAGCCACCTCGGCCAGACGCTCATGTGAAAATGCCGCCCGTTGTTGTGTCGTTCGACTTTGTTCAAATCAAATGGCCTTGCAGGCTGCCGTTTGTCCCCGGATTTGACCAAACGGATGCGTCGTTTTCACATCCGAATATCGATCCTAATGGTTAATCATCGTTTATTGAAGCCGAAATGCGGTAACACCGTGGCGATATCCCGTCAAAAATGATGCACAGCATTTCGTGGTAAATCGCTGGTTTATATCAAGAATCCGGCCTCGCCCAGAACACGATCTGTTACCGTTAGCGTTAATGCGTGATTCTCGGCAACGCCAACCGCTGAAAACTAAGCGTTTTCAGGTCAAAAGCGACAATTTGACTCGGATTTTAGGCAGGCAAGCTGGTTCGAGGCTTGCCCCTCATGAGGCAAGCCGGTCGACGCGACCAGCTTCGGGATCAATGCCATATTCCTTCAACTTGCGGTAGAGCGTCGAGCGGCCGATGCCCAAACGGCGGGCGACTTCGCTCATCTGGCCGTTGTAATGGTCGATCGCAAGCTTGATCATCTCGAGCTCGACGTCGGCCAGCGCCCGCACATTGCCGCGCTCATCGAGCGCACGGAGCGTTCCGAAACGCGGCTGCGGCCTGGCTGATGCCTCGCCGTCGGACAAACCAGGCCCCGTCGTGTCGGCAACCTCATCCTCACGCAGGGTCGCACCTGCAACCGTATCGGTGATGGCGGACCCCGGTTCCGCTCCGAGATTAACCGTTCCTTCCACCTGCGCCCGGATCTGCGGGAATTCCTCCTCGGTCAGCACGTCGCCCTCGGCAAGCACCGACGCCCTGAACACCGCATTCTCCAGCTGGCGGATGTTGCCCGGCCAGTCATAGGCCTGGAGCATCGCAAGCGCCGTGGCCGATATGCCGGCAAGGCGGCGGCGCGGATCGGTCGGAGCAATCTTTTCCATGAAATGCCGGACCAGGTAGGGAATGTCGTCGCGGCGGTCGCGCAGCGGCGGCACGAAGATCGGGTAGACGTTCAGCCGGTAGAACAGGTCCTCGCGGAACTTGCCGTCCTTGACCTGCTGCAGAAGGTTGCGGTGCGTGGCCGAGATCAGCCTTATATCGACCTTGACGGTCGAGCGGCCGCCGACAGGATCGACCTCGCCTTCCTGCACGGCGCGCAAAAGCTTGACCTGGACGTCGAGCGGCAGGTCGCCGATCTCATCGAGGAACAGCGTGCCGGAATTCGCCTCGACGAACTTGCCGATGTGCTTGTCCGTTGCGCCGGTGAAGGAGCCCTTCTCGTGGCCGAACAGGATCGATTCGACCAGATTGTCGGGGATAGCGCCGCAATTGACGGTGACGAAGGGCTTCGAGCGACGATCGCCGCTGCCCTGGATGGCCCGCGCCACCAGCTCCTTGCCGACGCCGGATTCGCCCTCGATCAGGATCGGGATGTTGGAGGCCGCCGCCTTCTGCCCGAGGCGTATCACGCGGTCCATTGCCGGGCTGCGCGTGATCATATCCTTGAAGGTGAGGTGGCCGCCGCCGCGCCGCCGCGAAGCGCGCTTCATCTCGTCCTCGACCGCTTCCACCTTGAGCGCGTTGGAGATCGCGGTCTGCAGCCTGTCAGGCGACGCCGGCTTGACGACGAAGTCGAAGGCGCCGTGCCGCATCGCCGAGACGACGGTTTCGATGCCGCCCTGGGCGGTCTGCACGATGACGGGAATGTTGATGGCGCGCTCGCGCATCGCCTTCAGCACGCCGATGCCGTCGAGACCGGGCATGACGAGATCGAGAATGACGACCGAGACCTCGCGCGCATTCGGCCCGTCGAGCACCTCGAGGCCGGCGGCGCCGCTATCCGTGACGATCGCGGTGTGGCCGAACTTGGTCAACGCGGCCTCGACCAGCCTGCGCTGCACCGGATCGTCATCGACTATGAGTATGGAACCTGTCATGACTGTTTGAGTTGTCCGCCCGAGAAAATCCCATGGATCATCTTGGCACAGGGTTCTAAATAAGGTTTCAAAAAACCCGGTGAACGAATTCCTTAGGATTTGACCGGCTTCTCCTTTCCCTTTGATTCTGGCCTTGGTTCAAAGAAGGTATTGTCGATGCGCATGATGTTTGGTCGGCGGCTTGCGGCCCCAGCGTCGGGCCAGGGCGCGGCGGAGCTTGGCGACTTGCCGGAGTGGAATCTCGCCGATCTCTATTCGGGCATGGAAGCGCCCGAGTTGAAGCGCGACATCGCCAAGGCGGCCAGCGACGCCATCGCCTTCGAAGCCCGCTGGAAGGGCACTTTGGCCACCGAGGCCGGGCGCGGCGGCGCCGGCCGGCTTGGCGAGGCGCTGAAAACCTATGAGGCGCTCGAGGAACTGATCGGCCGCATCGTCTCCTATGCCGGGCTCGTTTATGCCGGCAACACCGCCGATCCGCAGCGCGCCAAGCTCTATGGCGACGTCCAGGAAAAGATGACGGACGCCAGCGCCCATCTCTTGTTCTTCGCGCTCGAGCTGAACCTGATCGACGATGCGGCGATCGAGAACGCCTTGGCCGCCGACAAGGACTTCGGCCACTACCGGCCTTGGGTGCTCGACCTCAGGAAGGACAAGCCCTACCAGCTCGAGGATCGCATCGAGCAGTTGTTCCACGAAAAGTCGGTCACTGGGCGGGGCGCCTGGAACCGCCTGTTCGACGAGACGATGACCGACCTGCGCTTCGACGTCGACGGCGAGGAGCTGACGCTTGAGCCGGCGCTGAACCGACTGCAGGATGCCAATGGCGAGGTGCGCCGCCGTGCCTCCGAGGCGCTCGCGGCGACCTTCCGCAAGAACCTGCGCACCTTCACCCTCATCACCAATACCTTAGCCAAGGACAAGGAAATCTCCGACCGCTGGCGCGGATTCCAGGATATTGCCGACTCGCGCCACCTCGCCAACCGCGTCGAGCGCGACGTCGTCGACGCGCTGGCCGCGGCCGTGCGCGAGGCGTATCCGCGGCTGTCGCATCGCTATTACGCGATGAAGGCGCGCTGGCTCGGGATGGAGGTGATGAACCATTGGGACCGCAACGCGCCGCTGCCGGAGACGCCGCAGGCGGTGATCCGCTGGGACGACGCCAAGGACACGGTGCTTTCCGCCTATCAGCGCTTCTCGCCCGACATGGCCGAGATCGCCCGCGGCTTTTTCGATCGCAGATGGATCGACGCGCCGGTGCGGCCGGGCAAGTCGCCCGGCGCCTTCGCCCATCCGACGGTGCCGTCGGCGCATCCTTATGTGCTGCTGAACTACATGGGCAAGCCGCGCGATGTGATGACGCTGGCGCATGAGCTCGGCCATGGCGTGCACCAGGTGCTGGCCGCCGGACAGGGCGCGCTGATGGCCTCGACGCCGCTGACGCTGGCCGAGACCGCCTCCGTCTTCGGCGAGATGCTGACCTTCCGTTCGCTGCTCGAGCAGACCGCTGACCGCCGCGAGCGCAAGGCCATGCTCGCCCAAAAGGTCGAGGACATGATCAACACCGTCGTGCGCCAGATCGCCTTCTACGAGTTCGAGCGCAAGGTGCATGCCGAGCGCAAGAACGGCGAGCTGACTTCAGACAGGCTCGGCGAATTCTGGCTGGAGGTGCAGGCCGAGAGCCTGGGGCCCGCGATCAAGCTGCGCGAGGGCTACGAGGTCTTCTGGACCTACATCCCGCACTTCATCCACTCGCCGTTCTACGTCTATGCCTATGCCTTCGGCGATTGCCTGGTGAATTCGCTCTACGCCGTCTACCAGAATGCCGAGCGCGGATTTCAGGAGAAGTATTTCGAGATGCTGCGCGCCGGCGGCACGAAGCATCATTCGGAGCTTCTGGCGCCCTTCGGCCTCGACGCCACCGATCCCGCTTTCTGGCAGATCGGCCTTGGCGTGATCGGTTCGCTGATCGACGAGTTGGAAGCGCTCGAGAGGTGAACAGCAACGAAGGGCGCATCGGCAGCTATAGTTTAGCCAAGACGCATATTAGCAAGAATCTATTCTTGCCCTAAATAGCTGTTCTTGAATAACTCTCCGGCGCATTTTTCAACTGGCTTTCGACAAGCCATATGATAGCGTCCGGCCTCAAGCTCAGCCGGACGCATCGCGCAGGCCAGAGATGGCTGGTCGCGCCGCTACGGCGAATGCGATGACGGCCGTCGGCTTCGGACAAGGCCAACGCCGATGGCTCGATTGAAGCCGGCGATTGCGCCGATCACGGAACCTTTGACGATCCCTGCCGTGAGCTCGCATTTCCGGGCCTCGGCCGACAGATCGGACTGGAGAGGGAAATGAGCACTTTTTTCTACATGCTCCTGGCGTTCGTTGTGGGTATCCTGGTCGGCTGGTTCATCTGGGGCCGTCTGCGCGGCGAGCTCGACAGCGTGCGTGGCGATCTCGACCGCACGCGGAGCGAGCGCGACAGGCTGCGCGCCGACAGCGATCGGTTGAAGGGCGAGCTCGACGCCAGCGGCCGTGCCCGCGCCGATCTCGAAAGCCGGCTGCGCGATACGCCTTCCGCCAAGGCCGGTGCCGACAAGGCCGCCACGCCGGCGCCGTCGGCGCTGATGTCGACGACATCGGCGGCGGCAAAGGCCGGGCCCGCAAAGCCCGCCGCTGCAAAGAAGCCGACCGCAACGAAGACTGCAGCGGCACCGAAGCCGGCGGCCAAAGCCGCCGCGCCGAAGAAGGCGGCAGCGCCCGCGGCAAAGAAGGCGGCAGCGCCCGGCAAGGCCGACAATCTGCGCCGCCTCATCGGTATCGGTCCGGTCAACGAAAGGCTGCTCAAAGGCCAGGGCGTCACCACCTACGCCCAGATCGCCGCCTGGACCGCCGCCGACGTCAAACGCATCGAGGAGGTGCTCAATTTCGACGGCCGCATCGCCCGTGAAAAGTGGATCGAGCAGGCGAAATTGCTGGCCGCCGGCAACGAGGCCGAATTCGCCCGCCAGTTCCCGACGGCCGGAACCGCAAGCAACAGCTGAACAATCCGCTTGTTGAAGCAAGGCGGCGTCCTCACGGGCGCCGTCTTTGTTTTGGCCCAGCCGCCTTTACGCCGTTCGACGCCGTTCCCTCGATTGCGCCACGCCGAACCCCCATATAGAGCGGTCGGCTGAATTGTCCGCATCCGAGGCTCATGTCCCTGCCCGCAGCCATTTTCCGCAACGACGCGACCGCTCGTCAGCTGGTCTTCGATCGGCCGGATGAGATCATCGTCGCGCACGAGGCTGAAGAGTTCGGGCCTGCGCTTGAAAGGGCCCAGGCCGCCTCCGACTCCGGCAAATGGCTGGCGGGCTATTTCTCCTACGAAGCAGGTTACCTGCTCGAGCCGAAACTGGTGCCGCTGCTGCCCGATGGCCGCCGCGCGCCGTTGGTTTGCCTCGGCGTATTCGATGCGCCGGACGAGGAGGAGGTCCCGCAGTCACAGGCGTCAGCCAGCAATGGTCCAATCTTCGATGCCCGCGCAGCCTGGTCGGCCGAGGACTATGCCGGCCGTTTCGCGCGACTTCACAACCACATCCGCAAGGGCGATTCCTATCAGGGCAACCTCACCTTTCCGGTCCGTGCGCAGTGGTCCGGAGATCCGCTTGCGGCCTTCGACGCGCTCACCGAACGCCAGCCGGTGAAATACGGCGCGCTGGTCTCGCTCGGCGATCCGATCGTCCTGTCGCGCTCGCCCGAACTGTTCTTCGAGATCGATGCCGACGGCATGATCGAGACGCATCCGATGAAAGGCACCGCGCCGCGCGGCGCGACCAAGGCCGAAGACGCCCGGCTGAAGGCCTTCCTGCGCAACGACGAGAAGAACCAGGCCGAGAACCGGATGATCGTCGACCTTCTGCGCAACGACATCTCGCTGATCAGCCAAGTCGGCACGCTCGACGTGCCGGAACTGTTCCGCATCGAGACCTATCCGACGGTGCACCAGATGGTCAGCCGCGTGCGGGCGCGGCTTTTGCCCGACATCGGCATCCGCCAGGTCTTCGCCGCGCTCTTCCCCTGCGGCTCGATCACCGGCGCGCCGAAAATCCGCGCCATGGAAATCCTGCATGAGCTGGAAGATGCGCCGCGAGACGTCTATTGCGGCGCCATCGGCTGGATCGCGCCGGGTGGCAGGATGCGCTTTTCGGTGGCGATCCGCACCATCTCGCTCTTTGCCGACGGCGAGGCCGTCTACAATGTCGGCGGCGGCGTCGTCTTCGATTCCACCGCCGAGGAGGAGTATCGGGAGTGCCTGTTGAAAGCCCGCTTCGCGACAGGAACGGTGCCGGCTTCGAGCTGATCGAGACCATGCGCTGGGAGCCTGGGTCGGGCTTCCTGCGCTTCGAGCGCCACCTTGCGAGACTTTATGCGTCCGCCGCCGAACTCGGCTTCGTCTGCGATCCTGAACGGATCGGCGAAGTGCTTTCAAACGCCGTCGGCGGGAACAAGCTTGCCTTGCGCGTGCGTCTTGCCTTGCAGCGCAATGGCGAAGCGACGGCCGCGGCTCAAGTCTATGAACCGCTGCCCGCCGACAAGGTCTGGCGCCTGCAGCTGGCGCGGATCCGTCTCGATTCGGCCAACACGCTGTTGCGCCACAAGACAAGCCTGCGCCAGGTCTACGCGCAGGCGCGCGCCGAATATCTCGCCACCCGCGCCGACGAAGTGCTTTTGGCCAACGAGCGCGGCGAGCTCTGCGAGGGCACGATCACCAATCTCTTCGCCGACTTCGGCGACGGCCCGCTTGCCACGCCGCGGCTCGACTGCGGCCTTTTGCCTGGAATATTGCGCGGCGCGCTTCTGGACGAAGGCCGCGCCGTGGAAGCGATCTACAGCTTCGACGATCTGAAGGCGGCGAAGGCGATCTTCGTCGGCAACTCGCTGCGCGGGCTGATCCCGGCGCGGCTTGGCTGACCGCGCCGGAGACATAAACTGGATAGCACCCAAACAGGCATGATCATCCGCCAGCCGACCCACACGCCCTATGACGGGTCCTCGAAACTCTTCACCATCGGGCTGAAGCCGCTCGACTTCGACCGCTGGATCGAGGTCGATGAATTGCTGCTGCCGCATCTGGCCGAGAAGCAACGGCTCTATGGGGAAATCCCGGAAAAGGTCTTTGTCGAGGAAGACGGCACAAGCGAGGCTCAGCGCGAAGTGCTGGACCTGCTCGTCGCACATCTCGAAGCCGCGCATCCCGGCACGCATCGTCGCAACGGAGAGGATGTCGAGCCGATCGGTTTCGAGACGGCAAGCGACAGGCTGCCTCCTGCCCTGCGCGAGGCGCCGCTGGCCAAGGCTTCGCTGCTCGTCCAGGAAGATCTGATCCTGATGCGCCGCGGCGAGCACGGCTGGCGGCTCGCCGCCGGCTCGCTCTGCTTCCCTTCGTCCTGGTCGCTGCAGGAAAAATTCGGCAAGCCATTGCAGGAGATTCACAAACCGGTGCCTGGATTCGGGCCCGGCACGCGGCCGGCCGAGCTCATCAACCGCATGTTCGACGGCCTGCAGGGCCAGGCGGTCGAGCGCTTCAACTGGTCGATCCAGGCCGGCGATGCGCTCTATCATCCGCTCTCCAATGTCGAACGCATCGACCGCGCCACGAACCGCCCGAGCCGCTTCGCCGACGGCAACATCAAAGCCCACGCCTTCATCCGCGTCGAACGCCAGACGCTGCGCAAGCTTCCCCTGTCGCGCGACATCCTCTTCACCATCCGCATCCATCTCGATCCGCTCAAGCTGCTCGTTCGCCATCCTGACCGGGCAGCCCTCGCCGTCTCCTTCGCGGAGCAGCTCCTGGCCCTGGATCAGCAACAACTCGACTATAAGGGCCTGACCGCGGACCGCGACCGGCTGGTCGAATTCCTCAGCGGCATGGCCTGCACGCCTTAACCAAGGTGCCAGCCGGGCCTGGCCGGCGGTTGGTGCTTTTCGCTGGTTTATGACAATGATCTGTGGTTGTAGCGCTTGGCCGTCGGGCAAAAGGCCCCGGTTTTGCGCGTGTTTGAAGGAGTGTGCGAAAAAATGGCGAACGAAAACTGGCCCGTTTACGGTGAAATCACCGGCCCTGTCGTGATGATCGGCTTCGGCTCGATCGGACGGGGAACGCTGCCGCTGATCGAGCGCCATTTCAAGTTCGACAAGTCGCGCATGACGGTCATCGACCCGCGCGACACCGACCGCAAGCTGCTCGACGAGCGCGGCATCGCCTTCATGCAGGACGCGGTGACCGAGAAGAATTACAAGAAGCTGCTGACGCCGCTTCTGACCAATGGCGGCGGCCAGGGCTTTTGCGTCAACCTGTCGGTCGACACCGGCTCGGTGGACCTGATGAAATTGTGCCGCAAGCTCGGCGTGCTCTACATCGACACCGTCGTCGAGCCTTGGCTCGGCTTCTATTTCGACACCGAGGCCGACAATGCCAGCCGCACCAACTATGCGCTGCGCGAGGCGATGATCAAGGAAAAGCAAGACAAGCCCGGCGGCCCGACGGCGGTCTCGACCTGCGGCGCCAATCCCGGCATGGTCTCGTGGTTCGTCAAGAAGGCGCTGGTCAACCTCGCCACCGATCTCGGTCTCGAGTTTTCCGAGCCCGCGCAGGAGGATCGCGAGGCCTGGGCCAGGCTTATGAAGAAGGCCGGCGTCAAGGGCATCCATATCGCCGAGCGCGACACCCAGCGCACGAAGAAGCCGAAGCCGATGAACGTGTTCTGGAACACCTGGTCGGTCGAAGGCTTCATCTCGGAGGGCCTGCAGCCGGCCGAGCTCGGCTGGGGCACGCATGAAAACTGGATGCCGAAGAACGGCAAGAAGCACAAGCACGGCTCCAAGGCGGCAATCTATCTGGAACAGCCCGGCGCCAACACGCGCGTGCGCAGCTGGTGCCCGACGCCCGGCCCGCAATACGGCCTGCTGGTGACGCACAACGAGTCGATCTCGATCGCCGACTTCTTCACCGTGCCCTCGAAAAAGGGCAAGGTCCAGTATCGCCCGACCTGCCACTACGCCTACCATCCCTGCAACGACGCCATGCTGTCGCTGGACGAGATGTTCGGCGCCGCCGGCAAGTCGCAGCCCGTCCACCACGTGCTCGACGAGAACGAATTGGTCGACGGCGTCGACGAGCTCGGCGTGCTGCTCTACGGCCACGACAAGAACGCCTACTGGTACGGCTCGCAGCTGTCGCTGGCCGAGGCGCGCAAGCTCGCCCCCTACCAGAACGCCACCGGCCTGCAGGTGACCTCGGCTGTGCTCGCCGGCATGGTCTGGGCGCTGGAGAACCCGACCGCCGGCATCGTCGAGGCCGACGAGATGGACTACCGGCGCTGCCTCGAAGTGCAACTTCCCTATCTCGGGCCGGTCAGGGGCTACTACACCGACTGGACGCCGCTGGATAACCGGCCGGGTCTCTTCCCCGAGGACCTGGACAAGGACGACCCGTGGCAGTTCCGCAACATTCTGGTCCGATAGCAGCCGGACCTACCGGAGCAATTCGAGGAAAAGTGTGAAACGGTTTTCCGTCCGGATTTGTGTGAAAACAAGTGGATAGAGCGGTTCGCCGTTTCCGCGAAACGGTGGAGACGCTCTCCCTCTGCGCCTTGCAATCGCCCGGAAATCGGGCGAATGAGTATCGGCGGACTGAGGAGAGGATTTTCAAAATGACCATTGCGCGCAAACTGCTTTCGGCAGGCGCCGCGGCAAGCCTTCTGGCTGCGGCCGCCTGCACCACCACCGGCCCCGCGGACCAGCCTTCGATGGCGGCGCCGAAGGGCGTCGAGGGCAACTGGATCGACGCCAAGGGCACCGGCCTGTCGACCTTCGCGGCCGGCAGCTTCACCACCGTCGCCACCGACACCGGCCAGAAGCTGTCGGAAGGCAGCTACACCATGACCGGAGCGACCTCGGTCGAGATCCACGGCACCTCGCTGATCCGCCAGACGCCGGTCAGCTTCAACTGCCTGATGGTCTCCATCAGCCAACTCAATTGCACCAGCGCCAGCGGCCAGAATTTCGTGCTGACGCGCCGAGCTTGAGCGTTCGCAAATCGTCAGCCGACAGGGCCGGCGGCGCAAGCCGCCGTCCTTTTTTGTGCCGGCAAACATCTCCCTGATTTGTGCTTGCATCGACCGGAACCCGATGTGAACATGACCGGAGCTGACTGTTATTTTCCAGTCAAGCGAGGGCGCTAAGCATATTCGAAGTCAGCTTATCCGGGAGACGAAGATGAAGAAGATTGCCGCGATCCTAGCCCTGTCGGCATCGGCGCTCGGCCTGTCGGCAGGCGCGTCTTTTGCCGACTACACGCTGAACATCCTGCATTTCAACGATTGGCACAGCCGCATCGAAGGCAACAACAAATACGAGTCGACCTGCTCCGCCGATGAAGAGACCAAGGGCGAATGCATCGGCGGCGCCGGCCGGCTGATCACGGCGATCGCTCAGGAGCGCAAGAAGCTCGAAGGCCAGAACCTGCTGCTGCTCAATGCCGGCGACAGCTTCCAGGGATCGCTGTTCTACATCACCTACAAGGGTGCGGCGGAAGAGGAATTCCTCAATCAGATCAAGCCCGACGCGGTAACGCTCGGCAACCACGAGTTCGACGACGGCGAGACCGCGCTGGTTCCCTATCTCGACAAGGCGAAATTCCCGATCGTCAGCGCCAATGTCGTGCCCAACGACAAGTCCGGCGCCAAGGACAAGATCAAGCCTTCGATCGTCGTCGAGGTCGGTGGCCAGAAGATCGGCATCGTCGGCGCCGTCACCAACGACACGCCGGAACTCGCGTCGCCCGGCCCGAACATCGCCATCGCCGACGATGTCAAGTCGATCACGGCCGAGGTCGAGAAGCTCAAGGCACAAGGCATCAACAAGATCATCGCGGTCACCCATATCGGCTACAGGCGCGAGCGCGACGTCATAGCGAAAATTCCGGGTGTCGACGTGGTGGTCGGCGGCCACAGCCACACCCTTCTGTCGAACACCGATCCGAAGGCCGAGGGACCGTACCCGACGATGGTCGACAACCCCGACGGTTACAAGGTACCGGTGGTGCAGGCGGCGTCCTATTCGAAATATCTCGGCGAGTTCAAGGTCGTGTTCGACGACAACGGCGTCGTCAAGGAGGCGAGCGGCGCGCCGATCTATCTCGACAAGTCGATCACCCCCGATCCCGCCGTTCTTGCCCGCATCAAGGAGCTCGGCGCGCCGATCGAGGCGCTGAAGAACAAGGAGGTGGCCGAGACCACCAAGGCCATCGACGGCAGCCGCGAGAATTGCCGCGCGCGCGAATGCGAGATGGGCAATCTCGTCTCCGACGCCATTCTCGAGCGCGCCAAGGGCCAGGGCGTCGAAATCGTCATCTCGAACGGCGGCGGCCTGCGCGCCTCGATCGACCAGGGCACGGTGACTATGGGCGAGGTGCTGACCGTGCTGCCCTTCCAGAACACGCTGGCCACTTTCAAGATCTCGGGCAAGGACCTGGTTGCGGGCCTTGAAAACGGCCTCAGCCAGATCGAGGACGGCGCCGGCCGCTTCCCGCAGGTTGCCGGCATCAAATATTCCTTCGACAGATCCGTCGCGCCCAATGCCGGCCGCGTCAAATCGGTCGAGGTGATGGAGAACGGCGCCTGGGCGCCGATCAGCCCGGACAAGCAGTACCTCGTCGCCACCAACAACTACGTCCGCCAGGGCGGCGACGGCTACAAGGTTTTCGCCGACAAGGCGACCGACGCCTATGACTACGGCCCAGGCCTGGAGCAGGTGGTGGCCGACTATCTCGGCGCCCACCGTCCCTACACGCCGAAGCTCGACGGCCGCATCACCGAGCTTGCGGCAACGGCGACGGCGGCCGAGCCGGCCAAGCCTGCGGAACCGGCGAAGCCTGCCGAGACCGCTCCCGCCACCCAGGCACCTGCGAACGGGGCAGCAAAACCAGCCGAGACGTCGCCAGCAAGCGGCGAACCCGCCATGCCGGCTCCGCCTTCCGGTTCCAGCGACATTGCCGGCACGCCGCCGGCCGTTTCTACCGAAACCGCTCCGGCCGCGGCCACCGAGACCGCGAAACCTGCCGAGACCGCGCCCGCGGCGCCGGCCGCGGAACCGGCAAAGCCCGCCGAGACCGCCCCGGCAACGCCTGCTCCCGCAGCCGAGCCGGCCAAGCCGGCGCAGGCAACGCAGGCCGAAGCGAAACCGGCCGAGACCAGCCACACCATCGCCGCCGGCGATACCTATTGGGACCTGGCCAAGAAAGCCTATGGCGACGCAACCAAGTGGAAGCTCATCTCCGAAGCCAATAAGGATTATAAGCCGCGGCGCCTGCCGCTCGGCGCGACGCTGACCATCCCGCCGGCCGCGAAGTAACCGGTCATCCGGAAAGCATGGCACCCGCTCGGGCAACCGGGCGGGTGTTCCTTTTTGAGGTCCTGACGCGATAGGGTGCGGCCAGACGCAGCATTGAAAACCGGCAGGGCATCGCTAGGTTCCGCGGCGCTACCGGAGACTGTTGATGACCATTGCCAACCCCACCGATGCCAAAGCCGCAAAGGCCGTCGGCCTGCCGCCGGCGCATGCCGCGCCGGTCAGACCAGGCAAGATCGGCGTCATGCTGGTCAATCTCGGCACGCCCGACGGCACGGACTTCAGGCCGATGTGGCGCTACCTGCGCGAATTCCTCTCCGATCCGCGCGTCATCGAGCTCAACAAGGCGATCTGGTATCCGATCCTGTATGGACTGGTGCTGACGACCCGGCCGAAAAAATCCGGCGCCAACTACGCCCGTATCTGGAACCGGGAGATGAACGAGTCGCCGCTGCGCACTTTCACCCGCGCTCAAGGTCAGAAGCTGGCCGCCGCACTTACCGACCTGCCCGATGTGGTGGTCGACTGGGCGATGCGCTACGGCAATCCCTCGACGGCAAGCGTCACTCAGAAGCTGGTCGACCAGGGCTGCGACCGCATCCTCACCTTTCCGCTCTATCCGCAATATTCGGCGACGACGACGGCGACCGCCAACGACCAGCTGTTTCGCGCGCTGATGAAGATCAGGCGCGCGCCGGCGATCCGCAGCGTGCCGCCCTATTATGACGAACCGGTCTATATCGACGCGCTTGCGCGTTCGATCGAGCAGCACCTGGCGACCCTCGACTTCGTGCCGGAGGTGGTGATCGCCTCCTATCACGGCATCCCCAAGCCCTATTCCGACAAGGGCGATCCCTACGGGACGCATTGCCTGGAGACCACGCGGCTGCTGCGGGCAAGGCTCGGCTGGGACGAGAAGAAGCTCATCGCCACCTTCCAGTCGCGTTTCGGCGCGCAGGAATGGCTGCAGCCTTACACCGATGTCACGGTCGAGAAACTGGCCAAGGACGGCGTGAAATCGATCGCCATTGTCAATCCCGGTTTCTCCGTCGACTGCATCGAGACGCTGGACGAAATCGGCCGCGAGGCGGCCGAAACCTTCCATCACGCCGGCGGCGAGAATTTTGCGCACATCCCCTGCCTCAACGACAGCGCCGAGGGCATGGCGGTCATCGAAGCGCTGGCCCGGCGCGAGCTTTCCGGCTGGGTGTGACCGGTTTCACCGACAGGCTCGAAACCGGTGCGCAAAAGCCTTCGCTAACCAATATTCCCGATCACCTGATTGTAACGCTGCGGAAACACACTTAAGTGATTCCGTGAGGTCGCCGCCTTTTGAGGGAGAAACGAAATGGGCTTCAGCGGTTTCGATATTGCCATCATTGTTCTTGTCTTCCTGGTCATCATCCTTCTTTTCAAAGGCATCAAGACGGTGCCGCAAGGCTATAATTACACGGTGGAACGCTTCGGCCGGTACACCAAGACGCTGACGCCTGGCCTGAACATCATCAACCCCATCTTCGAGCGCGTCGGCGCCAAGATGAATATGATGGAGCAGGTGCTCGACGTGCCGACGCAGGAGATCATCACCCGCGACAACGCCATCGTCGGTGTCGACGGCATCGCCTTCTACCAGATCCTCAATGCCGCGCAGGCCGCTTATCAGGTGGCCGGGCTGCAGAACGCCATTCTCAACCTGACCATGACCAACATCCGTACCGTCATGGGCTCGATGGACCTCGACGAATTGCTGTCCAATCGCGACGCCATCAACGAGCGCCTGTTGCGCGTCGTCGACGAGGCGGCGCATCCGTGGGGCATCAAGATCACCCGCGTCGAGATCAAGGACATCAATCCGCCGGCCAATCTGATCGAATCTATGGGCCGCCAGATGACGGCCGAGCGCAACAAGCGCGCCCAGATCCTGGCCGCCGAAGGCCTCAAGCAATCGCAGATCCTCGAGGCCGAGGGCCGCAGGGAAGCAGCCTTCCGCGACGCCGAGGCGCGCGAGCGCTCGGCCGAAGCGGAGGCCAAGGCGACGCAAGTCGTGTCGGAAGCCATCGCCAAGGGCGACGTGCAGGCGCTCAACTACTTCATCGCCCAGAAATATACCGAGGCGTTGACCAGGATCGGCTCGGCCACGAACAGCAAGGTGGTGCTGATGCCGCTTGAAGCCTCGTCGTTGATCGGAACGCTCGGCGGCATCGGCGAGATCGCCAAGGAAGTTTTCAGGAGTGAAGGTACGGCCGGCGCGCAGCGGCAGGCCGCACGCCCGCCGCTGGTTCGGCCGAACGAAACCTGAGATCATAGGAGGCTGCTCCCATGTTCGACCGTATCGTTTCCGAACTCGGCCCGTGGAACTGGATGGTTCTGGGCTTCGTGCTCCTGGTGATGGAGATCGTCGCGCCGGGCGTCTTCATGCTGTGGATCGGCATCGCCGCGCTCATCGTCGGCGCCGTGTCGCTGGCGATATGGGACGCCGCTTTCTGGACCTGGCAGGTGCAGGTGCTGGCGTTCCTGATCCTGTCGCTGATCTCGGCTTTCGTCGGCAAGAAACTGATGGCCGCCCGCCACGACGATGCCGACCAGCCGCTGCTCAACCGCCGCGGCGCGCAGATGGTGGGCAAGCTGGCGACGCTGGCCGAGCCGATCAAGGACGGCCGCGGCCGCATCAAGCTCGGCGACACGCTGTGGCGCGTTTCCGGTCCTGACCTCCCTGCCGGCACGCAAGTGCGCGTTGTCGGCGCCGCCGACACCGACCTGGAACTGACGGTCGAGGCGGCCTGACCCGAGACAGGTATCGGACGGGCTGAGACTAAGGCAATTCCTGGAAAAGTGCGTGGCTAGGCTGCGCCAATGCGCAGCAGGTCGTGGAAGTGAACTACGCCCACCGGCATTTTGTCTTTGGTCACGACCAGCGCGCCGATATTGTGCTCGTTGAGCATGGCGATCGCCGTGCCCGCCAGCGTCTGCGGATCGATCGTCTTGGGCGTGCGGGTCATGACCTCATCGACGGTCACGTCGGCCAGATTGCGATGCAGATTGCGTGCAACGTCGCCGTCGGTCACGATCCCGACCAGTTTGCCGCTCGTATCGACGATGCAGACGCACCCGACTTTCTTCTGCGACAGCGTCATCACCGCTTCCGGCATCTTGGTGCCGAGCAGGGCGAGCGGCACCTGATCGCCGGTCCGCATGATCTCCGACACCAGGGTCAGATTGGCGCCAAGCTGCCCGCCGGGGTGCAAGGTCCGGAAGTGATCCGGCGTGAAGCCCCGCGCTTCGAGCAGAGCGATGGCCAACGCGTCGCCCAATACGAGTTGGAGAAGCGTTGATGTCGTCGGAGCCAGCCCGTGCGGACAAGCCTCGGGCACGACCGGCAGCAGCAAGACCACATCGGCCGCACGCGCCAGCGCCGAGCTCTCGCCGGAAGTAATGGCGATCAGCGGGATGGAAAAACGCCTCGAATAGGCGACGATGCCCATCAATTCCTTGCTTTCGCCCGACCACGACATGGCGATGATGGCGTCGTCCTTGGCGATCATGCCGAGATCGCCGTGATTGGCCTCGGCGGGATGGACGAAAAAGGCTGGCGTGCCGGTCGAGGCAAGCGTCGCGGCGATCTTGGCGCCGATATGGCCGCTCTTGCCGACGCCGGTGACGATGACGCGGCCCTCGATCCGCGAGATCAGGTCGATCGCGGCGGCAAAAGGCTCGGTCAGCCCGTTTGCGAGCGCGGCGGCCAGGGCCGCCACGCCGGTCTGCTCCGTCGCCACCGTTCTCAGCGCCGATTCGATCACGGCCTGCCTGTCCGGCTGCTTTCTCTCTGGGGACCCCGCATGCATGGCGCAAGCGATTAGCGCTTTGCCGCGCCCCTGTCCAACGGAATTGCCTTCAACCTCCGATTGGGGATCTCTGAGGCGGCTCTCTCAACCCTCCGTTAACCATCCGCATTTACGGTTCGGTAAGTATGGCGCAACCGCGCCGCGCAAGCAGTGGTGACGATGTCCGGGGGCCAGTCTGAAACGAAAATCGGCCGAAGCGGCCTTGCCCTTGCAGCACTGCTGCTGACGGCAAGCGCGCTAGCCTTGCTGCATCCCGCGCCGGCATTCTCGCAGGAAACCGAGCTGCGCGGCGAGGTCTCCGAATCGGCCATACTCGCCGACCAGCAGCGCAAGGCCAGGCAGTTGCGGGCGCGGGGATCGCAGGGTCAGACCCCGCCCGCCGCCGCTGCCGTCCAGGACACGGCATCGACGACCTATCAGCCGTCAAGCCCCGGCGCCGTTCCCGATGACGATCAGACGGCGGGCGCGACGGACAGCATCTTCGATCAGCCGCAGGCAACGGACGATCCATTGACCGACACGAAGGCTCTGGTAAAACCCCGCCGACCTTGGACGGCAAAGCAGCGTGCTCAGGACGCCAAGGCCGGCGCCAAGACCGCCGACAAGAAAAAGGCCAAGAAGAAAACCGGCGAAGCGACGGACAGCACGACCACCGCCGCAACCGCCGGCACAGGCAACCGGACCGACGCCACCGCCACCGACGACAATGACGGCAGCAACCGCCGTGCCGTCACCATCGACAGCGTCGACAAGCAGAAGCTGGACCCCGGTCAGGAGCGCACCGCCTCCATAGAAGGCCTGAAAGTCAAGCCGGAGGAGGATCCCTTCGCCGCGCCGGGCATCAAGGTCGGCACCTTTCTCTTCCGGCCGACGCTCGAGCAGGGCTTCACCGCGACCTCCAATGCCGATTCCAGCAGCACCGGCAAATCGGCGGTTCTGTCCGAGACGGCGCTGCGCTTCACCGCGACCTCCGACTGGCGCGAGAATTCGGCTTCGATTACCGGCTACGGCCAGTTCCGCAACACCGTCTCTGGCCAGAAGATCAACGACGCGCAGGGCCGTATCGAGGGCCAGCTCAATGTCGACCTCGACAACGAGCTGCGCGCCATCGCCAAACTGGGCTATGAGGCCGCGCCAGAATCGGCCTCCTCGGCGGATGCGATCGCCGGTGTCACCCAACAGCCGCTGCGCCAGACCGTCGACGGCAGCCTCGGTCTCGAAAAGAGTGTCGGCAAGATGCGCTACGCGCTGACCGGCGCGGTCTCGCATGATTTCTACGGCGATGCCGAACTCTCCGACGGCACCACCGTTTCGCAGAAGGATCGCGACTCCACGCTCTATACCGCGACCTTGCGCACCGGTTACGAGATTTCGCCGGCGCTGACGCCGTTCACGGAAGTCGAGGCCGGGCGGCGCCTCTATGACCTGCGCGTCGACACCGACGGCTTCGAGCGATCCTCGACCAGGCTTGGCGCGCGCGCCGGGCTCGAGCTCGACATGGGCGAGAAGCTGTCCGGCGAATTTTCCGTCGGCTGGCTGCGCGAGGCGATCGACGACAACCGCCTTCCGGCGGTAGCGGGTCCGAGCATCGATGCCGACCTCAAATGGTCGCCCGAGCGCGGCACTACGATTGGCCTGACCGGCAAGACCAGGGTCGAAACAACCACAACGGCTAATGAGAGCGGCGATATCCTCTACTCCGGCCGTCTGACCGGCGAGCGCCAGATCCGCGCCAATCTGACGGCGAACTCGGCGCTCGGCCTCGACTGGCGCGATTACACCGGCTCCGACGGCCACGATTTGATCGTGAGCGCTGAGGCCGGGCTGACCTGGTGGTTGAACCGCTATGCCGGGGTCACCACCAGGGTAAGGACGGAGAAGCTGACCAGCAATCTGCCTGGCCGAGACTATACGACCAACAGTGTCTATCTCGGCCTGAAGGTCCAGCGCTGAAGGGCAGCAACCGCCAAGCCTATGCCGAGATTCAGGTCAGGCCGAGTCGAGAACGGTGGCTTCCGAGAACCGGAGCGGAGCGTACTCAAAGTACGTGAGCACCGGAAGCGCAGGAAACTGCCGTTCGCAGACCGGCCTCACCTGAATATCGGCATAGGCTAAGACGCGGCGCCGCGCCGCTCTACCGGCCGCACCTCGTCCAGCAGCGTGCGGATGACGCCGGCCATGCTTCCGTTCATGTCGCTACGCCAGAGCGCGAAGGCGACATTGGCCTCGACGAAACCTTCCGGCGAGCCGCAATCGAACGTGCGCCCCTTGTAGTGATAGCCGTAGAAGGGCTGCTCTTTCTCCAGCTTCAGCATCGCGTCGGTCAGCTGAATCTCGTTGCCGGCGCCACGCTCCTGGCTCTCCAGGATGCCGAAGATTTCCGGCTGCAGGATGTAGCGGCCGTTGATGTAAAGATTGGAGGGCGCGGTCCCCTGTTTCGGCTTCTCCACCATGCCGGTGATGCGGAAGCCGTGATGCGCGTCCTCGCCGCGGCCGACGATGCCGTATTTATGCGCCTCGGCCGGATCGCATTCCTGCACGGCGATGATGTTGTTGCCGGTCTCGGCATAGAGTTCGACCATGTCCTTCATGCAGCTCTTTTCCGACTGCATGATCATGTCCGGCAGAAGCAAGGCGAACGGCTCCTCGCCGACCAGCTCGCGGGCGCACCAGACGGCGTGGCCAAGGCCCATCGGCACCTGCTGGCGCGTGAAGCTCGTCTGTCCCGGCGCCGGCTGAAGCCGCTGCAGGCGGGCGAGCTGATCGTCCTTGCCGCGCTGGGCAAGCGTGTCATACAGCTCGAACTGGACGTCGAAATGGTCCTCGATGACCGCCTTGTTGCGTCCGGTCACGAAGATGAAATGCTCGATGCCGGCCTCGCGTGCCTCATCGACCACATATTGGATGACCGGCCGGTCGACGACGGTCAGCATTTCCTTCGGGATGGCCTTGGTGGCCGGAAGAAACCGCGTGCCGAGGCCGGCGACCGGGAAAACTGCCTTGCGAACGCGCTTCATGCTGACACCCCCTGCGTTTCAGCCAATTATCCGCTCGGCGGCACGCTCCGCAATCCCCCAAACATTTCCCGACGGAAATCATTTTCACGCCGGAATGTTGGATTAAGGGCGAGCAGTGAACGTGAGAACTAAAAGCCGCGACACCTCTTTTCGTTCCCCGCGGGACCTATGGTAAACCAAATGCTAACCCGGTTCGGCGTTGAATGATCTTCCTGATTTGACGAAGGAGGAAATGATGTCCGTTCGCAACACCGCGAGGCGCCTGACGGCACTGGCGACGGCCGCCGGCCTCACGCTGGCCTTGCTGATGCCCGCCGGACCCGCTTTCGCCGATGCCGGATTCCGCCAGTGGGTCTCGGATTTCCGCGCAACCGCGGTGGCGGGCGGCGTTTCGGGGGCGGTCTACGATCAGTCCATGAGAGGCATCGAGCCCGACCCGGTCGTGCTGGAAAAGGCCCGCACCCAGCCGGAATTCACCGCGCCCGCCTGGGACTATTTCGACAACCGCGTGCACGACCAGGCAGTCGCCAACGGCCAGGCGATGGCGAAGAAATGGAGGCCGTGGCTCGATCGGATCGAGGCGCGGTTCGGTGTCGACCGCAACATCCTTTTGGCCATCTGGTCGATGGAATCGAACTATGGCGAGACGCTCAAGCGCGACGACATCATGCGCAACGTCGTCCGCTCGCTGGCGACGCTTGCCTATGGCGATCCGAAGCGGTCGAAATATGCCCGCACCCAACTGATCGCGGCCTTGAAGATCCTGCAGACCGGCGACATCGATGAAAGCCATCTGATGGGCTCCTGGGCAGGCGCGATGGGCCAGACCCAATTCATCCCGACCAGCTACCAGCGCTATGCGGTCGACATGGACGGCAATGGCAAGCGAGACATCTGGAGTTCGATCCCCGACGCGCTGGCGACCTCCGCCAATCTGCTCAAGAAGAACGGCTGGCAGGCCGGCAAGACCTGGGGCTATGAGGTCTCCATACCGGCCGGCAAATTGCCCGGCGGCGTAAAGACGATCGCCCAATGGCAGGCGCTCGGCGTCGTCAGGGCCAGCGGCAAGCCGTTCAAGAACCTGACCGACAAGGCGACGTTGAAAGTGCCGGACGGCCGGGGTGGACCCGCCTTCCTGATGATCAGGAATTTCTCCGTCATCAAGGCCTACAACAACGCCGACAAATACGCTTTGGCCGTGGGCCTTCTGGCCGACGAGATCGCCGGCGGCACCGGCCTGGTGCAGGACTGGCAGCGGCCTTTCACCAAGCTCAGCTTCGAGGAACGGCAGGAACTGCAGAAGCGGCTTTCAGATCACGGCTACTATGACGGCAAGTTCGACGGCAAGATCGGCGACGGCTCGAAAGCCGCCATCATGGCCTACCAGGCCAAGGTTGGCTTGAACCAGGATGGCTATCCGAGCCTGGAAGTGCTCAAATGGCTCCGCAAGCAGTAAAGCCTGGGGAAGCGCCAGCATCCTCTCAAAGACGGCAAGGATGCTGTAGCGCTTCGGCTTGCGCATGACTTTCCCACGTCTTTCGGTCATGCGCCAAGGGATGGAGAGGTGTTTGGTTTCGGTTGCGCGTATCAGGCAGGGCATTCGCCGGGCGCCGATCCTGTTTCTCGCCCTGGCCGTGCTCGTCGTCACTGCCGCGGGCGCTTTCCACGCACCGGCATTCGCGCAGGAGGAAAGCCGCGGCTGGTCGTTGCGTGACCTTCTGTTCCCGCGCCGCAGCGAACGCGTCGAGCCACCGTTCGAAATCCAGAAATCAAGGCCGAAACCAAAGAAGAAATCCAAGCCGCGCCCGCCGGCCGAGCCGGAAACGCCGATCGTCGAGAAGACGAACGACGCCCATGTCGTGCTGGTGGTCGGCGATTTTCTGGCGGGCGGGCTGGCCGAGGGCCTGGACACCGCCTTTGCCGACAATCCTGCCGTCAGGATTGTCGCCCGCGCCAACGGGTCGTCGGGCTTCGTTCGCGACGATTTCTATAACTGGCCGGTCGAGATCAAGTCGTTGATCGAGACCGAGAAGCCGTCGGCCGTGATCGTCATGCTGGGCTCCAATGACCGCCAGCAGATGCGGGTCGGCGAGGTGCGCGAGCAGCCGCGCTCGGAGAACTGGACCAAGGAATACGAGCGCCGCGCCGATGCGCTCGGCAAGGCCATCCAGGACACCAAGGTGCCGTTCCTGTGGGTCGGCATGCCGGCTTTCGGTGTGTCGAAGATGAACTCGGACATGCTCGCCTTCAACGACATCTACCATTCGGTCGCCGAAAAGCATGGCGGCGAATTCGTCGACGTCTGGGACGGCTTCGTCGACGAGAACGGCGCTTTCGTCACCTCCGGCCCGGACATCAACGGCCAGCCTGTTCGCCTGCGTTCCGATGATGGCATCAACGTCACCAAGGCCGGCAAGCGCAAGCTCGCCTTCTATACGGAAAAGCCGCTGGCGAAGATCCTGGGCTTGGCGGCGCCGGGAAGCGTCACGACCGTGTCGGCGCCGGCCGGCGCTCCGGTCGAGGCGCCGAAGCCGGCCGCGGCGCCCGTCATCGTCGACCGCACCGCGCCGATGCTTCTCGGCGACCCGGCGCTCGACGGCGGCACCGAGCTGCTCGGCGCCGCGCAGCCGGCCAGGGCCGATCCGAACCTGCCAGGCGAAAAACTGATCGTCGAAGGCAAGGTGCCCGCCGCCTCGCCGGGCCGCGCCGACGATTTTTCGTGGCCGCCGAAGACGCAGCCGGCGACAGCAGCTGTCGAGTCGGACCCCGCGCCCGCCAGCCCGTAATCGACGTCCATCGGATTCGTCGGGATATCCGTTAAGGAGATCACCCTTAGATCGTCCTGCGCGAAAGCGATTTCACGCCAGGCCGAACAATGGCATTGTTCTATTCGGCTGGGATTACAGGGGGCGAACATGTCGGCGACGGGCTATGCCTTGCTTGGCTTCGTAACTTGGACCCTCCTCCTGCTTGTATGGATGGAGATCCTGCGCACCCATCTTGTGGTGAGTGGGCGCATCCCGGCAAATGGCTTCACGCCGGATAACGCAGGTCTTTCGCCCTTTTTGCAGCGGCTTGCGCGAGCCCACGCCAATTGCATTGAGGGACTCCCGATATTCGGTGGCCTCATGGGCGTGGCCATGATGACTTCGCGGACGGGGATCACCGACCCACTTGCATACTGGTTTATTGCCGCGCGGCTAATCCAGTCGGCCATTCATCTGGCGTCGACAAGTCCAAACGCGGTCAAGGCTCGATTTTCCGCGTTCGCGGTCCAGATGGCCATCGGCCTCTACTGGGCGGTAAAGCTGCTGGTCAGTTAGGCGCTTCAAGAAGCTAGAGCATGATCCCGAGAAGTGGGAACCGGTTTTCGGATAAAGATCATGCTCCAACAAAGAGTTAGACCGTGATGGCGATTCAACGAAACGCCATCATGGTCTAACGGCTGAGTGCTTTGAAGCCTTACCGCGGCAGCACCGTCGATCCCATCAGCGCCTCGTCGATCGAGCGCGCCGCCTGGCGGCCCTCACGGATGGCCCACACCACCAGCGACTGGCCGCGGCGCACGTCGCCCGCCGCATAGAGCTTGTCGACACTGGTTCTGTAGTCGCGATCGTTGGCCTCGACATTGTTCGAGCGGCGGCTGTCGGTGACGACTTTGATCTTGCCGTCAAGCTCCTTCATCAGGCTGTCGCCCGCCGGACCGGCGAAGCCGATGGCGATGAAGGCGAGATCGGCGCGGATGACGAACTCGCTGCCGGCGATCGGCTTGCGCTTGTCGTCGACCTCGCAGCAGCGAACACCGGTCAGCTGGCCTTCCTCGCCGATGAACTCGAGCGTCGCCACCTGGAATTCGCGCTCGGCGCCCTCGGCCTGCGAGGAGGACGTGCGCATTTTCGTCGCCCAGTAGGGCCAGACGGCAAGCTTGTCTTCCTTCTCCGGCGGCTGCGGACGGATGTCGAGTTGCGTCACGCGCACCGCGCCCTGGCGGAAGGCGGTGCCGATGCAGTCGGACGCGGTGTCGCCGCCGCCGACGACGACGACATGCTGGCCACCGGCAATGATCGGGTGCGAGGGCCAGGCCACCGACTGGATCGGCTCGCCGCCGACGCGGCGGTTCTGCTGCACCAGATAGGGCATAGCGTCATAGACGCCGCTGAGATCGCTGCCCGGAATGCCGGCCGGACGCGGCGTCTCCGAACCGCCGCAATAGAGCACGGCGTCGAATTCCCCGAGCAGATCGGCCGCTTTCATGTCGACGCCGACATTGACGCCGCAATGGAAGGTCACCCCCTCGCCCTGCATCTGCTCGATGCGCCGGTCGATATAGTGCTTCTCGATCTTGAAGTCCGGTATGCCGTAGCGCATCAGCCCGCCGGGGCGGCTCTCGCGCTCATAGACATGCACGTCATGGCCGGCGCGGCCGAGTTGCTGCGCCGCCGCCATGCCGGCCGGGCCGGAGCCGATGACGGCAACCCGCTTGCCGGTCTTCCTTTCCGGCGGATAGGGCCGGATGTGACCGGTCTCATAAGCCTTGTCGGCGATCGCCTGCTCGACCGTCTTGATGGCGACCGGAATGTCCTCGAGGTTCAGCGTGCAGGCTTCCTCGCAAGGCGCGGGGCAGATGCGGCCGGTGAACTCCGGGAAATTGTTGGTCGAGTGCAGGTTGCGGATCGCGTTGTCCCAGTCGCCATTGTAGACGAGGTCGTTCCAGTCCGGGATCTGGTTGTGGATCGGGCAGCCGGTCGGCCCGTGGCAGAACGGAATGCCGCAATCCATGCAACGCGCGGCCTGTTTCTCAACCTCCTTGTCAGACATCGGCAGCGTGAATTCGCGGAAATGCCGGATGCGGTCGGAGGCCGGCTGGTACTTGTGCACCTGCCGGTCGATCTCGAGAAAGCCTGTTACCTTGCCCATAGTCCAGTCCCTGCTGTCCGAAGGCACGCTTTTTGCAGCGCACCCGTTAACCCCATAAGGCTGCCATGGCAACCTTCGTTCCGAGGTCAGGATTGTTGGTGAGGATGCCGGCCGGAAAGTCATCTTTCCGGCCATGCCCGAAACTATTCCGCCGCCACGCTCATGCGCATGCGTTCCATCTCGATCAGTGCGCGGCGATATTCCACCGGCATGATTTTCCGGAATTTCGGCCTAAAATTCTGCCAGTCGTCGAGGATCTCGCGGCCGCGCACCGAACCGGTGAAATGCACGTGGTTGGAGATCAGCTGGTAAAGCCGCTCCTCGTCATGGCTGGTCATGTCGCCGGAGACGTCGACGCGGCCCTTGTGGTCGAGGTCGCCGCCGTGATGGAGCAGCTTCTCCATCAGGTCGTCCTCTTCCGGAACCGGCTCCAGCTCGACCATCGCCATATTGCAGCGCTCGGCGAAGTCGCCCTTCTCATCCAGCACATAGGCGACGCCGCCCGACATGCCGGCTGCGAAGTTGCGCCCGGTCTTGCCGAGCACGACGACGATGCCGCCGGTCATGTATTCGCAGCCGTGGTCGCCGACCCCTTCGACGACGGCCGCCACGCCGGAATTGCGCACCGCGAAACGCTCGCCGGCGACCCCGGCGAAATAGGCCTCGCCTTCGGTGGCGCCGTAGAGCACCGTGTTGCCGACGATGATCGAGTCCGCCGCGACGATCTTGGCCTCTTGCGGCGGCCGGATAACGATGCGGCCGCCCGACAGGCCCTTGCCGACATAGTCGTTGCCGGCGCCGACCAGCTCGAAGGAGACGCCGCGCGCCAGGAAGGCGGCGAAGGACTGGCCGGCGGTGCCGGTCAGCTTCACCTTGATCGTGTCCTCGCGCAGGCCCTTGTGCTTGAAACGCTTGGCGACTTCGCCCGACAGCATGGCGCCGACAGATCGGTCGACATTGCGGATCGGCAGCTCGATGGTGACCGGCTGCTTGGCGTCCAGCGCCGGCTTCGCCAGCTCGATCAGCTTGCGGTCGAGCACGTCGTCGATTGGATGCTTCTGCCGCTCGGTCCAGTGCAGCGCCTCGTGCGGCGCGTCCGGCTTGAAGAACATCTTCGAGAAGTCGAGCCCGCGCGCCTTCCAGTGTTGGATGACGTCGCGCTTTTCCAGGAGATCGGTGTCGCCGATGATCTGGTCGATATGGGTGAAGCCCATGTCGGCAAGCAGCGCCCGCACCTCTTCCGCCACATAGAAGAAGAAGTTGATGACGTGCTCCGGCGTGCCCTTGAAGCGCTTGCGCAGCACCGGGTCCTGCGTCGCCACGCCGACCGGGCAGGTGTTGAGGTGGCACTTGCGCATCATGATGCAGCCGGCCGCGATCAGCGGCGCGGTCGAGAAGCCGAACTCGTCGGCGCCGAGCAGCGCGCCGATGATGACGTCGCGCCCGGTGCGCAGGCCGCCATCGACCTGCAGCGCGACGCGCGAGCGCAAGCCGTTGAGCACCAGCGTCTGATGCGTTTCGGCAAGGCCCATTTCCCACGGGCTGCCGGCGTGCTTGAGCGAGGTCAGCGGCGAAGCGCCGGTGCCGCCGTCATAGCCCGAGATGGTGATGTGGTCGGCGCGCGCCTTGGCGACGCCCGCCGCGACCGTGCCGACGCCGACCTCCGACACCAGCTTGACCGAGACATCGGCCGCCGGATTGACGTTCTTCAGATCGTAGATCAGCTGCGCCAGATCCTCGATCGAATAGATGTCGTGATGCGGCGGCGGCGAGATCAGGCCGACGCCGGGCGTCGAGTGCCTGACCTTGGCGATGGTCGCGTCGACCTTGTGTCCGGGCAGCTGGCCGCCCTCGCCGGGCTTGGCACCCTGCGCCACCTTGATCTGCATGACGTCGGAATTGACCAGATATTCCGCCGTGACGCCGAAGCGGCCCGACGCGACCTGCTTGATCGCCGAGCGTTCCGGGTTCTTGCCGCCGCCGGGCAGCGGCAGGTAGCGGTCGGCCTCTTCGCCGCCCTCGCCGGTGTTGGACTTGCCGCCGATGGCGTTCATGGCGCGCGCCAGCGTGGTGTGCGCTTCCCTGGAGATCGAGCCGAACGACATCGCCCCGGTCGAGAAGCGCTTGACGATCTCGGCCGCCGGCATGACGTCCTCGATCGCGACCTTCTTGCGGCCGGTCTCTTCCGCTGTTCTGATCTTGAACAGGCCGCGAATGGTCTGCGCGCGCGCGGTCGCGCTGTCGATCTGCGCCGAATAGTCCTTGAACGTGTCCCAGGAGCCCTGCCGCACGGCGTGCTGCAGGCTGGCGACGGCATCGGGCGACCACATATGCGCCTCGCCGCGCATGCGGAACATGTACTCGCCGCCAACCTCGAGATTGTTGCGCAGCACCGGATCGCTGCCGAAGGCATCGCTGTGGCGGCTGAGCGTCTCGGTGGCGATCTCGTCCAGGCCGACGCCTTCGATCAGCGTCGCCGTGCCGGTGAAATACTTCTCGACGAAGTCTGACTTCAGCCCGATGGCGTCGAAGATCTGCGCGCCGCAATAGGACTGGTAGGTCGAGATGCCCATCTTGGACATCACCTTGAGGATGCCCTTGCCGATCGACTTGATGTAGCGCGAGACCACCTCGTACTCGTCGACCTCTTCCGGCAGCTCGCCACGCTTGTGCATGTCGAGCAGCGTGTCGAAGGCGAGATAGGGATTGATCGCCTCGGCGCCGTAGCCTGCCAGGCAGCAGAAATGATGCACCTCGCGCGGCTCGCCGGATTCCACCACGAGGCCGACCGCGGTGCGCAGGCCCTTGCGGATCAGGTGATGATGCACGGCCGCCGTCGCCAGCAGCGATGGGATCGCGATGCGGTCCGGGCCGACCTGGCGGTCGGACAGGATGATGATGTTGTAGCCGCCGGCGACCGCCGCCTCCGCGCGCTCGCAGAGCCGGTCGATAGCGCCTTGCATGCCGGCGGCGCCCTCGTTCGAGCCGTAGGTGATGTCGATCGTCTTGGTGTCGAACCTATCCTCGGTGTGGCCGATCGAGCGGATCTTCTCCAGATCGCCATTGGTCAAGATCGGCTGGCGCACCTCGAGCCGCTTGCGGCGCGACGTGCCGACCAGGTCGAAGATGTTCGGCCGTGGCCCGATGAACGACACCAGGCTCATCACCAGCTCCTCGCGGATCGGGTCGATCGGCGGGTTGGTGACCTGGGCGAAATTCTGCTTGAAATAGGTGTAGAGCAGCTTCGACTTGTCCGACATCGCCGAGATCGGCGTGTCGGTGCCCATCGAACCCACCGCTTCCTGGCCGGTGGTTGCCATCGGCGCCATCAGAAGCTTGGTGTCTTCCTGCGTGTAGCCGAAGGACTGCTGGCGATCGAGCAGGCTGACATCCTTGCGCAGCGCGCGCGGCTCGACTGGCTTCAGATCTTCCAGGATGAGCTGCGTGTTGGCGAGCCAGGTCTTGTAGGGGTGCCTTGTCGCGATCTCCGACTTGATCTCCTCGTCGGAGACGATGCGGCCCTTGGCGAGGTCGATCAGCAGCATGCGGCCGGGCTGCAGCCGCCACTTCTGCACGATCTTTTCCTCCGGCACCGGCAGCGCGCCGGCTTCCGACGCCATGATGACGCGGTCGTCGTCGGTGACGATGTAGCGCGCCGGGCGCAGGCCGTTGCGGTCGAGCGTGGCGCCGATCTGGCGGCCGTCGGTGAAGACCACCGCCGCCGGTCCGTCCCACGGCTCCATCAGCGCCGCATGGTACTCGTAGAAAGCCTTGCGGTCGGCGTCCATGAGCTTGTTGCCGGCCCAGGCTTCCGGGATCAGCATCATCATGGCGTGGGTGAGCGAATAGCCACCCTGGAACAGGAATTCGAGCGCGTTGTCGAAGCACGCCGTGTCCGACTGGCCTTCATAGGAGATCGGCCAGAGCTTCGAGATGTTGTTGCCGAACAGCTCGGAATCGACCGAGGCCTGGCGCGCCGCCATCCAGTTGTTGTTGCCGCGCACGGTGTTGATCTCGCCGTTATGCGCGACCATGCGATAGGGATGCGCCAGCTTCCATGACGGGAAGGTGTTGGTCGAGAAGCGCTGGTGGACGAGGATCAGCGCCGTCTCGAAACGTGGATCCTTGAGGTCCTTGTAATAAGCGCCGACCTGATAGGCCAGGAACATGCCCTTGTAGACGATGGTGCGCGCCGACAGCGACACGCAATAGGCGCCGATGTCCTTGTTGTCGTTTTCGGCATATATGCGGCCCGAGATCACCTTGCGCAGCAGGTAGAGCCGCGCCTCGTACTCCTCGTCGTCCGTGATGTCGGCCGTGCGGCCGATGAACACCTGCCGATGGAACGGCTCGGACGCCACGATGTCCGGCGCCTTCGACAGCGACGAATTGTCGACCGGCACGTCGCGGAAGCCGATAAGCGGCAGCCCTTCCGACTGCGCCGATTCGGCGATGATCTCTTCGATATGGGCGCGCAGCGCCGCGTCTTGTGGCATGAACCAATGGCCTACGCCGTATTGACCGGCCGGCGGCAGTTCGACGCCCACGACCGCCATTTCCTCGCGGAAGAAAGCGTCCGGAATCTGCACCAGCACGCCGGCGCCGTCGCCGACCAGCGGATCGGCGCCGACGGCGCCGCGATGGGTGAGGTTTTCCAGCATCGCCAGACCGTCCTCGACGATCTGGTGCGACTTCAAGCCCTTCATGTTGGCGATGAAGCCGACGCCGCAGGCGTCGTGCTCGTTGCGCGGATCATAGAGGCCCTGCGCGGTCATGCCGTTGGCGGTTCGCAGCCCTTTGGTCAGGACGGTATTTTTAACGGCTGCCGCTTTCGTCTGCGCGGCCTGGCCGTTGATCGCAGATGGCGTCAGTTCCGTCATCGTCCTATCCTCCGTTCTCCACCTTGGCCCCGATTGTCTCAGGACGCTGGTTTGCCTTGGGAAGCATGATGCTTCCCCTTCATGTTGCTGCACGTCTCGCGAAATCCACCGAACCAAACGGCTATACGCCCGGTTCGCATCCGGTATCGTACAGGCCAGAGCCGGGCCGTCTACCCGCCGCTCGCGACAATGGCCGGAATGGCAGCGATGATACGCCAGTCCGGCCTGTTTTGTGCGACAAAATAAGACAGCACTACTGTCCTAAATTTTTTATGGCAGAAATCAGACAGTCGCACAAGACCGATTCACAAAAAACTTGGGCGTGCCACGACACAAAATTTCGTGAAAGGCGCCGGAAACGCAAGCTTTGGTCCAGACATTTTGGCGTCGATTGCTGGCTTCACCGCTTTGCCGACGATTGGCCCTTGCGCTTCGACTGCCGAAGCAGTCAAGTCCCGCCGCTTTCGCCAATCACGATACGGATTTCTCGATGTTCTTTGCATCCGACAACTGGGCGGGCGTCCATCCCGACATTTCGGCCAACCTGTCGCGCCATGCCGCAGGCATCGCGACCGCCTATGGCGACGGCGATCTGGACCGCGCCGTCTATCGTCGCTTCAACGAGATCTTCGAGCGCGAGGTGCAGGTCTTCTTCGTCGCGACCGGCACGGCGGCCAACGCGCTTTCGATGGCTGCGTTGAACCGCATCGGCGGCATCGCGCTTTGCCATTACGAAGCGCATATGAATGTCGACGAGTTCGGCGCGATGGGTTTCTACACCGGCGGCGCGCGCATGGCGCCGGTGGCGGGACCGCTGGGGCGCATGACCCCGGAGGCCCTCGACCGGACCATCAAGCGATATTCGCAGGACCTAGCCCCCGCCGGCCAGCCGATGGCGGTCACCGTGACCCAGGCGACCGAGGTCGGCACGGTCTACAGCGTCGACGATGTCAAGGCGATCGCCGAGGTCAGCCGCCGCCACAAGCTGCCGCTGCACATGGACGGCGCGCGCTTCGCCAATGCGATTGCAGCGACCGGCGTCAGCCCGGCCGAAATGACCTGGAAGAGCGGCGTCGATCTTATCTCCTTCGGCGGCACCAAGAATGGCTGCTGGATGGCCGATGCGGTCGTGGTTCTCAATCCGGATGCCGGCAAGGATCTGCGCCTGCTGCGCCAGCGCGCCGGACAGACTTTTTCCAAGGCCCGCTTCATCTCGGCCCAGTTCGAGGCCTATTTCACCGACGATCTGTGGTTGAGGATGGCAGGCCACGCCAATGCGATGGCCGCGCATCTGGCCGAGACGATCGAGGATGCGCCGGCCGGCAAGCTCGCCTGGCTGCCGCAGGCCAACGAAGTGTTTGCCATCCTCGGTCGGGCCACCGCGGAAAAGCTGCAAGCGGCCGGCGCCAAATTCTACGAGTGGGGCGTGCCGCAGGGGTTCGATGGCCACCTCGGCGACAATGAAGCGATCTACCGCTTCGTCGCCAGCTTCGCCACCACGACGCAAGAGATCGACCGTCTCGGCCAGTTGCTTGGCTGAGCTTGCGGCACTCGGGAGCAGCCAGATGACCAAGCCGTCTCTCGGCTCGACGATGCGGCTGGTCCGTCCGGCGCCGAACGTGCTGGGCTTCTATGACGGCCGCATCGAAGGCGTTCGCATCTGGTCGCACGAGCCGAACTGGCTTGACGACGGCGCTTACACGCTTGGCATCTGCACCTATGCGATCGTCGACGGCTCGCAGGCGCTTGTCTATGACACGCACATATCCCTGCCCCATGCCCGCTTCATCCGAAAAACCCTTGAAGAGATGGGCGTGACCTCGATGCGCGTCGTGCTCAGCCACTGGCATGACGACCATATCGCGGGCAACGAGGTGTTTAAGGATTGCGAGATCATCGCCAACCGCCTCACCGCCTTGGCGCTCGAACGCAGCCGGGCCGACATCGAGGGCGGTAATCCGCCGATCAAGCCGCTCGTGCTGCCCAACAGGGTTTTCGACAACAGCCTCAGCCTGACGGTCGGGGCGGTCCCCATCGAACTGCACCAGGTCGAGATCCACAGCCATGACGGCACGGTGCTGCTGATGCCCGACGCCGGCCTGCTTTTGGCAGGCGACACGCTGGAAGACTCCGTCACCTATGTGTCGGAGCCGGAGCGCCTGAGCGAGCATCTGGTCGACCTTGGGCGCATGTCCAGTTGGCAGTTCGATCGAATTCTGCCCAACCACGGTTCCTTTGAGGCGATCGAAGCCGGCGGCTATGACAGAAGCTTCATCGACGCCACCGAGGCTTACGTCCGAAAGCTGCTTGCCTGCCGGCAAGACCCCGACCTAGCCAAGCAGGATCTGCGGACCTTCGGCGCCGAGATTTTCGCCACCACGGCGACCGAGTATTTCGCGCCATACGAAGCCGTTCACCGGCGGAATGTCGAAGCCGTTCTTGCGGCAAATAATAAGTAGGCCGCTGCAGCTAGGCCACAAAGGGCCGCAGCAACAACTCGACGCCGAGCAGGACCAGAAAAATCAGGAACCAGCGGCGAAAAATTGCCGGGCTGATCTTCCGGCGCAGCACCTGCCCCAGCCACATGCCGAGCAGGGCCGGCAGCACGGCAAGCGAGGACATCGCCAGATGTCCCGCCTCGAAGACGCCATGCGAGGCAAGGCCCAGCGCCAGGGCGATCGTCGACACCGTGAAGGAAAGACCGAGCGCCTGGATCAGATCGTCCCGGCTCAAGCCCAGCGCCTGGATGTAAGGCACGGCGGGCACTACGAAGACGCCGGTGCCGCCCGTGACCAGGCCGGTGAGAAAACCCACGACCGGCGACGACCAGCGCTCGCTTTTCTCGGGAACGATAGGCTGCCGCGCGAGCAGGCTATAGGCGGCATAGACGATCAACGCCGCGCCGAGGCCGGCGGTCGTCCATTTGACATTGTCGCTGGCGAGCAGCCGCGAGCCGGCGATCGTGCCGATCAGAATGCCCGCCATCATCAGCCAAAGCCGGCGCAGGACCGCCGAAAAACTCGGGCCGGCGAAAAGCTGCCAGACATTGGTGACGAAGGACGGCACGATCAGCAGCGACGCCGCGATCACCGGCGGCATGATTGTGCCAAGCAATCCCATGGCCAGCGTCGGCAGGCCCATGCCGGTGATGCCCTTGACGATACCGGCGAGCAGGAAAGTGATTGCAACGGTGAGTGTCAGCAGCGGGGAAAAATCGGACATGGTCCTTCATGATCCGCCGCTGCATGCTTCAAAAGAGCCAGAACGGCGCGTTGCCGGTGGCACAATAAAAAGCGGCGCCTCGCGGCGCCGCTTTCGTCTCGGGAGGGAGACGTTGTCTACTACGGGCCCCGCGGGTTACGCGGCGGCCTTGGTTTCGATCTGCTTGGCCTTGTCCGCGGACGAGGTGATCGCGATCTTGCGCGGCTTCAGCTCCTCGGGAATGTTGCGCTTGAGGTCAACGAAGAGCAGGCCGTTCTTCAGCGTGGCGCCTTCCACTTCGACGTGGTCGGCGAGCTGGAAGCGGCGCTCGAAGGACCTCGAGGCGATGCCGCGGTAAAGCAGCTCCGAACCCTCGCTGTTGTTCTCTTCCTTGCGCTCGCCCTTGACGGTCAGCACGTTGCGGTGGGCTTCGATCGAAATCTCGTCTTCCGAGAAGCCGGCAACGGCCATCGAGATGCGATAGGCATTCTCGCCCGTGCGCTCGATATTATAGGGCGGATAGGTCTGCGCGGTCTCGGGCTGACCGAGTGAATCGAGCATGGTGAACAGCCGGTCGAAGCCGACGGTCGAACGATAAAGCGGGGAAAAATCAACGTGACGCATGAGTGTTCTCCTTTTGAGCAACATGGTTTGCGTATGACCCGGTGCGAAACCCTCGAAAGGCGTTCCGGATAGGCCAGCGGCCCCGAGATCGGCGGCCACAGCATTCATTTGGGAAGCTCAAAAAGCCATTTCAAGGTTTTCCTTGGTCGCAATGCAGCCACGTTCATGAACGGTGGATGAACCACGGCTTCGGCATCCGTTCAGTCATGCGGCATTAGGCTTCGGTCAAGTTCGAGCAATTCCAAGGAAAAGTGCGAAGCGGTTTTCCGTCCGGAATTGCGTCAAGACAGAGAGACAAGCGGCGCCCCCGTCCCTGCGCCGCGACGAGGCCGAACCGGGTGCAACGTCCCTTCCTCCCGGATCGACAGAGGCCGGAAGTGCACCGCAGGCACTTCCGGCCTTCAGCGCCGCGCGTCCTCTGGACGCGCTAAGGACGCAGTAGCACTTTTGATTTCGCGCATGATCCTTTCCGAAATCGATTCCGATTTTCGGGGTCATGCGCGGCAACCGCGTAAATCCTCGCAACGCCTTTGCTTTTGCCGCCTGGCCGTCTATCACCATGCCAACGCCTCGCCCGTCCGGGCAAAGAACAAGCAACGACGCCGCATGACGGATCTTTTCCATCTGACCGAGGACAATCCCGCGCCGCAGAATGCCGCGGGCGGCTTCTTCACCACACGCGACGGCAAGAAGATCCGCTATGGCGTCTTTGCCGCTGTCAGCCGCCCGCTGCAGGGCACGGTGGTTCTGCTGACCGGGCGCAACGAATGCATCGAGAAATATTTCGAGACCATCCGCGATCTCGCCGATCGCGGCTTCGGCGTCGCCATCCTCGACTGGCGCGGCCAGGGCGATTCCAGCCGCCTGCTGCGTGACCGCCAGCGCGGCTATGTCCGCAGCTTCCGTGACTATACGCGCGATCTCGAGCAATTCTTCGAAGAAATCGTGCTGCCCGACTGCCGCGGCCCCTATTACATCCTCGCGCACTCCACAGGCGCGGTGATTGCGCTGCTTGCCTCGCCGTCGATGGTCAACCGGGTGCGGCGCATGGTGCTGCTGGCTCCTTTTCTCGAAGTGCCGGACCTGCCGGTCTCGATCGCCACGGTCCGGCGCGTCTGCACGGTTTTCTGCGCGCTGGGTCTCGGCCGGCTCTATGCCGCGCTCGGTCCGCGCCCGAAAGTGCCGCCCGCTTTCGAGGTGAACAAGGTGACCTCGGATCCTGCGCGCTACCGGCGCAATGTCGGAATCTACGAGGCCTGGCCGCAGCTCGCGCTCGGCGGTCCAACCATCCGCTGGCTGAGGGCCGCCGCCGCGGCCGCGAAAGCCGTCAGCGATCCGGATTTCATGGCAAGGGTGAAGGTGCCGATGCTGATCGTCGCCGCCGGCGCCGACCGGGTGGTCTCGACCAAGGCGGTGGAGGCCTATGCCAGAAAACTGCGCGTCGGCTCGCTGTTGATGATTGACGGCGCGCAACACGAGATCCTGCAGGAGAAGGACATCTACCGCGAGCAGCTCCTGGCGGCTTTCGACGCCTTCATCCCCGGCACGGGTGATGCTCCCTGAGCGCGCCCGATCAGCCGCGCAGCGCCGCCATCGCTGCCGCGTGAAGCTCGGGCGTCGCGGCCGCCAGTATGTCGCCGCCCTTCTCCGCCGGCCCGCCTTCGAAAGTGGTGATGACGCCGCCGGCCTTCTCGATGATCGGGATCAGCGCGACGATGTCGTAGGGCTTCAGGCCCGGGTCGGCGACGATGTCGATGCTGCCGGCCGCCAGCATGGCGAAGGCGTAGCAATCGGTGCCGTAGCGGGCGAGCTGCACCTTTGTCTCGAACTGGTCATAGCGCTTGCGCGCATCGCCCTGGAACAATGCCGGCGTAGTCGTGAACAGCGTCGCTTGCGCGAGTTCGGTCGTCTTGCGGGTCGCGAGCCGACGCGGGCCGCCAGGTCCTTCATAATGCGACCCGGAAGCGTTGGCGTAGAACAGCTCGCCGGTGAAGGGTTGCGACATCATGCCGGCGACCGCCTCGCCGTCGACGGTCAGTCCGACCAGCGTTCCCCACACTGGGATGCCGGAAATGAAGGCGCGGGTGCCGTCGATCGGGTCGATCACCCAGACATGTCGGCTGGCGAGGTTGTGGCTGCCATGCTCCTCGCCGAGGATGCCGTGCTCGGGATATTCGGACGAAATCAGCGTCCGGATCGCGCGCTCGGCTTCGCGATCGGCCTCCGTTACCGGATCGAAGCTACCCGTAAGCTTGTTGGTGACCGCCCCCTGGCTGCGGAAGCGCGGCAGGGTTTCGGCGGCGGCGGCATGCGCGATGCGCCGCATGAAATCGGTGCTGATATCCAAGTCGCTCTCCCCCATCGCGGCCGTTGCCGGCTGCCTGTTTCTCGCCGAACAGGCGCGCTGAAGACCGGTCAGACGCCCGTTTTCTGTTGCCCGAATGTCACATCTGAGCCGCCGAAGCGGAATTTCCACATCATATTGAATTAAAAAAGCCCGCTGTCGATTGACATTTGTGCGGCGCACAATAATTTTGTCATCGGACAGGTTTTCCTGTCCATGCCCTCCTTGGGCGTTTCCTCCCTAGACTTCGACCGTGTCGTGAAAACGATGCGGTCTTTTTTTCAGGCAACTCCAGGAAAAGTGTGAAGCGGTTTTCGCTCCGGAATTGCGTGTTGAAGAACTCGGCGCGCCGAACGCCGTCATTCCGCCGCCAGCGGCAAATCGACGAAATGATGGTCGGGCATCGACATCAGGTCGGCCGAGAAGCGGGTCAGGTCGCAGGCCAAGGCGTCGAAGCCGGCCGATTTCTGGAACGTCCGCTCGTCCATGTAAAGCCCGCGATTGACCTCGATCTGCAACGCATGCAGATGCCGTGCCGGCCTGCCGTAATGTTCGGTGATGAACCCTCCCGCATAGGGCTTGTTGTGCGCGACGGTGTAGCCCATGCGGACAAGCAGGCCGATGGCCATCTCGGTGAGCGCCGGCGAGGCCGAAATTCCGAACCGATCGCCGATGATGAAGTCGGGCCGCACGCCGTTGTCGCCGACGCGTATGCTGGCCGGCATCGAGTGGCAGTCGATCAGCACGGCATAGCCGAACCTGGCATGCGTTCTGGTCAGGAGCCGCTTCAGCGTCTCGTGATAAGGCTTGTACACCGCTTCGATGCGCGCCACGGCCTCAGCCAGCGGCAGGCGGCCGGGATAGATATCGAGGCCTTCGCCGACAAGCTTCGGCACCGTGCCCAGCCCGCCGGCGACACGCGCCGAACGGATGTTGCAGAAGGACGGGACCGGCTCCGCGAACATGCGCGGATCGAGTTCCCACGGCTCGCGGTTGACGTCGAGATAGGCGCGCGGAAAATTGGCCGCCAGCAGTGGCGCGCCGAGCGGCACGGCGCCGCCGAAAAGCTCCTCGACATAGCAGTCCTCCGACCGGCGGATGGCGTTGCGGTCAAGCCGCGCCATGGCCAGGAAGCGCTCCGGATAGTGGCGGCCGCTATGCGGTGAGTTGAACAGGAAAGGGACGCGCTGCTCGGCGCCCGATCGGATTTCGAAGGGTGGGACGACCGAAAAATCCTCGGCTGCCGTTTTCAATTTGCACGAACCAGGAAACAGCACTGCATCATGACGTAAAACTTGCCACCTTGCGTGCGGCATGTCCAGCATTTCGGGCGACGAAACCGCAGCTTGAACCGGATGCGGGACGCCCTTCATTCACTTGATGTTTACCGACACATCCTCATATACAGCATGGTTAACAGCCTTGCCCGGCGGCAGGCTTGGGGCGGGTGATTCGGACGGGATATGATGGCACGCATTCTGCTGGCGGAAGACGACGACGATATGCGCCGCTTCCTCGTCAAGGCGCTGGAACGCGCCGGCTACCAGGTAAGCGATTTCGACAATGGCGCCAGCGCCTATGAGCGGCTGCGCGAAGAGCCTTTCTCGCTGCTCCTGACCGACATCGTCATGCCGGAGATGGACGGCATCGAGCTTGCCCGCCGCGCCACCGAGATCGATCCGGACCTCAAAGTGATGTTCATCACCGGCTTTGCCGCAGTCGCGCTCAATCCGGATTCCAAGGCGCCCAAGGACGCCAAGGTGCTGTCGAAGCCCTTCCACCTGCGCGATCTCGTCAACGAGGTCGAGAAGATGCTGCAGGCGGCCTGAGCCACTTCGGCAGGCATCGACGACGCGCCGCGCCGATGCGACAAACGGAAGCCGTCTTTCCACATTCCCGCTATTGACGCGCCGGATCAAAAGTGGTGTATGCGCGGCTTCGGATGGGCGTGTAGCTCAGCGGGAGAGCACTGCATTGACATTGCAGGGGTCACAAGTTCAATCCTTGTCACGCCCACCATCCTACCACTAAATTAGCCGATCTCCGCCAGTGGACCCCGAGCACACCGGCTAGGTATATTGCAGCCTCCGCCCGGCTCTGGTCGCGCGGGGCACGTCAGGGCTAAGCTCCTCCAGCGCCACTGTTGCCGCTGTGTTACAGCGCAACCCTGAAAGCCATGCTATCAACCCTTAGGTGCAATGGCGGATCGGGAGCCACAGGCGAATTATGAGGAAAGTTCTACTCACGTCGGCAATGCTTGTTGGGTTTTGTTCGCCAGTCTTTGCTGCGGATGCATTGTCGGTCGAGCCCACGTCCTACAATTGGACTGGCGCCTATATCGGCGCAGTGGCCGGCGTCAATTTTCTCCAGGGCGATGTGACGATCCCCAATAACGATCCTAGCGAATACGATGGTGATAGCACCTCGGCATCGGTTGGCGGCCAAGTAGGCTATCAATACCAGTTCGACAACAATTTCGTTCTCGGAGCGGAGGCCCGCCTGGTTGCGGTGTTCAACAAGAAGACGGTGCCGACAATCGACGCTGAAACGTTCGAGACCGCTGCCGATTGGCAAGGCGATATCGTTGCGAAGGCCGGATATGCGATGGGCAATTTCCTACCCTACGTTAAGGGCGGCGTGGCCTTCCTGCACCTGCACGATACCGGATATAGCGTTCTCGGTTTTGGCGATACCAAGTTTGACAGGACTTATACCGGCTGGACGATCGGTGTCGGCGCCGACTACGCGCTCAATGACAAATGGGTTGTCGGCCTTGATTACGCCTACGCGCATTTCTCGGATCATAATTTCCAAGACGACAGCGCGTTGGTTGGTCCAACATTCGTCAAGCCCAGCACCCATACGGTTTCTCTGAGTCTGAACTACCGCTTTTGATCTCCCTTATGCAGCCGCGGCAAAGACCGCAGCGGCGGTCCCTATATTCGAATCCCCGCCTTCCAGAGCCGCAGCCGCGCCTTCGCCAGAGGACCGGACTGAGGCGTCGTCAATGGCCGTATGTGCCGTTTGATTCTCTTGAACAAGGCATTGGCCGGTTCCGCCTCCAGCGATCTTGCAATCATCCGCAGAGCCGGCTTCACCTTCCCGAGTGTTGCATGGAGGATATGCGCCGAGCACGCCGCGGCGTAGGGATGCCCCTCTGCGGCCGCCGCGAAGAAGGACTCGAAATCCTTCGACATGACATCACCGCGCCATGTTCGGCAGACCAGCACGCCAATCGCTCGCAACGGCATTGCGGGCGAGGCTTCGAATTGTCCCGTCATGAGCGCCTTCAAAACGGCCTCGCCGGACCGATAGTCGCCTTCGCGAAAAAACGCCGCCGCGATTTTGAGCGGATAGACGTCGTTGTGCGGATCCAGCGCGTGAGCCTTTTCCAGGATGTCTCTTGCCCGCGCGGGACAGATTTGATCCTCGAGATCGAGAAACGCGGTTTGATAGCCGAAGGCCGCCTCGAGCGGGTGGTAATCGCCCTGATGTCGGCTGAGTTCGGCCAGAATCATTTCCGCGGCTCTCGAACCGTCGAACAAGGTTTTCGGATGGACGAGACCGACATCGCCCATCATCGATGCGACGGACGCATAGACGCTGCCGCCTGCATAGATTTTCTGGCACCGCGCCATCAGCCTCATCTCGAAGAACGCCTTGAGCGTCTCATCTGCGAATTCCGCCGATCCCAGATCGTCGCCCAGCAAGGCTCCCGTTTCCGACCGCAGATATTCGAGCGTTTCACGATCCTGACCGATCAGAAGAGTTGTCAGGCCTTTTGATGAAAGCTCCGACGCGACAGCTTTGACCAAGGTCGAGGCCACTACCTTGTCGCTGAAATGCAGCATGAAGCGATACTTGCCGCGCACGATGTCGCCGCTGCGAAGATGTAAAGCGGCGATCGGCCCCGGAAACGGGCATCTGTCGGCGGCGTCGAGCGCCTGGTTCACGGCCCTGGAAAAACCGAAACCTCGCAATGTCTCCGATCGTCGGACGAATTGGGGTCCGCCCTGAAAATGATCCAGTATCTCAAACTCGTTGCAGATCCAGCCGCGAAACCTTCGCCGTGCCGCCGCGGCATCGAGACTGGCACGGCTAAAGGCTACCTCTCCGAGAACATCGAAACCCAATGGTTCGACCGTCTCCCCCAGCCAGTGCTTCTCGATGAAATCGGCGGAGAATATCTTGTCGACTTTCTCGACCGAGTGAAATTTATCGTCATGGATCGGCTTCCAGGCAAAGCCGAAGCGATAGCCGAGCGAGTCGGCAAGCGCCTTGGCGTTGACCATAGCCAGAAGCCGGCCGCCCAAACCGTCCTCCCTGGTCGCCGCGATGAGTTTCGATTGAGAATCATGCAGCGCCAAGACGGATATCGCCTTTCTCGACATGGTCGAGGAACCAGGCATAGGTCTGTTCCAATCCATCTCGAAGCGAATAGGCCGGCCTCCAGCCGGTCTTGAACAGGCGCGAGACGTCCATCAGCTTGCGCGGCATCCCGTCCGGCTTCGTCGGATCGAACGCGATCTCGGCGCCGGCGCCGACGACCGATACGACGGTGCCGGCAAGCTCCGCGATGGTGATGTCCTCACCGCTACCGACATTGACGTGGCCGTCGCCGGAATAAGTCTTCAAAAGCCAGACAAAGGCGTCGGCGGCGTCGTCGACATGCAGGAATTCTCGCATCGGCCGGCCCGAACCCCACACCTGCAGGGTCTTTTGACCGGTTAGCTTCGCCATATGCGCCTTGCGCATCAGCGCAGGCACGACATGACTGCTGTCGAGGTCGAAATTATCGCCCGGACCATAGAGATTTGTCGGCATGGCCGAGATGTAGTCGACGCTATGTTGGCGCCGGTAGGCCTGGCAAAGTTTCAACCCGGCGATCTTGGCGACGGCGTACCATTCGTTTGTGGGTTCGAGCGGGCCGGTGAGCAGCGCGTCTTCCGGGATCGGCTGCGGCGCAAGCTTCGGATAGATGCAGGACGAGCCCAGGAACAGGAGCTTCTGCACCCCGCTGCGAAAGGCGGCCTCGACGACATTGGTCTGCACGACGAGGTTTTCGTAAAGGAAATCCACCGGGAAGCTGTCATTGGCCAGGATGCCGCCGACCTTGGCGGCCGCCATGATCACGGCGTCCGGCCGCCGGGCCTCCATCCAGCGGCGCACGCCGGCCTGGTCGAGAAGGTCGAGCTCGCTGCGCGCCACGGTCACGATCTCGCAATCCTCGCCGGCCAGGCGGCGCACCAGGGCCGAGCCGACCATGCCGCGATGGCCGGCAACGAAAATGCGCTTTCCTTTGAGATCGAAACTCTTGTCCATAAGCGCGGAGTCCTAGGTTGAACGGCCGTTGCGCCAAGTAGCGCCGGCGGCGCGCATCAGATCGGCCCGAACCATTTCCGCTACCAGATCCTTGAAGCCGATGGTGTGCGACCAGCCCAAAACCTTTCTTGCCTTGGCGGCGTCGCCGACCAGCGTATCCACTTCGGTCGGCCGGAAGTAGCGCGGATCGATCCGCACAAGCGCGGCGCCGGTGGCTGCGTCGATGCCGACTTCATCGGCGCCGCTGCCCTGCCAGCGAATGCGGTGTCCGGCCTCGGCGAAGGCGAGTTCCACGAATTCGCGCACCGAATGCGCCTCGCCGGTCGCGAGCACGAAATCGTCCGGCTCGTCATGCTGCAGGATGCGCCACATGCCCTCGACATAGTCGTGCGCATGGCCCCAGTCGCGACGTGCGTCGATATTGCCGAGATAGAGCGTGTCCTGCAGGCCGTGATGGATCGCAGCAACGGCGCGGGTGATCTTGCGGGTGACGAAGGTTTCGCCACGCGTCGGGCTCTCGTGATTGAACAGGACGCCGTTGGCGGCGAACATGCCATAGGCCTGGCGGTAATTGACCGTGATCCAGTAAGCATAAAGCTTGGCTGCCGCATAGGGCGAGCGCGGCCGGAACGGCGTGCTCTCGTTCTGCGGAGCTTCGACCGCATCGCCATAGAGCTCCGAGGTCGAGGCCTGGTAGAAGCGCACCGATTTCTCGAGGCCGAGAATGCGGATCGCTTCGAGAAGCCTGAGCGTCCCCAGCGCATCCGCATTGGGAGTGTATTCCGGCGTCTCGAAGCTCACCTGGACATGGCTTTGCGCGCCGAGATTATAGATCTCGCTGGGCTTCGTCTCCTGCACAAGGCGGATCAGATTGGTCGCGTCGGTCAGATCGCCATGATGCAGAAAGAAGCGCGCCCCGTCCTCATGCGGATCGACATAGATGTCGTCGACGCGCTCGGTGTTGAAGGAAGACGACCGGCGTTTGACGCCGTGGACCACATAGCCCTTGCCGAGCAGCAGCTCAGCCAGATAAGCCCCGTCCTGCCCGGTAACCCCGGTGACAAGCGCGACCCTGTCTGCCAGGGCGACCTTGTCTGCCGGGGCGACTTTCTCCGCCATTGCCATGTGCGCCCGCGCCTATTTTTCGGCAAGCGAATACGATTCATCGCCGAAACGCAAATCCCCGCACGGGGACCGGCTTAAACGCCCGCGACCGCCAGCAGGGTCCTCATCCTGGCGATGGCAAGATCGGGGTCGGCCAGCAGCCCGGCCTGGTCGGAGAGCCGGAAGACATCCGCGTAGTGGCATATGCCGCGCGCCGATTGCATGCCGCCCACCATCGTGAAGTGGTCCTGATGCCCGTTCAGCCAGGCCATGAAGACGATGCCGGCCTTGTAGTATTCGGTCGGCGCCTCGAAGATTTTTCGCGACAGCGGCACGGTCGGTGCCATCAGCGCGTCATAGCCGGCCTTGTCACCTTCCGCCAGCTTCGCCAGCGCGGCATTTGCCACCGGCGCGATGGCGTCGAAGATGCCGAGCAGCGCGTGCGAGTGTCTCCTGCCATCGCCGGCGATCAGTTCGGGATAGTTGAAATCGTCGCCGGTGAACATCACCACCCCTTCGGGCAGCCTATCGCGCAGCCGCACTTCCTTCTCCGCGTCGAGCAGCGATATCTTAATGCCTTCGACCTTGCCCGCATGCCGCTCGATGATGGCGACGACCGTGTCGAGCGCCGCGTCGAAATCGTTGCTGCCCCAATAGCCCTTGAGTGCCGGATCGAACATGTCGCCCAGCCAGTGCAGGATGACCTTGCCCGATGCCTGGGACAGCATGCGCTCATAAACGCGGGCATAATCGTCCGGCCCTTTGGCCACCGCCGCCAGCGCGCGGCTCGCCATCATGATTGCCTTGCCGCCCTCGCCTTCGATGAAGGCGAATTGCTCTTCATAGGCGCCGATGACGTCGTCGAGCGTCTTGGCCGCCGCCGGCGCCAGGTGATCGGTCCCCGCCCCCGAGGCGAGGTCGGCGCCCGGCACAGTTTTGGCTTCCGCGATCGAGCGGCGGATCAGCTCCTTCGCGTTCGCCCAGTCGAAACCCATCCCGCGCTGAGACGTGTCCATGGCTTCGGCGATGCGAAAGCCGAGCCGCCACAGATGATGGCGGAACGCCATCGTCCTGTCCCAGTCGACCGCCGGCCGCGACCACGGATCGGTCATGGCGATGGGATCGGCAACGACATGGGCGGCGGCATAGGCGATGCGCGAAAAGCGTGCGCCCTCGATCGGTTCGACCGGTTTGCCGACAAGCCGGTAGCTGACGCGCTCGCCGTTTGCCGCAGGCAAGGTGATGTCCATGGAACTCTCCCGTGCGGTCGCTATAAATGGAACGTTCCAATAAATCAAGAACCTTTATGATTCACGACATCCAAGCCGGAAGACATTGTGTCTCCTTTGGGATAGCCCTTGCATTCGTTGACGTTCTGAACTGCTCCAATCAATTTTTCGAATCTCAGCTGAATCGTGATTGACTCGGATTTGGATCGGTGATTAGAACGTTCCAACAGATTTTCTCGAAACTTGGAGAACATGACGAGGATGGCCAGCCGGGCCAAGGCGACGATCCTGGACATCGCTCGCGAGGCCGGCGTGTCCAAATCGACGGTGTCGCTCGTGCTGCAGGGCAGCGGGTTGATCCGGCCTGAAACCGCGGTCAAGGTACGCAAGGCGATCGAGGATGTCGGCTATGTCTACAACCGCGGCGCCGCCAATCTGCGGAAAGCCCATTCCAATGTCATCGGCATGGTGATCAACGATCTCACCAACCCCTTTTTCGCCGAGTTGGCGGTCGGCATGGAGCGCGTCTTCCAGGCGGCGGGCGTCGTCCCCTTCATCGCCAACACGGCGGAGAACCCGGTACGTCAGGAAGAGGTGCTGAAGTCGCTGATGGAACAGGGCGTCGCCGGCCTGATCGTCTCGCCAGCGCGCGGCACCACGCCCGGCACCTTCCGCCGCATAGAGACGGCCGGCGTCCCGATCGTCTTCACCATGCGCAGGCTGCCGGACAGCCGCATTCCGGTGATCGCGCCGGACAATCATCGCGGCGCGGTGCTTGCCGCCGAACATCTGATCCGCAAGGGCCATCGCCGCCTGGCCTTCTTCGGCGGTTCATCCGATCTCGTTGTTTATCAGGAGCGCCTGGGAGGCTTCCTCGAAGCCTGCGAAACGCTCGGCATCCCAGCTTCCGACCGGCTGATCGTCGAGGGCGAGACGAGCCGCAAGGGCGGCATGGCCTGCCTGGAGACGGCGCTTGCCGTGCCGCAGCCACCGACCGCAGCGCTGTGCTTCAACGATGCGGTAGCCTTCGGCGTCATGCTGGCATTGCGCAAACGCGGTCTCGAGGCGGGCGCAGACTTTGCCGTCGTCGGCTTCGACGACGTCGCCGAGGCCGAGCACTACAGCCCGGCGCTGACCAGCGTCGCCGTCGACACCGCGGGCCTCGGCGAGCGCGCGGCGCACGTCATGCTGAAGATGATCCAGTCGCGCACCACGCGCGCCGAGAACCATATCGGTGCCGTCAGCCTGGTCGTGCGGGAAAGCAGCGGCCCGGACCGCAACAGCCAAGTGGGAGACGCGGCGTGAGCGTGCGATGGGGACTGATCGGCGCCAGCACGATCGCCAGACAGTTCATGATCGATGCCATCCGCGCGCAGGCCGACGGCGAGGTCGCCGCCGTGATGAGTTCCAGCCCGGAACGGGCCGAGACCTATGCGAGGGAAAACGGCATCGCACGCGCCGTCTCGTCTCTCGACGCGCTGCTCAACTCGGACATCGACGCGGTCTACATCTCGACCACCAACGAATTGCATCTCGAGCAGGGACTTGCCGCGATCAAGGCCGGCAAGCATGTGCTGTGCGAGAAACCGCTGGCGCTGACCAGCGCCGATGCGCGTGAGATGGTTGTCGCCGCCAAAGCTGCCGGCATCGTCTTCGCCACCAACCACCATTTGCGCAATGCCGGCGCCCACCGCGCCATGCGCGAGGCGATTGCCGCCGGCCGCATCGGCAAGCCGATCGCGGCGCGCGTCTTTCATTCCGTCTATCTGCCGGAAAACCTGCAGGGTTGGCGCATAACCAAGCCCGAAGCCGGCGGCGGCGTTGTGCTCGACATCACTGTGCATGATGCCGACACGCTGCGCTTCGTGCTGGACGACGACCCCGTCGAGATTTCGGCCTTCACGCAAGCCGCCGGCATGGCCGGCGTCGGACTGGAGGATGGCGCCATGTGCATCTGGCGCTTCAAGTCTGGCGTCATAGCGCAGTCGCATGAGGGCTTCACCACGAAGTTCGCCGGAACCGGCTTCGAGGTGCATGGCTCGGAAGGCTCGCTGATCGCCACCGATGTTATGACGCAGAAGCCGGTAGGTTCTGTGCTGCTGCGGACCGCGAATGGCGAGGAAGAGCTGAGCTTCGACCGCGAGGATCTCTACACCCGCTCGCTGCGCCACTTCCATGCCGCGATCCGCGGCGAAGGCCGGCCTGCCGCCACCGGTGAGGACGGCGTCTGGTCGCTGGCGTCGGCCGAAGCAGCACTGCAATCGTCGAACACCGGCAAGGCCGTCGCCATCGACCCGCAACTTGGGGGCATCGCGTGAGCAAGCTCGTCTCGGCGGCTTATGCCGCCAGCCTGATCAAGGATGGCATGGTCGTCTCGGTGTCGTCGTCGAGCGGCCTCGGCTGCCCCGACGCCGTGCTTGCCGCGATCGGCGAGCGTTTCGACGCGGAAGGCCATCCGCAGGCGATCACCACGCTGCACCCGATCGCCGCCGGCGACATGTACGGCATCAAGGGCATCGACCATCTCGCCAAGCCGGGCCTGCTCAAGCGCACGCTCTGCGGCTCCTATCCGTCCGGCCCCTCCTCTGCCGAGCCGCCGCAGATCTGGAAGATGATCGGCGACAATTCGATCGCCGCCTACAACGTGCCATCCGGCATCCTGTTCGACATGCATCGCGAGGCCGCCGCCAAACGTCCCGGCGTGCTGACCAAGGTCGGCCTCGACACATTTGCCGATCCGCGCCACCAGGGTTGCGCCATGAACGCCGCGGCCAGCGAGCCGATCGTCTCGGTTGAGCAGTTCGACGGCGAGGAATGGCTCTATTTCCGCGCCATCGTGCCCAACGTCTCGATCATCCGCGCCACCACGGCCGACGAGCGCGGCAACCTCACCTACGAGCATGAGGGCGCCTATCTCGGCGGGCTGGAGCAGGCGCTGGCCGCCCGCAACAATGGCGGCATCGTCATTGCGCAGGTCAAGCGCGTCGTCGAGAACGGCACCCTGAAGCCGCACGACGTGCGGGTGCCCGGCGTGCTGGTCGACCATATCGTTGTGGCGCCCGACCAGTTGCAGACGACGCAGACGCCTTACGACCCGGCGATCTCGGGCGAGATCTTCCGGCCGCTGTCGACCTTCCGCACGCCGGAGATGAACATCCAGAAGGTCATCGCGCGGCGCGTCGCCATGGAATTGCGCGACGGCATGGCCGTCAACATCGGCTTCGGCATCTCGGCCAATGTGCCGCGCATCCTTCTCGAGGAAGGCCAGCACGGCAAGGTCACCTGGGTGATCGAGCAGGGCGCGGTCGGCGGCGTGCCGCTGCTCGACTTCAAGTTCGGCTGCGCCTCCAACGCCGAGGCGATCATGCCCTCGCCGCACCAGTTCATCTATTTCCAGGCCGGCGGCTTCGACGCCTCGCTGCTGTCCTTCCTGCAGATCGACCGCCACGGCTCGGTCAACGTCTCGAAGCTCTCGGCGCGGCCGCATGTGACCGCCGGCGCCGGCGGCTTCGTCGACATCACCGCGCGGGCGAAGAAGATCGTCTTTTCCGGCTTCTTCAATGCCGGCGCGAAACTCTCGCTGACGGATGGCGCCATCCGCATCGACCAGGAAGGCAAGATCAAGAAGGTGGTCGCGGAGGTCGAGCACATCTCCTTCTCCGGCAAGCGGGCGGTCACCCAAGGGCAGGACATCACCTATGTCACCGAGCGCTGCGTGATGAAGCTGACGCCGGACGGGCTGATGGTGACGGAACTGGCGCCCGGCATCGACCTCGAACGCGATGTGCTGGCGCAGGCCGAGATCCCGCTCGCTGTGGCGAACGACCTCAAGGTCACGCCTGCGGCGCTCTATCAGGACCGGCCGATCGGCCTGTCGCTCAATGGCGGCGCTTCGCTCGGAGGCGCGCATGGCTGAGCTTGTCACCTTCGAGCGGGACGACGCCATAGGCATCGTCACGCTGCGCCGGCCGGAAAAGTTCAATGCCCTCGATATCCCGATGCTGCGCGCGCTCGAGACGGCGCTCGACGAAGCGGAACTGGCCGAGGGCGTTCGCGCCGTGCTCATCCGCGGCGAAGGCAAGGGCTTCTGCGCCGGCGGCGACGTCGAGGCCTGGGGTGCCATGAGCGCCGCCGACTTCCAGGTGCAATGGGTGCGCTACGGCCACCGCGTCTTCGACCGGCTGGCGCGGCTCAGGCAGCCGACCATCGCCGTGCTCTCCGGTCATGCGCTGGGCGGCGGGCTGGAACTGGCGGCGGCCTGCGATTTCCGCGTCGCCGAAATGCAGGTCAAGCTCGGCTTCCCCGAAACCTCGATCGGCGTCGTTCCCGGTTGGTCGGGCACGCAGCGCGCGGTGCGCCGCTTCGGCGCACAGATCGTGCGCCGGATGGCGATCGGCGGCGAGATTTTCCTGGCACCCGACGCGCTTGCGCACGGTGTCGTCGACCGACTGGTCGAAACAGGCGAGGCTTTCGACGAAGCCAAAGCCTGGGCCGAAAAGATCGCCGAGCGCGGTCCGCTTGCGACGGAGGCCGCGAAGCTGATGATCGGCATTGCCGAGGGCGAGGAAGACGCCGCCGCGACCGAGGCGCTGGCCAGCGGCTTCATCGCGCTCACCGCCGACCTCAAAGCCGGCGTCGGTGCCTTCAAGGCCAAGCAGAAGCCGGCCTTTTCGAGATCCTAGAGAAGACATGATGAACGCACCGCTCAACATTGCCATGCCGGCCGAGGCGTCTGAGGCGCCGAAGGCCTACAAGCTGCTGATCGACGGCAGGCATGTCGATGCCTGCGACGGCCGCAGCATAGAGCGCGCCAGCCCAGGCCACGGCTTCGTCGTGTCCCGTTATGCGCAAGCGGGCGCGGCGGAAGTCGAGGCGGCGGTGCAGGCCGCGCACAAGGCTTTCGAGACCGGTCCGTGGCCGCGCATGAAGGCATCGGAACGTGCGGCGGTTCTGCTGAAGGCTGCCGACCTGATCGAGGCGCGGCTGGAGCAGATCGCGCGGCTCGACGCGCTGGAATCCGGCAAGCCGATCGCCCAGGCGCGCGCAGAGATCGGCGGCGCGATTGACATCTGGCGTTACGCCGCCTCGCTTGCCCGCACGCTGCATGGCGAAAGCTACGCCAATCTCGGCGATACTATGCTGGGCGTCGTGCTGCGCGAGCCGATCGGCGTCGTCTCGATCATCACCCCGTGGAATTTCCCTTTCCTGATCGTCAGCCAAAAGCTGCCTTTCGCGCTCGCCGCCGGCTGCACGGCGGTGGTGAAGCCGAGCGAGATGACGTCCGCTTCCACTTTCGTGCTCGGCGACATCCTGCTCGAGGCCGGGCTGCCGGCTGGCGTCGTCAACATTCTCGCAGGCTACGGCGCCGATGTCGGCGCGCCGATGGTCAGGCATCCGCTGGTCGAGATGGTCTCCTTCACCGGCTCGACCCGTGTCGGCAAGACAACCATGGCAGCCGCTTCCGATACCTTGAAGAAGGTCTCGATGGAACTCGGCGGCAAGAACGGCCAGATCGTCTTCCCCGACGCCGACCTCGAGGCCGCTGCGGATGCCGCGGTGTTCGGCGGCTTCTTCAACGCCGGCGAATGCTGCAATGCCGGCAGCCGCCTGATCGTGCATGAGGTGATCGCCGACGACTTCCTCAACGCGGTCAAGGCGCTGTGCCAGAAGGTCCGCGTCGGCGATCCGCTCGACGACCGCACCAAGGTCGGCGCGATGATCTCGGCCGACCATATGGAAAAGGTAGCCGGCTATGTGACAGCGGCGAAAACCGACGGCGGCAGCGTTTTCGCCGGTGGCGCGCGGCTTCCATCCAATGCCGGCCAATATCTCGATCCGACCATTATCCGTGACGTCACGGAGGATATGGCGATCGCGCGCGAGGAAGTGTTCGGACCGGTGCTGTCCGTGCTCACTTTTGAAACGATTGAAGAGGCATTGCGCATTGCCAACAACACGCCCTATGGTCTGTCTGCAGGGGTGTGGAGCGCCGGTATCGACACGTGCATGTCGGTGGCGCGCGGCGTGCGTTCGGGGACGGTTTGGGTGAATACGTTCATGGAAGGTTATCCCGAACTGCCCTTCGGCGGCTACAAGCAGTCCGGTCTGGGACGCGAACTCGGCAAACGCGCCGTCGAGGATTATACCGAGGAAAAGACTATCCAGTTTCATCGCGGCCAGCGCACCGGATGGTGGGTCGGCTGAGTTGGGAGACCCCGGCGGACACCCGCCGGTTCTGTGAATGCAACAAGGGAGGTAGTACATGTTGCGCAAACTGCTTATCGGAACGGCTCTTGCGACGAGCTTTGCGTTCTCGGCGCACGCCGCGGACGTCAAAGAAGTGCAGATGCTGCATTGGTGGACGTCGGGCGGCGAAGCGGCTGCTCTGAACGTGCTGAAGCAGGATCTGGCCAAGGAAGGCTATGCCTGGAAGGACGTGCCGGTGGCCGGCGGCGGCGGCGACGCCGCCATGACCGCGCTGAAGGCGATGGTCGCGGCCGGCAACTATCCGACCGCATCGCAGATGCTCGGCTACACCGTGCTCGACTATGCCGCCGCCGGCGTCATGGGCGACCTCACCGAGACCGCCAAGAAGGAAGGCTGGGACAAGTCGGTTCCGGCCGCCCTGCAGAAGTTCTCCGTCTATGACGGCAAGTGGGTCGCGGCCCCGGTCAACGTCCACTCCGTCAACTGGCTGTGGATCAACAAGGCGGTGATGGACAAGATCGGCGGCACCGAGCCGAAGACCTTCGACGATTTCGTGGCGTTGCTCGACAAGGCCAAGGCCGCGGGCGTCACCCCGCTGGCGCTCGGCGGGCAGAACTGGCAGGAAGCGACCATGTTCGATTCCGTCGTGCTGTCGACCGGCGGACCGGAGTTCTACAAGAAGGCGATGAACGACCTCGATGAGGAGTCGCTCAAGTCCGACACGATGAAGAAGTCGTTCGACAACCTCGCCAAGCTCGTCAAATATGTCGACCCTAACTTCTCGGGCCGCGACTGGAATCTCGCCACCGCCATGGTCATCAAGGGCGATGCGCTGGTCCAGGTCATGGGCGACTGGGCCAAGGGCGAGTTCCACGCCGCCAACAAGACCCCGGGCACCGACTTCCTGTGCTACCGCTTCCCGGGCACCGACGGCTCGGTGATCTATAACTCCGACATGTTCGGCATGTTCAACGTGCCGGAGGACCGCAAGGCCGCTCAGGTGGCACTCGCCACCGCCACTTTGTCGAAGAGCTTCCAGTCGGCTTTCAACGTCGTGAAGGGTTCGGTCCCGGCCCGTACCGACGTGCCTGATACCGACTTCGATGCTTGCGGCAAGAAGGGCATCGCCGACCTGAAGAAGGCCAATGAGGGCGGCACGTTGTTCGGCTCGCTGGCGCAGGGCTACGGCGCCCCGCCGGCCGTCGCGAACGCCTACAAGGATGTCGTGTCGAAGTTCGTCCACGGTCAGATCAAGACCTCCGACGAAGCCGTGACCGAGCTGGTCAAGGCGATCGACGACGCCAAGTAAGCCGTTGCTTGAACTCGGATCTCCCCCGCTTCGGCGGGGGAGGTCTCCCGTCGACAAGTGCGGGAAAGACCCTGGCGCGTTTCGCGCCGGGCAGTTTCCGACCAACCGGTACTGGACGAGCCTATGAGCACAGTTGCCGAAACCCGGATCAAGCTGACACCGGAGCATGACGCCCGTCCTGGCGCGTCGGTCCGGTCGCGGCTGCAGGATCTGCTGCCGAAGATCGTTTTGGCGCCGAGTTTCGCTGCGACGATCGTCTTCGTCTATGGCTTCATCCTGTGGACGATCTATCTGTCCTTCACCAATTCCAAGACATTCCCGTCCTATGCCGTCACCGGAGCCCGCGCCTATCAGCGGCTGTGGCGCTGGACCTTCGAGAGCGACCCGCCGTCGAGCTGGTACACCTCGATCACCAATATGGGCATATTCGGCTTCCTCTACATCCTGATCTGCCTGGCGCTCGGCCTGTTCCTGGCCATCCTGCTCGACCAGAAGATCCGCGGCGAAGGCGTGCTCAGGCCGATCTACCTCTACCCGATGGCGCTCTCCTTCATCGTCACCGGCGTCGCCTGGAAATGGTTCCTCGATCCCGGCCTCGGGCTGGAACAGACGCTGCATCAGTGGGGCTGGACGAGCTTTCATTTCGACTGGATCAAGAACAAGGATTTCGTCATCTACACCGTGGTGATCGCCGGCGTCTGGCAGGCGTCCGGCTTCGTCATGGCGATGTTCCTGGCCGGCCTGCGCGGCATCGACGGCGAGATCATGAAGGCCGCGCAGATCGACGGCGCTTCCACCTTCCAGCTCTATCGCCGCATCGTCATTCCGCTGCTCAGGCCCGTCTTCCTGTCGGCCTTCATCGTGCTCGCGCATCTCGCCATCAAGTCCTATGACCTGGTCGTGGCGCTGACCAGCGGCGGCCCAGGCGGCTCGGCCTGGCTGCCGTCCAACTTCATGTATGAGTTCACCTTCAAGCGCAACGAGATGGCGGTCGGCTCGGCCAGCGCGGTGATCATGCTGATGACCATCACCGCCATCATCGTTCCGTATCTCTATTCCGAGCTCAGGGAGAAGTCGCGATGAGCGCCGTCGCTTCACCCGCCCGCCAGGCCGCAAGCGGCGCCCGAGCCAGGACGCTCAACCGCATCGTCATCTACGGGCTGCTTGGGCTGTTCGCGATCTTCTATCTGATGCCGCTCTTCGTCATGCTGGTCACCTCGTTCAAGACCATGGACGAGATCCAGAACGGCAACATGCTGTCGCTGCCGCATGCGCCGACTTTCGCGCCATGGATAAAGGCGTGGAGCGAAGTCTGCTCGGGCCTGACCTGCGTCGGCATGAAGGGCTATTTCTGGAACTCCATCAAAATGGTCGTGCCGGCGGTGCTGATCTCGACGCTGCTCGGCGCACTCAACGGCTATGTGCTGACCAAATGGCGCTTCCGCGGCCACACGCTGGTCTTTGCCATGATGCTGTTCGCCTGCTTCATCCCGTTCCAGTCGGTGCTGTTGCCGATGGCGACGATCCTCGGCAGCCTCGGCCGCTTTGGTGTCACCTTGCAGAACGCCACGGGGTTCAACTTCGGTCTCGGCAATTCCACCGTGAACCTGGTCTTCGTCCATGTGGTCTACGGCCTCGGCTTCACCACGCTGTTCTTCCGCAATTATTACGAAGCCTTCCCCACCGAGTTGGTGAAGGCGGCACAGGTCGACGGCGCCTCCTTCTTCCAGATATTTCGGCGCATCATGCTGCCCAATTCGCTGCCGATCATCGTTGTGACGGTGATCTACCAGTTCACCAACATCTGGAACGACTTCCTGTTCGCCTCCGCCTATGCCGGCTCCGGCGATGTGATGCCGATGACGGTGGCGCTGAACAACGTCGTCAACACCTCGACCGGCGTCGTCGAATACAACGTCAACATGGCTGCGGCGATGATTGCCGCGCTCCCCACCCTGATCGTCTATGTCGTCGCCGGCCGCTATTTCGTGCGCGGGCTGATGGCGGGCGCGGTCAAGGGCTGACCACATTCGGAAGGAACGACCATGGCTTTTCTGGAAATTGATGGGCTGAAGAAGCGCTTCGGGAATGTCGAGATCCTGAAGGGCATCGATGTCGAGCTCGAAAAGGGCGGCTTCCTGGTGCTCGTCGGCCCTTCCGGCTGCGGCAAGTCTACGCTGCTCAACACGATTGCCGGCCTGGAGCAGATCACCGAGGGCGAGATCCGCGTCGACGGCCGCGCGATCAACGACCTGCATCCTTCGAAGCGCGACATCGCCATGGTGTTCCAGAGCTACGCGCTCTACCCGAATATGACGGTTGCCGGCAACATCGCCTTCGGCATGGAGATGCGCGGCGTACCGGCGGCGGAACGCCAGGCGGCGATCGACAAGGTGGCGAAGATCCTGCAGATCGGCCATCTCCTCAACCGCAAGCCCAGCCAGCTTTCCGGCGGTCAGCGGCAGCGCGTCGCCATGGGCCGGGCGCTGGTGCGCGACCCGAAACTCTTCCTATTCGACGAGCCGCTCTCCAATCTCGACGCCAAGCTGCGCGTCGACATGCGCATCGAGATCAAGCGCCTGCACGCCACGACCGGCACGACCATCGTCTATGTCACGCATGACCAGATCGAGGCGATGACGCTGGCGACCAAGATCGCCGTCATGCGCGACGGCGAGGTGCAGCAATTCGGCACGCCGGCCGAAATCTACAACAACCCGACCAACATCTTCGTCGCCGACTTCATGGGCTCGCCGGCGATGAACCTGATCCCGGCCAGGATCGACGGCAATGGCAGCGGGCTGTCGGTGGTGCTGGACCGCGAGGCGCGCCAGCCGATAGTGCTGCCGATGTCCGGCGCGCCCTCCGGCCTTGCGGCCTTCAAGGACAAGCCGGTGATCTTCGGCGTGCGCCCCGAAGCGCTGACCGACCCGGAAGGTGCGGAGCGCAACGCTTCGAACATCGCCACGGCCGACTGCCATATCGAAGTGGTGGAGCCGGCGGGATCGGACACTTTCGCCGTCACCAATCTGGGCGGCAAAGGCGTGGTGGCGCGGCTGAGAGCTGATGCGAATATCCAGCCCGGCACCAGCACGCCCTTGGCCTTCAACCTCAGCAAGGCGGTGTTCTTCGACCCGGCGACCGAGAAGCGCATTCTTTAAAAAGCTATGGCAAACCCGGATATCGTCATCATCGGCTCCGGCATCGGCGGCGCCACGATCGCCTCCGGCTTGGCCGGCAGCGGCGCCTCGATCCTGATCCTGGAGCGCGGCGAGCCGCTGCCCGCAACGCCGCATGCGCGCTCGACGCGCTCCATCTTCATCGACGAGCACTACCGGCCGAAGGAGATGTGGCGCGAGGCTGGCGGCGCTGCCTTCAACCCGGGCAACTACTACTATGTCGGCGGCAATTCGAAGTTCTTCGGCGCGGTCCTGATCCGTTATCGCAAGGAGGATTTTTCCGAGCTCGAGCATTTCGGCGGCGTCTCGCCGGCCTGGCCGTTTTCCTATGACGAATTCGAGCCATGGTATTCGAAGGCCGAGCAGCTTTTTCGCGTGCGCGGCACGCTGGGCGAAGACCCGACCGAGCCGTTCCATTCGATCCCCTATGCCTTCAAGCCGGTGCCGGACGAGCCACCGATCGCGCGCGCCCGCGCCGAGCTGAAGAGCCTTGGACTGCACCCCGCTTCGCTGCCGCTGGGCGTCGACATCGAGACCTGGCTGAAGGACGGCAGGACGGGCTGGGACGCCTTCCCCAACACCGGCCAAGGCAAGATCGACGCCCAGACCGGACCGCTGGCGGCAGCGCTTACAGACAAGAACATCCGCCTCGAGACCGGCGCGCATGTCGACTGGCTCGAAACCACGCCGGACGGCAGGTCGATCGCCGCCATCCACTACACCCAGAACGGCGCGCACAAGACGCTGTCGCCGAAGCTCGTCATCCTGTCCGCCGGCGCGATCAATTCGGCCGCCATCCTGCTGCGCTCGCCCTCCGCTGCCGGCAACGGCCTCGCCAACAGCTCCGACCAGGTCGGGCGCAATTTCATGAATCACAATTCGAGCGCGATGCTGGCGATCGACCTGCGCCGCCGCAACGATAGCGTCTACCAGAAGACGCTGATGCTCAACGACTATTATCTGTCGGACGGCAAGGGCGGCAAGCCGCTCGGCAATGTGCAGCTGCTCGGCAAGATCGACGGCAACATGCTGAAGGCCAATGTGAAGAAGATGCCGAAATTCGTGCTCGACTTCATGGCCGGCCACGCCGTCGACTGGTATCTGATGTGCGAGGACCTGCCCGATCCCGAAAGCCGCATCATGGTCGATGGCAAGGAGATCATCATGCAGTGGCGGCGCTCCAACATGCAGTCGCTGGATGGCCTGACCAAGGTCATGCGCGAGAACCTTCGCGCCTGCGGCTATCCGATCGTGCTGTCGCGGCCCTTCGACAAGCGCACGCCGTCGCACCAATGCGGCACCGTGAAGATGGGCAACGACCCCGCAACATCGCCGCTCGACCCCTTCTGCCGTGCCTGGGACCATCCAAACCTGTTCGTCGTCGACGGCGGCTTCCTGCCGACATCGGCCGCCGTCAACCCGGCGCTGTCGATCGCCGCGCAGGCGCTGCGGGTTGCCGACTATCTCCGCAGGACGGAGCTTTCTTCATGATAGGCCAGCGCCGCCCCTCATCCGCCTGCCGGCACCTTCTCCCCGTAAACGGGGAGAAGAAGGCTGGCCGCAACGCCGGCACCCATTCTGCAACGCTTGCGACTGGCGAAGCCGGCGACAAAGGCTTCCTTCTCCCCGTCACCATACGGGGAGAAGTGCCCGGCAGGGCGATGAGGGGCGGCGCTGGCATCCAAAAGGCCAGTCTCCAATGACCCGCCCCGCGGCCATTGTCACCGGCGGCGCGCGCGGCATCGGCCTCGCCTGCGCAGAGGCCCTGGCGGATGCCGGCTTCGACGTCCTTGTCGCCGACCTTGCCGAGAAGCCCGCCAAGGGCCTTGCCGAGAACATCGGCGCACGCGGCGTGAAATTCGCCTACGCTCAATGCGATATCGCCGACCTCGCCCGCCATTCGAAACTGATCGAAGCAGCCACGGACGCCTTCGCCCGCATCGATTGCCTGGTCAACAACGCCGGCGTCGGCGCCGTGGTGCGCGGCGATCTGTTGGAGCTGAAGCCGGAGAATTTCGACCGCGCTCTGGATATCAACCTGCGCGGTACAGTGTTCCTCAGCCAGGCCGTCGCCAAGGTCATGCTTGCGGCACCCGCAAACGCCGTCCGATCGATCATCACCATCACCTCGGTGAGCGCCGCCATGGCTTCGCCGGAACGTGCCGACTACTGCATCTCCAAGGCCGGGCTTTCGATGTGGGTGAAGAACCTGGCGTTGCGGCTCGCACCCGAAAATATCGGCGTGTTCGAGGTCCGGCCGGGCATCATCCGAACCGATATGACGGCGGGCGTCTCCGCCAAATATGACGCGCTGATCGAGGGTGGGCTGGTGCCGGCAAAACGCTGGGGCGAGGCAGGCGATATCGGCACTGTCGTGGCCGCGCTTGCCTCCGGAAAGTTCACCTTTTCGACCGGATCGGTCATCGATGTCGACGGCGCGCTCTCCGTGCCACGCTTGTGAGGAACCATGGCTGACTACATCATCGTCGGCGCCGGTCCGGCCGGCTGCGTTCTCGCCAACCGGCTGAGCGAGGATCCGTCCAATTCCGTCCTGCTTCTGGAGGCCGGCGGCAAGGACTGGCATCCGCTGATCCACATGCCGGCGGGCTTTGCCAAGATGACCAAGGGCATCGCCTCCTGGGGCTGGTCGACAGTGCCGCAGAGGCACATGAAGGACCGCGTCTTCTGGTACACGCAGGCCAAGGTGGTCGGCGGCGGCTCATCGATCAACGCCCAGATCTACACGCGCGGCAATGCCCGCGACTATGATGCCTGGGAGAAGGAAGAGGGACTGGCCGGCTGGGGCTATCGGGATGTGCTGCCCTATTTCAAGCGCGCCGAGAACAACCAGCGCTTCGCCAACGACTATCACGGCGACCAGGGTCCGCTTGGCGTCTCCAACCCGATCTCGCCGCTGCCGATCTGCGAGGCCTATTTTCGCGCCGGGCAGGAAATGGGCATTCCGTTCAACCCCGACTTCAACGGCGCCAGCCAGGAAGGCGTCGGCTACTATCAGCTCACGCAGAAGGATGCGCGGCGTTCATCAGCCTCCGTGGCCTATCTGAAGCCGATCGGCACGCGCAAGAACCTGACGGTCAGGACCGACGTGCTCGTCACCCGCGTCGTCGTGGAGAAGGGCCGCGCCGTCGGCGTGGAGATCGTCGGCAAGCCGGGTGGCGAAAAGACGATCCTGCGCGCCGAACGCGAGGTGATCGTCTCGTCGGGCGCGATCGGCTCGCCCAAGCTCCTCATGCAATCGGGCATCGGCCCGGCCGATCATCTGAAGTCGGTGGGCGTCACGCCTGTGCATGACCTGCCCGGCGTTGGCTCCAACATGCAGGACCATCTCGACCTGTTCGTCATCGCCGAATGCACCGGCGACCACACCTATGACAATTACGCCAAGCTGCACCGCACGATGTGGGCCGGCTTGCAATATCTGCTGCTCAAGAAGGGCCCCGTCGCCTCGAGCCTGTTCGAGACCGGCGGCTTCTGGTACGCAGACCCGACCGCCGCCTCGCCCGACATCCAGTTCCATCTCGGCCTCGGCTCCGGCATCGAGGCCGGCGTCGAGAAGCTGAAGAATCCGGGCGTGACGCTGAACTCCGCCTTCCTGCGCCCGCGCTCGCGCGGCACGGTGCGACTGAAGAGCGCCGACCCGGCCGACCACCCGCTGATCGATCCGAACTACTGGTCCGATCCTTACGACCGCGACATGTCGATCAAGGGCCTGCGGCTGGCCCGCGAGATCATGCGGCAGAAGGCGCTGCAGCCCTATGTGCTGCGCGAGGTGCTGCCCGGCCCTGCCCTGCAAAGCGACGCGGACCTCTTCGAGTACGCTTGCCGCTCCTCCAAGACCGACCACCACCCCGTCGGCACCTGCCGCATGGGGCATGATGCGATGGCCGTGGTGACGCCGGATTTGAGGCTGCGCGGCATCGAAGGTCTCCGCGTCTGCGATGCGTCGGTGATGCCGCGCGTTCCCTCCTCCAACACCAATGCGCCGACGATCATGGTCGGGGAAAAGGGCGCCGATCTCATCCTCGGCCGCGAGCCGCTGCCGCCGGCCGTGTTCAAGGGCAACCAGGCGGCATGAGGCATCAACGATGATCCGGCATTGCGTCTTTGTCCGCTTCGCGACGACGTCCCTGAGACCGAGCGTGCGGCGATTCACGCCGATCTCGAAGCGCTGCGCACCGTTATCGACGGCATGGACAGGGTGCAGTTCAGCGCCAATGTCAGCCCGGAGCCGTTCGGGCGCGGCTTCGGCCACGGCTTCACCATCGACTTCCGCGATGCCGCCGCCCGCGACGCCTACCTCGTTCACGAGGCACATCAGCGCGCCGGCGCCCGTCTGGTCGCCGCCCTCCAAGGCGGCACCGATGGGCTGATGGTGATCGATCTGGAGGTGACGCAAATGTGACTGCTCGCCGCCTCTCGGGCGCGGTCGCCGTCTGCATCATCGTCGTCATCCGCTTCAGTCCGGAAAAGCGCGGCCAGGTAATGACCGTCCTCGGTTGAGGGTCTGTCTTCAACCCATTCTGAGCGCCGCGACGCCGGCAACGATGCCGAGCGCCGCGGCTGCGCGCCAGACGGTCATCTTCTCGCCCAGCGCCAGCACGGAGATCAGCATGGCGAACAGGATCGAGGTTTCGCGCAACGAGGCGACCGAGGCGATCGGCGCCTTGGTCATCGCCCACATCACGATCCAATAGGCCGCGCCGCTGAGAACGCCGGTGAACAACCCGGCTTTCCAGTCGCGCGCCAGCACCGGAAGCGACTGCGGCCCGCGAAAGAAGATGCACAGCACAAGCGCCCACGTCGCATCGCAGACGAACAGCCAGGCGGCGTAGCTTTGCGCGGTTGCCGCGAGCCGCGCGCCGCTGCCGTCGGAGAGTGTGTAGCTGGCGATGAAGATCGATGTGCCGAGCGCGAAGCCGACCGCGCGCAGATTGAGCTTCTCCAGATGCGCCCCGCCCCGGAACGACATGACCAGCGTGCCCGCCGACAGAAGCACGATGCCGAGGATGGCGAACGGCGCCGGGACCTCGCCGATCAGGGCGATGCCGCCGAGCGCCGAGAGCAATGGCGCGGTGCCGCGCGCCAGCGGATAGGTCTGAGCGAAATCGCCGGCCTTGTAGGCGCCGATCAAGAAAGTGCGGTAGCCCATGTGGAAGATCACCGAGGCGAAGATGTAGGGCCAAACTTCGGCCTTTGGCACCTCGACGAAGGGAAGCGCGACCAGCGCCGCAAAGCCCATGCCGAGCGTCATCAGTGTGATCGACAGGAAGCGGTCGAGATGCACCTTGACCAGCGCGTTCCAGATCGCATGCATGGCCGCCGCCGAAAGCACCGCCAGGACGACGAACAGCGTCATGCCTGCCTCACCTGCCCGCCAGGCCTGACGCGATGCCCGGCATTTCCAGATCGATATCGATCCTGAGCGGGAAATGGTCGGAAGCCACCTCGCCGATATCGGCGCTCACAGAACGCACCCGCCCGGCCAGCATGCCGCCGACGAAGCAATGATCGAGCCGTCGTTTCGCCAGCCTGCCGTCGATGACCTTTTCGTGCGTATGGAAGTCCGGCCCCTGCTCGCTGGCGACGGCTGCGGCATCGACGAAGCCGTCGATATAGGCAGCGCCGCGATGGTAGGGCGTATTGCCGACGATGCGCCGGTATTCGGCGCTGCCCGGCTCCATGTTGAAGTCGCCCAGCCAGATCGCCGCCAACGGGTTCTCCGGTTCCGGCTGGCCGTTCGACCAGTTGCGCTGCGGCTCGTCATCGACGCCACTCCAGGGGCCGCCGTCGAACGGCGCGCGGCGATGCTCGGCAAGCAGGTAGTCGATCTGCTCCAGCCGCTCTTCGGCCGCGATATGCGCCAGATGCAAGGAAAGCACCCGCACTGGCCCCGCCGGCGTGCGGATCATGCATTCCAGCGCCGCGTTGCGGGTGTTGAGCGGCCTCAGCGTGCGCCGCTGGGGCAAAGTGTGCAGCCGCGACCAGACGATCGGCAGCTTCGACAGCACCATCGTGCCGAATTGCCGCCGGCGGTTGACGACGCGGCCATCACGCTTCTCGCTGGCATCCATGTCGAAGGCGGGGCCGTAAGCCCAGTAATAGCCGGGCAGCAAGCTGGACAGGATCTCGGGCTGGTCGTCCTCGTTGCTGCGCTGCCAATGCCGCTCGACTTCCTGCAGCGCGACGATGTCGGCGCCGTCCACCAGCCTGGCGCAGCGGCTGAGATCGTAGCGCCCGTCGCTGCCGTAGCCATACTGGATATTGTAGCTGATCAGCTTCATTGATTAACCGGCTCACTTCTGGTGATCGCAGTAGCGCCCCGCCCCTTGCGTTGCAATGGACCGTCGGGGCAAGCGGAATAGTCCAGTGGAAATCGGCGAACCGGCGCTCTAATAAGTCGTCAGCGGCTGGAAGCTTCCGGCAGGCGACGCCGCAAGTTCCGACCAGTCGATCTCCTCCTCCAGCCGGTGATAGGCTTCGTCGCCGATCGTGCCGTTGCTGCGCAGTTCCTCCAGCGTGTCGCGCTGCCGCTTGATGGCGTAGAGGCGCAACCGGTCGTATTCCGTCGCGGCCTGCGCGTCGTCGGGGTTTTCGGCGATCCGCCGCTGCGCCTCGTACTGCTCGCGCACGACGGCGGCAGCCGACGAGGTCTTGCGGCTCAGCACATCGAGCGCGGCCTGCATGATGGCGACGCGCGCTTCGGCCACCTCGCGATCGATCGTCGTATCGCGCGGGAAATTGAGCCAGCGCAGCAGAACCTTCAGGCTCATGCCTTGCAGCACCAGCGTGCCGAGCACGACCGCGAAAGCGGCAAGCACGATCGGGTCACGCCCGGGAAAGCCGGCCGGCAAGGCAATGGCGGCGACCAGCGTCACCAGCCCGCGCATGCCGCACCAGCCGACAAGCGCGGCACCGGCAAATGTCGGCGCATCCTGCTTTTCTTCCTCGCTGTCGTTGCGGGCAAACCATCGGATGATCGCGACATACCCCGCCACCCAGACGAGGCGCGCCACGATGACGACGGTAAGAACCGTCGCGGCGAAGACGAATGCCTTGCCCTGCCCATCGTCGGCCAGCCGGCCGATGATCGACCGTGCCTGCAGGCCCATCAGCACGAACGCCAGCACATTGAGCACGAACACCGCCGATTCCCAGACCGAATAGGCGCTGACGCGGCGTCTGGCCGACATGCGGCGCGGCGTGGTGCGCGCGATGGTGATGGCATAGACGACGATGGTGATGATGGCGGAGAGGCCGAGCTTGTCGGCAATGATCCAGACGGCGAAGGTTCCGGCGAACTGCACCACGGTGCTGCTTGCCGCGTCCTCGATGCGTGTCAGCGTGAGCCGCGACACTCGGCCGAACAGATAACCGGCGATAACACTGCCGACCGTTGCAAGCAGGATGACGGGCACTGCGTCTTTGAGCATGAGTGTGCCGATGGCGGCTGAAACCGATATCCGGTAGATCAGCAGCGCCGTGGCATCGTTGAGCAGGCTCTCGCCCTGCAGGATGGCAGTCAGACGGTGCGGCACCTTGAACTGATTGAGCACCGCGCTTGCGGCGACTGCGTCCGGCGGCGCGACGATGGCGCCGAGCGCGATCGCCGCCGCGATCGGCAGGCCGGCCATCTTCCAGCCGACAAAGGCAACGACCACCGCGGTGAAGACGACCGCGCCAAGCGCCAGCAGGGCAAGCGACAGCCGGTAGCGCTTCAGGTCGCGCAGTGAAGTGTCATAGGCGGCATCGAGCAGCACCGGCGCGATGAACAGCGCCAGCGCCAGTTCCGGATCGATCTCGATCATCGGCGCGCCCGGCACGAAGGCAAGCCCAACGCCGGCAAGCGCCAGCAGCGACGGGTAAGGTACCTCCAGCCATCGCGATACCGCCGTCAGCGCGACGGCGATGAGCAGCAGGACAAGGGTGAGTTCGAACAGCGCCATGGCTCATCGTAGCGGCGAGGCGCGAAGCTTGTCAGTACCCTGAGACAGGATACTGTTGATTTATCCGGCAAACCCGCGCCGCCTCATAGGGGTGCTCGCAGGACATGCCGATGACGGCCGTATATCACCGAGAACCGTCTGGCATGTCTTATCGGCATCAGGACGGGCCAGAGCCGTCAATGCAGAACCAGCATGTCGCCCGATGAGAAGGAGATGTCCGCCTTGTCGCCTACGACAGGCGGCGGCGTCGTGGAGTTGTTGAAGGTATCGAGCGACACCGTCTTGCCGCCGATACCGACGCGCACGCGGATGACTGAGCCAAGGAAATGCACTTCGGCGATTTCGCCCGACAGGCTGGTGTCGTGGCCGGGCTGGCGCCCCAGCGAGATGGCTTCAGGCCGCAGCGCCAGCGACAGCGTGTCGCCTGACTTCGAACCGTTGAGCTTGCCTTTCAGCGAGACTTCCTGCGAGTTGACTTGCACCTTGCCGGAAGCGGCATCGGTGACCTTGCCCTCCAGCACGTTGAGCGTGCCGACGAAATTGGCGACGAATTTGGTCGCCGGCCGGTTGTAGATCTCGAACGGCGTGCCGACCTGCTCGGCCCTGCCGCCATACATCACCGCGATGCGGTCGGAGATCGACAGCGCCTCTTCCTGGTCATGCGTGACGAAGATGGTGGTGATGCCGAGCTTCTTCTGGATCGAGCGGATTTCCTCGCGCAGCGACACGCGCACCTTGGCGTCGAGCGCCGACAGCGGCTCGTCGAGCAGAAGCAGCTTCGGCTTCGGCGCAATCGCCCGCGCGAGCGCGATGCGCTGCTGCTGGCCGCCGGAAAGCTGGTAGGGATAGCGGTCGGCCATCTGCGGCAGCTTGATGATATCGAGCATCTCGGCGACCCGCCTGTCGGCATCGGCCTTCGGCATGCCACCGACCTTCAACCCGAAGGCGATGTTCTGCGCCACCGTCAGGTTCGGGAACAGCGCGTAGGCCTGGAACACCATGCCGACATTGCGCTGATTGGGCTTCAGCCTGGTTATGTCCTTGCCGCCGACGACGATCTTGCCGGCCGAGGGCTCCTCGAAGCCGGCGACCATACGCAACACTGTGGTTTTGCCGCAGCCGGACGGCCCCAGGAAGGAGACGAATTCGCCCGGCTCGACGTCGAGATTGAAGTCCTCCACCACGGTGGTGGCACCGAAGGATTTTCGAACGTGCTGGATGGAGAGGAATGGGTCGGCCATGGCGTGGTTCTCTCGATCAATTTGGGCGGTTCGCCGATTTCGGCGCGAAGCGGGACAGGATCTGGATCAGCGACATGCAGCCCCAGGTGATGGCGAAGGCGATGATCGCAAGTGCAGCCGGCTCATAGGCACGATTGGCGCCGATATTCTGCAGGTAAGGGCCGAATGCCGGCCGATTGAGCAGGCTTGCCATGGTGAATTCGCCGATGACGATGGCGAAGGTCAGGAAGGCACCCGACAGCACCGCGATCAGCACATTGGGCAGGATGACGCGGGTGATGATCGTGCCCCAGCCGGCGCCGAGGATTTGGGCTGCTTCCGTCAGCGTTCTGACATCGATGGTACGAAGGCCGGTGTCGACGGCGCGGTACATGTAGGGTAGCGCCAGCGTCGCATAGCCGATCACCAGCAAGGCGCTGGCGCCGAGATCGCTGGCCAGGAACGGCAGCGGCGAATTCGAGCCATACATACGGATATAGCCGAAGACGATGACGATCGCCGGAATGACCAGCGGCAGCAGCGTGATGAATTCGACGATCGGCCTGATTTGAGGCAATCGGAGACGGATCCAGTAGGCGGCCGGCACCACGATCAGCACGCCGAGAATGATGGTGAAGATCGCGGCGACCACCGAATACAGGAACGTCGCTTGGAAGCGCGGATCGCCGAGCACGACTTGATAGGCGTCGAAGGAATGGACGCCACGCCGCATGCGCAACGAAAACTCGAACGTTGCCAGCAGCGGGATGAAGAAATAGGCCGTGCCAATACCGAAGACGACCCAGGCCCAGAATTTGCCCGACTTCATTTCAGCCACCTCTCGGAACGGGTCCGGAACCAGATGTAGAAGACATTCGCCAGTCCGGTGATGACGATCATGCCGAAGGCGATCGCGTAACCGAGTTGCGGGTTGTGCAGCACGTCGCCGTTGATCTGCGAATAGAGCTTGATGGGAACGATGTTGAGCTGCGGGCCGGCGAACGCATAGGCCGTTGCGATGGCGCCGAAGGCGTTGGCGAACAGAAGGATAACGGTGCCGAGGAAACTCGGAAACAGCACCGGTATCACCACCATGCGCCAGTACTGCCACTGGGTGGCGCCAAGCGTGGCGGCCGCCTCGTTCCATTCCTTCTTCAAGCCGTCGATCGCCGGCACGATGATCACCACCATCAGCGGGATCTGAAAGAAGAGATAGACGACGATCAGCCCCCACGTGGTCAGGAAATTGAACCCCAGGGCATAGATGTTGAGGTTGAATATGTCGCGCAGCAGCACCGTCACTATGCCGACGCGGCCGAGCGTTGCGATGAACGCAAAGGCAAGCGGCAAGCCGGCAAAATTCGAGGCGACGCCCGAGAAGGTCAGCGTCGCGGAGCGAACCCAGCTGGGCAGGCCGCCGCGCACGATGGCCACGGCAATCGCCAGTCCGGCAAAAGCGCCGACGATGGCCGACCAGAAGCTGATCTTGATCGAAACCCAATAGGAATTGGCGATCGAAGGATCGCTGACCAACTGCAGGACGTTGTCGAGCGTGAACCCGCCTTCCCCGGTCTGAAACGCGCCGATGACGAGATACAGCGTCGGCATGATCAGGAACATCAGGGCGAAGACGAAGAACGGCGCCACGCCGATCCATTGCGTCGGCAGGCGGAAAGCAGTCGCTTCGGTCGGCGGCGCGGGCTTGGTGGCAATAGACTGATTTGAAAGCGATAGATCGGTCATGTGCCCGGCACCGTCTTCGAGGGAAAGCCGGGCGGCCAGGCGGCCGCCCGGTGCATTTCAAGTCTTACTTGACGTTGGCGCCGACAATGGCGTCCCAGTTCTTGCTGATGGCTTCCTTGGCCTTGCCCTGCTCGTCGAGCGTCGGGAAAGCCGCCGAGGCATAGGACTCAGCCGGCGGCAGCTTGGCCAGCACGTCCGCCGGGATCTTGCCGTTCTTGGCGAGATCGTTGAAACGGATCGGGTGGCAGTAGCCTTTCAGCCAGCCGATCTGGCCTTCGTCGGAATAGAGGTATTCCATCCACAGCTTCGCGGCATTCGGATGCGGTGCGAAGGCGCTGATCGCCTGCACATAGACGCCGGCGACGACGCCGGTCTTCGGCACGATCACGTCGACGGGCGGGTTGCCCTTCAGCGTGTCGCGGCCGGCGAGCGCGTTGTAGTCCCAGTTGATCAGGATCGGCGTCTGGCCCTGAGCCAGCGTCGCCGGCTTGCCGACGACCGGAACGAAGTTGCCGGCGGCGTTGAGCTTCTTGAAGAACTCGAGGCCGGCTTTTCCGGCAGCTTCGCCAGCGGCGGCGCCCGACGACAGGCCGGAGGCATAGACCGCCTGGATGGCCTGGTTCGACGCGCGCGGGTCACCGGCAAGCGCGACCGAGTTGGCGAATTCCGGCTTCTGCAGGTCGGCCCAGTCGGTCGGCGATTCCTTGACCAGGTCCTTGTTCACCATGAACGACAGCACGCCGTAATAATCGCCATACCAGGCACCATCGGCATCCTTCGCGCTGTCCGGGATCGAGTCCCAGGTCGACACCTTGTAAGGCATCAGCAGGCCGTCGGCCTTGGCGGTCGGGCCGAAGGACAGGCCGACGTCGATGACGTCGGGCGCCTGCGGGCCCTTGTTGTCCTTATTGGCCTTGATCGCCTCGACCTCGTCGCCCGAGCCGGCGTCGGGATTGAGCTCGTTGATGGTGATCCCCGGATACTTAGCCTTGAAACCGTCGATCACTGCCCCGTAGCCACACCAGTCATGCGGAAGCGCGATGGTGGTGAGCTGGCCTTCTGCCTTCGCGGCCTTGACGAGATCGTCCAGCGAATCCGCGGACGAAATCACCGTCGACGCAAAGAGCGCCGCGGCCGAGAGGGAAAGCACTTTCCCCGTGAACTTGAACATGTGTTCTCTCCGTTGAACTGGCGCGTTTAAGCGCCTGCGATGCGGGTATCGTTTTCGTGTGACAGCCGGATGAAGGCTTTTTGAAACCCGATCCCCGCGGCGAAAAAAGTTAACTCTTTTTAACGGACTGTAGCAATTAGCCCGCGCTTAATTTTCCGGCTAATGGTTATTCACCTTGCCCTTTGCCCTCTCCTTCCCCTTTGGAACGTCTCTTCAGTCAACTCTTCGGCATTGAAAGCCGGCTCTCAGACGGAGCCGGCGATCGCATTTTCGAGCAGCGTCAGCGCCGCCTTCTTGGTGAGCTTGACCGGGTTGCCGCCGGCGGTCGGGTCGACTACCGCCATGTCGGCGATCAACGTCCTGCGCTTCTTGTCCATGTCGAGGCCCTTGATCAGGCCGGGCAACGCATGCGGCACCTTGAGCTCCTTGCGCAGCTTGACGATCGCCTTGGCGAAGCCGTCGAAGCCGCCCTTGATGCCGCAATAGGCGGCGAGCCTGGCGACACGGTCGTCGATCGCGTCGCGGTTGAAGGCCAGCACATAAGGCATGAACACGGCATTGGTCATGCCATGATGGGTGTCGTAGAGCGCGCCGATCGGATGCGACAGCGAATGGATTGCGCCCAGCCCCTTCTGGAAGGCGGCAGCGCCCATGGCGGCGGCGCTCATCATATGGGCGCGGGCGACCAGATCCTTGCCGTTGGCAAAGGCCTTGGGCAGGTTCTCGAAAACCAGACGGATGCCTTCCACCGCGATGCCGTCGGCCATCGGGTGGTAGCCCGGCGCGCAATAGGCCTCCAAGCAATGCGCAAGCGCGTCCATACCGGTGCCGGCAGTGATGAAGGCCGGCATGCCGACCGACAGCTCCGGATCGGCAATGACGATCGCCGGCAAAAGCTTCGGATGGAAGATGACCTTCTTGGTGTGGGTCTCCTCATTGGTGATGACGCCGGCGCGGCCGACCTCGGAGCCGGTTCCCGCCGTGGTCGGTACCGCGATGATCGGCGCGATCGCGTCCGAGTTGGCCCTGGTCCACCAGTCACCGACATCCTCGAAATCCCATACCGGGCGCGTTTGCCCGGCCTGGAAGGCGATCAGCTTGCCGAGATCGAGCGCCGAGCCGCCGCCGAAGGCGATGACGCCGTCATGCCTGCCCTTCTTGAACACGGCGATGCCGGCAGTGAGGTTGGACTCGACCGGGTTCGGCTTCACCTCCGAAAACACGCCATAGGGAACCTTGGCGTCGTCGAGGATCTTCAGCGTCGAGGCGACGACCGGCAGCTTCGCCAGGCCCGGGTCGGTGACGAAGAGCGGGCGCTTGATGCCCGCGGCAGCCAGCACGTCCGGCAGTTCCTTGATACGCCCGGCGCCGAAACGGACGGTGGTGGGGTAGTTCCATTTGGAGATCAGCTTGGACATGTCTTGTCTTTCAAAAAGTCAGATTGCTTCGCGCAGGTGATAGGATTTCGGCCGGGTCAGATTGTCGTAGCCGATGGCCGAGAGCGCGGCGCCCTTGCCAGTATCCTTGACGCCGGTCCAGACCAGCGCCGGGTCGAGATAGTCGCAGCGGTTCATGAACACCGTGCCGGTCTCGACGCGGTCGCCGATGGCGATTGCGCGCTCCGTGTCGCGCGTCCAGATCGACGCCGTCAGTCCGTAGGGGCTGTCGTTCATCAGCGCGATCGCTTCCTCGTCATTGCGCACCTTCATGATGCCGACGATCGGCCCAAAACTTTCCTCGCGCATGACGCTCATCTGGTGGTCGACCCCGGTCAGCACTTCCGGCGCCAGATAGGGCGAGCCTGGCCTGTCGTTCTCGACCTTCATGCCGATATGGGCCTTGGCGCCCTTGCGCAGCGCCTCGGCCTTTTGCTCGCGGATCAGGTCGGCGAAGCGTGGCTGCGCCATCGGCCCCATGGTCGTCGCCTGCTCCAGCGGATTGCCGACGACATAATTCCTGGTCTCGGCGACAAAACCCTCGATGAACGCGTCATAGACCTTCTCGTGCACATAGACGCGCTCGATGCCGCAGCAGCACTGGCCGGAATTGAAGAAAGCGCCGTCGACCAGATTGGCGACCGCATGATCCATCTTAGCGTCGGGCAGCACATAGGCGGGGTCCTTGCCGCCGAGCTCGAGGCCGAGCGTCATGAAGGTGCCGGCCGCCGCCTTCTCGATGGCGCGGCCGCCGCCGACCGAGCCGGTGAAATTGACATGGTCAATCTTGCCGGAGCCGAGCAGCTTCTCGGTCTGGGCGTGGTTCATGACCAGGTTCTGGAAGAGCCCCTTTGGCAGGCCGGCCTTGTCGAAAGCCTGCTGGAAGCGCTCGCCGACCAGCAGCGTCTGCGCGGCATGCTTGAGGATAACGGCACTGCCCGCCATCAATGCCGGCACGATCGTGTTGACCGCGGTGAGATACGGATAGTTCCAAGGCGCGATCACCAGCACGACCCCGAGCGGCACCTTCTTCACATAGCGGCGGAAGCCGTCCTTCGGGTTGGAGGCCAGCACCGGCTTCAGCGCGGCTTCGGCGATCTCGACCATGTAGTTGGTGCGTTCCTTGACGCCGCCGAACTCGCCGCCATAGCGTACCGGCCGGCCCATCTGCCAGGCGATCTCGGGCACGATCTCGTCGGTCATCGCAACCAGGGCTTCCAGCATCGCCAACATGTATTTGCCGCGCTCGACGACCGGCGTCTCGGCCCACTTTTCTTGCGCCGCCCTGGCGCGCTCGACCGCCGCGTTGATCGCCTGATCGTTCGCGACCGGCCGCTCGGCATAGATCGATCCGTCGATGGGGGATTTGAGTTTGACCGTTTCGGTCATTTCTTCCTCGCAGTTTTACAACAATCGAAAATCACTTGGCTTGGCGCCGCCCCTCATCCGCCTGCCGGCACCTTCTCCCCGTATAGTAACGGGGAGAAGGGAGAAGCTCCTGCGCGGGCGACCCCCTCTCCCCGTTCTTCACGGGGGAAGGGTAAGGGTGAGGGCGGCGCCGACCCTAACCCAGCCCCCTAGTACCTCTCAAAGCCCCTGTGCAGCTCCCAATCCGTGATGCGGCGGTCATATTCGAACTGCTCCCAGCGGGCGGTGTGCACATAGTGCTCGATCACGTCGTCGCCGAAGGCCTGCTTCAGCATCTTCGACTTCGAAAGTGTCTCGGTGGCGTCGCGCAGCGTCTTCGGGATCTCGGGCAGACGCGAGGCCTGATAGGCGTCGCCGACGAACGGCTTCTGCAGCTCCAGCTTCTCGTCGATGCCGGCAAGGCCGGACGCGATCAGGGCGGCGAAGGCGAGATACGGATTGAGATCGGCGCCGCCGATGCGGCATTCCATGCGGATGCCCTTGGTGCCCTCGCCGCACAGCCGGAAGCCGGCGGTGCGGTTGTCCTCGCTCCACATGATCTTGGTCGGCGCGAAGGTGCCGGCCTGGAAGCGCTTATAGGAATTGATGTAGGGCGCCAGGAACCAGGTGAATTCCTTGGCGTATTTGAGCTGCCCGGCCGCCCATTGTTGGCCGAGGCTCGACAGCGTCCAGTCGGCCGTCTTGTCGAAGAACAGCGGCGTCTTGCCGTCCGCGCTCCACAGCGAATTGTGGATATGGCTGGAATTGCCGGCCAGCCCGTAATTGTACTTGGCCATGAAGGAGATCGCCTTGCCCTCGGAATCGGCGATCTCCTTGGCGCCGTTCTTCAGGATGACGTGGCGGTCGGCCATCTCGAGCGCTTCGGCATAGCGCACGTTGATCTCTTCCTGGCCGGGACCCCACTCGCCCTTGGAATTCTCGATCGGAATGCCGGCGGCTTCCATCTCGTTGCGAAGCCGGCGCATGACGCCCTCTTCCCTGCTGGTGATGCCGATCTGGTAGTCGCCGATATAGGGCGAGGCGCTGTCGAGCCCCTGCCAGTGCTTCTTACGCGCGGAATCGTAGGTTTCGCTGAACAAATAGAATTCGAGCTCGGAGGCGAAATAGCCGATATAGCCGCGCTCCTGCAGGCGCTTGACCTGCTTCTTCAGGATCGCGCGGGGTGAGTGTGCCAAATCCTCATGGTCGTGATGGTCGAGCACGTCGCAGATGACCAGCGCCGTCTTCTCCAGCCAGGGAATGCGCCGCAGCGTCGACAGGTCCGGCTTCATGACGAAGTCGCCATAGCCCTTCGACCAGCTCGCCGCCTTGTAGCCCGGCACCGGCTCCATATCGATGTCGCAGGCCAAGAGATAGTTGCAGCCATGCGTCTCGCCATGCGCGGAATCGACGAAATACTGAGCCAGGAAGCGTTTTCCCGAGAGCCTGCCCTGCATATCGACGATGCAGGCCAGCACCGTGTCGATCTCGCCGTTAGAGACCGCTTTCTTCAACTGATCGAACGAGAAATTCCCGGCCATTCCTTTGGCACTCCAGCGCTTGTCGATTGAAAAGGGAGAAACAAAACCATGGCCGGCGTTGCGCCGGCCATGGCCATGAAGCGAAGTATCAGTGGCCGGTCTCGCCGACCGCCACTTCGGCTGCTGCAATTTCCGCCTGACGGCGAGCAATATCGGCCCCGATCGGCGGGCCCTTGAACCGCTTGGATTCTATGCCGAACCACAGCACCGCGAGAAGGATGATCAAACCGATGGCATAGTTGATCAAGATATCGAAGGGCGGCTGGATACCCGCGTACATCAACACCAGAACGCCGAGGATGGTGATGATGGCGAACGGCTTGGACCACACGCCCAGGCGGAACGGGCCGAATTCGGTCCAGCTTTTGCCTTCAGCAAGAAGGCCAGCCGCCACCGGCATCGCATAGGACACATAGAGGAACAGGGCACAGCCGGCCGCCAAAGCCGCGAAAGCCGGCGAGTAAAGCGTCGCTGCGACCGAGAGGACGGCTCCGAGCCAGATCGCCGCCACCGGCGTGCGCCATGTCGGGCTGACGGTTTTCCACATGGAGGAGCCGGGCAGCCCGCCATCACGCGCGAAGGCGAATATCATGCGCGAGGTGGAGGTCAGTCCAGCCAGCGCGCAGATGTAGTTTGCTACCACGATTGCGATGGCGATGATGCTCTTCAACCAAAACGGCGCCGGCAGATTGTTGAAGAGATTGAACCAGGCGTTCGCGCCGTCCTTGGCAGTCGCCGCCAGATCCGGGCTTGCCAGCACGAAAGAGACGGCCATGACGAAGCCGAAGACCAATGACCAGAGAACCGAATGGATCATGCCGCGCGGCACTGCGACCCGGGCGTTGTGGGTCTCCTCCGAGGTATGGGCGGAGGCATCAAAACCGGTGATGGTGTATAGTGGGTAGAGAAGACCGATCAGGAAGGCGACCAGCGCCGTCCGTGCCGTCGGCACATAGCCGCCACCCGCATCGCCCGTGTTGTTGACGAAAGTGGTCAGTCGCGAGAAATCCCAGCTCGCGCCCCAGATCAGGAACATCGCGGTCAACACCACCGCAACGACCAGGATGAGATAGCCCGAAAAGTCGGTCAGCGCTGTGGTCAACTTGATGCCGAAATGGTTGAATAGCGCCTGCGTCACCGTGATGATCACGACCCCGATCACCTGCTCCTGATAACCCCAAGCCGACACATCGTGGCCGAACACGCCGGCCCAAACGAGGTCCTTGAAGAGCGCATAGACGCCGACATTGACCGAAGCGACAACGAAGATCAGCCCAAGCAGGTTGATCCAGGCCGTCGCCCAACCCCAGCCGCGCCCGCCCAAGATCGACGACCAATGGTAAAGCCCGCCGGCGGTCGGATAGGCCGAACCGATCTGGCCGAGCGAAGCCGCGACCACAAGGGCGAACAGACCGCCTATAACCCAGCCGATGGTCGCTTCGAAACCGCTGCCGGTGGCCATGGCCAGCGGGAACGAGGTGATGCCACCCGCCAGGATGCAAATGATCGAGAAGGAAATGGCAAAGTTGGAGAAGCCGCTCATGCGGCGAGCCAATTCCTGGGCATATCCCATGCTGTGAAGGACTTTTACGTCCTCAGACTTGTCGATTTCTTCAGGTCTCATTTTGGAAGTCCCCTATCTGGTTCTTAGCTGGCCGATTGCACTGACTTTCCCATTGCGCGTTGTCGGGAGCCCCTGGCCTCGTCAGGCTCCAGATTCGAGAATATGCCGGTGAGCAGATCCGCCCATTTCCGCTGCCCGGTCTCGCCGGAGATTTCGTCGTTGCGGATTTCGATCATCGCGCAGGCAAGGCCGCGCGAACGCGCGTGCCGTTCCAGCGTGAAATAGACGCGGTCGGCCGGCGAATAGGGTTCGTTCACGCCGACGGTGACGCCGGAGAGCCGCTGCAGCGCCGATATCAGCGGCGCCGCCAACCGGCGATCCTCGTCATGGATGATGCCTATATGCCATGGCCGGCTCTTGCCCTTATAGACCGGCGTGAAGGAGTGCACTGACACCAGCCGCGTCTCCTGGCCGCGCGCCAGCCGCCCGTCGATGATCTGGGCGATCGTGTCGTGGAACGGGCGCCAGGCAAGGTCGACGCGCGCGGCGCGCTGCTTGTCGGATAGATCTGTGTTGCCCGGGATGGCCGTCGTCTCGCTAATCGGCGGCACGAGATCCGGCGCGTCGAGCGGCCGGTTGCAATCGATGACGAGCCGCGACACGCGGGTCTCGATCAAGGTGGCATCGAGCGTCTCGGCCATGCGGCGGGCGACGGGAAGCGCGCCCGGGTCCCAGGCGATGTGGCGCGAAAGATCCTCGACCGGCAGGCCGAGCGTCCCGAATTCGGCGGGGAGGACGTTGGAAGCGTGATCGCAGGTGAAGACAAAGGGGCTTGAGCCGCCGGGGTTCGTCACCCTCACGGTTTCAGACGGTGCAAGGCTGGCGGGCCGTGCTCTCTCCATACTGCCGTCCCCTGGAGGCGCTGTATCGAATGTTACGTATTTTGTCTCATTGCGTCCCTATGAATGATTTCATACAGTTTGACCGGCTTTGTCAAACGCGAATTCGGGAAAACGGCGGCGGGCGGCCAACGGGCGGGGGAAAACCATGATTTCCAGCATTGCCGAACTGATCTCGGACCGCATCGGGACGATGCCGGCCGGCGAGCGCCGCGCCGCCCAGACGCTGATTGCCAACTATCCCTTGACCGGGCTGAAGACAGTCGCCGAATTCTCGGCCGCGGCCGGCGTGTCCTCGCCGACGATCCTGCGCTTCGTGGCCAGGCTCGGCTTCCAGAACTACCCCGAATTCCAGTCGGCGCTGCAGGATGAGCTGGCGGCGCAATTGCAGTCGCCCGCTTCGCGCACGCTCGATCCAAGCTCGGCCGGCGGCGCCATCTCGCCGATGCTCGAGGCAACGCTCGACAACATGCGCGAGACCTTCCGGCACCTCACCGACAGACAGCTGGCAGACATTGCCACGAGACTTGCCGAGCGGCGCGGCAAGACCTTCCTCATCGGCGGCCGTTTCACCGATCCGCTGGCGCGCTACATGGCCGCTCACCTGGCCATCATCCAGCCGGATGTCTATCACCTCGCCGGCCAGGAGAGCATCTGGCGCGACCGGCTGATCGACATGGGCAAGCGCGACGTCCTGGTGATCTTCGATATCCGCCGCTATCAGGAAAGTCTCGTGCGCTTTGCCGAGAAGGCTCACCATCGCGGCGTGCAGATCATTCTCTTCACCGACCAGTGGCTTTCGCCGATCGCCCGCTTCGCCCGACACGTGATCGCCGGACGCACCGCCGTGCCCTCGGCCTGGGATTCGTCCGCCGCGCTCTTCGTCGTCGCAGAAACGCTGATCGCCGCCGTGACGAGGCAATTGGAAGCCGCCGGCGCCAAGCGCATGCGAGACCTGGAGAGCTTGCGATAGAGCCGGATGATTTCAGGTCGGACAGACCTGAAATCTGAATCCGTCTCCAAGCCGCCTATCAACGCGGAGCCAGCCGAGCAGCTACTTTACGATCCTGCCCTCGATCGACCAGCGCGCCGCCAAAAAGTTCAGCACGGCGGCCACCACGACGCCGACGATCTTGGCCGGCCAGACGCCGACAACCCCCGCCAGTACGGCGATCGACAGGCTCGAAACACCGAGCGAAATCAGCGCCCCTAGCGAGACGAAACGCAGGAAGGACCGATGCAGCCGGATGTCCGGGTCCCGCTCGAACGACCAGAAGCGGTTCGCCACGAAGGAGAAGAGCACCGCGACGAACCAGGCACCGACATTGGCGGCCAGAGCCGGCACCACGAGCTTGAGCAGCAGGAAAAATGCGGTGAGATCGATGCCGGTGTTGACCAGCCCGACCAAGGCGAAGCGGACGATCTTGTTGCCGGTCGAACGCCGCGGCTGACCGGCGCTCATGCTTTGCCGTCCATGACGCGCACTCCGGCCCGTTCGAGGCTGGCGCCGAAATCCTCAGAAGTGAGAATCGTGAACTCGACCTCACGCGCGCCCTGCATCGGGTCTCGCGCCCGTAAAATGTCATCGACTTGACCCGGATGACACATGAACACCCCTTGTTCGGGCAAGGTGTCGACCGCCGCGCGCAGCGTCGGACCGAATTTTTGCGGCTGCCGCCAGTTATAGATGCCGCAGAGCGGCGTCATCACGTTAAAGCCGGCCCGCTGCATCGACCTGTTGAAACCCGCGGCCAGCGTGGCGATCGCCGCGATCTTGGCCGCCGCGTCCAGGCCGGCAAGCCCGGGCGCGCCGCGCAGTGCGGGCCTGCGCGCGCTCTCCCCAAACCGGGCGAGCAACCAATTCCGTACCACGGGAAGAAAATGCACATGCTGGTGCCCGTCGATGTGATCGGGCGGGCCAGCGAGCGCTTCGGTGAAACGGTCATACTGGGCGTCGAGCTCGGCATGAACGTCCCGCTCGTCGATGCGCCCGCGCCGCACCGGCAGCGCGAGAGAGGCAAGGCCGGGCAATTTGCCGTCTGGCGCCAGGCTGGACGAACCGGTTGCGGCTATCTGATCGGTGAGGGTCAGGTGCAGCCCGATGGCGGCCCGTTGACGCAACGGCCTGATGCGCGCCGCCGCCTCTTCCCATTCGGCAAACCCAGTCATGCAACTGGTCCCGGTCAGGCGGCCGCGCTCGATGAGGTCGAGGATCGCGTTCGATACCCCCGGCGCAAGCCCGTAATCATCGGCGATCAGGCGGATCGGCCGGGTCATTTGCCGGCAACAACCTGCTCGGCGGCATTGCCATGCAGCACGTCGCGCACGATATAGACGGGCCGGTCCTTGCTTTCGCTGAGCGTGACCCAGACATACTCGCCGATCAGGCCGAGCAGCGCCAGGTTGAGGCCTCCAAAAAGCACGACGGCGACCATGATGCTGGGGTAGCCAGGCACGGCGATGCCATAGAACAGCACCTCGAAGAGCACCTTCACGCCATAGGCCAAGCCTGCGAATGCCGCGAGCAATCCGATGAGGCTGATGACGCGCAGCGGGATCACGGAAAACGAGGTGAACCCTTCAAGCGAGAACGCGATCAGGTTGAACCTTGTCCATTTCGACGTGCCGCCGCGGCGGTTTTCCGGCGAGTAAAGCACAGCCTTCTGGCGGAAGCCGGCCCAGGCGAACAGACCCTTGTTGAAGCGGCGCTTGTCGCGCACGCTGGTCAAGGCACGCGCCACCGCGCCGCGCATGACACGGAAATCTCCGGCATTCTCGGGAATATCGAAGCGCTGGCTGCTGTTGATCAGCCTGTAGAAGAGCCGCGCCAGCTGGCTGCGCCGCCAGCTCCCCTCGCGCCGGTCGTTCTGCGCGTAGACGACGTCGATCTGCGGATGCTCGACCAGCTCGCCGATCATCCTCAGGCTGATATCCATGGAATGCTGGAGGTCCGAGTCCATGATCAGGACCATGTCGCCACGGGAATGATCGAGCCCGGCGAGCACCGCCGCTTCCTTGCCGAAATTACGGCTGAGCCGCACGATCTCCCAGGAGCCGGAGAGCGCGGCCGCGAACGTCTCGGCGCTGCCGTCACGGCTGCCGTCGTCGACGAGTATCTTGCGGACCGTCATGCCGAAGCGCTCCGCCACGGCCACTTCCAGCTTGTCGAGCAGCCCGACAAACGCGATGGCGGATTCGGCCTCGTCGAAGAACGGCGCGATGATGTCGAGCATCTCAGCCATGCGCGACAGCCCCGGCGGCAGGCGCCTTCTGTCTGTCTTGCGTCCAGAACCAGCCGACGAGCACGCAGCCAATTATGGTGATGCTGATCGGCCGGAACCACGGGTGGAAAAGATCGTGCAGTTGCAGGTCGGCACTAGTCAGTCCGGTGACGAAGAGGAACGCCGCCAAGAACCAGCATATGGCCCCGGCTCCCTTCTCCCGCCAAAGTAGGGCGATGGAGAGACCGGCAGGCACCGCCACCATGGCGTAAGTGTTCTGCTCGACCCGCGGATTGAAGACGCACATGTAGAATGCCGCGGAGAGGAAGATGGCGAGTCCGCTGATGTTGGCGTCCAGCCTGCGATCGAGCTGGAGCACCAGCCAAAGCGTGAGCAAACCCGCGACGACGCGCACGATCGTCGCGTCAAACTCGGAAATCGGGATGCCAAATCGCATGAAAGGCGCCGTGAAGTCGGCCGGAACGAAGGGGCCGGTCGGGTCCACCGTCATCGAAGTCAGCAGCCGGAAGAAATCATGATATTGCGCGTTGACGTAGTCGCTCGACGCAAAGCCATAGGGCATCGCGAGCGCGACCAGCACCGCCAGCACCAGCACCGGTATCAGCCGGGGGCGCAGCGCCCCCGTCAGAAGCAGCATGATGATCGCGGTCGGCTTGGCGATGATCGCAAGCATGGCCCAGAAGAAGCTTTCGGCCCGGCGCCCCTCGAGTGTCGACAGTGTAAGGAACCAGCACGCCCCTGTGAGCAGGATCGTCGCCTGGCCATTGCGAAGCGCTGCCAGCGCCAGCGGCAAGGCAAGAAAAAGACCCAAGGACAGCAGCCATGTCTGCTCCTCGCCGCCAAGCTTGCGCACCTGACGCATTGCAGCAAAGGTCAGCACCGAAAAGCCCAGCATGTGCCACAAAATATTGCCCAGATAGGGCCCGAGCTTCAGCAGGGGAACATAGAGGACGGCGAAGGCGGGAGCGTATAGATACCCCATGGCAACTTCGACCTGATACAGCGGTTGACGATCCAGAAAAGCTTCACTGCCATGCCTGTAGATATGGACCACCGAACGCGCATCGGGCGACCATAGCGCCAGACCAAGCACAAGCAGAAACGACCCGGCCCAAAGCCAAAGCCCCAAACGGTCGAAAACCGGCTTGGTTACCATAATAGCGCACCCCGCATTTCCGACCAGGACGGCTTTCCCATCGCCGCCTGGTTTTTAACCGCCGGCGAGATATCACATCGAATGGAATAAAACATCCAAACGTGGCTGTTACCGGCGCGAGGCAATGACGGCGCAACAGCGGCTTTTTTCCGCCGCTGTCGGGCCGATCACAGCTTTGTGTTCAAGGCTTTGGTCTGGTCTGAACAGCTGCGATCGGGCGCTCGGATTGCCTCACGGCCTGATGAACACCTTTCCATTTGGCTTGGCGAGCTCGGCCGGCAGCCTCGCCATCGCTTCGTCGAGCGGCACGACCGCGGTGACGTCGGTCGACCAGCGTCCATCGGAAAAGCGCTTCTGCGCTTCCAGCACCGCCGGGCCCAGCCTGTCGCGGAACTGGCGCATCCATTCGGCCAGCCAGAACCCTTCGACGCGCTTGTGCTGGAAGATCAGTTGGCCGGGCTCGCGAATCACCGTCGGCTCGGCGTCGAGCCTTCCATAGACGATCCAGCGCGCGCGTTTCGGCATGGCATTGAAGATGGTCGAAGCCAGCGGGCCGGTGACCGCGTCGAGGAAGATGCGCGGCTGCTCGGCCTTCATCGCCTCGCGCAAGACCGCCTCGAAATCCGCCGCTTTCTCGTTGAGCACATGGGCGGCGCCGAGCTCCTTCAGCGGCGGAATCTGCTCGTCGCGACGCACGGTGACGATCGGGCGGAAACCTTCCTCCTTCGCTAGGCCGATGATCAGCTTGCTGAGCTGGCTGGCGCCCGCGGTCATGATGAAGGATTTTTCGCCCTCCTCTCTGACGATGTCGAACATGGCCAAGGCCGTCAGCGGATTGACGATCATCGCGGCGCCGTCCTCGTCGCGCACGGTGTCGAGAAGCGGAATGCAAGACGCGGCCTCGGCAACCGCATAATCCGCCCAAGCGCCCCAGTTCGACACGCCGGTGGCGAAGGCCACGCGTTTCCCTGCAAGGCTCCTTGCATAGGGATCGTCGCCCGTGGCGACGACGATGCCGACGCCCTCGAAACCCGCCGGCCGGCCCTTTACCCGCGGCTGGCCGTACTGGCCCTTGATGAAGGCGATGTCGGACGGGTTGATCGAGGCGAGGCTGACCTTGATCAGCGCCTGCGAGGGACCGGGCGCCGGCACCTCGATGCTGCCGGGCTGGAGGTAAGGCTCCATCGCCTCCAGCGCAGCCGCCGAGGGCATCCTGGTGTAACCGTCGCCGACAAGCAGCAGACCCTGCATCTGCGAAGGAAGCGTCATGGCCGTCAGACCTTCTCCTGCGTGTATTTCTTCAGTTCCGTGCGCGCCACCTGCCGCCGGTGCACCGCGTCCGGCCCGTCGGCCAGCCGCAATGTCCTCAAATGTGTCCACGAGCGGGCGAGCGGCGTGTCCTGGCTGATGCCTTGCGCACCGAACATCTGGACTGCCTCGTCGGTGACCTTCAGCGCGACGCGCGGCGCCACCACCTTGATCTGGCTGATCCAGGGCGCGGCCGCGCGAGCGTCCCCCTGATCGATCATCCAGGCAGCCTTGAGGCATAAGAGCCTCGCCATCTCGATCTCCATGCGGCATTCGGCGATGATGTCGAAATTGGCGCCGAGCTTTGCCAGCGGTTGGCCGAAGGCCTCGCGCCGCACCGAGCGTTGGCACAGCATCTCCAGCGCCATCTCGGCCTGTCCGATCGCGCGCATGCAGTGATGGATGCGGCCAGGCCCCAGCCGCCCCTGCGCGATCTCGAACCCCCTGCCCTCGCCGAGGATCAGGTTCGCCGCCGGCACCCGTACATTGTCGAATCTCAGATGCATATGCCCATGCGGCGCGTCGTCGTCGCCATAGACCTGCATGGGCCGCAGCTTGGCGATGCCCTTGCTGTCGGAGGGCACCAGGATCATCGAATGCCGGCGATGTTGCGGCTCCTCGTCCGATCCCGTCCTGACCATGACGATATAGATGGCGCAGCGCGGATCTCCCGCTCCGGAAGCCCACCATTTCTCGCCGTTCAGCACATAGTCCTCGCCTTGCCGCTCGCAGCGCATCGAAATGTTGGTGGCGTCCGAGGACGCCACGTCCGGCTCGGTCATCAGATAGGCCGAGCGTATTTTCCCCTCGAGCAGCGGCTCCAGCCAGTCGCGCTTGTGCGCTTCCGAGCCGTATCGTTCCAGCACCTCCATGTTGCCGGTGTCGGGCGCCGAGCAGTTGAAGGTCTCGGCGCCGAGATGCGCCTTGCCCATCTCCTCCGCCAGATAGGCGTATTCGACGGTGGAAAGGCCGTAGCCGCGCTTGGAACCGGTGAGCCAAAAGTTCCACAGGCCGCGCTCGCGCGCCGTCTTCTTCAAGCCGTCCAGGATTTCCGTCTGCCTAGCGGTATAGGCCCAGCGGTCGCCATTCTTGCCGACTTCGGCGAGGAACTCTTCGCCGAGCGGCGCGATCTCGTCGCGCACCATCGCCGCCACGCGCTGATGGAGCGGCTTCAGCCGCTCGGTCATGCCGAGATTCATGTCCGCCATCGCTTCCGGCCTTTCCGAAGATAAACCTTTACCCGTGGCAAGGATGACCGTACTTCGGCTAGCCTTGTCAACGCGAGTCCTTGGGCGACTCCCGGCCGGCCGGATGCGGAGAAACACGATGAGCTATCTGGACAAGCTGTTCTCGGTCGCCGGCAAGACCGCGCTGGTGACGGGTGCGGCGACCGGCATCGGCCGCATGGTGGCGACCGGGCTGGTACGCGCCGGCGCGCAGGTGATGATCGCCTCGCGCAAGGGCGAGGATTGCGCGAAAGTCGCCAACGAATTGAACGCGCTCAGCGGCTCGGGCCACGCCGAGGGCTTTGCCGGCGACGTGTCCAGCGAAGCTGGCATCGCCGCTTTAGTCGCCGAGGTCAAGGCGCGCACGGAACGCCTGCACATCCTTGTCAACAATGCCGGCATTTCCTGGGGCGCGCCGCTGCAGGATTTCCCCTACCACGCCTGGGCCAAGGTGTTCGGTGTCAACGTCACCGCCGTCTTCCATTTGACGCGGGAGCTCTTGCCGCTGCTCGATGCGGCCGCGAGCGACGAGGACCCGGCCCGCGTGATCAATCTCGGCTCGGTGATGGGCACCCAGCCGCTGGCCGACGACGCCTATTCCTACGCCGCTTCGAAAGCGGCGGTGCATCATTTGACGCGCACGCTGGCGATCGAGTTCGCCGCCCGCCGCATCACCGTCAACGCCTTTGCGCCCGGTCCTTTCCAGAGCCGCATGACGGCCTTTGCCACCGCAACCGAGGAGCAGGCGAAACATGTCGGTAACCATGTTCCGCTCGGCCGCATCGGCGTGGCGGATGACATTGCCGGCGCAACGCTTTATTTGTGCAGCCGAGCCGGAAGCTATGTCACCGGCGCCATCCTGCCTATCGACGGCGGCCAGTCGGTGCAGCATGGCATGACTTTGTTCAAGGAATAAGGTGCCCGGTTCGAGGAATCGCTATCCGGGCGGGGGTGCGGAGGACATCAGCGTGGAACCGATCAGTCTCGATACGCTTCTGGCAAGCGTCGGCAAGGAGGTCGGCGTCTCGCCTTGGCGAACGGTCACGCAGCGCATGATCGACCAGTTCGCCGATGCGACCGACGACCACCAGTTCATCCATTGCGATCCGGAGCGCGCCGCGCGCGAGACGCCGTTTGGCGGCACCATCGCGCATGGCTTCCTGTCGCTGTCGCTTTTGTCGGCAATGACCTTCGAGACCATGCCGCCGCTGGAAAACAGCAAGATGGGCGTCAATCACGGCTTCGACACGCTGCGTTTCCTGGCGCCGGTGAAGACGGGCTCGCGCATCCGCACCCGCTTCGTGCTGGCGGACGTCAAGGTCAGGCCGTCCGGCTGGGTGCAGACCGCACACGACGTGACCATCGAGATCGAGGGCTCGAAGAAGCCGGCGCTGACGGCGCGCTGGCTGACCTTGACGCTGATTGAGCGCCAACCCGAGAACGCATGAGCGGCGAGGCCGGTGCCATAGACCAGGCGGCCCTTGCGCCCTACCTCGAAGCGCATACTCCGGGTTTTGCCGGCCTGTCCGCGATTGAAAAATTCAACTCAGGGCAGTCCAATCCGACCTATCTTTTGACCGCCGCCAGCGGCCGCTATGTGTTGCGCGCCAAGCCGCCGGGACAGTTGCTGAAATCCGCGCATCAGGTCGACCGGGAATTCCGGGTGATGCAGGCGCTTGCCGGCACGGCGGTGCCGGTGCCGCGCATGCTGCATCTTTCCGGCGAGGACTCCCCGATCGGCCGCATGTTCTACGTCATGGAATATCTCGACGGCCGCATCTTCTGGGATCCATCGCTGCCGGACGCATCCGGCAATGACGAGCGCGCCGCGATCTACGATGCCATGAATGCGACGCTCGCCGCCTTGCATGATATCGATGTGGACGCCGTCGGACTTGGCGATTTCGGCCGGCCCGGCAGCTATTTCGAGCGCCAGCTCGCGCGCTGGACCAGCCAGTACAAGGCCTCCGAAACCGAAACCATAACCGACATGGACAGGCTGATTGCGTGGCTCGAAACGCATATGCCGGCCGATGACGGCCGCGTCTCGCTAGTCCATGGCGACTACCGGCTGGACAACATGATGTTCGCGCCGGGCGCGCCGAAGATCATCGCGCTGCTCGACTGGGAGCTGTCGACGCTCGGGCATCCCTTCGCCGACCTTGCCTATCAATGCATGCAATGGCGGCTGCCGCATGCCTCGGGCTTTCGCGGCCTCGGCGGCATCGACCGCGCCGCTGCCGGCCTGCCTTCCGAGCAAGCCTATGTCGAGGCCTACTGCAGACGGCGCGGCATCGAGAAGATCGACAACTGGACCTTTTTCCTCGCCTTCTCCTTCTTCCGGCTGGCGGCGATCTGCCAGGGCGTCTACCGCCGCGCGCTGGACGGCAACGCCTCCAACCCGGAAAAGGCAAGGACCTACGGCCAGGCGGTAAAACTGCTCGCCGCGCTCGCGGCGGAACTGATTGACGAGAACAGCTGAACGCGGAGAAGCCGGGCAATGGGCCGTTTCGATGGGATGACGGTGCTGATCACCGGCGCGACCGGCGGTCTCGGCAGCGGCGCGGCAAAGGCCTTCGCCGCGGAAGGGGCACGGCTCGTTCTGTCCGACCTCGACGAGTCTGCGCTTGGCGATTTCGCCGCAACGCTCGACGCCGAGACGGCTCACCTTGCCGGCAACATCGCCGACGAAAAGCTCTCGGAGGATCTGGTGAAGCTGGCCGTGCAAAAGTTCGGCCGGCTCGACATCGCCGTCAACAATGCCGGCATTGTCCACTCCTTCGTACGCCTGCCGCAGGTCACCTCGGAGGAAGCGCGCCGCGTGGTGGAGGTCGACCTGCTCGGCGTCTTCTATGCCATGAAACACCAGGTTCTCAGTTGGAACGGCAATTCAGGGAAAGCGGCAAGGGCGGCGTCATCGTCAACATCGCCTCGGTCGCCGGCCTCTCAGGCGCGCCGAAGCTTTCGGTCTATGCCGCCGCCAAGCACGGCGTCGTCGGGCTGACGCGCTCGGCTGCCGTGGAATACGCCAGCAAGGGCATACGCATCAACGCGGTCTGCCCGGCTCACACCCGCACCGCGATGGTCGACGGCTTCGTGCGTTTCACCGGAGCGCCCGAGGCCGAAGCGATGGCCGAGCTCACGCGCGGCGTGCCGATGAAGCGTGTCGGCGAGGTCGACGAGATCACCACCGGCATCCTGTTCCTCGCCGACCCGGCCAATTCCTTCATGACCGGCCACGCTCTGGCGCTCGACGGCGGCATTGGCGCGATCTGAGCGATTCCAGGAAAGGGCCTTAGCGGTTTTCCATCCGCAATTGCGTTAAACGCAAGGGAACTGGAGGCGCCCTTGTCCGTTTCCGTACAGCGTATATAATTTCGTCAGGCAACCAATCACAAAGGCAAGCGTATATTGGCGCTAAGCGTTCAGAAACGCCGCGAAAAACAGAAGGCGGAGCTTCGCTCCGAACTGGTCGCGGCGGCTCACAAGCTGGTCCAGGAAGAGGGCTATGAGGGCCTGACCATCCGCAAGCTGGCCAAGCGGGTCGGCTACGCGCCGATGTCGGTCTATTCCTATTTCGCCGACAAGCAGGACATTCTGTTCGCGCTCGCCGAGGACGCCTTCGAAACGCTCGCCCGCCGCATCGAGGAGCACCCCGCCGACGATCCGATCGAGGCGCTCAAGGCGGTGATGACCGAATATGCCGCCTTCGGGCTCGGCAATCCCAATGAATACCGCACCGTCTTCATGACCGAGAAAACCAGGCTGCCCGAGGGACGCAGCTACGAGGACATGGAAGAGGGCAATCCGGCGATGAAGGTGCTGATAAGCCGGGTCGAGGCATGTGTGGCTGCCGGCAAGCTCAAGGGCGACCCGCGCGCCATCGCCACCATGCTGTGGACCGTCGGCCACGGTACGATCTCGCTCTTGATCACCTTCCCCTTCTATCCGTTCGGTGACCCCCAGGCCTATGTGAAGCGGATGTGCGATTTCACGCTAGCGGGGTTGCAGGCGCAGGATATTCCGCCGCTGACCGCAACGCCCGTCAACTGCTGATCTCTTTGATCGCCGACTTGCACCGCTTCGCTTGATTTGCGGCGCCGAATTCCTGTGTTCAAAAAAATTTGTCGTACACGTACAGATTCCTCCTTGAATTCCGACTTCATTAACCGTATTTGTACACCGCATCGTACGCGTACGGAAAAGATTGACTGGAGACGGAAAATGAAGAACACCATCCTTGCTCTCGCCACCGTGCTGGCTTTCTCGGGTACCGCTTTCGCTGGCGCAAGCCAGCCGGCCAAGCACGCCCCCGCGGCTTGCGCTCAGACCAACGCCAGCGTGAAGCTCGACTGCACCTCGACCGGTTCGGTGGAAAAGACCGACGCCAACAAGACGACGAAGAGCCCGCGGCTCGGCATCGATGTCAGCCCCTGGTTCGTGCCCGGCCTCTGAGCACTATTGGCAAGACTTCGAACGAAAACGGGCGGCATTTGGCCGCCCTTTTTCGTTTCTGCCCGCGCCCCTGAGGACCTGCTCGAGCCTATTTCTTGCGCGGTTTCGTTCCTGCCGCGGTCCTGGCCTTGTTCGGCTTTGCCGGCCCGCCGGGGATGGAAGTGCTGGTGATCGATACCGGGTCGCTGGCCGGAAATGTGTCCTCGAGGCCTTCCTCAAGTTCCTCTTCCTCGACCTCGTGGCGCCGCTCCTGCTCCAGCGAACGGACTGCAGCTGTCTTCTTGGATGACTTCGGCGCGGATTTGGACGGCATCGGCACTCTCCCTCGCAAGCCGCAGAAACGGCATGGACTGGCGATGGTTCCTTGGAAACGACGCCGCGAAGCTCAGTTCGCCGCGTCGCCCGCCGCTTCCGAAAGCAGAGTAAAGACATAGTCCGAGAAGGAACGCCAGCATTCCACCCGGAACGCATCGGCCGCGCTGCGCAGCAGCACGATCTCGGATTTGCCGAGAATGGTGCGCGAGGCAGCACCGACCGGGAAAGCCTCGAGCGACAGGTCCTGCGGGCAACCCGAATTGACCGTCGCCGCGGCGGCAGGTCCGACAACCGAAATTGCGACATTGCGGTGCGAGATGCCGACCGCCGAATGCAGCATTGTCACCTTGGCGCAGTCGGCGAGCAGATCCTTGCCCGCCTCGTCGATGATCATCCATTCGTCGGGCCCGAGCCACAGCGCCGTGCGCCCGTCCTTGGTCGCCGAAGTCTTGGGCTTTGTCGGCAGCGTGAGGCCGAGCGCCTTGGAAAGCGCGGCAAGCGACGCCTGCGGGGCGCGCAGCGAGATGCGTTCAGCCGGCGGCAGCATCTCGACCTTGACGCCCGGCGCCGACAGCGTGCGGCCGGCAAGCGCGGGCCGACGCTCGACGGAGGTGGAAGCAGCAGCGGCTTTTGTCTTGGCGGCGGCCTTAGCCATTGAGGCGTTCTCCCTTTTCGTCGACGAACACCATGCCGGTGACTTCCACCTCGATCGTGCCGTTCGGCATCGGCACATAGAGCGTCTGGCCCATGCGGTCGCGGCCGCCAGCGACGAGCGCCAGCGCGATCGAGCGTCCGCAATTCTCCGACCAATAGCTGGAGGTGACGTGGCCGATCATCTTCATCGGGATCGCCTGCTTCGGGTCGGCGACGATCTGCGCGCCCTCTTCCAGCACGACCTTCGGGTCCTTGGTCTTCAGGCCGACCAGCTGCTTGCGGCCCTTGGCTACAAGGTCCGGCCGGGTCAGGCCGCGGATGCCGACGAAATCGGTCTTCTTCTTGCCGACTGCCCAGTCGAGCCCGGCATCGTTCGGCGTCACCGTGCCGTCTGTGTCCTGGCCGACGATGATGTAGCCCTTTTCGGCGCGCAGCACGTGCATCGTCTCGGTGCCGTAGGCAGTCGCGCCATGCTTCTGGCCTTCGGCCCACAGCGCTTCCCACACGGCCTCGCCGTAATCGGCCGGCACGTTGACCTCGAAACCGCGCTCGCCGGTGAAGGACATGCGGAACAGCCTTGTCGGCACGCCGCAGATCTTGCCCTCGCGCACCGACATATGCGGCATCGCCTCGTCCGACATGTCGATGCCTTCGACCAGCGGCGCGATAATGTCGCGCGACTTGGGACCTTGCACGGCAATGACAGCCCATTGCTCGGTGATCGAGGTCAGCCAGACATTCAAATGCGGGAACTCGGTCTGGAGGTAGTCCTCCATGTGGTTCATGACGCGTGGTGCGCCGCCAGTCGTGGTCGTCACGTGGAAGCGGTCCGGCGCCAGCCTGCCGACGACGCCGTCATCATAGATGAAGCCGTCCTCGCGCAGCATGATGCCGTAACGGCAGCGGCCGGTTTCGAGCTTCTCCCACGGATTGGTGTAGAGCAGTTCCATGAACTTCGCCGCGTCCGGCCCGACCACCTCGATCTTGCCGAGCGTGGAGGCGTCGAACAGGCCGGCGGCCTTGCGCACCGTCACGCATTCGCGGTCGACGGCGGCATGCATGTCCTCGCCCGCCTTGGGGAAATACCAGGCGCGCTTCCAGTGGCCGACATCCTCGAACACCGCACCTTGCGACGCGGCCCAGCCATGCGTTGCCGTGCGGCGGGTCGGGTCGAACAGCGCGCCGCGCGCGTGGCCGACGATCGAGCCGAACGTCACCGGCGTGTAAGGTGCCCGGAAGGTGGTGAGGCCGACCTGCGGGATCGGCTTGCCGAGCGTCTCGGCGGCGATCGCCAGGCCGTGCATGTTCGACGTCTTGCCCTGGTCGGTCGCCATGCCGTTGGTGGTGAAGCGCTTGACGTGCTCGATCGAGTGCATGCCTTCATGCACCGCCTGGCGGATGTCCTTGGCAGTGACGTCGTTCTGGAAATCGACAAAGGCCTTGACCGTCGTGCCCGGGCCGGCGCCAGGCGCGGCGCCCAGCATGCCGCGCGACCAGCTCTCGCCGGCGTCGACCTTGGGCTTGGCGCCCTTACCAACCTTGCCGCCGGCCTCCTTCGCCGCCTTCGCGCCGGCCACATAGGCCTCGTCGACTGAGGCGGCCAGCCCGTCGGTACCGTTGCAGGCGCCGACCGAGACGCAGTCCTGCGCGTAGGTGCCCGGCACGAAGCGCTTGGTCTCGTCGTTGAAGGCGACCTTGCCGCGCGATTGCGAGAACAGATGCACCGATGGCGTCCAGCCGGCCGACATGAGGATCGCGTCAACCGGGATGGTCCGCTCGCTTCCGCCATTCTTCGGCTGCACCGTCATCGACGACACACGCAATTTGCCGCCGGCGCTGACCACCGCGCGGCCGAAATTGATTTCGATGCCGAGCGCCCTCGCCTCGTCGATCACCGGTCCGGCCGGGTTGTCGCGCAGGTCGACGATCGCCGCGATGTTGATGCCGGCCTTCTTGAGGTCGATCGCGGCGGCGTAGGCGGAATCGTTGGCCGTATAGACGCCGATATTCCTGCCGACCGCGACGCCATAATGGTTGAGGTAGGTGCGCGCCGCCGAAGCGAGCATCACACCCGGACGGTCGTTGTTGGCAAACACCATGTGGCGCTCGATGGCGCCGGTGGCGATCACGACGCGCTTGGCGCGAACCTGCCACAGGCGTTCTCGCGCAAGCTCCCGGCCCGGGCTCTTGAGATGGTCGCTGACCCGCTCGACCAGTCCGACGAAGTTCTGCGCGTAATAGCCGAAGGCGGTCGTGCGCGACAGCACGCGCACATTGTCCATCGCCTTGAGCTTCGCGATCGCCGCTTGCGCCCAGGCATAACCGTCCTGGCCGTCGATCCTGGCGCCGCTCTCGAAGCGCAGGCTGCCGCCGAATTCGGCTTGCTCGTCGGCGAGGATCACCCGCACGCCGGTTTCGGCCGCGGCGAGCGCGGCCGCGATGCCGGCGGCGCCGCCGCCCAGCACCAGCACCTCGCAATGCGCGTAGCGCGCGGCATAATGGTCGGGATCCGGCTTGTCCGGCGAAACGCCGAGGCCCGCGGCAGCGCGGATCTTCGGCTCGTAGAGATCCTTCCAGGCCCATTTCGGCCACATGAAGGTCTTGTAGTAGAAGCCGGCCGAAAACATCGGTGATGCGATGTCGTTGACGGCGCCGACGTCGAAGGCAAGCGACGGCCAGCGGTTCTGCGAGTTGGCCGTCAGCCCGTCATAGAGCTCCTGCACTGTCGCCCGCACATTCGGCGTCTTGCGCGCATCGTCGCGCACGATCTGCACCAGCGCGTTGGGTTCTTCCGCGCCGGCCGACAGGAAGCCGCGCGGACGGTGATATTTGAACGAGCGGCCGACCAGGTGCACGCCGTTGGCGAGCAGCGCCGAGGCCAGCGTGTCGCCCTCGATGCCGATATACGGCTTGTCGTCGAAGCTGAAGGAGGCAGTCTTCGCCTGGCTGAGGCGACCGGCGCCGGAAATGCGGAACGCGGCGTTCATTTTGAGGCTCCGGGCAGCTTCGCGGGCTTCGGCTCGCCGGCCTTGTAGGTCATGACGAACCTGTCGGTGACCGTATCGCGCACCGCGTTGAAGAAGCGGGCGCAGCCATGGATGTGCCGCCAGCGCTCATAGATGACGCCCTTGGGGTTGGCGCGGATGAAGAAGAATTTCTCGAAATCGTCGTCGCTCTCGGCGGCAATGTTGGTCGGGCGCGCAATATGCGCCTCGCCGGCATTGCGGAACTCGAGTTCCGGGCGCTCTTCCTCGCAATAGGGGCAGCGGATGAGAAGCATTTTCGGTGGATCCTACAACTCGCCATGGCCGACGCGGGCGCCGGCCGGTTGATCGCAAAGCGGCTTAAGGGTCATTTGGCCCATCGTCAGTGTGCCACAGCCGCCGCGGCGGCCTCGTCGATGAGACGTCCAGTGCGGAAGCGCTCAAGCGTGAAGGGCGCGTTGATCGGGTGCGGCTCGTCCTTGGCGATCGTGTGCGCGAAGACGTTGCCCGAGCCGGGCGTCGCCTTGAAGCCGCCGGTGCCCCAGCCGCAATTGACGTAGAGGCCCTGGACCGGTGTCTTCGCCAGGATGGGCGAGCGGTCGGGGGTAACGTCGACGATGCCGCCCCAGGAGCGCAGCATCTTCATGCGGGTGAAGATCGGGAACATCTCGCAGATGGCGTCGAGCGTGTGCTGCAATATGTGCAGGCCGCCGGTTTGCGAATAGGAGACATACTGGTCGGTGCCGGCGCCGATCACCAGCTCGCCCTTGTCGGACTGCGAGATATAGGCGTGCACCGTGTTCGACATCACCACGCAGGGCACCACCGGCTTGACCGGCTCCGACACCAGCGCCTGCAGGGGATAGCTTTCGAGCGGCATGCGCACGCCCGCCATGTTCATGATGACGGAGGAATGGCCGGCAGCGACCACGCCGACCTTCTTGGCGCCGATGAAGCCGCGCGTCGTCTCTACCCCGCTCACAGCGCCATTGGCCGCGCGCTTGATGCCGGTGACCTCGCAATTCTGGATGATGTGCACGCCGCGCGCCGAAGCGCCGCGCGCATAGCCCCAGGCGACCGCGTCATGACGCGCCGTGCCGCCGCGGCGCTGCAGCGCGGCACCCATCACCGGATAGCGCGCCTCCCTGGAGATGTTGAGCGGCGGACAGAATTCCTTCGCCTCTTCCGGCGTCAGCCATTCATTGTCGATGCCGTTGAGGCGATTGGCATGGATATGGCGCTTGAACACCTGGACGTCGTGCACGTTGTGCGCCAGCATCATGACGCCGCGCGGCGAATACATGACGTTGTAGTTGAGCTCCTGGCTGAGCCCGTCCCACAGCTTCAGCGCATGATCGTAGATGCCGGCGCTCTCGTCATAGAGGTAGTTGGAACGGATGATGGTGGTGTTGCGGCCGGTATTGCCGCCGCCGAGCCAGCCCTTCTCCAGCACCGCGATATTGGTGATGCCGTGCTCGCTCGCCAGATAATAGGCCGTCGCCAGGCCGTGTCCGCCGGCGCCGACGATGATGACGTCGTATTCCTTCCTCGGCTCGGGCGACGTCCACTGCTCTTCCCAGCCTCTGTGGCCGCGCATCGCCTCGCGGGCAATGGCGAATACCGAGTATTTCTTCACGTTAAGCCTCGCGCCAGTAGCTTTCGCGGATTTGCGGCCGGGCATCCCTGCCCCGGCTTGCGAGGTGTATCACTAGCGAAACCGCGATGTCATCCTTGCGCTGTTTGCGACGGCGCTTGCCGTTTTGCGCCACGGTCAAAAAACGAAGCGTCTGCTCTGGCTTCCGTGGTTCCGTTCGCCGACACTCCTGTCGCGTGATGCCGGGGGACGACAATGGGTAATGCCTGGTGGAATCTGACCCTGCGCTTCCTGCTGGAACTTGCAGCGCTGCTTGGGCTCGGCATGGTCGGCTGGAGCTTTGCCGTCGATTTCAGCCGTTGGATTCTTGCCGTCGCCTTGCCGCTCGTCGCAGCGGTGCTGTGGGGCACTTTCGCCGTGCTCAATGATCCGAGCCGGTCGGGTCGAGCTCCGGTGCCTGTGCCCGGCGCCCTCAGGCTGGCGCTGGAACTTGTCATCCTGTGCGGCGGCGCCGCGGGATTCTATCTGACCGGTCACGCGGCCATTGGCATCGTCATGGCTCTGCTGATTGCCTTCAGCTACGCCTTCTCGCTGGATCGGCTGGCTTGGCTGTTGCGGCAGTAGGGCAATGGCGCCTTTGCCGGTTTCGGGTGGCCGCCGTAATCCTCATCTGCGACCAAGCATCCAACCGCCGGCAAGCCCGGTACAGAGGAAGGATGCAAAGACATGTTCACCCTTACAAACAAGGTCGCCATCGTCACCGGCGCGAGCTCCGGCATCGGCCGCGCCACGGCCAAACTGTTTGCCGAGCAAGGCGCATCCCTGGTCGTCGCGGCCCGGCGTCAGGCCGAGCTCGATGTGCTCGTCGGCGAGATCGAAGCGGCCGGCGGCACGGCAGCCGCGCTTGCCGGCGATGTAAGGGAGGAGGCCTATGCGAAGGCGCTCGTCGAATTCGCCGTCGCAAGGTTTGGCGGCCTCGACATCGCCTTCAACAATGCCGGCGCCGTCGGCGTGATGGGACCGGTGACCGATATGGCGCCAGCCACCTGGCACGAGACGATGGACACCAATCTGACCAGCGCCTACCTCGCCGCAAGGCACCAGATACCGGCCATGCTGGAGCGCGGCGGCGGCTCCCTGATCTTCACCTCGAGCTTCGTCGGCTACACCGCCGGCATGCCGGGCATGGCGGCCTACGCCGCTGCCAAGGCCGGACTGATCGGCCTGACGCAGGTGCTCGCTGCCGAATACGGTCCGCAAGGGCTGCGCGTCAACGCACTGCTGCCCGGCGGCACCGACACGCCCGGCGCAACCACGACCACGCCCGAGGCGCGCGCTTTCGTCGAAGGCATTCATGCTTTGAAGCGCATGGCGCAGCCGGAAGAGATCGCCCGCTCCGCGCTTTACCTTGCCTCGGATGCGTCGAGCTTCACCACCGGAACCGCGCTGTTTGCCGATGGCGGTGTCTCGATCAACCGGACATGATCTATTTTGGCAGACGACAGACATGCCCATCCGCCAAAATGTTGCGATGCGGCCTTGCATTCCCGTTCATTTTGACGATTTTCGTTTCCGTCGAAATCGGACCGGAACGATGCTGCTGATCAGAACCTATGTTGCCCAGAGCGCCATCGAAGGGGTCGGGGTCTTCGCCGCCGAGCCGATCCGTAAGGGCGCTTCGATCTGGCGCCTCGATCCGGATTTCGACCGGCTGATCCCGCTGGATAAATATGAGACGGCGCCGCCGCATCTGCGCGAGTTGCTCGACCGCTATGCCTATCCGAGCCCGGACAAGCCCGGCTTCATGGTCTATGAGGTGGACAATGGCCGCTTCATGAATCACTCCGAGCGGCCGAACACGGATTTCTCGCAGTATGGCGGCGCCACAGCCATTCGCGACATCGCTGCAAGCGAGGAAATCACCTGCGATTATGGTGAGTTTTTCGAGGACTTTGCGCGCCACCATCTGGCGACCGCGTAGCGCGAGCAAACATGCGGGCGCAGCGCTCGGGTTTTTGATCGCCGTTTCGCGCAATCGGAGGTGGACATCCCGGCCTGATTCTGCTATCAGCCGCCACAATTCGCGGTGCAATTCGCCGCGGAGGCATGTCAGCTATGGCTGTTTGCCTAATGATTTCAAACCCGAAGACAGGATTGCCCGTGCAGGTACTCGTCCGCGATAACAACGTTGATCAGGCGCTTCGCGCGCTGAAGAAGAAGATGCAGCGCGAAGGTATTTTCCGCGAAATGAAGATGCGCGGTCACTACGAGAAGCCGTCCGAGAAGCGTGCCCGCGAGAAGGCCGAGGCCGTGCGCCGCGCCCGCAAGCTGGCCCGCAAGCGCGCCCAGCGCGAAGGCCTGCTGCCGATGACCCCGCGCCCGGCTCCGGCTGGTGCCGCCGGCGCATCGCGCTCGCCGCGCTCATAACGCCTATTTTTCGTCCTTTTCGAAGGATACCGAAGGTGGCGCGATGCGGAATCGCCGCCACCTTTTTGTTTACGTACTGGAGCCGGTTCGGAGAGGGAACGGACTGACGGCGCTGCGGCAGTGAGGACAAAGATGAACGCAATTACCGTGGAGCGCAAAACCGCTTTTCGCGGCTTCGCCCTGACGGCGGCCCTGCTTTCGGGTCTGACGCTTGCAGCATGCCAGACGACCCCGACGGGCGAGTTCAACTCGATCGACAAGGCGCAGGCGTCGAGCGAGAACATCTCCTCGCTTTCGGCGGTCATCCAGCGCAATCCTCAGGATCCCGAGGGCTATAACGTGCGCGGCTCGGCCTATGGCCGCGGCGGCCAGTACCAGGCGGCGCTTAAGGACTTCAACCAGGCGATCCAGCTCAATCCGAACTTCTACCAGGCCTATTCGAATCGCGCGCTGATCCAGCGCTTCCTCGGCAATCAGGAAGCCGCTTTGGCCGACTACAACCGCTCGATCCAGATCAACGCCAACTACGACGCAGCCTATATCGGCCGCGGCAATCTCTACCGCAAGGCGGGCCGCACCCAGGATGCCTTCAACGACTTCCAGAAGGCGATCCAACTCGACACTACCGATGCCCGCGCCTACCACAATCGCGGCCTGATCTATCAGAGCCAGGGCCAGCACAAATTCGCCATCGAGGATTTCTCGACCGCGATCTCGCTGGCGCCGGACGCCGCCGAGCCCTACAACGGCCGCGGCCTCTCCTATCTGGCGACAGGCGACGAGGACAACGCCTTCTCCGACTTCAACATGGCCATCAAGCTCGACGGCAAGAACGCCGAGGCCTGGGCCAACCAGGCGCTGATCTACGAAAAGCGCGGCGACAAGGGAAGGGCCGCGAAGTCCTACCGCGAGGCTGTCCACCTCGACCCCAACTACCAGCCGGCCAAGGACGGTCTGTCGCGCACCGGCGGCAACGCCAGCTGATCTCAAGCCGACGCCGGAAGGGTGTATTGCACGGCGCCCAGGCGTCGTTGCCGGTCGCCGTCGGCGGCCGCGATGATGCGCTGCGGAGACGCCGATAGCGATCCGTTAACCGCCCAGGGCGATGCGTTAACCCTTGCCATGTTCGCGTCAAAGTTTCGGCGGAACGCTCCGTGCACCTCGATCGTTTAAGCCGGGGCCAAGATTTTCGCGAAAGGGACTTTCCAATGATCAAGACACTTGCCTGTGCCGCTGCCGCGCTTGCCGCCACGGTCCTCGCTTCTCCGGTCAGCGCCGGCACGCTCCGGCTCGGCACGCTCGATTGCACCATCGACGGCGGCATCGGCTATGTCATCACGTCGAACAAGGGCGTCTCCTGCGTCTTCCGCCCCTCTCATCACGGCCCGGCCGAGATTTACACCGGGATGATCTCCAAGCTCGGCGTCGACGTCGGCAAGACGCATCAGGGCCAGCTCGTCTGGGCGGTGCTTGCCGCCACCCGCAGCCATGATGCGGGCGATCTCGCTGGCAGCTATTACGGCGTCAACGCCGAGGCCAGCGTGGTGACCGGCGGCGGCGCCAACGTCCTGGTCGGCGGCTTGGACAGCGCCTTCATGCTGGAGCCGCTCAGCGTCCAGGCACAGACCGGCCTCAACCTGGCCGTCACCGTAGCGTCGCTGGACCTCGTCCACTCCTACAAGTGAGCCCTCGGCTTTTCAAATTCATTGCGCCGCACTCGGCCCGGAACATCTGTTCCGGGCCGAGTGCTTTGGAAAGCCCTTCGGCGCAAATGGTGGCTTGCCTCGAAATCCGCGAAAAAGCCTCTTGAGCTCAACTGCGCTTGAGGTTCTACAAGCCCTGCCGAACTGGATCTTGCCCCTCGTTCGCAACGCGGATGAGGTAAGCAAAACAAGCAGGAGATCGGCGTGACGGCAGCGAGCGGCAACAAGGTGGTCAGCAGCAGGGTGGCCAGCAACAGAGTGGATTGGCGGGCGCTGTGGGCAAGCGGCGATCTGGCGCGCTTCTGCTTCGTCAGCCTCGGCATCCTGCTGCATGCCACCAACGAGACGATGGTGGCAACGGTGATGCCGGCCATGGTCGGCGAACTGGCGGGCGTGCAGCTGGTCGGCTGGTCGCTGGCGATCTACGAGCTCGGCGCGATCGTCGCCGGCGCCGCTGCGGGCCGGCTGGTCAGTTATGTCGCCCTGCGCTCCAACATGATGGTCGCGGCCCTGCTCTATGCGACCGGCGCGCTGATCTGCGCCGCGGCGCCGTCCATGCCCTTGTTCCTCATCGGGCGTCTGGTCGAAGGGCTTGGTGGCGGCGCGCTGGTATCGCTGGCTTTCGTCTCTGTCGAGCGCCTGTTTCCACGCAACATCTGGCCGCAGCTCTTCGGCATCATGTCCGCGATCTGGGGCATCGCCGCCTTCAGCGGCCCGATGCTCGGCGCTCTCATGACCGAATTCCTGTCGTGGCGCTGGGCTTTCGGCGTATTCACCTTCGGCGGCGCGGCGATGGCGCTGGCAAGCTTCGTCGTGCTCGACACGCCTGAAGCGAGGAAGCCGCAGGCGAGCGGCGGCAAGGCACCGCCCTTCCCCTATCCCGCGCTCGCCTGTCTCGCCCTCAGCGTCGTGCTGATCGCCGCCGCCGGCATCGATGTCGCCCTGTTGCGCTCGTCGCTGCTCCTCTTCCTCGGCCTGACCGGCCTGGCGCTTTTCTTCCGCGTGGATGCGCTTAGACCGCAATCCCGGCTCTTCCCGTCGCCTCTGTTTTCATGGCGCTCGCCGCTTGGCAGCGGCATGACGATGGTTGCGGCTTTCTCCGTGGCGACCTGCACCTTCACCATTTACGGGCCGCTGCTTCTGACCACGTTGCACGGCATTCCGATCCTGACCACCGGCTACATCATCGCCGCAGAATCGATCGCCTGGTCGATCCTGTCGATCCTCATCGCCAATGCGCCGCTGGAGCGCGAGAGGCTGATCATCGTCGTCGGCGCCTTGATGATCGCCTCCGGCCTCGCCGGCTTCGCCTACACAATCCCGGCAGGCTCGATCCCGCTGATCCTGCTCTGCGCCCTTTTGCAGGGCGGCGGCTTCGGCGTTTGCTGGCCCTTCCTCACGCGCGTCATCGTCGCCTCGGCCCGCGACGGTGAGCAGACCATCGCCTCGGCCGCCGTGCCGACCATGCAGCGCATCGGCTATGCCGTAGGCGCAGCGCTTGCCGGCATCGTCGCCAATGCCAGCGGCTTCTCGGAAGGTCTGAACCGTGAAGCGGCCGCAGGCGTCGCCAGTTGGCTGTTTCTGGCATTCGTGCCCCTCGGCGTGTTCGGCTGCCTGGCGGCGCTGAGGATATTTTCAGCGACAAACCGGCCGAGATTGGCAGCGGGTTGACGGGGATGTCAGGGCGGCCGCGGCCGAGGCGCCGGCTTGCCGCTCGGGCTCAGACGACGACAGTCTGCTGCAGCCGCTCGGCAATCAGCGCGGCGAGCCGCGCCGCCACTTCGTCCTTGCCCATTTCCGGCCATTCCTCGACGCCGGTCCTGGACACGATGCGCACCTTGTTGCGGTCGCCGCCCATCACGCCGGATGGACCGATGCCGCTTTCATGCGAGACGTCATTGGCGACGATGAAGTCCGCGCCCTTTTTCTTGAGCTTCGCCTCGGCATTGGCGATGAGGTCTTGTGTCTCTGCGGCAAAGCCGACGACGAGTCCGGGCCGCTGAACGTGATGGCCGATGCCGGCCAGGATGTCGGGATTCTCGACCATCCGCAGCGAGGGCGGCCCTTTGCCCGCAACCTTCTTGATCTTCTCGCCGGCGGCGTTTTCCGTGCGCCAATCGGCGACGGCGGCAACAAACACGGCGGCATCCGCCGGCAGCAGGCTCTCGACCGCTTGCTTCATCTGCGCGGCCGTTTCGACGTGGGTGGTCGCAACACCGGCCGGATCGGCGACGGTGACCGGGCCGGAGACAAGCCTGACATCGGCGCCGAGCTTAGCCAAGGCGGCCGCGATGGCATGGCCCTGCTTGCCCGAGGAGCGGTTGGCGATGTAGCGCACTGGATCGATCGGCTCATGGGTCGGACCGGAGGTGATGATGATCCGGCGGCCGGCAAGCGGTTTCGGCTTCTCGTCGAGCATCGCCTCGATCGCGGCGACGATCTCCAGCGGCTCGGCCATGCGGCCCTCGCCCGCTTCGTTGCTTTCGGCCATCTCGCCCTTAGCTGGGCCGACAAAGGCGACGCCGTCCTTCTGCAAGGTGGCCCGATTGCGCCGCGTTGCCGGATGCGCCCACATCTTCGGGTTCATCGCCGGCGCCATCAGCACCTTCTTGTCGGTGGCCAGAAGCACCGTCGAGGCAAGGTCGTTGGCATGACCGTTGGCGAGCTTCGCCATCAGGTCCGCGGTTGCCGGCGCCACGACCAGCAGGTCGGCCTCGCGCGACAGTCTGATGTGGCCGACATCGTGCTCGTCATTGCGGTCGAACAGCTCGGTGAAGACATGGTCGGCCGAAAGCGCGCCGACCGACAGCGTGGTGACGAATTCCTGCGCGGCCGACGTCATCACCACCCGCACCGAAGCGCCCCGCTCGCGCAGCCGCCGGATCAGGTCGAGCGCCTTGTAGGCCGCGATGCCGCCGCCGATGATGAGCAGGATGCGCTTTCCGGAGAGCGAGCCTCGCGAAACTGATTTCGCGGATGCGGTGACAACTGGCGCCGCCTGCTCCTTTGAGCCTGTCAGCGCACGCAGCTTTTCTTCGATCTGACCGATGCGGTCGGCCTGCCCTGCCCGGCCTTCGACCGCGGCGCGTATCATCGCCCGCGCCTGCTCCTCCATCGAGCAGCCATTTTCGGCCGCGAGTTGCCGGAGCAGGTCCTTGACCCCGTCATCCAGATTGCGGATCGTGATGCTGGCCATGTGATTGCACTCGCATGAGGTAGCGCTTGCAGTGATAGCAATGCAATCAACCGGCGACAAGCCGTGTGGCGGTCAGAGCAATTTCCATGCTACGTAGATCAGCGTCAGCGCGATCACCCACAGCGCGACTCGACCGGAGCGGGTGTGGCGCGCTTCTGCTCTCCCTATCGCGCGCGCGGTTGCATCGTCGAAGCGCAGGCCGTTTTCCGCCATCAAATCGATCTCGCGCGACAGCCGCTCGGTGCGGGCCACAAGATCCGGCGCCTGCCTTGCCAGCGACACAAGGGCTCTGCCCGCGTCGCGCGCGTCGGTGAGCATGCCGCGCGGGCCGAGATTGCCAGCGATCCAGTCGCTGACCACAGGCTCGGACGTCTTCCACATGTTGAAGGCCGGATCGAGCGTGCGGGCGACGCCTTCGACAACCACCATGGTCTTCTGCAAAAGCACCAGCTCGGTCCGCGTCGCCATATCGAACAGCTCGGTGACTTCGAACAGCAGCGTCAGCAGCTTCGCCATCGAGATGGTTTCCGCCGACTGGCCGTGGATCGGCTCGCCGATGGCGCGGATCGCCTGCGCGAAGGCCGAGACATTGTGTTGGCGCGGCACGTAGCCCGCCTCGAAATGCACCTCGGCGACGCGCTGATAGTCGCGCACGATGAAGCCGTAGAGGATCTCTGCGAGGAAGCGTCGCTCCTTCTTGCCGAGCCGGCCGGCAATGCCGAGATCGACGGCGACGATGGTGCCGTTCGCCTCGACGAACAGATTTCCAGGATGCATATCGGCATGGAAGAAGCCGTCGCGCAACGTGTGCCTGAGGAACGACTGGACCAGATTGGCGGCGATCGCCTTGAGGTCGTGGCCGGCATCGGCAAGGCCGGCGAGATCGTTCATCTTGATGCCGTCGATCCACTCCATGGTGAGCACGTCGCGGCCGGTCCGCTCCCAGTCGACCGCCGGCACGCGGAAGCCCGGATCGTCCTTGGTGTTCTCGCCGAGTTCGGAAAGCGCGGCTGCCTCGAGCCTCAGATCCATCTCGATTCTGGTGGTCTGTGCCAGCGTCTCGGTCACTTCGACCGGGCGCAGGCGACGCGACGCGGGGATGTATTTCTCCTGCAGGCGGGCGGCAAGGAAATAGCTTTCGAGATCCTGGAAGAAGCGGTGCCGCACGCCGGGCCGGATAACTTTCACCGCCACCTGCGAAGCGCTACCCTCGCGCACGATTTCGGCGCCGTGCACCTGCGCGATAGAGGCCGCCGCCACCGGTTCGCCGAAGCTCGAATAGAGATCGTCGATCCTGCGACCGAGCGAGGCTTCGATCGCATGGACCGCCTCCGCTCTCGGGAAGGTATGCATCTTGTCCTGCAAAAGCGCGAGGTCCAGCGCCATGTCGTTGCCGACGACATCGGGCCGCGTCGCCAGGAACTGGCCGAGCTTGACGTAGGAAGGTCCCAGCCGCACCACCGCCCGCGCCAGCCTGTCGCCGCGCTGATAGCTCAGCGCCCGGCGGCGGGTGAAAAGCCGCGCCACGCGCCAGCCGAATTTCGGCATGCCGGAAAGCTCTTCGCCCGGCAGCGCCGCGACGACGCCCTCGCGGACCAGCACCCAGCCGGCCCTGGCGAGCCTGAAGGCGGCAGCGACGCTGCTCATAGCGCTGCCTGCTTCAAAGGGGCCTGCTGCAAGGTGCCGCGCCTCAAAGCTTCCAGCCGGAATGAAGGGCGGCGATGCCGCCCGAATAGTTGCGGAAGGTGACGCGGTCGAAGCCGGCGCGGGTGATCATTGCTGCGAAATTCTGCTGGTTGGGGAACTTGCGGATGGATTCGACGAGATAGGAATAGGGCTCGCCATCGCCGGTCACCGCCTTGCCGATTTTGGGAATGGCGTTGAACGACCAGGCCTCATAGGCCTTGTCGAGCAGCGGCATGTCGACCTCGGAGAACTCCAGGCACAGAAACCGTCCGCCCCGCTTCAGCACCCGATAGGCTTCGTTAAGAGCAACCTCGATGCGCGGCACGTTGCGTATACCGAACGCAACCGTATAGGCATCGAAGCTGTCGTCCTCGAACGGCAATTCCTCGGCATTGGCCTCGACGAAGTCGGTGTTTGCGGCAAGCCCCAGCTTCTCGGCGCGGTCGCGGCCGACGGCCAGCATCGAGCCGTTGATGTCGAGCACCGTGGCATGGGCCTGGCGCTGGCTGGCCTCCACGATGCGAAAGGCGATATCGCCGGTGCCGCCGGCGACATCGAGCACCTTCCAGCCCGCACGCTTCGGCGGATTGAGCCAGGCGACAGTCGCGTCCTTCCACAGCCGATGCAACCCGGCCGACATCAGATCGTTCATCAGGTCGTATCGATTGGCCACCTTATGGAAGACGTCGTTGACCAGGGGCTGCTTCTCGCCTTCCCCGACCTTCCTGAAACCATAGGAGGTTTCCATGCCGCCCGCGGCCGTGGTTCTCTCAACCGACATTATTTTGATCCGCCATAAAACCGGCGGGACCATAGCCGATCGATGGTGCCGACGCTATTGTCCAAGGCGCGGTTTTCGGCCGCGCCTTCAAAACCCGGCAGGGAAAGGCCACGCATGATTTTCCGGCCAGAATCTGCGCGAGAGCAGCATATCGGACGGGATGACCGCATGATTTTGAAGGCCGAACTGCACTGCCACATCGAAGGGGCGGCGGCGCCCGAGCTCGTCGTCGCCCAAGCCCGCAAATACGGCAAGGACCCTTCGCCCTACATCCAGGACGGCTCCTTCGTCTGGCAGGACTTCACCTCGTTTCTCGCGGCTTACGATTTCGCTTCCGACCTGTTTCGCACGGAGGAGGACTATGCCCGCCTCGCCGACTACTATCTGACCAGCCTCGCCCGCGACGGCGCCATCTATTCCGAGATTTTCACCTCGCCGGACCACGCCAAAAAGGCCGGCCTGTCACCAAAAGCCTACACGGATGCGCTGGGCGAAGGCATGACCCGCGCCAAGGCCAAGACTGGTATCGAGGGCCGCATGATCGTCACCGGCGTGCGCCATGTCGGGGTCGAGGCGATCGAGCAGGCGGCGCGCTTCGCGGCGCGCTGCGGCCACCCGCTGGTGACCGGTTTCGGCGTCGCCGGCGACGAGCGCATCGGCGATTTCGAGGACTATGTGCGCGCTGTCGAGATCGCGCGCGAGGCGGGCCTCGGCATCACCATCCATGCCGGCGAGCTGATGGGCTGGGAAAGTGTGGCGGCGGCTCTCGACCACATCCGCCCCTCCCGCATCGGCCACGGCGTTCGCGCCATCGAGAATCCGGACCTGGTCCGCCGCATCGCCGCCGAAGGCGTGGTGCTGGAATGCTGCCCGGGCTCCAACATCGCGCTGAAAGTATTCGACAGCTTCGCCGACCATCCCTTTCCGGCGCTGCGCGCAGCCGGCTGCAAGGTGACGCTCAACTCCGACGACCCGCCCTACTTCTGGACCTCGCTGAAGCGCGAATACGATATCGCCGCCGAGCATTTCGCCTTGAACGACAAGGCACTCGCCGGGATCACCAGAACGGCCATCGAAGCGGCCTTCGTGGACAAGAAGACCAAGGCGGTGCTGCTAAGCCGGTTGGACGCGAAGGTGCGGTGAGTGAGTAGGGGAGTAGTCGGTAGTCAGTAGTTATGCATTTGGCCGAGCGCGCATAGAGCGGTTGAAGGCAGGAGCTTCCCCGAGGCGAGGACTCGCAAATCGGCTCACTATTCACTACTCACTACTGACTACTATCCCGAACCAGTCGGAGCACATCATGCAGGGCGTCACCGTCGTCGACCATCCCCTCGTCCAGCACAAGCTGACCATCATGCGCAAGAAGGAGACCTCGACGGCCGGCTTCCGGCGGCTGCTGCGCGAGATTTCGCTGCTGCTCGGCTATGAGGTGACCCGCAATCTCGAACTGACCACGACCATGATCGAGACGCCGATCGAGGAGATGGAGGCACCGACGCTGGAAGGCAAGAAGCTGGTCTTCGCCTCGGTGCTGCGCGCCGGCAACGGCCTGCTCGAGGGCCTGCTCGACCTGGTGCCGGCCGCGCGCGTCGCCCATATCGGCCTCTACCGCGACCACGAGACGCTTGAAGCGGTCGAGTATTTCTTCAAGGCGCCGAGCGATCTTGCCGACCGCCTGGTGATCGTCGTCGATCCGATGCTGGCGACCGCGAATTCCGCGATCGCCGCGATCGACAAGCTGAAGGGGCGCGGCGCCACCAACATCCGCTTCCTCTGCCTGCTTGCCGCCCCCGAAGGCATCGAGCGCTTCACCAAGGCGCATCCGGACGTGCCGATCTTCACCGCCTCGATAGACCGGCAGTTGAACGACAAGGGTTACATCATGCCGGGCCTCGGCGACGCCGGCGACCGCATGTACGGCACAAAGTGAGCGCCGTTCTTAACTGGCCGTTTACGCAAGCTTGCGGTTTCCCACACGCGTTAAAGTCGCACACACCATATCGGCATAAGGATGCAGGCCTTCGGGAGCAATTCCAGCAAAAGTGTGAAGCGGTTTTCCTTTCGGGATTGCTCCAAACCAAAGGGATAGAGCGGTTCAACGTTTTCGTGAAACGGTGAAAACGCTTTAGGGGCATCCATGCTGCGCAAGCTTCTCATCCTCGGCATCTTTGCCGGAACTTCGGCTTCGATTCCGATCGTCTATCAGGCTAACCCGCATCTGGTGGACGGCCTCCTGAAATCGGCCGTCGCCCCGCAGCCGGCAGCCCCGGAGGCTCAGCCCCTGGTCAATCTCGCTTCGGTCCCGAACAAACCAGCCGCGCCGATGCCGCTCGGCCGCCAGGTGCTGGTCAATGCCGATGCGCGCGGCCACTTCACGTCGCAGTTCAAGCTCAATGGCCGCCAGATCGACGGCATGATCGACACCGGCGCGACGCTGGTCGCCATCAACACCTCGACGGCGCGACGGATCGGCGTCTCGCTCAATCCGTCCGACTTCAATCGACAGGTGAACACCGCCAACGGCGCGGTAAAGGCCGCCGTGGTGACTGTCGACCGCCTGCAGATCGGCAAGATCTCGGTCGATAACGTCCAGGCGATGGTGCTCGACGACAGGGCGCTGCAGACCAACCTGATCGGCATGAGCTTCCTGCAGCGGTTGCAGAAATACCAGGTCCAGGACGGCTCGCTGCTGCTCGTTCAGTAAATCCGACGTAAACAATTCCAGGAAAAGTGCGCAACGGTTTTCCGTCCGGAATTGCGTCAGCCACAAAGGATAGAGCAGTTCACCGTTTCCGCGAAACGATGAACTGCTCTAGCGCGGCAGTATCCGCCTGAGCACGGTCTTTTCGGCGGGCGGTTTGGAACCGCCGATCGTATAAGCAGCTCGCACGGCCGCCGTCGCCGCCTCGGCCTCCGCATTGGTACGGGCATGCACCAGCGCCAGCGCCTCGCCCGGGCGCAGCTCGGCGCCGACCGGCAACAGCCTGGTCAAACCGACGGCATGATCGATCTTGTCGTCCGGACGGGTACGGCCGCCACCGAGCGTGACGACGGCAAGCCCGATATCGCGTGTCGCGATGCCGGTCACGAATCCATCCTGTTCCGCTTTCACGGCCAGTTCGACGGGCGCAGTCGGCAAATATTTTTCCGCGTTCTCGATGAAATCGGCGGGACCGCCAAGCACGGACACCATTCGCGCGAAGACGGCCGCCGCACGGCCTCCGGCAAGCGCTTCGGTGGCGCGCCTGATGCCGTCCTGGTTGGACGAGACGAGCCCCGCCGACTGCAGCATCTCGGCCGCCAGCGCCAGCGTCACCTCCTCCAGCCGCCGGTCGCGATATCGCCCGGTGAGGAAATCGACGGCATTCTTCACCTCGACCGCGTTGCCGGCGGCCGAGGCCAGCGGCTCGTTCATGCCTGTCACCAGCGCTGAGGCGCTCAAGCCGGCGCCATTGGCGACCTCGACCAGGCTGTTCGCCAGGGCGACGGCATCGCGCGACTTCTCCATGAAGGCGCCGTTGCCGACCTTGACGTCGAGCACCAGCGAACCCAAGCCCGCGGCAAGCTTCTTCGACAGGATCGAGGCGGTGATCAGCGGCACCGATTCGACCGTTCCGGTGACGTCGCGGATCGCGTAGAGCCTGCGGTCGGCCGGCGCGAGATCGGCGGTCTGGCCGATGATGGCGCAACCGGTCTCGAGCACCGTCTTGCGGAAAAGCGCCACGTCCGGCTGGCTGGCATAGCCGGGGATGGCATCCATCTTGTCCAGCGTGCCGCCGGTGTGGCCGAGCCCGCGGCCCGAGATCATCGGCACACAGGCGCCGCAGGCCGCGACGATCGGCGCCAGCATCAGCGAGACATTGTCGCCGACGCCGCCCGTGGAATGCTTGTCAGTGACCGGGCCCGGCAGGTCGGACCAGTCGAGCATATCGCCGGAATCGCGCATCGCGATCGTCAGCGCCACCGCTTCCTCGCGGCTCATGCCGTTGAGGAACACGGCCATCGCGAAAGCGCCGACCTGGCCCTCGGAGATGGTGCCGGCCGTCAGCCCCGCGATGAAGGCCGCGATCTCGTCGGCCGAGAGCCTGTGGCCGTCGCGCTTGCGGCGGATGATCTCCTGCGGCAGCATCAGGCGGGCAAGCCGTCCTGGAAGACGCGCCGCAGGATCGTCGCCAGCCGCGCGCCGCCGACCGGCGCCATATCCTTGGTTTCCTGGTGCGAGAGTTCCGCTCCGGTCATGCCGGCCGCCAGGTTGGTGATGACCGAGCAGGCGGCGACCTTGAGCCCGAGGAAGCGGGCAAGGATGACCTCCGGCACGGTCGACATGCCGACGGCGTTGGCACCCATGACGCGGGCCATGCGGATCTCGGCCGGCGTCTCGAAGCATGGTCCGGAAAACCACATATAAACGCCTTGATGCAGCGCGGTTCCCGTTGCCTTCGCCGCCTTCTCGATCGCTTTGCGCAGCCCGGCATCATAGGCCTCCGTGAGGCCGACGAAGCGGCGGTCGCTCGGCTCGCCGATCAGCGGATTGGAGCCGGAGAAATTGATGTGGTCGGTGATCAGCATCACCGAACCCGGCCCCATTTCAGGATCGACCGAGCCGGCGGCATTGGTGAGGATCAAATGCGAGATGCCGATGCCGGCAAGCACCTCCAGCGCCGGCCGCATCGCCGCGGCATTGCCATGCTCGTAATAATGCGCGCGCCCCGACAGCATCAGCACCGGCGTGCCGGCGAAATGCCCGGCAACCACCTCGCCGGCATGGCCGGAAACACCGCTGCGCGGGAAGCCCGGCAGTTCGGCATAGGAGATGCGCCTGGCATCCTTGACCTGGTCGACCAGCCCGCCCAAGCCCGAGCCCAGCACGAGCGCCGCGGTCGGCGCCAGTCCGTCCAGCTTCTCGACCAGATGATCCAGCGCTTCCTTCATTTCAATCCGCTCTTCATTTCAAGATGTCGCCCCTGAAACCGTAGGGCAGCATGTCGCCCATGGTCACCGTCTCGGCCACGCCGGCGTTGTCGCAGAGATAGAGCTTCGTGTCCGACCGGCAGAATTCCGCCAGCCGCTGCCGGCAGCCGCCGCATGGCGAGCATTTGGCCATGCGTTCGGCGATCACCGCGATCTCCACGATCCTGCCGCCGCCGCCCATGATGTAATGGCCGAGCGCCGTCGTCTCGGCGCACCAGCCTTCCGGATAGGACGCCACCTCGATATTGGCGCCGGTAAAGACGCGCCCGTCCTCGGTGCGCAGCGCTGCCCCCACAGGGAACTTCGAATAGGGCGCATAGGCCTTGGCCATCGCCGTCTTCGCCGCCTCGAAAAGATCATGCGACATCCGGTTCTTCTCTCCCACGATCTTGTTCAAATACCGGTCGCCGCCGCACGAAAATTCGCCCGGCATTCTCCGACCTCAGCGTTCCTTCACATAAGGCACGCCGCCGGCGCGCGGCGGGATGGCTTTGCCGATGAAGCCGGCGAGCAGGATAACGGTCAGCACATAGGGCAGCGCCTGCATGAACTGCACCGGCACCTTGCCGATGATCGGCAGCGGCGAGCCCTGCAGGCGGATGGCCGCAGCATCGAGGAAACCGAACAACAGGCAGGCGAACATGGCGTTGACCGGCTTCCATTTGGCGAAGATGAGCGCAGCCAGCGCGATATAGCCCTTGCCCGCAGTCATGTCCTTCACGAAGCCGCCATTCTGCACCATGGAAAGATACGCGCCGGCGACGCCGGTGAGGATGCCGGTGCAGATCAGCGCACGGTAGCGCAGCCAGGCGACCGAGATGCCGGCGGTGTCGACCGCTGCCGGATTTTCGCCTACGGCGCGCATCCTGAGACCGAAGCGGGTGCGAAACAACACCCACCAGGTGAACGGCACCATGGCGAAGGCGAAATAGACCAGGATCGAATGGCCGGAGATCAGCTCGGCATAGATCGGGCCGATGATCGGCACGTCCTTGATCGCCTCGGCGCCGGGCCAGATGATCGCCTCGAAGCGTTCGGCCGGCTGCAGCGCCGGCGTGCGCCCGCCCTGCTGGAACCAGGCCTGGCCGAGGATGATGGTCGATCCGGCAGCGATGAAATTGATCGCCACGCCGGAGACGATCTGGTTGCCGCGATGCGTGATCGAGGCGAAGCCGTGCACCAGGGCGAAAGCGACCGAGATCAGCACCGCCGTGCCGAGGCCGATCAGCGCCGAATGGAACACGGCGGCGGCCGATGCGCCGGCAAAAGCGCCGACCAGCATCTTGCCTTCGAGCCCGATGTCGAAGATGCCGGCTCGTTCCGAATAAAGACCCGCCAGACAGGCGAGCAGCAGCGGCACCGAAAGGCGGATGGTCGAATCCAGCACCTGGATGATGGCGTTGAACATGTCCATCTCAGGCCCCCTTACCGTTCACTGCCTGCATGCCGACCGATTTCGGACTGACCGAGGCGAACAGCGCCTGGATGTAAGGCCTGAACATGTGTTCCAGCGCGCCGGCGAACAGGATGACCAGCCCCTGGATGATGACGATCATGTCGCGGCTGATCGCCGGCATCTCGAAGGCAAGCTCTGCGCCGCCCTGGTAGAGCATGCCGAACAGGATCGCCGCCAGGACGATGCCGACCGGATGCAGCCTGCCCATCAATGCAACCGCGATGCCGACATAGCCGGCGCCGGACACGAAATCGATCGCGACATTGTGCTGGTCGCCCATCACCGGGTTGAGCGCCATCATGCCGGCCAGCGCGCCCGAGATCATCATCGCGGTGATGATGATGCGGGTTTCCGAAATGCCGGCATAGCGCGCCGCCTTCGGGCTGTGGCCGTAGGTGCGCATCTCATAGCCGAGCCTGGTGCGCCAGATCAAAAGCCAGACCAGGAAGGCCATGACGAGCGCCAGCAGGAAGCAGATGTTGAGGGGTGCGGAACGGATCTTGGCGCCGAACAATTCGATAATCCAGTTGAGCTTCGGCAGTTCGGCGCCGGCGAGGAAATTGCGCGTCTGCGGCGCCTGCGAGCCGGCCGGCTTCAGCGGGCCGACCAGCAGATAGACCATCACCGAGGCGGCGATGAAATTGAACATGATGGTGGTGATGACGATGTGCGAGCCGCGCTTGGCCTGCAGATAGGCCGGGATCAGCCCCCACAGCGCGCCGAACGCCGCCGCGGCCACGATCGCGATCGGAAAGATCGCCCACCAGGGCAGCACGCTGTCGAGGCTCAGGCAAACGAGCGCGATGCCCAGGCCGCCTATATAGGCCTGGCCCTCGGTGCCGATGTTGAACAGGCTGCAATGCGCCGCCACCGCCACTGACAGCCCGGTGAAGATGAAGGTCGTGGCGTAGAAGAGCGTGAAGGCGATGCCTGTGCCCTTGCCGAAGGCGCCTTCGACCAGAATGACGGCGGCACGGAACGGATTTTCGCCGACCAGCATGACGACGAAGCCGGCAACGATGAAGGCAACCGCCAGGTTGATCAGCGGAATCAACCCATAATCGGCCCAGGCAGGCAGCTTGGCGTAAGGCGTGCTCATTCGGCGGCCTCCTGGTGCTCGACGCCGGCCATGAGCAGGCCGAGCTCGCCTTCGGTCGCGTCAGGGCCGCGCTCGCCGACGACACGGCCGGCGAACATCACCAGGATGCGGTCGGACAGCGAGCGGATCTCGTCGAGCTCGACCGATACCACCAGCACGGCCTTGCCCTGGTCGCGCATGGCGATCAGCCGCTTATGGATGAATTCGATGGCGCCGACGTCGACGCCGCGCGTCGGCTGGCCGACGATCAGCACGCCGGGATCCTGCTCCATCTCCCTGGCCAGCACGATCTTCTGCTGGTTGCCACCGGAGAAGTTCGCCGTCTTCAGCCGCGGATTGCCGGGGCGGATGTCGTATTTCTCGATCTTGTCCTTCGCGTCGGCCATGATGGCATCGACGTCGAGGAACGGCCCCTTGAGGTACCGCTCGTCGTCGTGGTAGCCGAGGATCGAATTCTCGTTCTCCTCGAAGGCGAGCACCAGCCCGACATGGTGGCGGTCCTCCGGGACGTGGGCAAGCCCCCGGTCGCGCAATTCGCCGGGATCGGCCTTGCCGGTGAGATCGATCGGCTTGCCGTCGAGCATAACCTCGCCGGAAACCGCATGCCTGATGCCGGAGATCGCTTCGAGCAGTTCGGACTGGCCGTTGCCGGCAACGCCGGCGATGCCAACGATCTCGCCGCCGCGCACGTCAAAAGAGACATTGTCGACCATGGTGACGCCGCGCGAATCCTTCACCGTCAGGTTCTTGACCGAGAGTTTTACGGCGCCGGCTTCCGACTGGCCTTTCTCGACCCTGAGAAGCACCCGCCGGCCGACCATCAGCTCGGCCAGTTCGCCGACAGTGGTTTCCTTGGTCACCCGGGTTGCCACCATCGTGCCCTGGCGCATCACCGAGACCGTGTCGGTGATGGCCATGATCTCGCGCAGCTTGTGCGTGATGAGCACGATGGTTTTTCCTTGATCCTTCAATTGCTTGAGGATGCGGAAGAGGTGGTCGGCCTCGGCCGGCGTCAACACGCCCGTCGGCTCGTCGAGGATCAGGATCTCAGCGCCGCGATAGAGCGCCTTGAGGATTTCGACACGCTGCTGCAGGCCGACCGGAAGCTCTTCGATGATGGCGTCGGGATCGACCTCGAGCCCGTATTCGCGCTCCAGCCGGTCGAGCTCCGAGCGCGCTTTGGCGATGCTGCTCTTCAGCAGCACATCGTTCTCGGCGCCGAGGATGACGTTCTCCAGCACCGTGAAATTGTCGACCAGCATGAAATGCTGGTGCACCATGCCGATGCCGAGCGCGATAGCGTCGTTGGATGTGTTGATCGACACCGGCTTGCCGCCGACGTAGATCTCGCCGCTGTCGGCCTGGTAGAAGCCGTAGAGGATCGACATCAGCGTCGATTTGCCGGCGCCGTTTTCGCCGACGATGCCGTGGATGGTGCCGCGCGCCACTTCCAGGTTGATATCGCGGTTGGCGCGCACTGCGCCAAAGCTCTTGTTGATGCCTATGAGCTCGATTGCGGCTTGCGCCATGCAGCCTGTTCCCACTGTTATTTTTTATCGCTTGGTCAAAAGGCCTAGCATGATGCCCCGCTTATGCCAATCGGCCGTTCACTCTCGACAAATCGCCGCGCCCTTGTCAATTTCGAACCTGAGCAAGTTCCGCAAAACTGTCCACGGTTTTGCGATCAGAACCTGCGAGAACCAACAGGGCCTAAGCAGATATTCGGGCATCCCACGAATATCTGCTTGGGTGGAGGCTTCACATTCGAAGGGTCGGTTTTGCATGGCCATGCCTGACGATCAGCTGACGGCGTTGGAAATCCGCGCCGCCGAGCAGGAAAACACCATCGAGGAACTGTCCGGGCAGATCGCCGAACAGTGGAAGGTGATCGAGCGCATGGAGCGCAAGCTCGCAGCCCTCGCCGACCGTTTCCTGGAATTGGAGGAGCAGACCGCCTCCGACGTGCCGGTGACCAAGCCGCCGCATTGGTGAGAAGCCATGGGGAAAGACGGCCATGTCCAGTGAAAGCGACAACGTCGCCAGGGCCGGCGATTATGTCTTTGGCCTGATGAACGACAGGGAACGCGCCCGCGCCGAGCGCGACCTCGAGATTGATCCCGCCTTTCGTGACACGGTGCTGCGGCTGGCCGAGCGCTTGCGCGCTTTCGATCCCGCGGCACCTGAAGGGCGCGACAATCGCTGGGAGCTGGTCACGCAGCGCCTTGCCGAATTGCCGCAGATGCAGGCACGGCTCGCCGGCATTGCCGCCGAGGCCGAACCGCCGCCGCCGATGATCCACCGGCTCGAGCGCAAGCCCTATCGCGTCGGCCTCCATCCGCGCGGCAGGCTTGGCTTTGTTATTGTGCTTGCCCTGCTGGCTGCCTTTGCGCTCGGCTATCTCGCCGGCACGCTATAGCTCATGCGACATGAGAAGCATCGGCGCGCCGTCCTGCTCGAAGGTCTCGACCGCCGTCCATCCAAGCGCCTCGTAGAAGCCGCGCGCCTGCCAGGTGTAGAGATAGAGCTTGCCGATACCGGCCGAGACAGCATGAGCCTCAACGGTTCTGACCAGCGCCGTGCCAACGCCGCTGCCGCGATATCCATCCTCGACGATCAGCCCGGCCAGCCATGGCGAGAAGTCGTGCGGCGAACTGATTTCGCTGCGGACGAGCAGGCAGCTCCCGATCGCCCGGCCACGGTCGCGCGCAACGAAGGCTGCCTCGGAGCCGTCGCCGGCGATCAACCCGCGCAACCCGGCCATGTCCTCGTCGAGTGTCCGGTCCGTGCCTTCGAAGAAAGCCGCGAGGCGAAGCCCCGCGATTGCTTCGACGTCGCCTTCAGCCATGGCCTCGATCGTCGGCCGCATCGTTCCCTCTCCAAAGCGAAACCGCCGGGCGTTGGCCCGGCGGTTCAAACCTTGCTTCAGCCGCAGATCAATACGGGCAGGCGTTGTCGGTGGTGTAGTCGTGCACCTGGACCTTGCCCGAGATGATGTCGGCCTTGGCCTTTTCGACGGCCGCCTTCATCTCATCGGTCACCAGCGCCTTGTTGTTGTCGTCCATGGCGTAGTCGACGCCGCCTTCCTTGAGGCCGAGATTTTCGACGCCGCCTTTGAAGGTGCCGTTCTTGCCGTCCATGAAGGCATTGTAGACGGCAACGTCGACGCGCTTCAGCATCGAGGTCAGCACCTTGCCGGGCTGCAGGCCGTTCTGGTTGGAATCGACGCCGATGCCGAGCTTGCCCGCATCCGCCGCCGCCTGGAGCACGCCGACGCCGGTGCCGCCGGCAGCCGCGTAAACCACGTCGGCGCCCTGGTCGATCTGCGTCTTTGCGATCTCGCCGCCCTTGGCCGGGTCGTTCCAGGCGGCCGGCGTGTCGCCGGTCATATTCTGGATGACGTCCGTCGCGCCGGCCGACTTGGCGCCGCCGACATAGCCGCATTCGAACTTGCGGATCAGCGGGATGTCCATGCCACCGACGAAGCCGACCTTCTTCGACTTCGACGCCATCGCCGCCAGGATGCCGACGAGGTAGGAGCCTTCATTCTCCTTGAACACCAGCGAGCGGACATTGGGCAGGTCGACGGCATCGTCGATGATGGCGAAGTTGAGATCGGTATATTCGGCCGCGACCTTCTTCAGCGCGTCCTCCCAGGCAAAGCCGGCCATGACGATCGGGTTGCGGCCGTCCTCGGCGAAGCGGCGCAGCGCCTGCTCGCGCTGCGAGGCGTTGGAGACCTCGAATTCGACATAGGCGATGCCGGTCTCGGCCTTGAACTTCTCCGCGCCATGATAGGCGGCCTCGTTGAAGGATTTGTCGAACTTGCCGCCCAGATCATAGAGGATGGCCGGCTGGACATCCGCGGCGAAAGCCGGAAGAACCATTGCGGTTGCGGCCAGAAGGCCGAGAACGATACGTTTCATGTGATCCACACCCTGTCGGTTATTTTTCCGTTATGCGCCGCCTGCCCGCCCGGTTCTCCGGCAGGCTTGCGGTGCCAGGCAGGAAGTGTTTTGCCCCTCCCGCTCGCGGTCAATCTGGCACGGCGCGAAACAAAATTCACGTGGAATTTTGACCTGTTGGAAAAGCGGTTACCGGCGATTTCGCCGTGGCCGTCCGTCCGCAACAGCGTCAAAACAAGAGCCTTCAGGGACTTGGGGCGAATTCCGCGCCGCGGCGCTTGCGCCGGTAGCCGATGGCGTAGAGCAGGAAGGCCAGCACCGCGAAAACAGCAAAACCTGGTTGTGCGAGCACCCATGCGACGGCGCCGTCCCAGACCAGCGGGCTTGCCTTGGTGCGCACGAAAGTCTCGAAGGCCGCACGGGTATCGGGCGAGACCGCGAGCCAGCTTGCATTGAGCGGCGTCATCACCAGCGAGGAGGCTGCGACCGAGCGTGTCGTATCGATCACCGCCATGATCACCGAGATCGACAGCGCAACCATGGCTGCCAGCCGAAAGATGAAACGCAACATCGACGCTCTCCCCGGGAACGCTCCCGTCTGCTCTGCAATCGACATAGAGCGTGCGTGGTTTCCGCGCAATCGCGGCCCGTGAAATTAGCGAGCCCGCGCCGGCTTGCGCCGGTTCACCCGCCAGATGGCGAAAATGCCGCCGGCGACCGCGCCGACGATCAGGCCGCCCAGGCCGACAAAAGCCGCGAAAAATCCGCAGGCGCCCTCGAAACAGCTCATATGCGTCAGGTCCGCTATCAGGGAACCGGCGAAGAAACCGGCGCAGGCGCCGATCGCGCCGCCAAGGATGATGCCGAGCAGCGCGGCAAGGATCGAGACGAAGACCGGCGGCCGCTCGGTCTCCGGATTGGCGTAGATCGTCTCGGCGCCGGCCCCGTTGCGCAGCAGGTAAATGCAAAGTAGGCCGATGGCGATCTCGGCGACGGTGAAGCCCAGCGCCTCGGCCGAGAAGACGAAGTCGGACACGAGCAACACATAGGCCTGGCGCACCAGGAGCCAGATGATGATGGCGATCTGCCAGATCGTGTAATGGCGCGGGAAGCGGGCCGACCGGTTGAAGGCAAGGCCAAGCAGGTACAGCCCCCACAGGATGGTGATGACGCCGCCGCTAAGGCCGCCATATACAAGGAAGAACACGCTGTCGGGCAGGCTGAAGTCGCCGATCAGCCGCCAGGAGGAGATCAGCCCGTAGGCCGACAACCCCATGACGATGACGAGCCACGCCACCGGGATGAGGGAAAGCCCGCCGTCCGGCCGCCCCGCGGGTTGCTGGTCGATCGATGCCATGTCGGGACGATGCCCCTCGCCCAGGCAATTCCGGGAAAGCCGCCTGGCGACTTCCGGCGGGAACTGCAAAACCGAACCGGCAATTCCAGGGAAAGCTCGCAACCGTCCACCGGGACTGCATGAAAACAAGATTGGCGCAGTCGACAGCCGGGCGGAGGCGAAGTCAAGCGTCGCCGGCGCGCCGCCATCGGCCTGTGCACATCATTCGAACGCATCGCCCTGACCCTGCCTTTGCGCCCATACACGGCAAAAGCCGCGGCAATGCCAATATGGCTTGGCATTCGCTTTAGGATCGACTAGATGAGCCCCGCGCCTGTTTGCCTAGACGGCTAGCGGTGCCGGGAAGGGTTGCCTGCCGGTTGAGGGCACACCAGATATCCGTTGAGGACTTCCCATGGGAGCATCTCCCCAACCCGCGCGGCAAAACCGGCCGACGCGAGATGCCAAGACGGAGAGGTGGCCGAGTGGTTGAAGGCGCACGCCTGGAAAGTGTGTTTACGGGAAACCGTAACGCGGGTTCGAATCCCGCTCTCTCCGCCAGCAGATTTCCTAATAAACGAATTATTTCAAGAACTTAGTTAACTCACAGGAACGCTTCAAGGTCGAAGCGTCCTTAATCTGTGTAACAAACTGTCAGGAATCCGCTTAGTCCGCCATGACGTCGCTCAACGTCGAGGTGGTCAGCGTCCTGTTTGGGCCGCTTCCTGCCTGTCCGTTTCGGGCGGTAGCACTCGGAAAGCGGACACACTCGTTGACTCGCGCGACAGCTAAAATGCCGTTTGCCGGACACGGCAAGGATGCCGAGGGCCTCTCGGATATCGATGTGATGAATCCTTTCGCGTTGGTGTCGACAGGATTCAATGATCTCGGCCGGCGGCGACAACGACAAGCATTGCGTTGCGCTCGGATACTGCTACTTTCCCCCGGGAACTTGGCTGGGTACAACCGTGAAAACATCAAAAATCACCGCAGTCGATTTCTCGACGATCTTGGAGGTAGGGCCACGGTGAGGGACTCCCGTCGCCAGTTATGTGGCCGAGCCGATGCGCCCGACGCCGCCCTCTAGACCGAGGACAGCCCCGAGACGAAGGCGCGGAAGCCGGTACCCAACCCGCGGATGAGAGTCTGATCAACCGTCGTCTCTGAACTCCACCCCCCAGCCCTGTGCAGCTTCAGCCGATCCGACTGCATGGCAAACCTGCCAAGCAGGCGAGCCTTCTTGCCTTCAACCTTGACAGGGAACATGAGAGACTAGTCGTTCAGCTTTCCGCTGCGGTGGCCCATCGTCATCTTGGAAGCGTACATTGTTGGTGAGCGCTTCCCCGGCATGTTGGCGTCAAGAACGAGCTGTTCGATGAAGCCTTGGTTCATCTCCAACTCCACGCATTCGTCGAGCTTATCGACGAGCCAAACCGCGTAGCCTTCAGGTTCCTTGGCGTCAAATTCCGAATCGTCCGCCGGAATCTTGGGCTCCGGAAACGCCGGGATGATCATTATCTTGGGCTTTGGCAAATCGTAAGTATGTCCCTCATAGGCATAACCGACAATTATCCCGCACGATGTTTTCTGTTCTGGAGATGATCCGAGCATGAAGGTACTGCCTACCGTTGAAAGGACCGCAGTGCCAAAATTCTTCAGGTCGATCTTGAAATGATAGGAGACTCTGATTGGTATTTTTGGAAATGGAATATTTCCATTTACTATATCTTGGCGGCCTTTGTTGGTGTCATATTTCTCCAACACTTCAAGTGCATTGACACGTTGCTCGTCGGTGATGGGTTCCCCAGGCGCGGTTTCGACATACATGCCGGTGTCCCCAAAGGGTGCTGGCGCACCGGGCACGCTGAGTCCAATTTCCGCCCCCAAGCCATAAAGCCTGACCTGTGTTGCGTTGTAAGCGCCTGATGGAAACGTTAGTGTCGGTCGGTGATAGTCGTCGCTCATTTTCCTCGCTCCTTTTTGCTGCATCCTTCAGTTCACAAGATCTCCCGCCAGCTGAAGTTCTCATCGAATTTTTCCGCAAGCGCGGGCGCCACTCGGTCGCTGACATCGACCAGCGTGGCAGCGGCATTCTCGAAGGTCAGGTGATCTGCATCGAGGCGCGGCCATGCCTGAGCAAGGGCGAGGGCCACTTCGTCCCTAGCTCTGATCAGCATGCTCTTGAACATGAAGGGCCGAGCGCGAAAGGCGCGGGACGTGAAATCCGAGATGCGCTGCATGTCGGACTGGTCGACATCCTTGATATCGATCCCCAGCAGCCGCTCGTCGGCCAACCCCTCGTGCACCAGTGCCGCGTGGCAGACGTCGACGATCGTGTCGAACACAGCCCCCGTGAACGGCCGTGACCTGTCATGGATTTCCGCCGTCACCTCCGACATGCGGCGTGCGTTGCTGGCGAGGCGGATCTGCCGATCGCCAGTCAGCTCGGCAATCCGGTTCAATTCATTGAGAACAAGCAGGTTGCCATCGCAGTGCCGCAGCAGCCGGTCCATGCCGCTGTCGAAATTCAGGAAGGACAAGAGCGAGACTAGATCCGAGCTGGCCTCGTGAAACGGTCCGAAATCGCCTTGGGTCAGGCCGCCGGCTGGTGTCCCGAACAGCGAAAACAAGATGGCGTGGCCGACCTCATGTGCGATCACATCGAAGTTGAGTGCATAGGGACAGTCGCGTCCGTCGATGGCGCGCTCGCGGCCGAGTTCCAGATAGCCATAGCCCGATTGCGCATTCTCCCAGTCGACGAAGGGGATGATTTCGAGCCGCTCGTACGTCTCGGCGAAGTACCAGACAATCGGTTTGCCGAGGTAGCTTTCCCAGATGTCCAGCACGCGGCTGACCGAGGCGAAAGCGTGCGCAGAAAGGAACTGCCGCGAGGTCAGGGAAAGCTGATCGAAATGGCCGTCAAAACCAGCCTCTGCAGGCGGAAAGATTTCGCCGACAAACGGTGGCAGATAAGGGTAGTCGTAAGGCTCCTTGTCGAGGAGCGGATCGCGAACGTAGATGCGGTGATCTTCCGGGCCGGAGCGGATCAGATCGGGTGGAGTAGAAATCCATACTGTTTCGGGTGTTCCGTAACCCGAAAGGTGAGGGACCTGCGGGTAGACTAGGAACCGCGTTCCCAGCAACAGATCTTGCGCAACGACACGATCGACCGCGTCCAATTGCCTGCTCCCCTCTCACGCTACCACGCTATCACGGCGCTTACGTTGCGTAAATCGTCGACCGCCAAGACGTTAGGGCCTATAGCGTCAGCCCCGCATCATCCATATCCTTGGAGAAGGCCGAGATTAGCCGCAATTCCGGCATGGGGTGTGCATTTTCAAATGCTTGCTCCCGCAAAAGTTCGAGTGCCCGCAGGGCATCTTGCTTTTTTTGCTGGACGAAAGCCGCGCCGAGCTCCTTGCACAATTTCTCGACGTCGTCCTTGCCGTCGTGCGCATCCCGGACCATCCGTGCCAGGGTGCGCTCGCGAAAGTTGACGGCCTGTGCCGCACCCTCGAGCCTCGCCTGCTGTTCGGGTGAAATCACGCCGCGCCGGCATGCGGCGCGAAGGGTCCGACGCAGGTCAATCAGCGCATGCGTCAATGGAGCGAAATTCACCTCGGCCGGTCCATGCAATACCGCTACTGCGTCGTCGGGTGCAAAGGCGAAGCGGCGATACCATCGGTAGATAAGCCCGACGCCTTGCATATGGGGGAACAGCTCGGCTGCTCGAAGGGCACCCATGCTGGCCGCGCCGACGACATGAATGCCGCGGCTGAGGGCCCACAGGATTTCCTTGTGCCGAACCGCGGGCTCCGCCTGAAAACCGCCGTCGATGACAAGAATCGCACTCGGGTCGAAATGCTGCACGGCCGAAACGATCGAGCCTTGCACGGCCGGGGGAAGGCATACCGCATCGACGACCTTCAACGCGTCGGCATGGGACAGGGTAGGGCCGGTGAAGACGAGTTTCGGGCGCATGGTCTCTACCCCTGCAAGAGCGGCTGCAAGGCAGGGATGACGATCCTGACAACCGACAGGGCGTCGAGCGGTTTCGTTATCACCCGGACCAGGTGAACCGCATCGAACCCTCTCTCTTCGAGAATTGCCAGGAGGACCGACAGCCCGTCCGCCGCCGTGTTGAACTTCTGCTCGGCGAGCGCACGGAAATCCACGCTGCGCGGGCCGTCGCGAAGGAGCCGGCGATGCGCTGCGATCATCTGCCGATCGGGGTATTTTGGATAGAACGCGCGCGTCAGGTCATCGCGCGCGCCCGAGATCGCTGCCAGACGGGCCTGGGCCGCTTCGTAGATGGCGTGCGCCGCCGCTCCGGCGGGACTGAAACCGGCAGCCGAACCATCAGCCGGATGATCCAGGAGGACCGTTTCCGTCGGTTCGTCTTCCAGCAGATGGCACCACACCACCGGTATGCCCAACGGCGACAGAGCTTGCCAAAGGCCGACCAGCACGTTTTTGGCCGCCAAAGTCTCCAGGAGATCGCGGAGCGACGGATCATCGATCGTCTCGGGATCGATACGTTGACGGTGAAAAAAACCGTGGGTCCGGTATGCCGTGGCGATCGCGTCGCGTTCGATGCATTCGAGCATGCCATGAATGATGGCATCCGGCTCCTCGAAGCCTGCGGCCAGACCGCTCGTCGATGCCGCGAAAATGCCGTCGTGGGGCAGTGACGGCAGCACATATGCGGTGTGCACGAGCTCGAACGGGACCAGGTCGCGGCTGCCGGTGAGAAGATTGTCGGTGGCTACCCACGCCGTCTCCCTGCCGCGCCATCCGGGCGCGGTGCCGTCCTGGAGATGGCTTTCGAAACGATTGGGCGGGATGCCCAATTGATCGGCGGAGCCGACGACTGTGTCGAAATTCGCCACCTGCTCTGCAAAGAAGCTCTCGGCCGATTCCAGCATGGCCGATATCGCGGCTTGCGCCAGGGTGGCGCCCTTGCCTTGCGCGACCGCGTTGGAGAGCGAGAAAGGTCTTGTCACCTGGACGACCGGGATGCCGAGCTGGTCGAGCCCGGTAATGTCGGCGATCCGCGTGATGCCCAGGCCCTCGCGCATCTTCATCAGCCTCGCCAGCGCCTCGTCGGGCGGCGGACCCAGGCGTTCATATCGCTCCAGCATCGCGGATGCTCTTGCAGGGCCAGCTAGTGCCGAACGGCCGGTTCGGGATTGACAATCAGCGCGGCGCCCGGCTCGAGAGCGAATTTCGCACGTTCGACCCGATCGCGATAGCGCGACGACAGTTCAGGTGACAGGCCTGATGATTGAAGGGTCTCGTAAGCACTGACGAGGAAAGGCACCGCGCTTTGCTCCGCGGCTATGGCGATGCTCTTTTCGAGGGCAGCGATCACGTCCGCCTCCGCATCGCCCTGGAGAAGAAGTAGCTCCGCCCTTCGCCGGTAGAGCTCTGCCAGCCAGAAGCGGCTGCCGCCGGCCTCGGCCTGCGCCACAGCCGAGCCCAGCAGCGCGAGCGCCTCATCGACCTCGGCAGTTCGTGTCAAAAGCTCTGCCAGCATGCCGCAATAGACCGGTTCGTCCTCAGGCGTCTGGAACTCGCCATGGAGGCCAAGGCCTTGCCGCATTTTTTCCCTGCCGCTCTCGACCTGGCCGGCGTTGCCGTCGCACCAGCCTTCGAAGATTTGCGCTGCGGCGGCGAGGGCGGGCATATAATGGCGCTCCGTCAAGTGGCGCAGATCCGCTATCACGCTTCGCAGCATCGAAAAATCGCGGCGATAGCAATGCAGCATCGCCTCGTTGAGGTAGGCATGCGCGATGCTGCCGGCATGTCCGGTTAGCTGCGCCCAGCTCCTAGCTTCCGACATCGAATGGATCGCGCTTGCCGGCTTTCCGACGAACCACAGCGACAAGGCGCGGTGGGCGAGCCCGCAGACCCTCGCGTCATGCCCGCCGAACAACGCAGCATTGGCTTTGCCCTGGCCGTACTCATAGAGCGACAGTCCGGCGTCGACGGCCGCGATGCAGCGGTCGTGGCGGCCAAGATTGAAGTCGATTGCCCACACGCAATGCCTGGCCTGGAGTTGCACTTCGGCATCCTCGACATCCCTGAGATCGCTGAGCACGACTTCCGCGCGTTCGCCGTCCATGACGGTATCCGTGAACCACCAGCCCCAGTAGATCGGGAACCACTTGGCCCGCTCGGCCACCGGCCGCCGCCGGGCGATCACCACGCCGTCCTCGTACAATTTGCGGGCGGGCGCCGAGTTCGGACCTTCGACAGCGGTCAGGATGGGACCGAGCACGATCATTGCCGATAGCCGCAGCGCGTCTCGCGTGTCGGCTGCCGCAACGCGCTCGCAGAGCGCCAATGCATGCTCGAGTAACTGCCTCGCTTCCGCCATTGCCGAGCGGGACGAGCTTTCCGTGCCTGCGATCACGAACTGAGCGATCGCGTCCTCCAGAAGGCCTGCGCGCTCGGCGTGCTCGGCGACCTCGGCGGTGCCCAGCCACCCGGCCAGGTTTCGGTTGCGGCTCACCGCGGCAAACAGGCGGCGATGCAAGGCCTGCCGTCTCTTGCGCAGCGTTGCGTTGTAGATCGTCTCCTGAATAAGCGCATGGCGCACGCCGTGGACCGGAACGCCGGAAGACCGCACGCGAATCAGGAACCCGGCCTCGCTCAGCGAATCCAGCGCGTTTGCGATGATTTCGTCGTCGAGCTCCGGCAACAGCGCGCGCAGCAATTCCTGATTGAAACGATTGCCCGCGACGGCCGCGGCGCGCGCGACTTCGCGTGCCGGCCCCAGCGTTTCGAGCCTGGCCTCGATCACGCTTTCGAACACCGAGGCATGACTGCGCGTCGCGGTCTGCGCCAGCCGATCCGTTGCCGAGGCCGCGTTCTCGGTCATCCACTGGCAGATTTCTTCGATGAACAGCGGGACGCCTCCGGTCACACGTTCCACCACGTCGAGCAATTCCGGGGAAGTTGACGGCTTGCCTTGCGGCCACATGGCCGCGATCGCCAGCCGCGTTTGCTCGCGGTTGAGCGGCTTTAGTGAGATATGCCTTGGATTCGATGCTGCCAGCCAGCCTTCGGATTCAGGGCGCGTGGTCGCGATGACAAGCGCCCGGAAGTGACGGGCCGACTGTGCAAGCTCAGCCAACAATTGTCTCGACGTCAGGTCGATCCAATGTATGTCCTCGACCACCAGGATGATCGGTCCGCTGGCGCACAGGGCTTCGAGCGAGCGGCGAACCGCCCAATTGGCTTTCGCGCGCATCGCCTCGGCGTCGATTTCCTTGAGCATCGGATCGGCTCCCGCAGCGCCGAGCAGGAACGAGAAGATGTCGATGATTTCGGGATCGCGGACGTCATGATCGCGGAATACTTCCGCCACGGCGGCAGCGCTCAGCTGTCCTTCGTTGCCGGCGAGATCGCCGCGTACGTTCTGTAGCAGCGGATGCAGCGCCGAGCGCAGGCCGCCGGGCGTGCACTGGAAGAGCAGCAGTTTCGCGCGCTGGTGACGCGTGCGGCGGCGCACTTCGTGAAGAATGCGCGACTTGCCGATCCCGGCCTCGCCCTCGATCACCACCACGCCACCGTTTCCTGCAACAGCGCTGTCCCATGCTTCTGCGATCGTGGCGAGCTCGGCCTCGCGATCGACGAGCGGACTGCTCAGCCGTCCGAAGGCGAAGAAGCGGTCGACCTCGCGCTTGTGACTCAGCGCGCGCCAGACCAGCTCCGCCTCGGCGAACCCCTTGATCGCATGGGTGCCCCTAAAGCTGAACACATGCGACCGTCGCGCCAGGTTGCGCGTCGCGTCCGAGACCACCACCGTATCCGGCTGCGCGATGGCCTGGAGCCGCGTGGCCATCGCGAAGGCAGGGCCGGTGACATTGTCACGACCGGTGTCGGCGTCACCCTTGTGGATCAGGGTCATCGATGTCGCGATTCCGACCCGGACACGCAAATCGGCGCGGCCTTGGTCCGAACCGACGCGCCTGCAGGCGTCGATGATTTCGAGCCCGGCCCGGATCGCCAGCGATGCCGCGTCCTTGGCGTCTATTTCGGCAGGAAACAAAGCAACGCCTCCATCGCCGACCTCGACCTGGACGGCACCCGAGCACGACGCGACCGCCTGTCTCGCCGCCCGCTGGAAGGCTGATATCAGTTCCTCGAACTCTTCGATGTCCAGGATGGCAAGAAGGTCGGTCGATCCGACCAGGTCGTAGCAGAGCGCGGTCAGGATTCGGCGCTCATGCCGGGCTTCGGACGCATTTTTGCCGTTGCCGCCCAGAAAACCTGTTGCCACCGACGCCGCCGGCAACGCGACCGGACTCTTCTCCGACATGCTGCGATTTCCTCGCCGAGCACAGTGACGGCAATATTAGCAAAGTGCGATGCTGTTCACAAAACACTTGATCGGTGGTCAGGGCAGGAAAAAGCGGATGCTGGGATCATTGTGGAGAGATATGCTCACGGCGCAAACTCCCCGTGGCGTTGACACCAGCTGTGACCGCTTTTGGTGGGCGGCCGGGATGACTTCGATGACCGAAATGCGGCGCAAAGCGGCCATCTTAGGTTGCGTAACAAACTGTGTAACAAATAGCATGAAAAACTCAATGTTTTCAGCACAATAGGCACGAAATCGAAAGACGCTCTCTCCGCCAGCTATCTTCCGTAAAAAACCGTTTATTTTCAAAAACTTCGTTGTAGCCCTTGATCACCAGACATCCCAACATATCTCATTCTGTGTAACATTAGAGCGGACTAATGCGGCGATCCACAGCGCCCTGCCCGGAACAATCCGCCTTGATCACGAGATCCCGCACATACAGGTGCGTCCGAACGGGCGTCGGCTGAAGACTGATCATTCAGCTCGTGACATCCCCCTAGTAGGCTGCGCGCTTGAGGCCATGAAGCTCCATCCGGAGGGCTTCCCTCGGTATCGCGACAAGGCAGCCTCGCTTTCGGCGCTCGTCAATAAGGTGCTCACCAACAAGAAACTCCTGCCTACGTCGGAGCATAGTCTCTATAGCCTGCGGCACACTTTCGAGGACCGGCTAACGGCAGTTGAGGCGCCCGAGAAAGTAGTCGCCAGCTTGATGGGCCACAAATGGATGCGGCCGAAATACGGAGCCGGACCGTCCCTCGCGCAGAAACGCGAGTGGCTGCAAAAGATCGCGTTCACCCCACCTGCGCTTATCTGATGGACGTTGCGAACTCGAGGTCTGTTACTTCCGCTATCTCGAAGGCTATCTTAGCGCCGACCCTGCGTGTCTTACTCCATCTTTCATTAGCTTGGCGAGCACGCGCTGCGCCCGTTCGCGGTTACCTAACTGCCGCCGCGCTTGTTCGACCTCGTACTCAAGACGCTCGAACGTCGGCACGTAGACATCCCCATGCCGGACAACCAAATAGGCGGCCAGCGCCAGACAGCGTTCGAGTTCCGCAACCGATGGATGGAAGGAAGTAGCTACGCCCTCGCGAGGTGCGCAAAGGCCTTCTCCGGTAGGCAAACCATGCGATTGCTCAGCGCGCACCATCGTCTGCCCAGAGCTTATGCCAGCTCCATGACCTGCACGGATCACCGAACTCGGACAGTGGAAAGGCCGGCGGCCCTGCAATCTCGCTCTGAGCGTCGACCATATCCGCGATCCTCTCGAGCTCAATTGGAGATAAGATCGACTAGATTGAAGAGAATAAAAATGGCCGGGGTGACGAGGTTCGGCAGCGTCGTAGAACCGGCTTGAAAATGTTGGCGCTAGTCGGTGTCTGCGCGGCCAAGCGTAAATGAGCAATTCTTATAACCGAGATTATCGCCTCAGCCAAAAGCCGCTACTACGTCCGCCGCTGGTGACGCGGAGGTATAAGATTGCAAGTAGTTGGTTGCGGGGACTGGATTCAACCCCGCCGGCGCTCCTTAAGGAAGACCCTTTCAACAAATCCGTGACAGCGCTGTATGGCAACCTGACCAGAGCACGTCCTCGATAATAGGTTCACGATGTAGCGGTCCTATGCTACCGAAAGTGTCGGCCCTGGTTCCGCTCTGATTGGGGGGCATTTTCTTGTCGCGAAGGCGGGTACGACAATAGCGAGCGAAACGGTTGCGCCGGCCTTTAGCGCTTACCGGCGCGAGGTTCTTTCCAATTCCTGTTCACCGGGGTCAGGACGAAGCCACGGTTGTCTCAGTCGGGCGCTGATCGCCGGCGCCTGAGGTTGATCATCGATTTCAAAGACGTTCGTCGACCCAACCTTTGATGTCGGCCATGACCACCTCTTTATCCTTGTCATTGAGGAGGTCATGGAAATGGCCGTCATACAGCTTCAGCGTCCTGTCGACGGCGCCGGCGGTGTCATAGAAGAGTTGGCTGCCGCTCGGTTTCGTCGCCTTGTCGGCCGTGCCGTGGAGGATGAGCAAGGGCAGCTTAATCAGTGGGAACTGCTCCTTGAGCTTCTCATCGGCGCGAACCATCTCGGCAATTTTGGTCGGCTGGGTTTCATGGGCGATGAGTGGATCGGCATTCATAGCCTCGACGACGGCCGGATCGCGAGAAAAATCCTCGTTCTTGAGGTGCAAGACATGCGCGTGTGGCGCGATGTGGCTAAGCCCCTTGAGCACCGCAAGGGCGAAGTCGGGCGCCGGCACCTGGAACGCGAAGCTCTCGCAAATCAGCCCCGCCAGCCCAGCTTGGTTTTCCAGCGCGTAGAGGCAGGCGACCACACCGCCTGCACTGTGTCCGAGCAGAAACACCGGCAGACCGGGCTCCCGCGACTTGGCGATCTCCACGACACCCGCGACGTCGCTCACATAGTCGTCGAAACTGTCGACATAGAAGCGCTCGCCATCCGACCTGCCGCGTCCGCGCAGGTCAACGGCATAGACGGCCAGCCCGTCGCCTATGAACTGCTCGGCCACCCAATCATCGTAGCCGCTGTGCGAATTGAACCCGGGGACGATAACGACGACGCCGTTCGGATTGGCGAATGGGCGCCACGACCGAAAGGTTATCTTCAAACCGCCGCGGCTCTCGAAGCGATCATCGACGGGGTTGAGGACTTCCTGGTTCATTTTCTTCTCCCGTCGAGCGCGAAGCTGAGGCTTTCGAAGATATCGGCTCAATGTCCTTCGACCGCGAAGACGATTTCCGCGAAGGCCGGAACCGTCTTTTCGCGGAGCCAGTCGCGCTGCAGTTCGCAGGCGAACTGAACCCAGCTGACTGGCACCGCCCCTGCTTGCAGAATGCGTTCGAGCCCGGCCCGGTGTGCCTCCATGGAGGTGCCCCCGACGGCATCGACCACTGCATAAACCTCGAAACCGTCGCGCAATGCATCGAGCGCGGGAAAGGCCAGGCAGACCTCGGTCCAGAGAGCGGCCATAACGAGCTTCTTTCGGCCGGTTGCCCTGACAGCGTCGGCAAAGTCCTTGTCTTCCCATGCATTGATCGCGGTGCGGTCGATCGCTTCAACGGCCGGGAAGATGTCGCGCAGTTGGTGAATGAGGGGCTGGTTGCGACCGGTATTGACGTTCACTGTCGTCAACACGACAGGTACATCATAGAGTTTCGCCGTCTTCGCCAGCGCTACAATGTTGCTGACAAGGGTCCGCCGGTCCATTGACGCTACGGAGGTTACCTGGACCGGTTGATAGTCGATGATCACGACGGCGCAGTTGCTGGGTGTTAAGAGGTGGTCCTCGACTGGATTGCGCGTGGGTCGGCTTGCCATGGGTCTGTGCCTTCAGGTGCTGTACTTGGCCATGTTGCCGGGCAGCTATCTGGCGAGAAAATCCGTGACCAGCTTTATCGTGGCGTCGGGATTCTCCTCCATGATCCAATGTCCGGAGCCGGGTATGATCTCGGCGGTCACATCGGTTGCGACAAAGCGCAGAACATCCGCCTGACCCGCGCCGAAGGATTTTTCGGCACCCAGCGCCAGCACCGGCATGGCAACCTTGCCGCCCTTTTCGACGAATTCCTTGTTGTCGGCCGCATCCTGGTTGAACGCGGCGAACTGCTCGAAGGCATCGTGCATGGCACGCGGTCGGGCGTAGAGCTTCGAATAATGCTTACGGGTCGCTTCATCGATGGCCTTGGGGTTCGCCGACAGCTCATTCCAGAAGCGATCGAGATAGATGCGCTCTCTGCCCGCAACCAATCGCTCCATGTCGGGGCCGCGGAAGTTGAAGTGCCACAAGAGCGGCAAGTGGATGATGTTTTCCCAATCGCCGATGCCTGGCAGCGGCGCATCGATGACGGCCCAGCGTGTGACGCGGTCGCGATACTGGGCGACGAAGGCATAGCCGACCATGTTGCCGATATCGTGGGTGACGAGATCCACCTTGTCGATCTTCAGATGATCCAGGATGCCGGCAATGTCGAGCGCCTGGTTTTTCTTGGTGTAGCCGGTATCTGGATGGGCCGAGAGCCCCATGCCGCGCAAGTCCGGCACGATTACGGTATGGTCCTTCATCAGCCTGGCGGCGAGCGGCGCCCACATGTCGCCGCTGTCGCCAAAGCCGTGCAGCAAGAGCACCGCAGGCCCCTTGCCGCCAACTCGGACGTAAAGGCTGGTGCCGTTGGTGTCGATCGACTGCGCCTTAAATTCAGACGGAAAGGGGACAATCCGAGCCGACGCCGGCAACGTAAGAAGCATCACGCCTAACGCCGCTATCACTATCTTGAGCATGTTGTTCTCCCGAAGCTTTGAGCATGTGAACCGAGCTGTGTCGGCCCGGCTGACGACCTGGCCTCGGGAACAATAGGTTTCCGTGCTCCTATTGGATTGCTCGAATCTGACCTGGATTGAAGGAAGCAGCCCTTTTCTCGCGCCGCCCTTGCGCGCGGACGATTTTTTCGTTCCGAGCGAAACCTAGGGTGATAGGCTGTTGTCCCACGGTCGAGGGCGCGTCATGGACAGAAGTGGGGGAATGGTTGACGATGCTGGCGCGAAGCTGAAACTGCTCGAGCAAGAACTTGCCCATGCGAGGAGCGAGCTCGATGCCAGCCGGAAGATTTCAGCTCAGCTCACCGAAGAGAAGGAGGCACTTCGTATCCATGCGGACCGGCGGCAGTGGGAGGCGGGCTTCCGGCTGGCGACTGATACGACACCCGGATTGATCTGGTTCGGCCGAGCGGACGGTTCGGTCGAATTTCTGAACAGCCAATGGTGTGCCTACACCGGGCTCAGCATGGAGGAGGGGTTGGGCTGGAACTGGGTAAGCGTCATCCATCCGGAGGATCTCCCCGGCCTGATCGAACATTGGGGCGAGATCATCAAGTCGGCACGTCCAGACGAGCATGAAGCGCGGATGCGCCGGTTCGACGGCGCGTATCGATGGTTTTTATTGCGCTGCGCGCCGCTACTCGACGAGTCGGGCGCCGTGATTCGATGGTACGGCACGAATACGGACATCGAAGAGCGTAAACGCGTAGAGCAGGCGCTCAGTGCTTCAGAAAATGTATCGCGTGGCCAGGCCGAGGCACTCAAGAGCACGCTCGATGCACTGGCGATGGAACCCGTCGCCGACAAGTTGGTGGAACACGTGCTGCGCATCATCACCGAGCAATTCGGAGCTCATAGCATCAGCGTCTGGCGACGGGATCCCGCGACTGGAATGATAGGCATCGAGATGGCCTTCGAAGAGGGCCGGGTGGTAACCAGCGCCGATCCGCGGTTCGCCGGAATGGACAAGTGGCTGCCGATGGAAGAGCGCTGGCCTTGGCCGGAGGTCTTTCGTACGGGTAAGCCCAGCCTCATTGAAGACATCCGCACGGTCCCGGCATTTTCTCTGCGCGATCGTCTGCTGCCGATGGGCATTATCACTGTGTTGCTGGTGCCAATGTTCGTCGCTGGCCATCTTGAAGGGGCGATCGGTCTTCGCTTTGTCGAGAAACGGGTGTTTGGCACGGAGGAGATGGACCTTGCTCAGGCTTTGGCCAACCAAGTGATGCTGATGATCCAGTTCGCGCGCCTTTCCACTCAGACTCGCGAAACGGCCGTGATCGCGGAACGCAATCGCATCGCTCGCGACATACACGACACTCTTGCCCAAGGGCTGACGGGCGTGATCGTGCAGTTGGAAGCTGCCGAGGACGCAAACCTGCGGGGGCTTTCTGCGGAAGCTGGAGAGCATCTGGACCGCGCCCGCCGCCTGGCTCGCGAAAGTCTTAACGAAGCCCGGCGTTCCGTACACGCACTGCGCCCGCAGGCGTTGGCAGATAGCAATCTCAGCGAAGCGCTGGCCGAGCTGTTCACGAAGATGACGGCAGGAACGAGCCTGAAACTGGATTTCGCGGTGCTTGGCGCACCACGATCACTGCCTCCCGATTCGGAAGAGAATCTGTTTCGTATCGGCCAGGAGATCCTTACGAACGCCTTGCGTCATGCACGGGCGAAACTGGTTGTCGCCAAGCTGATCTTTTTACCGGGAGAAGTCTGCCTTGATCTGACCGATGACGGACGCGGCTTTGATCCTTCGAGCAAGAATGATGGATACGGTTTGCTTGGAATCAGGGAGCGGGTCGAAAGAATAGGCGGTCGGCTCGTTGTTCAAAGCTCAGCGGCGAAGGGCACGGCCGTGCGCATCACCTTGCCATCGCAGAAGGCTTGAACGTCATGAGCATTGCTCCCGAAAACACGCCAGCCGCCAAGATCAGGGTTCTAATTGCTGACGACCACGTAACAGTGCGCGAAGGTCTGGCGGCAATTATCGGCCGTCAGCCGGACATGCTGGTTGTCGCGGAAGCCGCAACCGGCCGTGATGCCGTCGATTTTTGGCGGCAGCAGCATCCTGACGTCGTGCTGCTCGACCTGCGTATGCCGGTTCTCGACGGTGTCGCGGCAATGGGCGAAATCAGGCAGCAGGATCCTTTTGCGCGCGTTGTCGTTTTGACGACCTTCGACACGGACCATGAGATTTCCCGCGCCATCAAAGCCGGTGCCCGTGGCTACCTGCTGAAGGACGCTCAGCGGGAAGATCTACTCGACTGCATTCGCAAGGTTCATGCAGGCGAAATCTGTATCCCGTCGCTGCTGGTCGCAAAGCTTGCAGCTGCCGTCAGCAGCGAAGAACTCAGCGGCCGCGAGATGCACGTGCTGACGCTGCTGGCGCAAGGCAAGGGGAACAAGGAGATCGGCCTAAATCTGCACATCAGCGAAACGACTGTGAAGTCGCATTTACGCAGCATCTTCAACAAGCTCAATGTTCTAAGCCGGACCGAAGCGATCTCCGTCGCCAGCCGGCGGGGTCTGGTTCAGCTTTAGCAGATCACAGGCTCAAGGTCTTCTCGCGCTTCTGTCGGCGTCCCGGCTGCGCTTGCGGGCTTCGTTCGAAAGTATGAGTCGACGCCGGGCCATTGGAAGTATCGGAAATTCCACCGCTTCACCAATTTCGCGAGACCTCCGCGAAGTGCATCCTATCGGCATTGCAGGGACGTTGTGCTGCCGCGAGGGACAACCGGTGAACAGTCAAACGACCGATCGTTTAGGCGAAACGACGACGGGCTTCATGGCAGCCGCCGAGAAAAGGGTTGCGCACAGACGGATGCGATGCTTGACCGGCGTTAGTGTCGAAGTCGCCCACCTGCATGGTCCCGGTCGGCATCTGGAGGACCTAGGGTCAAACCGGCCGCGACTGACCGCGATCCTGGAGCAGATCGGCGGCCGCGCGGAAATGCTTCTGACGCCCTTCTGCCCGACCCAGTCCATGCCTCCCTCCGCGGGAGGGGCTGTCAGACATCTCACCTTCGTGCCAGCCGGGGTACCTCTCTGGCAGTTTACCCGACAGTGCCACTACATCCGCCGGCTGGTCGTCGATTTCGATCTTCCTGAACTGGCGGTACACTTCGGTGAAGCCTTCGAGTTTACATCCCGCCTTACGCCGCGTGTAATGTTCCACGACAACCGCCTCCTGGCTCTGGTTGAATTGCTGGCCGATGCCTGCATTCACACCCACCCAGATGATCGCCTCTATGGAGATAGCCTCGCCCTGGCGATATCGTACAATCTGTTCGGCTTGAGAGGGCAGGAGGAAAAACGGGGTGGACTTGCCCCCGCACGGCTCCGCCGAGTGACCGTGCTCATGGAGCAGAGTCTACCCAGAGCCATCCCTTTAAAGGACTTGGCCGATATGATCGGACTTTCCGAGGGCTATTTTGCTCGTGCTTTCAAGGCTTCTACAGGAATGTCGCCGCATCGCTGGTATCTTGCCGCGAAGATACGAGAAGCACAAAAAGCGCTGCTTCAAACAAGCGACGCGCTGGCTCAAGTGGCACTTGCCAATGGATTTGCCGATCAGAGCCATTTTACGCGTGCCTTCAGAACGATCACTGGCTACTCACCCGGGGCTTGGCGCAGGAGCCATCCGACACAGGAATCCGATTTTGCCGCTGCCTAAGGCGCGATACATCGCGCCTGGGCGTCCTAACTTGCTCGATCGCGTATCGATCAAACAATAAGGCCGCCCCGGATAGACCGGGACGGTTATTGATTTATGATGAAAGTGTTTGCGGGGACGGCCAGCCACTGAAACCGACATTCGCTGGTCGTCAGGTTTTGATCGTGGCTGTGAAGTCTGAAATGGCGCAGATATTCGGAAGAAGTCACCGCTTCCTTGTTTGTCATTTCGGCAGACCAAAACGAGTGCTTACCGCGTTATCGCCGCATTCCGAGCTTCACCAATCGTCGTCCGCTAGCCTCAAGGGACTGCCCTCCCAATGAATGTTCGAGATGACCGAATTGAAGCCCGAAGAACGAACCCGCTGCGCGGGATGGGCGCGTGGGGTGAGGTAGAGATCACGAGCCGGACGTCGCGCTCGCATTGAGGGTGGTTCGGCAGCGGCAGAGCATCACGGGCTTCTTCAACAAGGAGCCTGACCATGCCCTATCCTGTTCTTGATGCACCTATCAGTCCACTTCGTCAGCGGCTGATCGACGACATGAACATGCGGCGTTTCTCACGGGAGACGCAGCGCAACTATCTGGGCGACATCGGACGCCTGGCGACGTTCCTCGGGCGTTCACCAGACACAGCGACCACCGACGACCTGCGCCGGTTCCAGATCGAGCAGCAGGACGACGGTGTTCCCGTGCCGAGGATGAACAGCATCGTGTCGGCGCTGCGCTTCTTCTTCACACATACGGTCGATCGCCCCGATCTGGCGACGGGCCTGCGCAAGAGCTACGAGCAGATGGAAGTGTTGAAAGGCATCGACTTCGAGATGGCCGCCGGCCAGAGATCGCGCTGATCGGCCCCTCGGGCTCGGGCAAGGCCACCTGCCTGCGCTGCCTGAGGAGCCGAGCGCCGGGAAATCCATCTCGATGGCGAACGGATCGGCGTCAACCGCGGCCGGCCGATGAACGATCGCCGTTCGCCCCGCAACGCGCCGAAATGGGAATGGTCTTCCAGCTGTCCAATCTCTGGCCGCATCTTTCGGTGACGGAGAACGTCGCGATCGCCGTGCGCAAGGTGCGCGGGCTTCCCGCCAGGGAAGCGAAGGAGCTGGCGCTGGAGATGCTCGCCAAGGTCCACATGACCCACCGCGTCCACGACGAACCAACCTCGGCGCTCGATCCGGAACTGGGTGCATGAGGTGCTGAAGCGGCCGGCAGGACGAACTTGCCGTCGACCTGCTTGAACTGGGCTCATTTCTCCTCCAGCCTCTTTCGAAACATCACCGAATGCGGCAATGATCGGTCCGAGGGACACGGAAAGAAAGAGTATCCCTGCCACGGGCGATACGCGGAAAGCTGTACTGTGACTCGCAGGTGTCACAGCTTTCCTACTCCGTTGTGCTGGCTTTTTTTCTGCGCCGATTGGTGTGCGACTGCGCGACGGCCACTTTCAACTCGGGTGTGATCTCCAACGGCGCGTTCCCATGTGGGTTCTGCAGCCCCTCGACGTGGACGGTCGGGAATGGGAGTTCGATGCCCTGCTCCTTGAAGACCTGGCGGAGACGTACATAGAATTTGCGTTTCATGTTGAAGGCGCCTCCCGGTCTGGTTGTGGCCTTGACCCTCAATACGATGCCGTACTCGCCGAACTCCTGTACGCCCTGCATTTTGATCGGTTCGAGCACCCAGTGTTTGAACTCGGGATCTTCCGCCAGTTCGAGCCCGATCCGCTTGATTAGCTTGCGGGCGAAGTCGATATCGGTGTCATAGCCGACGGTGATATTGAATTTGTCGATAACCCAGTCACGGCTCTGGTTCTGAACTGCCCCGAGTTCACCGAAAGGTATCGTGAACAGCGGACCACGATGGTGGCGCAACTTCACCGAGCGCAGCGAAAAGCTTTCCACAGTACCCTTGTAATTGCCCGAGGAAATATATTCGCCGACACGAAACGCATCATCGAGCAGAAAAAACACGCCCGAAATGATGTCCTTGACGATGGTTTGTGCCCCAAAGCCCACCGCGACGCCGACGACGCCAGCGCCAGCGATCAGCGGGCCAATCTGGATACCCAGCGAGGCGAGCATCATAAGCACCGCCATCACTATGATCGATGCGAGCAGAATGTTCTGGAGGATAGGCAAGAGCGTGTGCAGCCGCGCCTGCTGCGGATCGAGGATCGGGACGTCCTCGTCGCCGATCACAGGGTGCGGTGTTTCGATGCCCAGCTTTCGTTCGATCAAAGCTTTGATGATCGACCAGCCGAAATCGGCTGCGAGGGCAATGACCACGACATTGATCAGGCCGCGCAATACGACCGTGGTCGTCGTATCGCTGTCCCGCATCGACTGCATGTCCAGGCCCCAGACACGCGCGAGAAAATAAGCCGCCGCCAGGATCAAGATCATCCGGACTCCGCGGTCGATGACAGCGATCGTCACCGCCGGGATCGTAGGCCGGCCAGCATCCTCCGAACCCGGCCGCAGGACGAAATTGACCCCGCGCTGCGTCAGCACGACCGCCAAAGGCAGGAAGAATGCGGCGAAGGTAAACCAGAATAATATATTGAGGCCGGCGATGCGCAGCAGGAACAGAACGACGAAATAAGCAGTCAATAGCCATGTCGCTGCCGTGTGGCCGCTTTGGTGCGCACCGTCTCGCTGTGTTCTTGGTCGACGCCAAACCGCAAGCAGCAAGAGCAACAGCAGTACGAAATCGGCGCCCGTTGACAGGACCAGCATTCCGTCCCGATCGATGCCGAGACCCGGCAAGAGGATAAACGCCGCGCCGAAGAAGGCGAAGACGCCGACGATCCGGGGTAGCCAATAGAACCAATGGTCGGCCGTTTCGTTGGTGATCGGCAAAGCACGAACCTCGACGGCGTTCTCGACTTTCATGAAGGAAGGGACGAGCATGGCTGCGAGGTACATGCGCACACCCGCCGTAACGACCGCAGCCATCAGAAATGTCAGCACGATCTCGCGGATAAGCATTGGCCAGTCGAACAACATGAACGCACCGGCGCTGCCCAGCGCGAACGATACGATCAGCAGGCTGGAATAAAGCGTGCGGCCGCCAATCTTCTTGGCTCGCCCAATCGGCGTATCCTTCGACTGCGCGATGATCCAAAGACGAAACGGACGGGTGAGCCTGTACATTGCCCAGGTGAGCGCCACGCCGGCGGCGATGAAGATCGCAATCAGCATGAATACGCCGGCAGAGCCCTTGCTTGACATATCGTCCATGGTCTCCGTGCGAACGCGCGCGAACTGACCTGGCAGCAAGGGCACGGTTCGCGCAATTCTTTCGATATGATGCTTGATCCGATCGAGCGTCGAGGATGCCATCGTATTCATCTGGCCCGGTGCGGCCGCGGGGTCGGACGATATGTCGGCCGGCGAAGCCCCCGCCTCGGCAGGCGCTCCCGCCGGCCCGGAGCCCTGCTTTCGCTGTTCGGCCACCCAGGCCTTCACTGACGGATCGTCGAGAAGCTCGAACAGCTGTTTGACCTTTTCAGGCGGGACGGCCGCCGGCGCCTGTGCCTGTACCGGACCGGCCAACAAGAGGGCGATCCCAAGGACGAGCGGCCCGGCAATCACCGCCAGCAGTGCCGTCAGATCTCCGAAATGTCGTGCCGGGCGCGCCAGATACCCGGCTCCCAATCGTCGATTCATGAGTGGCATCGTGGTTTAACCTTCCCTCAAATCGGCAGGCAACGACGTCTATGTCCCCCATTACTCCTACCTTGAAGAAGCCGAAGTTGTGGTGCAAGACTTCATCGTTCCGAGCTAGACCGTTGCGCCGGGCACGTTTTTGACATTCGCCGACTCTTGCCGAAGAAAACGAAAGCTCGATGATCCAGGACAATGCTACCGCAGGCGGTGTGATACCGATGTTCGATGCCAAGAAAACCATCGGCGCAACGCTTGCCGGCATCCGCCGGAAGACCTACCAGGTACTGGATATAGTCGTGATGGATGATGGTCGACGGACGGATCGGCGTCGATTGTGACGGCCTGCGCCGAGAAAGACCAACGCATCCTGTTCCACCTTCGAACTAGGCGCGGGTAGGACGGCGTGGCGTCTAATCCTTTGGTTTCAATCGTGGTTCCTGCGCACAACGCGGAGGTAACGCTGGCGCGCGCGCTCGATTGCCTTCTCGATCAGGAAATAGTGGATTGGGAGGCGATCATCGTCGACGACGCCTCCACGGACCGCACCCCCGCTATCATTGCCGGTTATGTGGAGCACGATGCCCGATTTCGGGCGTTGAGGTCTTGCGCATATAGCGCCGCCGGCGCGCGCAATAGCGGGATTTCGACAGCGCGCGGCCAATGGCTCATGTTTCTGGACGCGGACGATTGGGTGGATGCCAGCTTCCTTGCGAAAATGCTGGCCGCATTGAAAACCACGCCCGATGCAGTGGCCGCCTATTGCGGTTCTCGGCGCGTGATGCCCGATGGCGAACTCACCCCGTCGAGCATCTCAACTGAGGTTGCGATCCAGCCCTTCGAAACTTTCGCCCGCCGGTGTGCCATTCGCACTCACGCGCTGCTGGTCGACCGGGAGACAATTGTCGAGTTGGGCGGTTTCGATGTGTCGCTGCGCACCTGTGAGGACTGGGATCTGTGGCAGCGCCTCGCACGTCTAGGCAAACGTTGGGTGATGGTCGACGAGCCGCTCGCTTTCTATAGCGTCAGCCCCAACTCGCTCTCCCGCAATTCGACGCAGATGCTGGCAGATGCGGAAATCGTGATCGCCCGCGGCTTTTCTCCTGATCCCAGGGTCAAACACCCAGCGTCGGCTCACGCCAATGGAGCGATCGAGGCGAACGGCCGCACCGCTTCCCAGGCACTCGCGTGGTTCGCACTGTGGAACGCCGCGTCGGATTGCGGCGGCGGCTCGCACTCGATCAACCCGCAGTCCCTGCGCGCGCTCCCGGCAGGACGTAAGTGGGCGCGTGAGGTCGCCAAGGTGGTCTTCGATGGCCTTTTGGTAGGAAGCCTATCGGTGCCAACGCAACTGGCTGCCAGATGGGAGAGGTTCGGCGGCTCTCTCACCGAGCTGATCATCGAACTCGGCAAGATCTGGGACGATCCCGCTGCGGGTCGCCGCGTCCAGTATCACTTTGAGCAAATGCTTCTCGACTTCGACGATCTCGCCGCGCCGCGCAGACTGGCACGGACACTGGGAATTCGCGTCGACGCTCGAAATCCGATCTCGATAGAATTGCCGGAAGGAATCGACCAAATTTATGCCTATCTGATGGTGGACGGCCGGATCGGGGCCCGCGTGCAGTTCGGCGCGCTCGGGAAAGTGACAAGGAGCCATTGGATTAAGCTGGCCTCGCAGAGCGGCGTTGCCGACGATTCAAACCTGTCTGCAGCCGAGGCGTCGTTGCCCATGGCGGAGCATCCGTCTGATCCGGACAGCCACTTCGGCGAACTCGCCCGATTGGTCGCTGAAGCGCAGGGGCTGGTTCGGTCGAGCGCCGAAATTACAGAGCCTCTTGCAGTGCCGCGCCGTCCACGGGCCGCGGATGACCACGACAATGATCGCACGTCTTTCTGGAATCGTTATTTCGCGACGGAGGACCCCTGGAACTACAGTTCACCCTATGAGCAGGAAAAATATGAGCGGCAGCTCGAAATTCTGCCTGCCGGTCCTATCGGACGGGCGCTTGAGCTGGCCTGCGCGGAGGGCCACTTCACGCGGCAGCTGGCGCCGCGAGTGGGCCATTTGACCGCAACTGACATCTCCGCCATAGCCATCGGGCGGGCGCGCGCGCGATGCAGCGATCAGCCGAATGTTGAATTCGGTGTGCTGGATTTCTCGGCGGACACGCTGCCAGGTGGGATGGATCTGATCGTCTGTTCGGAAGTGCTCTACTACATGGATGATCTCGCCGAGTTGCGGCGTATCGCCAAGAAATTTGTTGAGGCGTTGGCGCCTGGCGGCAGTTTCATCAGCGCACACGCATTCGTACTCCGTGACAATGTTGAAAGGACGGGCTTCGACTGGAACACTTTCGGCGCACAAGCGATCTCAGAGACGCTGGCAGCGACTGAAGGCCTCGTCCTCGAGCAATCGATCCAGACCGAGCTCTATTGCATAGACCGCTTCCACCGCCTGTCACCAGACGACGTGGCGACGGAACCGATGATTGATCATGTGCCGATCCGCGCACCCATCGGTATTGGGGTCGCGCGAAATATCGTTTGGGGCGGGGCACGGGCCTTGCGCCGCGACGTCGCACGTAGCGAGCGGCGGCAGCGTATCCCTGTCCTTATGTATCACAGCGTCGCCGATGATGGTCCGGCCGCGCTCGCCCGTTTTCGGTGCACGCCCGCCGCATTCGAAGGCCAGATGGCATGGCTGCGTTCCAATGGCTTTCACGCGATTATGTCCGAGCAGCTGGAATGGTCCATTGCCAACCGCCACCCTTTCGTTGGCCGCCCAGTGCTCATCACTTTCGATGACGGCTTCCAGAACTTTGCCGACCATGCCTGGCCGACCTTGCGCAAGAACGACCTGACCGCGGAAGTATTCCTGGTGACGGACTTGGTGGGCAAAAGTGCCCAGTGGGACGCCCACAGTGGTCCGCCGACGCAGCTTATGGACGCCGGGATGGTGCGACGCCTCGCCGGCGAAGGTGCGTTCTTCGGAAGCCATCTGGCGACGCATCGCGCGATCGATGGTCTGTCGAGTTCTGACTTGGCCGCCGAGCTCCTGCGTTCTCGTATGTTCATCGAACGGTGGACCGGTCGTCCAACCACGACGTTCGCGGCACCCTTCTCTGTCACCGACCGACGGCTTGGCCGGCTGGCCAAAGAGTGCGGCTATCGGATCGGCTTCGGCGGCAAACACGGGCCGGCGGACCTCGATTGCGACCCCATCGACCTTCCGCGCATCGAGGTTCGCGGGGATCGCTCGCTCGACGACTTTGTTGCCACTGTCGAGGCCGTACTCGAATGAACGGTGAACAAACCTCTTCTGCTTTTTTGTCGGTGTCCGCCGACTACCTTGGTCGCAAGTCTATTGGGCGACCTGGGACACGGCTGACATCAGCTCCTGCGGGTTCGGCGCCCCAAACATGTATCGCCCACCCTCTGGGACTTCAGTGAAGCTCCAGCGGACGACCCCCTGACGGTCCAGCAGGAACTGACCGATCAGTTGTCCGTGACCCGTTGCCATCATCTGCTCGTCGGCCTCGGTCACTTCGTAATGGTCCTTCTTGTCGAGGAATTCGCTGGCCGCAAAAGGATCCATGAGAGCGGGCAACTCGCCTGGTATGTCGACCCGCATATCCTTTGCCGCTGTCATCGAGACCTTGTACGGCCAGTTCGTTTCGTCTTGGGTGAATTCGAGGTTGGGCAGTCCAAAGGCACGATGTGAAGCGCGTTCGGGGTCGGAAGCCGCAAGCAGATTCGGCATCGGGTGATAGCGGAAATAGAGACGCGCCCGCTCAATCGGCGTGTTGACCACCGTCAGGCTTTCCACCCCCTTTTCGCGCAGTTCCGGATCAAGCCGCGCCTGGGCTGCGATATGGCGCCGGCAGAACGCACAATGGAGACCTCGAAACAGACCGACCAGCACCGGTTTTTGTCCGCGGAAGTCGTCAAGCGCGATCTTGCCTTCCTGGGTGATGGCGTCGAGCACCACGTTCGGCGCACGATCGCCCGGTTGAAGCGGTACCAAGTCAATACGCGCGGACATTTTTCAACCTCCCACCCGGCTAATCGAGAAAAGGCAGCACCACAAGCGCTTCCGGGTCGAGCCCGTGCTGGGCGCATATTCCCTGCGCCAGGGAAAAGTAGCGTTCAGCCTCGGCCAGATTGTCGAGGTCGAGGTTAAGCGTTGCAAGGCCATCATAGCACGGAAACAGCAGTTGAGGCTCACTCGTTTCGCGCGCTACGTCCAGTGCTTCTTGGAACAAGCCAACCGCCAGTTCCGGACGACCGTTGCACTGGTGGATCTGCCCAAGCACGATCAACGGCACCGGCAGGTGCTCGCGCTGGTCGAGCGCCCGGTCGATCTCGATGGCCTTCTCGGCAGCAGGCACGCCCTCCGTTGGGCAGCGATCCGTGAAAGTGCAACAAGCAACCGCCAGGTTGGCGAGGAGGCGCGCCTGGAAGCCCAAATCACCAATATGGCGCGCCACTTCAAGACCGCGGCGACAGACCTTTATGGCCTGTGCCGGATCGATGGTCGTGTAGAGCACGCCGAGATTGGTGTAGCCGCGGCAGGCCGCGCCCAGCAGACCGGCGGCTTCGGCCAATTCGATGCTGCGCTCAATCTGACGCACGGCTTCATGGTCTCGCCCAAGGCGAGCCAGCGCAACAGCCTTGGTATTGAGTGCCTCGGCGGTCACAAGAGTGGCATCACGCCCCATCTCTGAGGCATGCTCGGCTGTCAGAGTACGTACGCAATCCAGCGCCGCGTCTGCCCATTTTGCCGCGAGAGCGTGATCTCCGCCACGAAACGCCTGTCGGCCACGTTCTTGCCAGAGATGCGCCTGCTCGACCGGGGCATCCGCGCCATCGAGAAGCGCTGCCGCTTCGGCATAACGGGATTCTGCGTTGTCCCGCTTGCCGACGTCCCAGAACAGCCGACCGATCTTGCGCAAAACTCGCGCCGAAGCGACGCGATCGCCCGACTCGCGATATGCCTGCAAGACCGTCTCGTAGTGCTGGTGCGCGATCTCGCGGCGGCCTAGCGGACCGCTCAAATCGGCAATGCGCTCTGCAATTGCCAGTTTGAGCGGTGTTTGCCCGACCGCGCCCAACGCAGTCATGGCTCGCTCGTAGAAACGAAGGGCGTCGTCGTTGGCATATATCATGCGAGCGCGATCGCCCGCCGCCTGCAGGTATTGCGCGCCCCTTTCCCGCTCGGCGCTCTGTGCGAAATGATGGCCGAGCACGGTCAAATCCTCGAGCCGTTCCGGCTTGTCGCCGCACAGTTGCTCCAAGGCGGCACCGACCCGCCCGTGGATGTCGGTCCGGCGTTGCAGGAGCAGATTCTGATAGATCACGTCCTGCAGCAGCGTTTGCGTAAAGCGGTAGCTTTGCGATGAGACCGAACCTGATCCGGCAACTTCCTCGATGATTTCCGCATCGCAAAGCAGTTCGCAGCCGGCTTCCAGGCGGCCGGGGTCGGCTGTCACGGCTTTTAGAAGTGTGGCATCGAAGCGCGGGCCGATTACCGCGGCTTCCTGGGCCAACCGCCGCACCTCTTGGGGCAGCCGGTCGACGCGGGCAAGCAACATTGCCTGGATAGTGGCGGGAATGCCGGTTGCGACTTCGCCTGCCACAGTCCGCCATCGCTGGCCCTCGCGCACCAGAATACCGCGATCGATAAGGCCACGAACAATCTCCTCTATGAAAAGCGGGTTGCCGCCCGCGCGCTCGAGGATCTGGTCGGGAAGCCCTCCTGCGGTGTTTACCCAGCTCTCGCCGAAAAGCGCCGCCAGCAGGCTACGACCGTCATCACCGTTGAGCGGCGAAAGCCTGAGCGCCGTGTGACTGACTCGACTTGAGTCGAGCTGGTCGTTGTGCGGCGCCGGACGATGCGTGACCAGCAACATCAACCGCGTGCGTTCCAACCTGTCCATCACGAAACGCAGTGCCTCGAGCGACACGGCGTCGGCCCAGTGGAGGTCTTCGACGACAATCAACAGCGGCGACAACGCAAGCCGCCGTTCGATGATCGTGCGGACCGCGTAGAGAATTTGCCGCCGCAGTTGCTCGGGCTCGACATACTGCAAGGTGGCGTCGGGGTCGCCAAGCCCAAGCACATGGTAGAGCAAAGGCATCAGCCGCTTCACCTCCTCGCCCTGCAGGCCGAGATCGGTAAGCAAGTCTGCGAGCTTGCCCCGCATTTCCTCCCCACTGTCGTTTTGCATCATCCCGGCAGCGCTGCGCACCACTGCACCCAAAGCGCCGAATGATTGTTCGCCAAGCGGCGAGCACGTGGCCTGCCGCACGGCGACGTTGCGAAAACGATCCTCGTCGCCGACGCGGGCGACGAACTCCCTCACCAGCCGCGATTTCCCGATACCGGCTTCTCCGACGAGGCGGACAAGCTGGGCCGAGCCGCCGCACGCCTGATCAAGGCTGGCCAGCATTCTATTGAGCTCCGCACCGCGGCCTATTATCGGCGCGCTGAGGCCGAGCGCCTCGAGCCCGCGCGCTGCACGCGGCGCCGCAAGCGGTCCATCCAGTCGGTGGACGAGCACGCTGCCAGCCTTGCCGCGAAGCACGACATCACCCAGCGACTCGTAAGCAAAGGCATGCCGGGTCAGCCTGTGAGTGAGCTCGCCAACCAGCACCTCACCCGGTGCGGCCAGCGATTGCAGGCGTTGCGCCGTATTCACCGTATCGCCGGTTACCGAATAGGATTTGGCGGTACCGATGCCCAATCCCCCAGTAACGACCGGACCAGTGTTTATGCCGATGTGAAGCAACAGAGGCGAGCCGGAGTGGAAGGTGCTTTCGCCGAGCCGTGCCGTCCGGGCCATCATGTCGAGAGCGGCGCGAAGCGCACGTTCCGGATCGTCCTCATGCGCGACCGGTGCACCGAACAAGGCAAGCAGTGCATCGCCGATGAACTTGTCGACAAAACCACCAAAGTTTCGCACTGCCGCTGTCAATTCCTTGAATAGTTCGTTCTGCAGCGTTTGCATGACCTCTGGGTCGAGCTGCTCGCTGAGTGTGGTGAAGCCGCAAAGGTCGGCGAACAAGACCGTTACCGTCCTGCGATCGGCGTCAGAGACGGGATGCAGCCCGTCTTCGCTTTCGATGTTTGCAAGCAGCGACGGAGTTCGAGAAGGCGGCACAATGGTCCGGCTTGGTGTCGGATCAGGCCGTTCGACGGCTTTTGCCGGCGCACCGACGCTTGTCCCACATTTCGGACAGAACTCGAAATCAGGTGCGCAGACGTAGCCACAACTGGAGCATGGCACGGGCTGGCGCCTGCCACACCTCGGACAGAAAGCGTAACCGCCCTCAACCTCGAAACCGCAGCCCGCGCAGTCCATCGAACAAGACCTCACCAGGGGCCGTGACGGCGTGATCTAGCTACGCACTTCACGGCCGGGTATTCACACAAGGATGAACCGATAGCCGTCGACCAGCAAGCGGCAACGCAAATGGGCATCGAGCGATTAGTGTGGGTTCTGTGGCAGAGCGTCGATTCGGGCGGCTGCCTGGCCGTCCCTTGCGAAAGTTCCCTCTTACCCTCCGTCTTCCTGCTATCCTGGAGATGAGGAGACGACCCATGAGCGAGAATCGTAAGCTAGCGGCAATCCTGGCTGCCGATGTGGTCGGATACAGCCGGCTCGCGAGCGCGGACGAAGATCGTACTTTGGCGAGGTTGCGGGCGCTGCGCAGCGACCTGATCGATCCGACCATCGAAGTGCACCACGGGCGGGTGATCAAACGCACCGGGGATGGGGCGCTGGTTGAGTTCCGCAGTGTGGTGGATGCCGTGCGCTGCGCCGTTGAGGTTCAGAATGGTATGGTCGAGCGCAATGCCGGCGTGCCGCAGGACCGCCGCATCGAGTTCAGGATCGGCATCCATCTGGGCGATGTGGTCGAAGAGAGCGACGGCGACCTGATGGGCGACGGCGTCAACATCGCCTCGCGTTTGGAGGGTGTCGCGGCGCCCGGCACCATCTGTCTGTCCGAGGATGCCTATCGCCAGGTCAAGGCCAGGCTCGACCTCTCGGTCAGCGATCTCGGCAGCACGCAGCTCAAGAACATCGCCGAGCCGATCCGGGTCTATTCGCTGCAAGTCGGCAGCGCCGGAACCAAGGCGGCCGCGACCCCGGAAACCGCGCCGAGCCGGCCCGCGACGGCAGCGCCGCCCAAACTGTCGATCGCCGTCCTGCCGTTCGCCAACATGAGTGGTGACGCCGAACAGGATTACTTCGCCGACGGCATCTCTGAAGACATCATCACCGCGCTGTCCAAACTGTCGCAGCTCTTCGTCATCGCACGCAATTCGTCGTTCACCTTCAAAGGCCAGAACGTCCAGGTGCAGGAGGTGGGCACGAAGCTCGGCGTGCGGCATGTGCTTGAGGGCAGCGTACGCAAGTCGGGGAACAGGGTGCGCATTACCGCGCAGCTCATCGATGCAGCCTCCGGCGGCCATCTTTGGGCGGAGCGGTTCGATCGCGACCTGACCGACATATTCGCCGTGCAGGACGACGTGACGCAGCAGATCGTCGGTGCGTTGGCGCTCAATCTGACTGAGGGCGACCGTCAGCGGCTGGCGCCCGAGTATGCGCGCAACACGGAGGCGTATGACTATTTCCTACGGGGCCGAGAGCTGTGGCACCGGCTGACGAAGGAGACGAACGTCGCAGCCCGCGATCTCTTGCAACGTGCCATCGAACTTGACCCGAAATTTGCCTCTGCCCACGCCTTCCTCGCCCTGACGCACGGGCTCGATTACCTGAACAGGTGGAGTGGGTCGCCGCCGGAATCGATGGCGCAAGCGGAAGAGGCTGCGACGCGAGCGGTAACGCTGGATGAGAGCGATCCCTGGGCGCACTGGGCGTTGGCTATCGTCAAGCTGTATACACGACGGCACGATAAGGCCATCAACGAAGCCGAGCACGCGATAGCCCTCAATCCGAACTTCGCCGAAGGGCACGTGATCCTCGGCGAGGCGCTGCACTATTCGGGCAGGTCCGAAGAGGCGCTCGAGAGTTTCGCCCGGGGCAAGACCTTGAATCCATACTTTCCGGATGTGCTTCTGCATTTCCAGGCTTTGGCATCGTTTCAACTCGGAAGGTACGAAGAGGCCGTTGACCGCTTGCTGCAACGGCTGGCTCGCAACGCTGCCACCGATGTCTCGCGCGCGCTTCTGGCCGCCAGCTACGGCCATCTGGGCCGTTTCGACGAGGCCCGTGGGGCATGGCAGGAGGTGCTGCGCGTCAATCCGGACTATTCGCTGGACTACCGACGCAAAGTCTTGCCCTACAAGAACCCTGCCGATTTCGAACTCATGGTGGACGGGCTCCGCAAGGCCGGTGCCGTGCAATGACAGATTAGGCTCAGGTCGCCTTGATCTCTGCGTGGCCGATCTTGCGCCATCGGGCGTTTTCGCGAACCAGTTTCAGGTCGTCGGTCGTCTCGGCAAATGTCCGCAAACGATATTGCCGGAGCAGTTCCGGGAAGAGAGCCCCTGCCGGCAGGCCGGCAAGCTGCTCGCGGACAGAGATCCTTTCATCGATGACCCGCACGCCCCACGCATTTTCCTGAACCTGCAGCTCCGCGGCCAGATCGCGCTCTTCCTGCGCGTTTTCGTCCAGCGCGGCCAGCAGGATCGAGTGGAAAAGCGCTACATAGCCAATCTGTCTCAGGCCGCCCACAACCCGCACGCGGGGCAATATGGCAAGAACGAGGAACGCCAGGAACAAGTTCGGCAGCAGCATGCCGTCCAGCAGCGCCTGCCTGAGATGCGGTCGCTCGAACGGGATGGAAAGACCGTGCGGCCTGTCAGGCTCGATCAGGTGCCCGCCCTCGAGAACGAGCTTGCGCACGCGCTCCTCGCGGATGCCCCAGAAATAGGCTGTGGCATTGGGCAGGAATCTGCCAAATGGGCCCGATGCGGTCTCTTGCAAGGCACGTTCGAGACGCTGGCGCCTCGCGGGTTCAAAGAGCAGGCTGGAGAGGAGGCTGCCGTCATATTGCAGATGCCGGACCATGGCGGCCGCGGCTAGCCGATCATCGATGAAAACCGGCCGGGTCACGCCGGAACAATCCCAATTGGCGACCAGATCCTGGTTGAAGGCTGTCAGCGCATCGGCAGCGGTTCCAAACACCTTGTCTTGACTGGTAAGCAGTGTGCCCAGCCAGCGGCTGGCATCCGTTTCATCGCCCACCGCTTCGAGCGCGCGCTTGTTGAGGGAGACGGGACCGGCCACGCAGGCACTTTTGCGGCACAGTTTGTGGCGCCCTATGCCAAACAGGTTGATCTTGTCGCCGCCGACATCGAGCCATCCCGGCCCCTCCCGGCCAATTGTCTCCATGGTCATTGTCGTTCCCATGAAGCCGAAGAAGACCGACAGCCCGTTTTCGACCGCGCCGAGCCAAGCAAGCAGGAGGGCATCGAAGGTGATCCGGTCCATCAGAAGCAGGCAGTGCAGGCCGGCCTGAATCACCGGTCTGTGCTCGAACTCTTCGAGGGCCTTGCCGATCTCCTCCGGCTGCATGATCGCACCAAGGCGCCGGTGCAGGACTTCGCGCAGGATCGAGCGCGCGGCGATCGCCGGGCCCGAAGCAGGCCGCGCCACAGGTCGCCACAGGTGGCGGGCGTAGTCGGAAACCGGTGCATTCCAGTTCTGCTCGATGTCACGCACGACTTCCGGGCAGAGTGGCGACAGCAAAGCCAGAATTTCCACCGGAGGCGTAGGGGTCGGGTCAAAGACGGCGGTCATTGGTTCCCGTCAGCCGCTTGCGGTGCAGAGGCCAAGGGAACCAGACTTGCTGGACGCGCTCGGCCCACGCAACGCGATCAAATGGTGTAAGACGAAATTGACCGTATCCCACGGAGTTCTCCATCAGCAATCACCCGTTCGCCGACTCGGCACAAAATGTCAGATCGGCTGCACGGCCAAGGCCAACAGCGGATCTCAGAACCGCAGCCGGGCCATGCTCAGGAGGTCGTGGTACCGCCCGTCGGTAAAACCGGCCTTCACATGCCGACCTTCGATCTCGAAGCCGTGGCTCGTGTAAAGACGGATAGCCGGTTCGTTGTCGGCATAGACGGTCAATTCGACCCGCTTCAGGGCCCGCCAGTTGTCGGCCACGTCAAGCAGCGCGCCAAGTATGGCGGAGCCGATCCCCTTGCCGACAAAGGCGTCGTGAAGGCCGATGTTGATCTCGCCGATATGCGAACGGCGCGGCGAGCCCTGTACGATCAGGCTGCCATGGCCGACGATCTTGCCGTCCACCTCCGCAACGATCCAGGTGGTTTCCTGGCCGGACTTGGCGATACGCCGCTCCACCTGCTCCACCCTCTCGAAAGGCATCCTGAACGTGCCCCAGCGGAAACCCGGCATGTTGAAGATAGCGCAAAGCGCCTCCGCATCGCTTGACCGGATGGATCGGAGCTGTGGCCGGATCTTCTCGGACGATGGCGAGGTCGTGCTGGTCATGGCGTTCCCGGCGAAGGCAATCGGCCCTGCACGATGCACCGGACCTCACCTGGAAATCCAGCCGTGTCTGCAAGCTATGATGCCGATTGCGAGCTAAAATACCGGGAGGCGGCGTAGAGTTTGAAGACGCCGCTGATGCCGATCCAGCCGAAAAGAGCGAGCCAGCACAACGTCCCGGTCGCCGTCCAGTCGATCCGGTGCACCGCAGCGTCGGTGATGACGAGGCCAAGGATGGCAAGCAGGCCAACCAAAAACTGCGCCAGGCCGAGCACCACCAGCTCCTCGCGCGGCGCGCTTCTCCAGGCGAGAAATATGCCCCCCGCGCCGGCGAGGAAGATGGCGCTGTAGACCTGCGCGTGGAAGGCATCGATCGGCCATGGCCAGAAGCTACTGAATGTCAGGGGAAACACCAACAGGCCGATGCCATAGAATCCGAGGATCGCCAATTCCACCGGCATGTAGCCGCGCCATGCCGGGTTTAAGGTGACGCCCTTTGCAGAAGGACGATCCCAGGCCTGCCACAGGAACAGCCCCGATACTGCGACCGAGCCAAGATAGACCAAAAACCACAGCCACGGCGCTTTGCGCTCGAAGTTGAAATAGCCGAGATTGATGAACGAAGCCGCCGACACGATGACGGTGAAGATGAAGGCCATGACCAGCACGAGTCTGCCGGGCGACCAGCGGTTCCAGAACAGCAGCGCCGCCATAACGACCATTTCGGCGGTGTAGAAGCCGCCGAGGAAGCGGGCATTGAACGGCGTCACGGCCCAAGGCCACCGAGGCTTGACCAGCACAGGCGCGAAAAACAGGCCCGCGCCCACGATTAGGACGATGATGACGGCCACCGAAAAAAGGCGCAGGGCCGTGGGAAATGGCGGGTCGTCGTATGTCGGCATGGGAGAGACTCCCCAGGGTGAATGCCCGTGGACTATCATAATGCCGCTTGCGACCGGTGAAAATCGGCCGATTGGAAAGGACTTGTCTATTCGAATAGCCGCACGGCCCGTTTCGAAGTAAAATGCGGCGCTCGGACCAAAAAGCGATCCGGTCAACATGCCTCGGGCGCATTTTCCGGAGCCTGCACGATGAACGAAGCTCAGGACCTGTTCTCGCTTCTGCGGCAATCGGCAGATGTCGATCCTCTGGCAATCGACGCGATCAAGCGGATCATCGCCGAGGGCGAGGACCGCGAACTTTGCCGCATCAATGTTCTAGCCTTCGCCAGCAAGCATGGCCTCGACGAGGAGCGCACCATGGGCGCCTTTCTCCATGCGGCGCGGGTGGGCATCTTTGACATTTCCTGGAATGTTCTGTGCCCCGGTTGTGGCGGCGTGCTCGACACCAACGCCACGCTGAAAACCCTGCAGAAGGACGAATACACCTGCGCGCTGTGTTCCCAGGGCTATGCGCCGACCCTGGACGAGATGGTCGAGGTGACGTTCACCGTCAGTCCCCGCATGCGCAGGATTGCCGCCCACAATCCGCACGAACTGCCATTGGTGGAATATTTCCGCCAGATCTACTGGGCGTCCGGCATCGATGTGCCGGATGAGGATTTCACGAAGAAGATGGAAGCCTTCTCGCTGGAGGATATCGAGCTTGCGCCGGGTGAAAAGGCGGTTCTGCCCATCCAACTTCCGTCCGAATTCGTCATCGTCTTCGAGCCGGTCACCCATTCGGCGCAGTTCATCGACGTGAAGGGCGAACCAACAAAGGAGCGCCGAAGCCTCTCTTTGGTCTTCGACCGCGACCATGTCCAGAGCCAGACGCTGGAGATGCAACCCGGCCCGTTGCGCATTTCGCTGGAAAACAGGACCGATACGCGTGTGTTGCCGGCGGTTTTCATCGCGGGCCATGAATTGCATGAATTTCTGGGCAAACGCCGGCCCTTTCTCACCGCCAAGCGCCTGCTCACCAACCAGACGTTCCGCGACCTCTATCGCACGGATACTCTGGCCGTCGACCAGCGCCTGAAGATCACCAGCCTGACTTTCCTGTTCACAGACCTGCGTGGATCGACCGCGCTCTACGAGCGTGTGGGCGACCTTTCGGCCTTCGATCTCGTGCGCGAGCATTTCCAGGTTCTGCACGAGATCGTCGCGTCGGAGGCAGGCGCGGTAGTGAAGACGATCGGGGATGCGGTGATGGCGACCTTCGCGACCCCTGATCGTGCGATTGCCGCGGCCCTCAGGATGCGCGATGCCATGCGTGCGCTCAACGACAAGAGCGGGCGCGAGGATCTGCTGCTCAAGATCGGAGTCCATGCCGGCCCCTGCATCGCCGTGTCTATGAACGAGCGACAGGACTATTTCGGCCAGACGGTCAACATTGCTTCGCGGGTCCAGAATCTTGCCAATGCACAGGCGATCTTCGCCACTCGTGCGGTGGTCGACGACAATCTCACCGCCGATCTGTTGCAAAGGAAGGCGCTGACGCCCGTGCCTCATGAGGTCTCGCTGCGCGGCATTGAGCGGGAGATAGCAGTCTATACGATCCCTTGAAGACTCGGTCGTCCCGGTCCCTTACACGCGCCTGCAGATAAAGTAACGATCGGCAGGCACCGAAGGCGGCAGCGGGACGCGTTGCAACTGCGGGTGATCGAGCGGCGTGCCGCTGACCACGATGCCGCCGACGCGAAGCAGGCCCGCGGTCAGATCGGGAAGCCAGGTAGCGGTCACTGCGTCGCGATCTTCATAGCCGGTGCCGATGTCGGCATGAACAAGAGCGGCGTCGATGCCAATGAACCTGATCGCCGTCTCGCGTATTTCGCCGAGCACCAGGTTTTCGGCTTCGGGAATTGAGCTGGAGTGTGCGGCCAGTGCGCGGTCGAACGCCACGATCCTGCGTCCGGGCAGGCGCTCGCGCAGATGGTGGAACGTGCGGCCATTGCCGAGGCCGAGCTCGAGGATGGGGCCCTCGATCTTCGCCACCTCCGCGCAGACCTGATCGAGAATGTCGCGCTGTGCCGTCAGCCTGCGGATGAAACTCTCGAGGCGACTCATATGCGTTTGTGTGTCCTGAACCAGCCCAAGAATCCGGCAATGCCCGCGACCCGGGTGAAACGCAAGAGTAGCGTGCCGGACCCGATCCAGCCTTGCCGCATATAGAGCAATTCCAGGAAAAGTGGAAACGGTTTTCCTTCCGGAATTGCGTCAAAACAATGAGATAGAGCGGGTTGCTGTTTCCGTGAAACGGTGAACCGCTCTAGAGGCGAACGGTGAACGCTGCAACAGCCGAACAGCCCGCCGGCAAGCCGGTTGGAATCTGCGGCCCGGCGTGCGGCGGAATAGCGATGTCACTTGTAGGGGTCTGCGGCGTCCCGCAAGCCGTCGCCGAGGAAGTTGAACGCCAAGATGACGAGAATGACGGGGAGGATCGGCAAAAGCAGCCATGGATAGAACGCGATCACGCTGACGCTGCGCGCCTCGGTGAGCAGGATGCCCCAGCTGGTTATCGGCGCCCGCAAGCCGAGCCCCAGGAAGCTCAGCGCCGTCTCACCCAGGATCATGCCGGGTATGGAGATCGTCGCCGTCGCGATCAGATGCGACATGAAGCCCGGAATGAGGTGCCGCCGGATAATGCGGCTGCTCGAGGCGCCCATCAATTGCGCGGCCAGAACGTAATCCTCCTCACGCAAGGCTAGAAGTTTTGAGCGCACGGCCCGCGCCAGTCCGGTCCAGTGGAGCAGCCCGAGGATGACGGTGATGCCGAAATAGATCAGGATCGGACTCCAGGTTATCGGCATGATCGCCGACAGAGCCAGCCAGAGCGGAATGCTGGGGATCGATTGCAGAACTTCGATTATCCGTTGAACGATCAGGTCGAAGATGCCGCCGTGATAGCCGGCCAGCCCCCCGATGACGATGCCGAGCAGAAAGCTGAAACCGATGCCGACCAGGCCGATTGTCAGTGAAATGCGTGCGCCGTAGATGATGCGCGAGAGCACATCGCGCCCCAGCCTGTCGGTGCCGGCCAGGAAGAGCTGGCCGTTTTCGGCAGGACAGACAAGATGCCTGTCGCCTTCGATCAGGCCCCAGAACCGGTAGCTGTCGCCCTTGCAGAAGAAACGTATCCGCTGAATATCATTCCGTTTCTCGGTGTAGTTCCGCTTGAGCGTGTCCATATCCAGCGTCATCTGCCGGCCATAGACGAACGGCCCGACGAACTGGCCGTTGTGGAACAGGTGCACCCGCTGCGGCGGCGAATAGATGTAGTCCATGTTGCGCGTGTGCAGATTGTAGGGCGCCAGGAACTCGCAGATCAGTATCCCGAGATAAAGCGCTACCAGGAATATGCCGGATATAAGGGCAAGCCGGTGCCGTCGGAATTTCCACCACATCAGCCGCAACTGCGACGCCTGAAAGACCTTCGACTGCGCCGCCGTCATCGCCTCGACCGACTGTGGGTCAAAGGGCGCGATGGATACGTAGTGTTGCAGTGGGGCACCTGGAGCAGGCAGCGGCGATTGCGTGTTCATTTGGTGCTGCCGCCCTGCAAGCGAATTCGTGGATCCAGCAGCGCCAGGGCCAGGTCGGAAATCAGGACACCGATGACCGTCAGGAAGGCAAGGAACATAAGGAACGACCCTGCCAGATACATGTCCTGGCTCTGCAGCGCCCTGATCAGCATCGGCCCGGTCGTTTCCAACGACAGCACGATCGCTGTGATTTCGGCGCCGGAGATGATGGCCGGCAGGATAGAGCCGATGTCGGAGATGAAGAAATTGAGTGCCATGCGCAGCGGATATTTGACCAGCGCCTTGAAGGGATGAAGGCCCTTGGCGCGCGCGGTCACGACATATTGCTTGTGCAGCTCGTCGAGCAGATTGGCCCGCAGTCGCCTGATCATGCTTGCAGTGCCCCCGGTGCCGATGATCAAGACCGGGATCCAGAGATGGGCAAGGATCGACTTCGCCTTGGCCCAGCTCATCGGCTCGCCGAGATATTGCTGGTCCATGAGATGGCCGATGGACGTGCCGAACCAGATGTTGGCGAAATACATCAGGATCAGCGCCAGCATGAAGTTTGGAATGGCAAGGCCGAGAAGGCCGAGGAAGGTCAAGCCGTAGTCGCCCCAGCTGTATTGGTGCGTGGCGGAGTACATGCCGATCGGAAAGGCGATGAGCCAGGTGAAAATGATCGTGACGAAGGAAACCAGCACGGTCAGCCACATTCGGTCGCCGATGACGTCGCGAACCGGCAGCTCATATTCGAAAGAATAGCCGAAATCGCCGTGCAGCATCCCGCCGACCCAGTAGAAGTAGCGAATGACTGGCGGCTTGTCGAAACCATACTCCTTTCGCATCATCTGGATGCGATCGGAATCCACCGCCTCGCCCTGAGCCCGAAGCTCGCTGACATAGCTGTCGAAATAGTCGCCCGGGGGAAGCTCGATGATCGTGAACACCAGCGCCGATATGATCAGCAGCGTTGGAACCATCACGGCGATGCGCCAGACAATATATCGAAACACGCTCAGGACTCTCCAAGCCAGAATGTGTCCGGCATATAGACACCGAAATAGGCGGTCGGGTCGTAGCCGTAGAGCGCCTTGTCAGGCAGATTGCGCAGCCGCGAGGACGTTAGGATCGGCTGATGCGTTCCGTTCACAGTGCCGATCGAAAACACCTGATCGGTGTAGATCGACAGCATCGAGTTCCAGATTTCGGCGCGCTCCGCAGCTTCGGTCGATGCATTCCAGCGCTTGAGTAAAGCCATCAACTCGATCACGGGCGGAAGATCAGGCGCCTCACCGACCTTGCCATGAGACAAGTAGTGAGCTCCCCAGAGCGGCCATTGCAGCTGGTCGTCGATGGTGGGGGCTAACTGGTACGGATTCATGTCGGCGGTCGGCACGCCATTGTCGATGCCCGACCATATCGACATCATGATCTGGCCGCCAAGCGCGCGGCTGCGGAAGATGTCGCGCTGCGAAGTCCGGACGAACAGGGCGATGCCGATCTGGCGCCAATGATCAGTGATGAGTTCGAGCGCGTCGGTTTCCAGTGTGCTTTCGCCGGCCGTTTCCACGATAATTTGCGCCGGGCGTCCGTCGGAAAGTATCCGCAGGCCGTCATCGTCACGCGTCTGAAGCCCGACCTCATCGAGCAGGACATTGGCCTGGTCGGGATCATGAGCGACCCAGGCTTTCGCGAATTCCGGCCGGTAGAGCGGGCTCTCCGGCAGGACCGTATCGGCGCTTTCCTGCGCCAATCCGTAGAACACCGCCATATTGATCTCGCGCCTGTCCATAGCAAGCGAAAGTGCGCGACGCACGCGCACGTCACGAAAAAGGCCACGCCACACCTGGTCGGCACAATTCAGATTGGGCAATAGCGCCAGCCGCGAACCCTGTGTGCGTTTCCACAGATGCATCTTCACCGGGTAACGCTTCTCCGCATCCTTCAGGAACGAGTAATCGGCAAAGTCAATTCCCATGCATTGCAGGTCGCTCTCGCCCGCACCGGTCTTGGCGGAAATGATCGCCGACGAGCTAACATTCATGACCACCCGGTCAACATAGGGCAGTTGCCGGCCATTCTCGTCTACTCGATGAAAGAACGGGTTCCGCTCGAAGACGAACTGCTCGGCCGGCGGCTTGGTCCGGTTCTGCCAGGGATCGAGTGTCGGCAGTTCCGGGTTCTCAGGGCGATACTGCCGCGACATGCGGATATGCAGGAGCGTCCATTTCCTGGCCCTGTTCTCCTCCATCAGGCCGGCGAGCCGGAATGGATCCTGGTATTTCTTGTGGAACTGCTTGAGATAGGCGGCCGGCAGGACAAGCGATAGCGGCGAAGCGGCAGCGAGCTTGGGCAGGAAGTCGGGATTAGGCGCATCCCAGCTATAGCGGACCGTCAACGGATCGACGATCTCGAAGCGTGGCGGCTTGCCGCCCGCCAGCAGGGTCGGGACGAGTCCGCCTTGCGTAAGCTCATCGTTCAGCCAGACATCTTCCCAGCAATACCGAAAATCCTCCGGCGTCAGCAGGCTGCCGTCAGACCATTTATGTCCTTCCCGTATCTTGAAAGTGAAGACGCGATCGTCCACCACGTCGAAACTTTCGAGAATGTCGGGTTGCAGGTTGAGCTTTTCGTCATAGCCGACCAGGCGAGCATATCCGTAGATGGTCATCATCCGGATATCCTTTTGGCTGCCGATGATCGTGCGCAGCGTGCCGCCATACTGGCCGGGCTGCCGGCCCATCGCAGCGAGGTTCAACACGCGCGGGCTCTTGGGCAGGCGTTCGGCGAGTGCCGGCAGCGCCAGAGCCTTCAGCAGCGGCTGAAGAAATTCCGGCTCCAGATCGCCGGCGCGCAACGTGCTCGGCAGAAATGCCGAAGCCATAAGGCCAAGGACGGTGCGCCGGCTGATCAATGGCGCAGCTCGCTGACATCGGCCGAACGTCGCGCCAGCACGAGGTGGCCACCGCCAAGATCGAGTGGCGACAGCATATCCTCTTCGCCCTCGTCGCGGAATTGCGGTCCCCATGCGCTGGTGTCGGAAGCGCCGCCGAGCTTCAGCGTCTCGAAATCCATCGGCCTGTCGAGATCGGGGAAAGGCACTGCGGCGACCAGTGAGCGCGTGTAGGGGTGGACCGGTTTCCTAAGCAGAATTTCGCGCGGCGCAAGCTCGACGATACGCCCGCCGCACATCACCGCGATGCGGTCTGCCATATAGTCCACCACCGCCAGGTTGTGGGATATGAACAGATAGGTCAGGCCCAGTTCCTTCTGCAGGTCCTTCAGAAGGTTCAGGATCTGCGCCTGGACAGAGACATCGAGCGCCGAAACCGGCTCGTCGCAGATCAGGAGTTCAGGCCCCAGCGCCAATGCGCGCGCGATGCCGATACGCTGACGCTGCCCGCCGGAGAAACTGTGCGGGTAACGTTTGATAAAGCGCGGATCGAGCCCGATTGCCTGCATCAGGTTCTTGACCATGGCTAACCGGGACGCGGCATTGCCGCGCTGATGGATTTCCAGCGGCTCGCTCAAGATGTTCTCCACCGTCATGCGAGGTGAAAGCGACGAAACCGGATCCTGAAAGACCATCTGGATTTTCGCGCGCAGCATGTGCAAGGCCTCTCCCTCGCCTGCCAGGACGTCGATCGGTCCCTCGCGGCTGTTGAAGATCACAGAACCACCGCTGGGAGTGACGGCCCGCATGAGGATCTTGCTGACGGTGGTTTTGCCGGAACCGCTTTCGCCGACCAGACCCAGGCATTCACCTCGCCTGATGTCGAAGCTCACACCGTCGACGGCGCGAACAGAGGTTTGATGATCCCCGCCGAACCATCCGGACTTGCGGATGGTGAAGGTCTTTGTCAGATCCCTGACCGACAGCAGGATGTCGTCCGGCCCCTCCGATGCCGGCGCGGTCTGCTTGCCGAGCAGGTTTCCGACATTCACCGGCACCTCGCGTAGCGCCTTTAGCCTTTCGCCAGGCTTCAGGTCGAAATGCGGAACGGCTGCCATCAGGCCCTTAAGGTAAGGATGGCCTGGCCGGCGGAATATCGCCTCGACAGGTCCCGCCTCCATGATCTCGCCATGGTACATGACCACCACCTCGTCGGCGACATTGGCGACCACGCCGAGGTCGTGCGTGATCAGCAGCATCGCCATGTTCAGCTTGGTCTGAAGCCCGCGCAGCAATTGCAGGATTTGCGCCTGGATGGTGACGTCCAACGCCGTCGTCGGCTCATCGGCGATCAACAGGGCGGGCCGGCAGATAAGCGCCATGGCGATCATGGCGCGCTGACGCAATCCTCCAGAAAGTTCGAAGGGATACATGTCATAGGCGCGCTTGGGATTGGGAAAGCCGACGAGGCTGAGCATTTCCTCGGTCCGCGCCTTGCGCTCCGCCCGAGCCATGGGCGTATGAATCTGCAGGGATTCGCTGACTTGGTTGCCGATCGTGTGGAGCGGCGACAGCGATGTCATCGGCTCCTGAAAGATCTTGCCGATGCGGCTGCCTCTCAACGCCCGGATTTCGGGCCCATCACGCGACATCTTGAGAATATCCTGCGTCGTGCCGGGCTTTTCAGGATCGGAGAACAGGATCCGGCCGCGAACATGGGCTGTGTTCGGCAAAATGCCCATCACGGCTTGGCTGAGAACCGATTTACCGGAACCTGACTCGCCCACAAGCGCAGTAACCTTACCGGGCAGGACGCGAAGATTTGCGCGCCTGACGGCATGCAACGGCCCCCCCATGATGGCAAAAGAGATGCCAACGTCTTCGATCCGCAGCAGATCGACACTCGAATTCATTCTCACACCAGCCCCACTCTGGCAGCTCCCCAGAAAGCGAGACTAGCGCATTGTCAGCGCAGAGCAACTTGGATTCGAAGCGGTCGCCAGTGGCGGAACCGACGACCAAACTGGCTACCAAAGGCGATCGGGCCAGATCGCGGCGGTTTACTGGAGCTTACTCGGGTCGCCCGCCGCCATCCGCGCGGCATCGCGATGAAGCAGCATGACCTGCTCGGCGTCCGATCTTCGGTCGTGAATCGGCTCCGGCGCACCGTCTTCATCGGGTACGAGGGCTCCCGACAGATCGGGTGAAAGCACCATCAGCTTCTGCTTGATGCCAGCCAGTTCCTCGTGGCCGAGCGTCAGCCAGCTGTTGGCGCCGCAATAGCCGGCGAAGTCTTTGCTGGCCAGAACGCTGTGCGGATATTTCTTGGTCAGGGTCTGCAGGCGCTGGACCTCGTTCACAGCCGAGCCGAAGACAGAGAATGTGAGCCGGTCTTTAAGCCCGACATTGCCAAACATCACATTGCCGACATGCAGGCCGATACCGAATTTGATGTCTGACAACCCCTGCTCCTTTCGGCGCAGGTTGAGATCCATCATGCGCGCGCTGGCCTTGTGCGCGGCCGCAAGCGCAGCCTGGCAGGCGATCTCGGACTGCGAACGGTGCCTTTCGCAAGGGTAGACGGCAATGAAGCCATCACCGATGAAACTCATGATCTGCCCGCCGTTGCGATTGAAAGGTGCGGCAACGGCGTCGAAAAACTGGTTCAGCGTATCGATATAGACTTCGCGGCCGGAGGTTTCGGCGAGCCTCGACGACCCGCGCATATCTCCCATTACCAGTGCGGCCCGGATTGTGTCGCCCTCGCCGCGCTTGATCTGGCCGTCAAGAACGCGCCTGCCAGCGTCGCCGCCGAGATAGGTGGTCATCATGTTGTCGGCGAGCTTGGTGAGCACCGCCATCTTGGTGGCGATAGCGAGATGGCTCTGGATGCGCAGCAGCGCCGAAATCATGCTGTCGCTGAAGCCCGCGGCGCTGTCGGTCGACCAAGATCCCATCATGCCCTGACTGGCGTTGCCGCTGAAGGGATGGACGAAAGCCATGTAATCGGTGATGCCCATAAGCCGGAGGTCATCGAAAACAGGAAACTCCGACACCACCGACGGGTCGAGCCGGCGTCGCAGATGGTCGAGCTTATTGCTGAGCAGATGGTAGTATGGGCTGGTCAGGAATCTCTCAGACGGCACACCGGCCTCCTTGCGGAAGCCTTCCACTTCCATGCCCTGACCGCGAACCCAGGTGAAGCCAAGCGCGTCATAGAGCGGGTGAAGCATCGAGAAGCTCAAATGCACCCGCTTCAGCGGCAGGCCGGCAGCAGCCAGCCGTTCGCAAAAGCCATTTACCAATGTTTCCAGGTCGTTGCCCGCCAGCGCCGATTCGTTCAGCCAATCGGCAACCTTATCCATGAGAATGGTGGAAATTTCTGCGTACGATGTGCTCATGCTATCTCGAAACCCGTCGGAAGACGGAACCATTATCCTCTGATCTGCCATAACACAGTCCGTCAACGACCCAACGATAAGACACCCGAAGTCAACAAGGCCGGCCTCGGCGGCAAAAGCGGCGAAGAATATCCCGGATGACTATCCTTGCGGCCAAGGGGAAGGCATAAATGCATCTGTATTCGGTGGCGTTATGTGGCGAGTCAGCCGACGGAGTGCAACCACGATCCTGACACCGCACAAGAAATTCGCCGGCTCAGATGCCGTCAGGCCTTTAGCACTGTCTCTCGGTCTAGCCCGAGGCGGCCAAAAACATTGCGTGTGTCGACGATTAGAGGGGCGTGATCGGCGATCGTCTGATAGTCGATCGCGTCGTGGTCGGTTGCAACGACGACAGCATCGAAATCCTTCAGAGCCGCCTCGGTCAATTCGACCGAGCGGCGCCCCTTGATCGCCATATGCTCCCGCGTGGTCGGTATCTCGGTAACATGCGGATCGTGGAACTCCGCCTTGCCGCCCCATTCCTCGATGAGTTCAATGAGCCGCAATGAGGGGCTTTCGCGGATATCGGGCACATTCTTCTTATAGGCGAGCCCGACGATGAGAATGCGCGAGCGGCTGAGCGCCTTACCACAGCGCCGGTCCAGCGCCTTCGCCAGTTCATCGACCACATGACGCGGCATGGCCGTGTTGATCTCTGCCGCCAGCTCGATGAAGCGGGTCGGCAGTTCGTATTCGCGCGCCTTCCACGTCAGGTAGAAGGGATCGATCGGAACGCAGTGCCCGCCAAGTCCGGGGCCAGGATAGAACGGCATGTAGCCGAAGGGCTTGCTCTTTGCCGCCTCGATCACCTCCCAGATGTCGATGTCCATCGCACCGAGCACGACCTTCAACTCGTTGACGAGTGCTATGTTGACCGAGCGGAAGATGTTTTCCGTCAGCTTGACCGCCTCGGCGGTCGCCGTGGTGGAAACCGGAACGACGGTCTTGACCACGCCCTGGTAGAAAGCCTGCACGAGCGTCGCCGCTTCAATGCCGTCGCCTGCCACGACCTTAGGGATCGTCGCGACTTCGAAGCTGCGGTTGCCGGGATCCTCGCGTTCGGGCGAGAAGCCGAGGAAGAAGTCTATCTTCGACCGCAAGCCGGTTTCTTCCAGTATGGGCTTGATCACGTCATCGGTGGTGCCGGGATAGGTGGTCGATTCCAGCACGACCAGCTGGCCGGGACGCAGATGCTTCGCAATGGTGCCTGCCGTGTTCCTGACAAAGGAGAGATCCGGCTCACGGTTTTTCGTCAGCGGTGTCGGAACGCAGATGATGATGACCTCGCAGACGGCCAGTTCCGCAAAATCCGCAGTGGCGCGGAACCGTCCGCTCGCCACCTGGCCGGCAAGGGCTGTCGACGCCACCGCCTCGATGTAGGATTGGCCGTTGTTCAGGCTCTCGACCTTGTGGGCTTCGATGTCGAAGCCCGAAATCGGGAAGCCGGCGCGTGCGACCGCAACCGCCAGCGGCAATCCGACATAGCCCAGTCCGATCACGCCGACTTGTGCAGCGCGCGTCGAAATCCGGTTTAGAAGATGGTCATATATCGATCGTGAGGCGTCCAAAAATCTGCTTTCCCGTCAATTCGGACAGGCTGTCCGTTCCCGTGGCGAGGCTCACTTGGTCTCAAGGACCATGGCCGAGGCATATTGCGGAAGATCGGTTTCCGCAAGCCGTCATCAAACCGGCACCTTCGCCTTCAGGCTTGCGGCAGCCCTCGCATAGCCGCCGGCCGCGCCATCGATGAAATGAAGGTGGTCGCGCTGCAGCGGCGAAGCGACGAGGCATGTCATCAAGGCCGATTTCTGGCGGTGCAGGCCATAGGTGCAGATGCCCTCCTCTTCCGCCTGTTTCAGCCGGTTCTCGATCCGTTGCAAGACGTCCGAGTCAACGTCGATGGTCATCTTCAAGCCGTCGTCGAACTTCCGGAAATCCGAATTGCTGGCCACGTCGCGTTTGTAGACCTTCGGATCGAAACGACCGATCGTCCACCCGAATCGATCGGCAACGGCCGCTAGCGTCAGCAGGAACAATATCCACAGCTTCGACAACCACCGCCGTCCTGCCGGCGCCACGGCCCTCGCCTCGAGATCGAAGCCGGCGGGCGAAAAACTGTAGGCCGGCCCGTTCACCGGCACTGGATGGCCATCGCGTTCCTGCCTGCCGGCAAGGGCAATGATGTCGGAAACCAGAGACTGAAAACCGCGCAAGTCGCGCGACGGACCCGGTATGGCTATGATCGAGACGATTTCGCCATGCCGTGCTTCGATCGGGTTCCAGCGGCAGGAGAGGCCGGTCAGATCCGGCCGCGCGCCGGCCGGCGCGGGATCGATGCGGTAGCGCCCCGCTTTCATCTCGGCTTCCGCCCAACTGCCGCCACCGCCGGCGAACATTGCATAGAAGACCGCTTCGGAGGCCTGGAACCTCGCCACGCGAACGTCGAGTCCTTGCGCTCTTATATCCCTTATCGGCACGATCGCGGCACGCAGGGCCAGGTCCAGTTCGTCCGCCACCCATCTCTGGACAGCGGCAAGCGCGTTGCGGGCGATCTCCAGCGCCGAGCCGGGAAATGCCACGAGCGCGCCGTCGCCGCCAAAGACAAAGGGAAAATCTTGCCGGCCCAGCGCATTGAGCAGCGCCGAAATGACGCTGGCGCCGGCCATATTGACGGTTTTATAGCGCCCAGCCTTGATTGCCTTGGTGGAGCCGACGATGTCGGCGGTAGCCAGCGCCCAGTCATCGGGGAGAGGCCGATAGTTGTCGATATCGGCAACGCTTTCGAACTTTGCGAAGACCGGCAGAGAAGCGACAAACGGGTCGGATGCGGCAGCTGTTTCCATGGGCGTCAGATAGCATATTCCACTGCTTGAAGGGTGAAGTCGATCATGCTTCGAAATTGACTTGCGCCGGCTTTCCGATGATAGGGTCCGGCGATGCGAATTGCCTTCTACGCACCGCTGAAGTCTCCCAATGATCCCGTTGCCTCCGGCGACCGCCAGATGGCACGGACGCTGATCAAGGCGCTGGAGCACGTGGGGCATAGCGTCGAACTGGCATCCGAATTGCGCATCTATCTACGCGAACCGGAGCCGAAAAGTTTCGATGCGCTCAAGATCGAGGCCCGAGAGGAAGCCGCGCGGCTGACAAGGCTTTGGGATCGTGACGGCAAGCCCGATCTCTGGCTCACTTATCATCCCTACTACAAGGCGCCCGACCTGATCGGGCCCGAGCTGGCGGCGGCCTTTGCTGTCCCCTATGCGACAGCGGAAGCCTCCTATTCGAGGCGGCGTAACGCCGGTTTGTGGGCAGATGCGCAGGCTTTGGTGGCGCGAGCCGTCGAACGGGCGGCGCTGAACATCTGCTTCACGCAAAGGGACCGCGAGGGACTGGCGGATGCGGTACCCGGCGCCACGTTCGGCACGCTTTCGCCCTTCATCGACACATCGGCATTCCGTGAAATGCCGGCACGGGGTTGTCCGACGCGCCTCGTTACCGTCGCCATGATGCGCCGGGGCGACAAACTCGAAAGCTATCGCATGCTGGCGCAAGCGCTCGGTTCGATCGGTCACCTGCGCTGGACCATGTCGGTCGTCGGGGACGGGCCTGCCCGCGAACAGGTCAAAGCGCAATTCGCCGGCTTGCCCGCCGACCGTATCGAATGGCTCGGCGCGATTGAGCCGGCCGCCGTGCCGGATGTCCTCTACAGTGGGGGAATTTACGTCTGGCCGGGTTTCGGCGAGGCCTATGGCGTTGCCTATCTTGAAGCACAGGCCGCCGGCCTTCCGGTGGTGGCTCAGGACATCGCCGGCGTGCCGGAGGTCGTGCGGGATGGCCAGGCCGGGTTCCTCACCCCGCCGGGCGATGTGACGGCGTTCGCTTCTGCCATTGAAAGGCTTCTGGCCCGTAACGACGAAAGAACCATCATGGCCGCAGAAGCCAGACGTTTCATCCTCGAGGAGCGCTCGCTCGATACGGCGGCGGCGCGTCTGGCCGAACTTCTTGCGAAGATCCCGGTCTCATGACATCCGATCCGATCTGGCAACCCTTGGTGGAAGAACTGGCGCGCTGGCAACGGGCGGACCGCAAGGCAGAATTCTGGCTGCGCGACGATGACGCCGTGGATCCGACGCTTGCGCTTGATCGGCTGCTCGACCTCACCAGTGAATTCGGGGTTCCGGTCGCTCTGGCCGTCATTCCAGCCCTGACTGATGAGAAGCTTGTCGTCCGGCTTGACGAGGCGCCGCATGCCACGGTCGCCATCCATGGCTGGGCGCACCGAAATCATGCGCCCGAGGACCAGAAAAAGCAGGAACTCGGGCCGCATCGGCCACCCGAGGCGGTGCTCGATGATCTGGCTCGCGGGCTCTCTCGCATAACCGGCTTGCACGGCGCACGTGCCGTTCCGATGCTGGTGCCACCCTGGAACAGGATCGGCGCCGGCTTGGTATCCGACCTTGGGTCGATAGGATTTTTGGCACTGTCGGTCTTTGGGCCGCCGAAGCCGGCTTCGCTGGCGGTCATCAACAGCAATGTCGACATCATGGATTGGCATGGCACGCGCGGCTGCCGCGATCATGGCCTATTGGTTCAGGCCGTCGCCGCGCAATTGCGGCATGCATTCGACGGCGGCGAACCGGTCGGCCTGCTCACCCATCATCTCGTGCATGATGAATCGGCCTGGCTTTTCCTCGAACGGCTGTTCGCCGTCACCGCACGCAATGCAGCCTGTGCATGGCATCCGATCAGGACATTGATCGGGCGCAGCGCCAGCAGAGGAAAATAGCTCAGCCCGCTTTGTGCGATAAGACTGGAAATTCGAGCGTCTGACCATCCCGCGCGGCAAAAGAGCCGGCAAACCTGTTCTTGGCCAGTTTCTCGATCTCGTCCAGTTCCTCGTCGGTGCGCGCCGGATCGTGGTGAACCAGCGCAAGCTCCCGCGCACGGGCCGCCTCGCAGAGCTTGACCCCCTGTTGCCATGTCGAGTGCCCGTTCCCGCGGTAGCGTTCCATTTCCTCCTCGGTGTAGGCGCAATCGTAAATGACGAGGTCGGCATCTTCGATTAGGCCGAGCACCGCCTGATCGAGTTTACCCGACTCATGTTCGGTGTCTGTGATCAACGCCACGACGCGGCCACCCCATTCGACCCGATAGCCTATACAGCCACCGGGATGGGTGAGACTGCCGGTTCGGATCACCACCCCTTCACGCGGCCGAAGCACGTCTCCTGACACGAAATCGCAATAGTCGAGGCTTGCCTTGCAGACGTCCAGTCTCACCGGAAACCAAGGCGGCCGCATGAACTCATCGACCATCTGTCGGGTCGTCATGCGTCCTGCAAGATGCCCGGACCAAAGCCTGACTTTGACGCTGCGGTCATAGATCGGCTTAAATGCCGGCAGCCCGATGATGTGGTCATAATGGCAGTGGGTGAAAAACAGGTCGAAATCGGTCACGCCCGACGCCCGAAGCGCCCAGCCGGCAGGCCGCAAGCCGGAGCCGGCGTCGAACAGAAGCGTATGCTTGCCGCATCGCATCTCAATGCAGATCGTGTTGCCGCCATAGCGGGAGAAGTCTGGCCCCGATACCGAAATGCTGCCGCGGACGCCCCAAAACCTGACCAGGAAAACGTCGTCGTCCATGCAAGCCCTTCATAGTCCCCTAGGCCATCGTAGCCAAACAACTGCTGCTAGGCGAGACAGGTTTTCCTCCTGATGACCTTGTCCATGAGAGGTCAGTGCCATCACGACGGCAAGGATCGGCGCAAATCATTCGTTATTTGGCGCTTCGTGCGTCGATCAGATCCGCGGTCGTATGGCTTAGGCGATCGGCGAGAACCCGAACCATCTCGACGGTCATTTCCGGGAACTCCTTCATAAGCCTCAGGAAATGATCCTTGCGAATTCTCAAGGCTTCCACCGGACTTGCGGCTCTGACGGTGGCCGTGCGGGAGCTGTTGCACAATATGGCGATCTCGCCAACGATCGAATTTGGCAGCAGTTCGGCAACTTTTATCGGTCCGCTCTCGGAATCGACCAGAATATCGGCCTTGCCTGAAAGGATGACATAGGCGGCGTCTCCCTCGTCGCCCTGCCGGAAAAGGATCTGGCCGGCGCTGTAGCTTACGCGATCAGATGTGAACGCAAGCAGCTTGAGCTTTGCCGGCTCGATGCCAGAGAACAAGGGAACGCGTTGCAGCATTCCGACCTCATCCTTGAGCAGCATTGTCGCAAACCTCCCAAAATTCACGTCTGCCAGACTAGAACAACCGACATCCAGATGGAATCAATTCTGCTTGCGGATAGCGGGACGAACCGCGCGAACGTGGCGGCCTGATCAGTTGGAAACCTTAATCTCTTGAGCTTGCAGCAAGTTCCCATCGGCGGAACGATCCCATCTGAATGTCCGGGCTCTATGACAGCAGTTCCTTGAAAATACCGCTCCCCGCCAAAAGCGTCTCGTGTGGTCCGTCTTCCACCAAACGACCCGAGTCGAAGACGACAACGCGATCGAACATCATCGCCATTGCCGGATTCGTCACGACCCACACAATTGCCGGCGAACGGCCGTCGCGTCTGGCTTCCTCGAGCACGTTTTGCAGCACCTTTTCTTGTACGCGCTGGTCGAGCGCCGACAGCGGCCGGTTGAAAATGAGAAAATCGGGACGCTTGAGCAGGGCCCGGGCAACATCGAGCTTCTGTCGCTGTCCACTGGTCAACCGCCTGCCGCCGGCGCCGACGTTGAAGTCCAAGCCGACATCCAGCAGTTCGGCATAAAGCCCCAGTTCATCAAGAATATCATAGACAATGGAGCGTATGCGGTCCGGCGCATCGGGATGGTTGCTGCCCAGACGCCCGAACAGGACATTGTCCATGACAGTAGCCGCAGCAATGTATTTGGCAGGATCGTAGCGTTCGACGGCGTTTTGCAGCTCGGGCGGCAGGTCTTCATAGAACTGGTTGCGTGCGGCGACGATCTTGTTCATCAATTCGTCGCTGAGCAGGCCGAAGCGATGCCGGGGCTCGATATAGGCAAAGCTCAGGGTGACGATCATGGCGCGGTCGCTCTCCGAGACCGTCTCGTAGGGACGGTTCTTGAGCCGTTGCAGCAAGGTTTCGTAGGCTGGTATCTCCTCGGCGCTCATGAAGGCGAGCTGCTGGAAGAACTGGTGATCGGGCGGTAGGTCGGCAAACAGCTCGATCGCTTGTTTGGCGATATCCATGCCCATTTCGTAGAGCATGCGATCGAGGCCGGCTTGCATCAGCACCGACGCGAAATAAGGATTGGCCGCCAGGGCCCTGTCGGCCAGCTCCGGGCCGGCGGCAGCGCCGAAGAGCAGGTTCTGGCCGATTGTTGCTTCCTTATTGTAGGCGCCCGGTTCGAAAGGAACCACCAGTCCGCTCAGTCCTTCGTGTTCCAGCCGGGTTCGCAGCGCCGCACGCAATTCGACGATCCGCCCGGCAAGTTCCGTGTGACGCGTGAGGTCGGCCGAAGAACGCAAGCCTAAATCCAAAATGTCGCGCGACAGAAGAACCGCGTCGAGCACCTGGCGCACGGCTTCAAAGAGGTCGTGCGGGCCGGTAGCGCCGACGGAAGCATAGTCGATCCAGTCGCTGTGGATATCAAGGTCCGGGTTGCCTGATCGGCGCGCCTCGTGGATGTTCCAGCGGTGCTGGTCCGCCGCGGCACCGTCATAAGTCACCGACGTCAGCGGCGCATGCTTCAACCCGTAGAGCAGATTGTCGCGGAGGCTTGCCTGGAACAGGAAAACATCCGACGAGGCATAGGACATGCGCCGACCGGTCACTGCTTCGGGGAGTTCAAGCAGGTCGTCGGCACCCGAAGCGACCCTTCCGCTTTCCGGCCAGTTCAGCCGCGCGAAGGCCTCTGCAAGCGCCTCCGCTCCACCTGTTGAGGTGCTGACCAGCGCCACCGTCTCCCCCGGCTTGACCTGGAGAGAGATACGGTCGAGGAGCATTGCACCGCCATCGTCTGCCATGGACAGACCGATCGCCGACAGGGGGTTGGTCATCGGACCGGGATCGTCGATCGTCAGTGCCCCGATTCGCGGCGCAATGAGACCCTCGACGGTGAATTGTTCGACGACCTGCTGGTATTTGACCTGGACATCCTGCCGGTCCTGATCCCAGTCGATCAGTTCCTTCATCGGTCCGGGCAGGTCCTTGTAGGCGCCGATCACGGCCACGAGCTGACCGACGTCCAGCCGCCCCCGAATGACCAGATACCCGCCGACCATGTAGAACAGAAAGGGCGTGATCTGCGCGAGAAAATTGTTGAGGAACTTCACCATGAATTTCCATTGGTAAAGATCGAAGCGGATCTTGAAGATGAGCCCGAGCCGGGCAGCTATGTCGGCGCGCTCGTAGTTTGACGTATCATGGACGTGAACCGCGCCGATGCCGTCGACGATTTCGCCGACGCGGCCCGATAGCGCGCGCGCCGTCAACTGCCGTTTGCGCCCGAGCACGATCAGCCGCCGCCGCATTCGCGGGATCAGCACGATCTGGATCAAGACGATCACGGCGGCGATCATTCCGAGCCAGAAGTTCTGGACCACGATGAACAGCATGGCCGTCACCGCCTGGCCGCCGAGCAGCACCGGCTGCAGGAAAGCATCGCCGATGAAACCGCCCAGCGGCTCCACCTCGTCCTTCACCATGGTTGCCACCTCGGCGGATTTCACGCGCTTGAAATAACGCGGCGGAAACCGCAGCACACGATCGACCAGTTCGAAGCGGATACGGCGCAGCATCCGTTCACCGAGGCGGCCCTTGTAGGTGTTGATGTAGAATTTGAACAGGCCGTTGATGATGACCAGCAGGAGGAACACAAGGCTCAGGGCAAGCAGCGTCGTCGTGCGGTCGAGCTGAAAGCCAGGAAAGAACTGGACCTCTCCGATGAACGGCAGGTTATAGTGTAGCCTCATGAATGGCTGGGTCGCGCCCGGCTGCTCGAAGCCGCGACCTTGGATCGGGCCGTTGACAATCAACTTCGGCAGGTCAAAGGACATGAAATACGGGATCATCGAAAGCAAGACGATAACCAATATCCAGAGCTGCTGCTTCTTGGTGTGGGTCCAGATATAGCGAGCCAGGCTGGGTTCCATATGCGACTGTGGACCTTCAGTTTAAAGAACAAAGTAAAAGCATCAGCTGGTGGACGGCGCATCGGCAATCATCACCGGCGACATGTTCGAAGCCTGCGAGGCGGCTTGGCGGGGCAAGATTGCGTTGTGTCGCCCGAAATCCCAACGTACAAGGCGAATATGATGGATGTCACGCAACCGCGCAATGCCGGCATGAACGGGCACGAGCAGGCCTTGGACCTCACGCGGGGAATTGCTGCCTATGTCAACCACCCTCTCGTGGCAGGGCTGGCGCGCGTCATCGCCAAACATCCGAAGGCCGACATCGCCAACGCCTTCAACCACAAGCAGGTGGCCTGCAAGATGTGGGCGCTCGACAGGCTTTTCGAAAGCTGCGGCGGGCGCTTCGGGCGCATATGGGTTCTGGGCGGATGGTACGGCATATTGCCGGCAATGCTTTTCAACGACCCCCGCTTCGATATTGCGGCAGTCGATAGCATCGACATCGATCCCGAAGTCGCGCCAGTTGCCCGGACCCTCAACCGGGAAGCCGGCGGCCGGTTCCGGGCGCTAACAGCAGATATGTACGCACTCGACTATGCGGCCGGGCCGTCCGATCTGATAGTCAATACGAGCTGCGAGCACATAGCCGATCTGCGTGCCTGGCTTGCCCTGCTTCCGCGGGGCACGAATGTACTGCTGCAATCAAATGACTATTTCAGCGAGCCGACGCACATCAACTGCGTGGCTTCACTTGCAGCTCTCGAAGCAATGGCGGCGCTGCGGGAGATACGATTCTCTGGCGAACTACCGACAAAAAATTATTCGCGCTTCATGCTAATTGGAACTGTTTGATGCATTTCGCCCAAAATCGCGTAGCGGTTTTAGGACAACGACATGCATCAAAACAAAGACTTAAAGCGCGGCGCCTGAATCCGGTTCAGCGCGACGCGCTTTAGGCGCCGCCATCTGCTTGATCATGTCCTATTCCGAGACCGGGCCTCACTTTAGGGACCGTGTTCGATGCCGCTCGCACAGGATTTGCGCCGAGTGACGCGCCCCTTCCAGATCGAGACGATGCGCGGACGGCCTCGGTGCCACAAGCGCCTGTTCGATCGCCTGCGCCAAACCTTCAGGCGTCAGGTCCTTTTCCATCAGCACCGTTGCAAGCCCGAGTTCTTCGAGCATCAGGGCGCGAACTGTTTGTTCGGTTTCCCCGCCGGCTGCAAACGGCACGAGCAGGGAGCGACAACCCGCGCGCAGGACATCGCAGACCGTGTTGTAACCCGCCTGCGAGACCGACAGGCGGGCGCCGGTCAGCAAGCTGGCAAAATCCTCGCGGAAGCGGAAGATGGACAGGCCCGGCGGGGCATCGCGTGCGATCGCGTCAAACTCGTCTTTCGGCAGGTTGGGGCCGGTGATCAAACACCATTTCCAGCCATTGTTGGCATTCCGCGCCGCTGCGATGGTGGAACCGACAAGGCCCCTTCCGGCAGCCCCGCCGCCAACCGACACCAGAATGTCGAAGCGCTCGGTGGCCGCGGGCGATGGCGGCGCGGCAACGAGCCCTGTGTAGGTGACCTCGGCCCTGATTGCCCCAGCCAGCGGAAATGTCTTGTCGATGGTTGCGAAAGCCGGATCGCCGTGGACCATGACAAGGTCGAAATGCCTGTTGATGAGATCGACCGTTTCCTCATTTCGGCCCGGCTTGACGCGCTCCTGAAGGATATCACGGACGGACGTCACCAGCAGCGGCCTGGGCGACGTCGCGTCGATGGCCTCGATCAGCGGCAAGAGTTCGAAACGCATCTGCCGGCGTCCAAATGGAAACGCCTCGACAATGACGATATCAGGCCTGCAATCCAGGAATGCCTGCAGCAGCATTCCTGAACGCCGTTTCTTGAAATCATCGTCGATGGGTTTGCCCTGCAGGTCGACAAGTCCGGAAAATCCTTCATCACCGGAGGTGACGGGTGGCAGGGACACAGATTTTACACCCAGTCCTGGAAACCCCGCGATCGACGCTCCGCCAGTCACCACGGTTACGTCAAACCCGTCATCGACCAGCGCCGCCGCAATGCGGCTGGCGCGCGCGAGATGGCCGATACCGAGGAGGTGCTGGACATAGAAGAAAGCGCGCAGTCGCTTCATTCGGCGGCCCGCCACTCCCGCTCGAACAGTTCCTTGAGCTGTCCAATGCTAGCCATATGGTCGAAATTGCAGCGCACGCACTGCTCCGCGGCGTCGCCGAGGCGGGCGCGCAGCACGGGATCACGGATCAGGCGCTCCAGCGCCTCTGCCAGGGCAATTGGGTTTTCCGTCGGAACCAGCAGCCCGGTTTCATCCGGCGATAAAAGCTCCGGCACGCCGGAAATATCGGTCGACACGCAGGCAAGCCGCTGGCTGGCCGCCTCCACCAGGACATTCGGCAGACCGTCCCGGTCGCCATTTGCGGTGATCCTGCAGGCCAGGGCGAAGATGTCGGCGAACCGGTAGTGCTCAAGCACCTCCTCTTGCGCAAGCGCGCCCTTCCAGGAGACGCGTCCATCCAGTCCGAGCTTTTGCGCCAGCGCCTTGAGCCGTTCCAGTTCCTCGCCGCCGCCGATATGCTCGAAACGCCACGCCAAATCGCCAGGCAAGAGGGCAAGGGCCTCCAGCAAGGTATCGTAACCTTTCTTTGCAACGGCGCGCCCGACGCTCAGAATGATGACCGGTTCGTCCGGCGCCGAGCCGTCACGCTGTTTTCGCGCCTCGCCGAAACTGCCGAAGCGATCAAGGTCGAGCCCATGGTAGCTCAGATGCACGGACGAGTTGCCATTGGCGAGTTCGTTCAGACGGTCGAAGCCGGTTTTCGTGCAAGTGACCGTCCAGCGCGCCGAGGAAAGCTTGCCGGCCAGATCCCAGTCCGCCGAAGTCCAGATGTCCTTGGCATGGGCTGAGCAGCTCCAGGGCAGACTACGAAGCAGGCTGGCATAGCGCGTCACCGAGGCCGGCGTGTGCGCGAAATGTGCATGCAGCCATCCCGCGTCTTGCGGCCATTCGGCCGCCAGCACGAGCGCTTGCCCGAAGCGGCGCACGCGATTGCGCGTAAAGTCGCGGGGGATATCGGCAGCCAGCGATCCGAGCGCGCGCCAGAACCCCGGCCGCAGCAGATAGGCAAACAGCGAGCGAACCACGCGCAGCGGCTCGTGATGCAGATATTCCGGCAGATAATGGACGGGCGCTTTGATCTCGTCATGCACGGGGTGGCGTTTTGCGTCGGTCGGCCGCCTGAGCGCGACGAGTATCAGGTCGAATCCCGCGCGCTCCAGACCGAGCAGTTCCTGCGCGATGAAGGTTTCCGACAGCCGCGGATAGCCCTTCAGAACCACGACGATCTTGCGACGTTGCAACTCAGCTCAATCCCTCGATGACCGAAAGGTGAGGGCTGGCCCGCCGATCGAGCAGTTCTGCAACGATTTCGGAAATATGAGGCAGCCCTTCCAGCCTCAGATGCGGATTGCTCTGGGATGGGCGGGGCCGGTCCGGTAGCGCCACCAGTGCATCGGCAAACCGCTGGGAATCCTTGGCTTCGTCCGGCAAAAGCATCTCGATGAGGCCGAGTTCGGCTGCGCGCCGAGCTCGGATCAGTTGTTCCTGGCGGGGCTCGACGCGCGGCACGATCAGCGCCGGCTTGTCGAAAGACAGTATCTCGCAATAGGTGTTGTAACCACCCATTGCCACTACCGCCTTGGCGCCGGCAATCAGGTCTTCCATGCGGTTGTCGAACTCGATCATCTTGACGCAGGGGATCTTGGACCCCTTCTTGAGCAGCTTGTTGCGCTTGCGCGCCGGCATGTAAGGCCCAAGCACGATCAGCGCCCTATGCTGCAATTGCGGGTCCTGCTGATAGGCATCGATGACGTCGTGGATCAGTTCCGCGCCGTCACCGCCGCCCCCCGTGGTAACGAGGATATACTCGCCCTCGGGCCGGTGGCCGGGCAACTCGTTCCGCTGCAGGCTCCGTTGCAGGAAGCCGACGAACCGCATCTTTGCCCTGACAGCCGGCGGCACATCCAAGCCGGTCAACGGATCGTAGAAATCCGGCGGGCCATAGGCCCAGACCTTGTCGTAGAACAGGCCTATCTTGCGCATCACATCCCTGCGTGCCCACTCTGCTTCGAGCAGATGCGGCGCATCCATCACCTCGCGCAGGCCAAGCACGAGCGTGGTACCTCGCGTCTTGAGGTAGGACAGCGTGTCCTCGATCTCACCGCGCAGGCCGAGCGGTTCCTTGTCGACGATGAAGATTTCCGGCCGGAAGGTCTCGGCTGTGTGGCGGATGATCGACTGCCGCATCCTGAGCGTCTCATGCAGATCGATATCCTTTTCCAGCGAGGTGTATTCGCCGTTGCGCAACTTGATGACGCTGGGGATCTTCACGAAGTCGACACGGGCGCGATAGTCGAAGGCGCCGGCGATAGGCGCGCCTGAAATGATCAGCACCTGAAGTCCGCGGAAATCCTCGACCAGCGAATGCGCGATCGTCCGGCAGCGCTGCAAGTGGCCGAGCCCGAACGTGTCGTGGCTATACATGAGAATTCGAGCGTCTTGTACGTGCTGCGTCATTATTGAACGTCTTTCAGAATTCTCGCGTTGAGAACCGGGGACGACCCGCTGGATTCGAAACCACCCTCGCGAGCCCACCGACCTGTTGTGAAACATGAGGGCAAAATTTTCAATTTGTATTCCTCAAGGGGTCCATATGCTGAAGCGGGAGCCGCACCCGCTCAGTTGCCCGCTTGCCACGGATCATGAAGAACCTGCACCATTCGCTGGTATTGATCATCCCCGATTTTCCATCTTTGGCTGCCGGCCCTGAGCGCTGCCGCCGTCGTTACGCGGTTGATCGCCTTGCGGTTGAACGCCCGTGAGCGCAGAGATTGCGGACCGTCACACTGCTTCGACGACCCCGCGCCTGCCGGTTTGATCGCTGATAAGTCGCGGCCGCTTTTAAGATGGAATCGCTCCAACTTCCATTGCCACGTCGGTGACGTGGCGTTCGGCTGGGTCAAACCAACGGATTCCGTCTTGCGGGCTTGGTATTTGTCTGACATAGTTTACCATCTCCTAATGTTGCAGTGGGTAATTGGGGCACAGAAATGGCGAAGGAATCTTCGAGTGCCGCTTCTTCGGCAAGTAAAGCGGACGCAAATCTGATAGGTAATGCAGAGGGAAACGGGCTGAACTTCATGGCCTCCCAGGCTCGCGAGGGCGGGGCCGGCGGTGATGCTCCAGGTGTCGACAAGATACGCGATCTTTTGTTCGGCAATCAGATGCAGGACTACGACCGCCGTTTCTCCAAGCTTGAAGAGCGGTTCCTGCAACGCTTCAAGGATGTCGAGTCCGAAACCAAGCGCAATCTTGAAACCTACGAGTCGAATGCCAAGAAGCAGGTCGACTCGCTGGCGACGCAGTTGCGCAACGAAAAGGATGCGCGCGCCGAGGCCGACAAGGAGATCGACCGCAATCTTCGCGATCAAAACCAGGCGCTCGAAAAGCAGGTGCGCGCCTTGTCGGACCAATTGAGCGAGCTCGAGCGTGAATTCGCGGATCGCATGAGCAGAAGCGACCATTTGCTGCGCGAGGAAATCAAGCAGAAGAACGAAAGCGCTCAAATGCTGATGGAGAAGATCTTTTCCGATCTCAGCAACGTCAAGACTGACCGGAATCTTCTGGCCGGCCTGTTCGTCGAGGTCGCGAAATGTCTCAACCAGGATCCCGTCGGCAGCAAGGGCAATTCGGAGCGTGGCTGGAAAGTGAGTTGATCGGAACTTGACGTCGAGCGTCGAACCAATCAGCCTATCTCAAAGACAAGCTTCGAACGATACCGGTATTGATCGCGAGGCTTTGGCCCGCCTTTTAGTGGAAATTGCCCGGAACGTCGATCCGGACAACCGTGCCCTTTACGAAGGCGTTCCGGCCGCCGATCATCGGCTTGAAAGGCTCCGCCAACTGCTCGTCGGCGGCGAGATCTCGGAGCTGTCACGCGTTACGCACCTGCTCGACGAACCCGAGCAGCTTGCCGCCGCGGTGGGAAACGTTCTGCCCGAAGCAACGGCGCGCGCGTCCCATGCGCAACTCGGCGAGGCCCTTGCCCCGGCCGTCGAGAGAGCTGCGCAGCGGTCCATCCAAAAGAACCCGAACACGCTGACCGATATATTGTATCCGGTTTTTCTGCCGGCCATTCGCAAGTCGATCGGCGAAAAGATCGACCAGACCTTCCAGTCGTTGAATGAGTCTCTGAGGCATATATTCACTTGGCATGGGTTGAAGTGGAGGTTTGAAGCCTGGCGAACGGGGACAAGCTTCTCGGCAGTTGTTCTCAAGCATTCTCTTATCTATCGCGTGGAACATGTCTTTCTCATCAGTCGCGCTTCTGGGCTCCTGATTGCGCATGTAACATCCCAAGACGCAACCAGCGAAGACCCTCAACTGATTTCCTCGATGCTGAGCGCCATCCAGGATTTTGTGAAGGACTCTTTCAAAGAGAAGGAAAACAGCGGCCTCGACACCATCCGGTTTGGGGAACTTCGCCTCTGGTCGGAAGTCGGACAGTTTGCGACCCTGGTTGCGGTGATCCGGGGAAATCCTCCGGAGGAACTGCATGAAGTCATCCGCGACGTACTGCTTCGCATCCATCAAGAATCCTCGCGAGCCCTGGAGCGGTTCGACGGCGATAGTTCCCAGTTGCCCGGCGTGGAGACGCAGTTGCAGACCTGCGTCGAGCTGCAGCACATGGATACGAAAGAGGGATTTCCGTGGCTGGTGGTGACGGCGGTCCTGCTGGCATTGATCGTGGGGGGCGGCTGGTTCTTTCTGTCCTGGCAATCCGCACACCGCTGGCAGACCTACCTGTCGCGGCTGGCAGCCCAACCGGGCATCGTCGTTTCGGACCAAAAAATCCGTGGCGGCGAGTTCTATGTCGCCGGCCTGAGAGACCCGCTCGCCGCGGACCCACAGTCGCTGCTGCCGGGAACGGAGGTCGATCCCGCCCGCGTTCATTCAAACTGGCACTTCTATCAGAGCCTCGAGCCGGAATTCGTGCTGAAGCGGCTGTCGGCGTCGCTGGCGCCGCCGGATTCGGTACGATTCTCGGTCGTCGATGGTCGCATCGTCGCCGAGGGCGAGGCGACCACCACGTGGATCGACCGGGCGCGGGCCGCTGCCCAGCAGCTTTCGGCAGGCGGCCCGGTCTTCGACATTTCCGGGGTCAGCGATGTGAGCGCCGAGGAGCGCTGGCAGGCCTACGTGTCGCAACTGGAGACCCAGCCTGGCATCATCGTCGCCGATCACAACGTGCGCGACGGCCAATTCTACATTACAGGTCTGAGAGACCCGCTTGCCGCCGACCCAAGGTTGCTGTTGGCGGGAACGCAGGTCGATCCCGCGCGTGTTCACGCAAGCTGGCAATTCTACCAGAGCCTTGAGCCGCAGTTCGTGCTTAAACGGCTGACGGCCTCGCTTGCTCCGCCGGATTCGGTGCGGCTTTCAGTCGTCAATGATCGCATCGTTGCCGCGGGTGTAGCCACCACCGCGTGGATCAACCGGGCGCGCGCGGCCGCCCAGCAGCTTTCAGCCGGCGGCCCGGTCTTCGACATTTCCGGGGTCCGTGATGTGAGCCCCGAGGAGCGCTGGCAGGCCTATGTGTCGCGTCTGGAGGCGCAGCCCGGCATCGTCGTCGCCCAACAGAATGTGCGCGATGGCCAATTCTATATTGCCGGCCTGAGAGACCCGCTAGCCGTCGACCCGCAGTCGCTGCTGTCCGGGACGCAGGTCGATCCCGCGCGCGTTCATGCCAGCTGGCAATTCTATCAGAGCCTTGAGCCGCAGTTCGTCTTGAAGCGGCTAACGGCGTCGCTGTATCCGATGGATAAAGTGCGACTTTCAATCGTCAAAGGTCGCATCGTTGCCGAGGGTGAGGCTCCCGACACCTGGATAGATCGGGCGCGCGCAGCGGCAAGACAGCTTTCAGAAGGCGGGCCGGAGTTCGACATCTCCAAGGTTCGTGATGTGAGCCCCGATGCACGCGCGGCGGAGCATTGGCAGTATTATGTGTCGCGACTTGAGGCCGAACCGGGAATCATCGTCGCTCAGCAATCGGCGAGGGGCGGAGATTTCTACATTTCCGGTCTGAGAGATCCTCTTGCCGTCGACCCAAAAGCTCTGCTGTCCGGAACACAGGTCGATCCCGCTCGCGTTCATTCACAGTGGCAATTCTATCAGAGTCTTGATCCGAAGTTCGTGGTGAAGCGGCTGACGGCGTCGCTGTCCCCGCCGAAATCGGTTCGGCTTTCGATCGTCCAGGGTCGCATCGTCGTTGTGGGCGAGGCACCTGCCGGCTGGATCAGCCGAGCGCGGGCCGCCGCCGACCAACTTTCGGCGGACGGAGTGGTTCTGGATGTCTCGCAGCTGAGCGAGCTAAACCTTGCAGAGCTTAATCAGTTGAGAGAGGCCATCCAGACGACCGATATTTTCTTCTCTTCCGGTAGAGTTGTCCCGGGACCGGAGCAGACGCCGGTGCTCGACAGACTGGCTGATCAGCTGAAGGAATTCGCAGAAAATGCCCACAAGGCAGGCGTGACGGCGCGGTTCATGTTGACCGGCCATTCGGACATAACGGGTCGCGAGACGGCCAACGCGTCGATCAGCGCCGCCCGCGCCGAGACAGTTCGCGCGCTTCTCAACAAGCGCGGCGTCGCTCCGGAACTCCTGCAGGTTCGGGGCGCCGGCACCTTCGAGCCGGCGGTGCCCGAAAATGAAAATAGCCGAACTGGGAACTCCACCAATCGCCGGGTTTCGATTACGGTGAACCTAGAGTAGCGCGGAGCCCAGGATGCTGCAAAAAAAGATCTGCATGTTGGGCGGGTTCGCCGTCGGCAAGACCAGCTTGGTGCGCAGGTTCGTCCAAAGCATCTTCTCGGAAAACTACCTGACCACGGTCGGCGTCAAGATCGACAAGAAGAGCGTCGCGTTTCCGGACAAGACAGTGGACCTGATCTTGTGGGATCTGGCCGGCGAAGACGATATCGGCTCGTTCCGCGTCAGCTATGTGCGAGGCGCGACCGGGCTCGTGCTGGTCGCTGATGGAACCCGGCCAGCCACTCTTGCGGTGGCGCTCACGCTGCGCGAACGGTGCGAGGCCGAATTCGGCGCCATGCCGTTCATATTGCTGTTCAACAAGTCCGACCTGACTGATCGGTGGGCGATACCGGAGGGCGAGATCGACGAACTCAAGCAACGTGGATGGCAGATCTATCTGACGAGCGCGCTTTCGGGCGAACATGTCGACGATGCGTTTCGTCAGCTTGCTTCGATGGTCGCCAACTAGACCATGTCCAGTTTGCCGAAAGAAGTCAGAAGCTGGATATACGACTTCTTCTCGAATGAGCGCTTCGCAGCTTATCTGATGATCGATACCCGGCAATGCATAGAAGCCAAGGGCGGCAATCTCGACTTTTACGGGCTCTCGTCGCTTCGCCTCGGCGAGCCCGTTGCCCAGCAGCTTGAATTCATGGAAGGGCTGCTGCCTTGCCCCGAGCTTCCATTCCATATGCCCATGATGGAACTGCCCGGCGGGCATGTCGCGGACCTTCACTTCTTTGGCGATGGCGACTCGGTGTGGCTGGTCTTTCTCGACGCCACGCCCGAACGCGACCACCAGCAGCGGCTTCAGCAGAAGGCATACGAAATGACGCTTCTGCAGGAGAGGGAGCGTCAACTCAATGCGAAGCTGCAATCGACGAATGAGGCATTGAGGGAGAGCCAGGAGGGTTTGTCGCGCGAGTACCGGCGCGCCGAATCCCTGCTCCTTAACATTCTTCCGGCCTCGATTGCGGAGCGGCTGAAGGCGGACGAGCAAATTGCAGACAACCACGCGGAGGTCAGTGTGCTCTTTGCCGACATCGTCGGGTTTACGGAAAGAGCGCGGAGCGTCGGAGCCACGACGACGCTCGCTATCTTGAATTACTTCTTCAGGGCTGCGGATCTGCTCTCGGAACAGCATGGCTGCGAAAAGATCAAGACCATCGGCGATTGCGTCATGGCGGTCGCTGGCCTGCCCGTCGCGCGACCAGATCACGCGCATGCCCTTGCACATTATGCGCTCGAGCTGCGGGAGGCGGCCAGGTGCGAGCGCTTCGCAGGAGAACCGCTAAGCCTTAGAATTGGAATTCACTCAGGGCCAATCGTCGCGGGCGTCATCGGCAAAAGGCGGTTCGTCTATGACCTGTGGGGCGACACCGTCAATCTCGCCGCGCGCATTCAAAAAGCCGCAGAGCCCGATGAAATCCGTATTTCGGATGCGACTCATCAATTGCTTGGGCCGGAATTTGCTTGCGAGCCGCTCGGGGAAACGGAATTGCGTGGCACAGGTCGCGTGCGAATGTGGCGGCTCTAGGCACCTTTACGCTTGCCTCGAAGGCATCCTATTTTGGAGGGCAGCAGCCACTCGCGGGCATAGAAATGTCGGTACTGCCTTTTGTAAGAATTTACGCGCCGCTCAACGCGGTGCTGGCTGCGCCAGGGCTTCTGGCGGTGGCTGGGCTCACGATACCGGACATGTCCGGACGAAGCAGGCTGGCTCTGGCTGTGGTGCTCGCTGTCATTTGGGGCGCCTATCTCCTGCAAATGGCCGCGACGCTGCTCAAGCGCCAGGCGGGAGACGTTAGGGACAGGACGCCGACAATCGCCATCGATGTGCTCGCGGTCTTGGTTCCACTCGCCGCATTTCTGCTCGTTGGCACGCCCGACCGGAGCCTCTACTGTGCTGTCTGGCTCCTGAAACCGCTGCGCGACTCGACTTTCTTCCCGGTGCTGGGCAGGGTGCTGGCCAACGAAGCGCGCAACCTGATCGGCGTCACCACGCTCTTCGGCGTCGTTCTGTTCGGTGTCGCTCTCGCGGGCTATGTCATCGAGCGCGATATCCAACCGGAAAAGTTCGGCAGCGTCCCCCAGGCAATGTGGTGGGCGGTGGTCACGCTGTCCACCACCGGCTATGGCGACGCTATTCCGCAAAGCTTCGCTGGCCGTGTCCTTGCTGGGGCTGTCATGATGAGTGGCATCGGCATCTTCGCCCTCTGGGCAGGCATTCTTGCCACCGGCTTCTATCAAGAAGTCCGTCGCGGGGACTTTGTCCGTAATTGGCAATTGGTCGCCGCCGTGCCGTTGTTTCAGAAGCTCGGACCGGCCGTGCTGGTCGAGATCGTGCGCGCGTTAAGACCTCGCACCGTGCCGGCGGGCGCCGTGATCTGCCGCAATGGCGAGAGCGGTGACCAGATGTTCTTCGTCGTGGAGGGGCGCGTCAGCGTCGCAACGCCGAATCCGGTGGAGCTTGGCCCTGGCGCCTTCTTCGGCGAGATGGCGCTGATCAGCGGCGAACCGCGTATGGCGACCGTCAGCGCCGCAACGGCGGTCTCACTGCTATCGCTGCACTCGTCGGATTTCCAGATGCTATGCGGCAGCAGCCCGGAGATCGCGGAAATCATCCGCAAGACCGCGCTCGAGCGGCGCGGCGCGGCGCCGATGCCTTGACGGTACTACGAGGTGCAACTGCGGGACATGTCCATTCCGGCCCCGAATTTCGACCTGGGTAAGGGCGCCGGTTTTTTCGCCATGAGCGTAGACCTCGGTGCGTGTCGGGAAGAAGCTGGTCGGCTGCGTTGTCTCCCTGTTAAAAATTGCCGCCCTGGATCAGAGCTGGAGGGCTCAAATGAGTTCGCCCCTGGTGGCTATGGGTATTGCCTTGCCGATTACCCAAAAAAGGCGAGTTTCGACCGATGGCGATGTATCAAGTTTCTGGCGCAACGGGATGTCTTCAGGACACCGCGACGCGGGTGGTCTTTTCAGTATAGCGAGGCGGTACTCGGCCGTGGAGGGCGTACGACAGCGACATGACCCCGTCCACCCGAACAATTGAGGTAGCAATGCAGCCGGCCAGATCCTCGATCTTGGGCATTAACACTACAGTTGCGGATATCCGCGCCGTTTGTAGTGACAGATGGATGCCGCGGCCTGATGTCGTCGTCGCCACAGCGACCAGGCGATGATGAAGGGCTTTTGTGTCGTCAAGCCATTCGATATTACTTTTTTGGGCGACACGGGGCGCACGCCATCATCAAAGCCAACGCTTCCCGCTACCAAAGCTCCAAAGGCCGTTCAGCGGAGCAGACAAGAAGGGCTCTCCCCTGAGTACTCAGATGGCTGACTTGCCTGGGCCCAAAGAGGCGCAAAACTGACATTTCTTGCGGCGTGACTCTCGAATGCCGCGCAAAAATGGGTGGACGAACTCAGAGCAGCGAGCTTATGGAAATCGTGACCTGTCGCCCCAGCTGTGTAACAAGCTGCGTAACAAAGCAGATAAAAAAGCTACGTATTTTCAACGTTATAGGCCCAAGATCGAAAGACGCTCTCTCCGCCAGAAATTTTCCAGCTGGTCAGCCAAGATATCGCGGAGGCAATCTGGCACTCTTAGCAGGACAAGTCCGACGCGCCCGAATACTCCAAGTCTGTTCATTCCGTCGGTAACGGCACGAGGCCGAGCCTAGGGACGAATTCCTCCAGTTCATCGTCAAGCGGTGGCGGTTCTTCTTCAGCCTCCTGCTTCGGTTCGACCATCAGCAGGCCGACCACGATCAGCGCTAACGAAACCCAGGTGAGCGCCGGTATCGCTTCGCCCAGCAGCAACATGCTCCACCCTATGCCGGCGGCGGTTACGGCGTAGGCGTTCTGGCTTGCGAACACGGCACCTGTACTGGAGATCAGCGCGATGAAGAGCAGCATGGCCAGATTGCCGGCAACTGCCATCAGAATGACAATGATGCCAAGCCTTCCGACCAACAAACCAACCGGTATGAAATCCCCATAAAAGGCCGCGAGCGGAATCAGCATCAGGAGGGAAGCGACCAGGACCATGCCGAACATAGCGACGCTGTCGACGGCAGCGGGCTTGAACTCCGAAAGATAGATATCCTCGGTCGCATAAGTGACCGGGATCACGAGCGCGATGGCAAGCCATAACCAGTTCGTGTTCATTTCCCCTGGCTCGCCAAAGAAAAGGATGATGACGATGCCGACGAGACCCAGTCCAAGCCCCAAGAACCGTTTCATGCTGGGCGCTTCGGTCCGCATCAAAGCAGCGAACAGGAATACGGCGAATCCTTCAAGTACGATGACGATGGAGACGATAAAGGCGGGAAGCCTGCTTGCCAGCCAATAGACCAGCACCTGGTTGACCACCGAGCTGATGAACGCGAGCATGATAACGAACCGCCAATCCGAGCGCGTGAGAGCAGACAGCCTCGGCATGGTCCCGCGCTTGAGACTAGTCCCGAGGCAGAACGCAGCTCCGATGAGGTCAATAAGGATCGCTAGTCCAACCGGGTGAGTTTCAACGAGCGAAGCCATTTTCGACAGCGGGACGACAAGGCCCCACAGTCCTCCGCAGGCCAACAGCAGCAAGGCTCCGCGGAATGTGCGGATATTTTGCCGCATTTTGCGTTCGCGCTCGTAAACCTTTTGGGCCATCGTAGCGAACACGCTGGCGAGCTTGCCAAGACCATCGGTTCGGGCTGCCACATCGCGGATGCCCAGCTTCGAAGGGTTGAACTTGCCGTTTTCCAAGGTCGCGGCAGCTTTCGTCAGCTTGACCACCTGGCGCAGATATTCCTTCTCGATGTCGCGCAGTCTCTTCTTCTCGATGCAGGTGGAAATCCGCGCCTTGAGAAGCGCGAGTTCAAAATCCTTGGGCAAGAAATCCTCGGCGCCCAGTTCAATCGCCTTCACGACGCTGCTCATCTCATCGTCGAGGCCGGAAATCACGATTACCGGCACATCCCGCGTCCGGGACGACGCCTTGAGATTCGTCAACACCTCGAAACCGTCCATCGCAGGCATCATGATGTCGAGAAGAACAAGATCGAAATTTTCGGTGGCGAGCAGATCAAGAGCCGCTCGTCCGCCCTCCACCGCTTCGGCTTGATGTCCAAGAGCCTCGACCGATTTCTTGAGCTTGATCCTTATGGTCCGAGAGTCGTCGACAATGAGAATCCGGCCAGGGTTGCTCACACTATTTCCCCAGATTGAAGATTGCTCGAAGCTCTGTGGTGGCGGCATCGAAGGCACGCTGCGCATCACCGATTTCCGCAAGATCCGCCGGCTCGCCGCTCGCGCACCGCGCTTCCACCCGGGCGCAGATTTGGCTGAGCTCGGCCGCTCCCATATCCCGCGCGTTGGACTTCAGGGAGTGGGCCGCCCTGCGGACGGCGGCTAGGTCGGAAGCGCGGCCCGACGACCACATGTCCTGCATGATGGATGGCCCTTCCTCCAGAAAGGACTCCACAAGCTCTAGAAGGTCGGCGTTTTCGCCACCGACAAGCTCACGCAGCTTGTCCAGTGCCCCTCTGTCGATCGCCACAACATCCCCCGATGGTATGCTTCTTCAGGCTATACCCAGCGACCGCGAATTTCTCCTGGTGCTGGCGCAGTAGGAGCGAGATCGAAGTCCCTGTTCGTTTGTCAGAGTTCCACGCCGCTCAAAAAACAGACTATCGCAGCAATACTAAATTAGCGATAGCACATAACATCGGACGATGCTGCCAAGATGCGGTGGCGATTGCGCCAAGGCCCGCCTTGCATTTAGAACCCCGGCACGCCGGGTTCCTCAAATTCGTCCGATGAGCCAGCGGGCCTCTGCCCGGAATTCATTACGGCCTTGTTCAGCGAGGCAATGAGATCTTCGACGCGCAGCGGCTTGCTGAGGTAGTCGTCCATTCCGGCGTCCAGGTATCTCTCCCGATCGCCCGCCATCGCGTTGGCGGTCAGGGCAATGATGAACGGCTGATGCAGTTGTTGGGTATCGGAAGCGCGGATCAATCTTGTCGCTTCAAGACCATCCATGTCAGGCATTTCGATATCCATCAGGATAATATCATGGCCGCTCTGGGTGTATGCAGCGACTGCCGACTGCCCGTCGACCGCCAGATCAGGCTTGTACCCCAGGCGCTCGAGCACCTTCGAGCCAAGCTTCCGGTTGGTGGCATTGTCATCGACCAAAAGGATTTGAAGCGGAAACATCTTCGCCATCGAACTATCGAAAGCGGGCACTTTCGGCTGCTCGGATCGGGTGGAGCGTGTCGGAGTTCCGACAAAGATCGACAGCAGCGTGTTGAGCAACGGCGATGGCTTGATCGGCTTGGAGAGCGTGGCCGCGAATTTGATGCTCTCCATCTCCCTCCTCTTGTCATCGGGCATGGGCACCATTGAACTGAGCAGCACCAGCGGAACACGGCCCTTGTCGTCGAGCGCGCGTATTTGGGTGGCCAGTTCGATCCCGTCCATGCCAGGCATGTTCATGTCGAGAACGATGACGTCGAAGACCTCGCCTTCTGCAAGCCTTCGAAGCGCCTCGGCGGGATGTTCGATCACGGATGCAGCCATGTTCCAGGATTGTGCCTGCAAGGACATGATGCGCCGGTTTGTTGCGTTGTCATCAACGAAAAGCAGCCGTTTGCCGGCCAGCTCGTCTTTTGACGGTGTTGACTGCGTCGTTTTTTCCCCTCGGGCAACCGGAGCGCGGATGGTGAAGAAGAACGTCGTGCCTTTTCCTTCGATGCTCTCCACCCAAACCTCACCGCCCATCAATTCCACCAGGCGCCTGCTGATCGCCAGACCGAGGCCGGTTCCGCCATACCGTCTCGTGGTGGAGGCATCGACCTGGCTGAATGATTTGAAGAGGCGATCCATTCGGTCCTTGGCAATGCCGATACCGGTGTCGCGCACCGTGAACTGAAGTGTGCAAACTCTTAGGCCGCCCTCCTGTGTACTGGTATCCGCGGCCTTGGACGGCACCTCCATTACGGAAAGCACGATCTCCCCTCGCTCGGTGAATTTGACGGCGTTGTTGAGCAGGTTGATCAGAACCTGGCGCAGCCGGTTGCCGTCGGCGACAATCGTTTCCGGCGTGCCGGGCTCGACCACGTAGCCGAGATCCAGTCCCTTCTCTGCCGTCCTCGGCGCGATCAGGTCTATCGCGCTTTCGAGGCATCCACGCAGTTCGAACTGCCGAGGATCGAGATCAAGCTTGCCAGCCTCAACCTTGGAGAAATCGAGTATGTCGTTGATGATGGTCAACAGCGCTTCTGCGCTGTTGTTTATCGTCTCGCCGATTTCCCGCTGCTCGTCGTCAAGTTTGGTAGCCAGCATCAGGTTGGCCATGCCGATAACGCCGTTCATCGGCGTGCGGATTTCATGGCTCATGGTGGCGAGGAACGTGCTTTTGGCTTCGTTGGCAGCCTCCGCCGCTTCCTTGGCCTCCGTCAAGGCCAGCGAAAGCTCCTTGAGCTCGGTGAACAGTTGCGCGCTGTGAAGCGCCGCACCCGCATTGGCGGCGATGGTTGAAAGCAGCCGCAGCGAATTTTCGTTGAACATGCCCTCGCGTGTCGTGCTCTGCACGCTGATTACGCCGACATTGCCCTGCGCCGTCTTGATTGGAACGCCAAGGTAGGACAGCGCATCCTTGCCAACCGGAGTTGCTCCGATTTCCGCGCCGCGTTCCGCGACGTCCTGATTGATGAGCAACGGCTCGCCCGTTTCTATGATCTTGCTTGTAAGGCCTTCGCCGAGCCGAAGCGTGGTAAAGGCTTCGCCGAACTGATAAGGGAAATGAATGAGCTTGGTATTTGGATCGAGCAAGGCCAGATAAACGATATCGGCGCTGAAGATTTCTTGCATCTGATCGCCGATTAACTGGATTGTATTGCCAAGTTCGGCTTCGCCGACCAGCGCCTGGCTGACCTTGCTGATCGCGCCCAGTTCGGCCGCATGCTGTTGCGTTTCCTTGAGAAGTCTCTGGGTCTCGTCGAACAGGCGGGCGTTGGCGATCGCGACTCCCATGTTGGAGGCTATCGTCTGCAGCAGGCGTACGTGATTGTCGTCAAATGCGTCCTCTTCGTAGCTTTGTACGCTAACCACGCCGAGCGTTCTCTCACCCGAATTGATAGGCACGCCGATATATGAAGAGGTCCTGTCCTCTTCGTACGGAAAATAGGCACCGCGCCTTTTTCCTTCCTCCATGGTGCTGAAAACCAATGGCTTTCCCGTGCCGATAATCTCAGATGTAAGTCCTATCCCGAGCGGGAACGGCTCGATGGTCTTGTAACCTCTATAGTAAGCGTAGGGGACCCGAACCAAGCCGGATTGGCTGTCGTGCAACAGAATCTCGCTGACCTCGGTGCCGAAGGCCTCTCTCACCTTATCGCCCACCAGCCGAATGACTGTGTCGACATTCAGCGACTTCGTCATCGCTTCGCCGACGCTGTTGAGAATGGCCATTTCCTTGGCCCGGTCTTGCGCCACTTTTAGGAGCCGTTGCGTCTCGTCGAATAGGTACGCGTTGGCTATGGCAACGCCCATGCTGGAAGAGAGCCCCTGCAGCAGGCGCACATGATCTTCGTTGAACACGTTCTTCTGATAGCTTTGCACGCTGACCACACCGAGCGTTCTGTCCCCGGCAATGATCGGAACGCCCAGATAGGACTCGGTCCTATCCTCCACTGTCGGCATCAGCGCGCCCAGAGCAATATGCTCGTCAATATTCCCCAAAAGCAGTGGCTTGCCCGACAATATAACTTTCGAAGTCAGGCCTTCGCCCATGACAAATGGTTCAGGATCCTGGTAGTCTCCGTAGAACGCGTAAGGGACCGTGATCAGATCGGACTTTTCATCGCGCAGCAGGATCTCGGTTACCTCGGTGCCAAACATCTCGCGAACCTTGTCGCCGACGATCCGGGTCACGGTCTTGACATTCAGCGTTTTCGCGGTCGCTTTGCCGACGCTGTTGAGAATGGCTAGTTCCTTTGCGCGGTCCTCAGATACTTTCAGCAGCCGCTGCGTTTCGTCGAAAAGGCGTGCATTGGCAATCGCAACTCCCATGCTTGATGACAAGCCTTGCAGCAGGCGCAAATGATCTTCGCCAAATGCATTCTTTTCGTAGCTTTGAACGCTCACAACGCCCAGGGTTCTGCCCCCGGCAATGATTGGTACGCCGATATACGATTCTGACCGCTCCGCTTCGCTGAGGAAGATCGCACCGAACTCGAAGGACTGTTCAGACGTCCCGAGAACCAGTGGTTTTCCAGAGAGAATGACCTTGGAGGTCAGCCCCGCGCCCAAAGTGAAAGGCTCGACGTCCTGGTACTCGCGGTAAAATGAATACGGGACGGTGATGAGATCAGAGGCCTCGTCGTGCAACAGAATTTCGGTGATATCCGCCCCAAATATTTCTCGCACCTGATCGCCGACGATGCGGGTCACCGTCTTGACATTGAGCGTCTTCGCCATCGCTTCGCCGACGCTGTTAAGGATGGCCAGTTCCTTGGTGCGTTCCTCGGCGAATTGAATCAGGCGCTTGTTTTCAACGGAAAGACGGTCAAGCTCGATCGTCGCGACCGTGTTGATATGTTCCAGTTCAGCAATACGCCGGCTAGCGGATGCCAGGCGACTGGCAAGGTCGCTTTCGACTGAGCCCTGCATATTGGCTTCTCCCAAAGGGACCTTCCGCCAGGTTCAGCGGAATGCTTTCCCACCCCTACATTAGCAAGTAATGTTACACGCCAAACACCTGATTGACAGTACCGTCGAGGGGTGGCCTTGTGACGAGCTAGACTCTGCGGCTCGGATCCCAGAGCATGAGGCCGAAAAGTGTGACGCCGTTTTTGCACGACATCATGCTCTATCCCTTTGATTTAGAAGCGGATTCAGATACCGGCCAACCTGCCGTGGGTACCGGCCGTAGCGCTCAATGACGATCTTCATGCTCGACCAGGTGATATCTGAAACGATCACGCACGAATTCATTGAAGAACTGCCCTTTTGAGAAGGCCGCCTTGAAAGCCGTGTAGACCTCGGGTCCTACGTCCTCATAGTCATAGCGCTTGCCGGTCGGGACGAACCATACCGAGAGGACCCGCCTCGACGGATCGTAATGGATAGTCCGGATCGCGGTGGAAGGCATGTGCCGTCTCCTGCTTCCAACGCTCAATCCTCCTTGCGCCGCGAGGTTCCGCCATGCCGGCTTGCACAAGGGGCCCGATTGCCTATCTGAGCCGCATGACATCATTGAAAAACCGAGCTGCCGGCGACGCTTTCCAGGGCGATCTGTTCGGTGGGCCTGCAAGCCAGCCGCCCATGCCCGTAGGCTTCTCCTACCAGCCGGACCTGATTGCCCGCGACGAAGAGCACGAGCTGGTCCGTCATATCCGGGGCCTGCCCTTCAAGCCGTTCGATTTCCACGGCCATCTTGCCAACAGGCAGGTCGTCGGCTTCGGCTTGCGCTACGATTACGAACGCCGCCAGGTCGTGGAAGCGCCGCCCATACCGGACTTCCTGCTGCCGCTTCGCGCCAAGGTCGCCGCTTTTGCGTGCATCCCCGCAACAGAGTTCGCGCAAGTGCTGATCAACGAATATCGCCCGGGCGCGGGCATAGGCTGGCATCGGGACAAGCCGCATTTCGAGCTGGTCGCCGGCGTTTCCCTGCTGGCGTCCTGCAGCTTCCGGCTGCGCCGCAAGAACGGCGCGGCGTGGGACCGTGAAACGATCAAGGTCGAGCCCAGATCGCTCTACCTCATGGCAGGCCCGGCCAGGCACGAGTGGGAGCACAGCATTCCGCCAGTCGAACGCCATCGCTATTCGGTGACGTTGCGGACAATGCGGGCTCTTTAAGCAGCACGCGCCGGCGATTATCCGGGAACCATCGCCGGGCGCCAGGGTTGTGTCGTCAGATTTTCCAGATGGAAAGGAAAGACGATGCGCATGTTGACGATGGTCCTGACGCTGTCGGCAATGGCATTGGCGCAGCCCGCTTCCGCTCAACGCGCCGATCCGCAGCCGCCGCAAGCGACGCCCCCTGCCCAGGAGCCCATCCCCGGCCAGCCGCAGCCCGGCCAGGACGATGCCGCCCAGAACGTCACCAACATCGTCGTGGTGGCGATGGAGGACCTGCCCTCGGAAGTGAAGGCGCAGGCCGAAGCCATAGTCACCAGGACGACCGCCAAGGAACTGGCCAAGCTGCAGAACTCGGTCGACGCCTCGCCCGAGGCGACGTCGGTTCTGCATGCGAACGGACTGAATTCCTCGCAGGTCGTTGCCGCCAACATCGACGGTGACGGCACGCTGACGCTGATCATCCAGACGACGGCCTGACCTTGGGGGCATGACCCAGCCGAACGGCGGCCGACGGGCTGCGGTTCGCCTTCGATCCTCACTCTTGCGGAGGCTGTCATGACCGAAGCCGCGGTCCGCAACTTCATGCTCAACTTCGGGCCGCAGCACCCGTCGGCGCATGGCGTGCTCAGGCTGGTGCTGGAACTGGACGGCGAGATCGTCGACCGCGCCGATCCGCATATCGGCCTGCTCCATCGCGGCACCGAAAAGCTGATCGAATACAAGAACTATCTGCAGGCCCTGCCTTATTTCGATCGGCTCGACTACGTCGCGCCGATGAACCAGGAGCATGCCTTCTGCCTTGCCGCTGAAAAGCTGCTCGAGCTGTCCGTTCCCCGGCGCGGCCAACTGATCCGCGTGCTGTTTTGCGAGATCGGGCGGCTCTTGTCGCATCTTCTCAACGTCACCACGCAGGCCATGGATATCGGCGCCCTGACGCCGCCGCTATGGGGTTTCGCCGAACGCGAGAAGCTGATGGTGTTTTATGAACGCGCCTCAGGCGCGCGTATGCACGCGAACTATTTCCGCGTCGGCGGCGTCCACCAGGACCTGCCGGAAAAGCTGCTCGACGACATCTGGGATTTCTGCGATCCGTTCCTGAAGGTCTGCGACAATCTCGAGGGCCTGCTCACCGACAACCGCATCTTCAAGCAGCGCAATGTCGATGTCGGCGTGATCTCGCTCGACGACGCCTGGGGCATGGGCTTCTCCGGCCCCATGGTGCGCGGCTCGGGCGCCGCCTGGGATCTGCGCAAGGCGCAGCCCTATGAATGCTATCCCGAAATGGATTTCGACATCCCCATCGGCAAGCACGGCGACTGTTACGATCGCTATCTGGTGCGCATGGAAGAGATGCGCCAGTCGGTGCGGATCATGCGGCAGTGCCTGGAAAAGCTGCGCTCATCCGATGGCCAAGGTCCTGTCGCCGTGCCGAACCAGAAGATCACGCCGCCGTCGCGCGCCACCATGAAGCGCTCGATGGAAGCGACCATCCATCATTTCAAGCTTTATACCGAAGGCCACCGCGTGCCGCCCGGAGAGGTCTATGCCGCAGTCGAGGCGCCGAAAGGCGAGTTCGGCGTCTATTTGGTCTCGGACGGCAGCAACATTCCCTATCGCTGCAAGATACGCGCGCCATCCTTCGCCCATCTCCAGGCAATGGATTTCCTGTCGCGCGGGCACATGGTGGCCGATGTCGCGGCGATCATCGGCTCGCTCGACATCGTGTTCGGCGAGATCGATCGCTGACGCGGAGGAGAGCCCGGCGCCTCTCCTTCGTCTGCGTCAACCAGCGAGCCCGAGGCGATCCCGCCGACGGAACCGCTCTAGCGCATGAACACCGCTCTCAGCCACGCGAGAATGCCGGCGCCCGGGGAGATCGCCGCGCGCACGCGCGAAGCCGCCCAGCGGGCCGGCATGTTGGCGCCGACATGGCAATGGCAGACGACTTCATGCAGCTGCCAGTCGCTCATTTCGAAGAAGCGCTTGGCTTCGCCGTAAGTGTCGTCCCGCAGGCCTTGCGCGCGGAAGATCGGATCCTCGAAAGCGATGGTGATCGCCGAGCCGTCGATACGCATTCTTTGGCGCACATCGGCTGAGGCGTATTCGGTGCCCGCCAGCGCCGTGAGGCGGCGGCCGGGATTTTGTTCAAGAAGCTGCGCCCAGCGCTCAAGGCGCTGACCGCGATTGGCGATGAGAGCCGGTGCTTCGGTATGAACGTCGGCAACGGCGTTGATCTGATCAAGGGTTTGGTGCTTCACGGCCGTCTCCTGTGTCGGCAGATGGCCCCCGTCCACAACGGGATTTAAGGCGCCGACCGACGCCGGCAAGAGCCGAAACAGGCAGGTGGAATCATTTGATCATTGTCTGCCGCCGTCGCGCGCCGCGATCGTGTTGGAACCATCCGCGGGCGTGGCCGTTCTGCCAGCTTGCGCCGCCGATCGCTCCAGACGAAGCGTCCGAATGCAGCGGTCACCTCCATCAGTTCAGGTCGGGCAGGACATCCCGGTTTTTGGGATTCGCAGCAGGCCTTGCCAAGGCATCGAACGGAAGGAAAACGCGATGGCCATTCTCCCCAATCCGGACCCATCTCCCACGCCCGTGCCCACGCCGCCGCCCATCCCGGAACCGAAACCGGTGCGCGAACCGGAGCCGGACCGGCTGCCCGACGAGGAGCCGATCCCCAATCCCGATGAGAATGACGCGCCGCCCAGGCATTCCGCAACCAGGCGGCGCCGAATTTGAGCGACTCGCGGGAGGCGCCTGATGCGCCTCCCGCCTGATCATTCCCCGCGCATCGTCGCCTGGAAGGTCGGCAGGTGCTTCTTCTGCGCCTCGATCATGCGTTCGCGGTAGACGCCGTAGATGACGTCGGTGTCGTGCAGCGTCACGCCCGCAATGGTCGGCGAGGCGAAGACCGGCAGCTCGATGCCGCGCTTCGACAATTGCTCGGCCGTGCGGGCGAGCAACTCATGCGCCATGATCATCGCCAGCACCGTCGACGAGCCCGACACCGGGCGGCTCCAGCCTTCGATCGGCACCACCGCGTCCTCGATCGGCGAGCAGGTGTCGATGACGAGGTCGGCGGCGTCCGCCAGCCGCTTGCCGGAGGAATGCGTGGCTGGCTTGTCGAGATTGTTCTTGCTGGTGACCGCTACGACGAAGATGCCGCGCTTCTTGGCGTAGAGCGCGGTGTCGATACCCGAGGAATTGCGGCCGCTATGGCCGAAGATGATGATGGAATCGCCCGTGTTCAGCGGCTGATGGTCGAGGAACTTCTCGGCATATTTCTCGGTCCGCTCCAGCCACAAAAGCTCGCGCACGCCGCCGGCGCCGAGCACGTTGTGCCACATCACACGCGGGTCGGTCAGCGGATTGAAGCCGACGAAGCTGCCATAGCGCGGAAACATCTCCTGCGCCGGCAGCACCGAATGGCCCGAGCCGTAGAGATGGACGAGCCCGCCGTTTTGCAGCGTGTCGGCGAAACGGCTCGCCGCCTGGCCGAAGGCTTCTTCATTGGCCTTCGATGCCTGTTCGAGGAGGGCGGCGAGACGGGGAATGTAGAGATCGGACACTTCGGTACTCCTGTTGATCGTGTCAGCTTCTGGTGTTTGGGAGACGGCCGGCGCGCAGCGTCGAGCGTATCTCGTAGCGGTCGCCGCGCATGACCGAGACGGTGAATTCGAACGGGCCGCGCTCGTCGATGGTGATGCGCTCGACGACGAAGGCGGGACTGCCCGCGGGCAGGTCGAGCAGCTCGGCGTCGGCGGCGCTGACCGCGCCGACGCGGTAGTTCTCGCGCGCCTCGGCCGGCACGATGCCGTACTGACGCTCCAGCGCCTCGTAGAGCGAGCCCTTGAGCAGGCCGGCATCGAGAAAGCCCGGCACGCGCGCGGCCGCCAGTTGCGCCGTCTGGATGCCGATCGGCTCGTTATTGCCCAGCCTCAATCGCCGGATCCGCACGACAGGATCGCCCTCCTCGATCTCCAGCGCGCCGGCCGCCGCCGCATTCGCCGTCGTCAGGCTGCAGTCGAGCAGGCGCGAGCCGGCGACCACGCCGATATTGCCCATCTCCTGGGTGAAGGAGGTGAGCTCGCGCGTGCCGGCGACCAGCGTCGCCGAGCGCACGAAGGTGCCCCTTCCATGCTCGCGCCTGAGCAGTCCGCTTTCCTCAAGATTGCGCAGCGCGTGGCGAAGCGTGATGCGGCTGACGCCGAACAGCGCGCAGAGCCGGTCCTCGGCCGGGATCTGGTCGCCGGTCGCCCACTCGCCGCTCTTGACGATGGCGCGGATCGCCTCCTCGACCTGGTACCAGAGCGGCTCCGGTCGCCTGCGGTCCGGCTGCTGAAAGCTTGCTTCGCTCATCGGATCTGTCTCCACCCGCTTCCCGCCTGTCCGGCAAGCGCAGCACCCACCAGGCCGGCGCGGGAGCCGAACAATCCAGGCCTAAGTTCGATGCCGCGCAGATGCGGCGGCAATTGACGCCGTAGCGCCGCAAGCAAAGGCGGCGCGATCACATCCAGCGCATCGGCCAGGCCGCCCGAGACCAGGATGACGCCTGGATCGAGCAACCCGACCGCGCCGGCCAGCGCCGTGCCGAGTTGGCGCGCCGGCACCTCGAGCAGGGTCTGTGCGGCAAGCTGGCCTGCCTTGGCGGCGGCGATCAGCTGGCGGCTGTCGGCCAGTCCGATCTGTGCGGCAAGGGCGTCCAGCGCACGGCCGGAGGCGACACGTTCCAGCCAGCCGCTGCGATCCTCGCCGTGGTCCCTGACGTCGGCGCTGGCCCAGCCGAAGGAACAGGCGCCGCCATGCGCGCCGGCGACGATGCCGCCATTGGCCAGCACCGCCGAGCCGATGCCGGTGCCGATCGCAAGCAGGATCGCATCGGAAACACCCTTGGCCGCGCCGTGCGCCGCTTCCGCGAGCAGCGCGATCTGCGCGTCATTGCCGACCGCCACGCGAAGGTCGGGAAACAGCGCCGCGACGTCGACGCCGTCGAGCCAGGGCAGATTCGGTATCCAGCGGCATGCGGAGCCCTCGACAAGTCCCGGCACGGCAAGCCCGAGCGCTTCGGTCTCGCCTGCGGCCGCAAGCGTGCGAACGTGCGTCACGAACGCGTCGAGGCTCGCCGGAGCCGGCTCACGGACCTGGGGCACGAGGGCGCCGATATCGCCCGTATGGACCGCGGCGCGCAGATTGGTGCCGCCGAGATCGATGGCGAGAACCTGTATCATGTATCGCGGCTCCGGTCAGCATTTTCCAAATGTCATTATAACGACATGATGCCACCCGCAAGAGCCGCAAAGACGTCGACGGCTACCTATTGATCGGCGATCTGCCAGGAAACCGCATCTCATCCTTCTGATTTATTTACGTAATCTGACTGGATCGACATCATCGAGTTTTTCATCTGCAAGCATGATCCGCACGTCCATGTGCAAGGGGTCTTGCGCCTTTGCTCAAAGTTGTCATAACGTCATCTACTCTGGTCATGGCTTATGTGGAGGACGCCCATGTCGCTTGCCTGGATCTCGAAGCTTGGATTCGCCGCGGGGCTTATTGCGCTGCCCGCGACCGGCTGGGCGCAATCGGTCAACATCTCCTACCTGACGCATTGGTCGCCGGAGACGGTGGCGCTGCTCGAAGCGGCGGCCAAGGATTTTTCCAAGCAGCACCCGGATGTCGCCGTCACCGTGCGCGCGGTTCCGTTCGGCGATCTCTTGACCACGTTGCGCTCGCAGGGCGGCTCGTCCGATGGTCCGACGATCGGCGGCATCTACGATCTGTGGCTGCCGGAACTGGCAAAGGACAAGCTCGTCGCCCCCGCTCCCGATGCGGTGGCAGCCGAGGTGAAGAGCGCCTGGCCGGCGGGCGTCGTCAGCGCCGCCTCGGTCGGCGGGACGCTCTACGGCATTCCGAACGAGATCGACGTCTACGCGCTGAACTATAACAAGGCGCTGTTCAAGGAAGCGGGCATCGCCGCTTCGCCCAAGACCTGGGCCGAACTCAAGGACACCGCCGCGAAGCTGACCGACAAGGCCAAGGGCCAGCAGGGCTTCGGCATGATCAACTCATGGGCGGCGGGCGTGGTCCATCCTTTCGCCTCGCTGCTCGTCTCCAATGGTGGCAACCTGGTCAAGGACGGCAAGCCGGCGCTGGACAGCTCCCCGGCCGGCGAAACCTTCGCGCTCTATGAAGACTTGATAAAGTCCGGCGCGAGCAATCCGGCGATGGCAACGGCGGACGCCAACACCACGGGCCCGTTCCTCGACAATTTCGTCTCCGGCAAGACCGGCATGATCATCATGGCCAACTGGTGGGAAAGCGCGCTCAAGACCGGCATGGGCGACAAGTTCGCAAACATCGCCACCGCTCCCATCCCTGTCGGCCCAAGCGGCGACAAGCCGCATTCGATCTCCTATTCCTGGATGACCGTCGTCAACGCCAAGGCGGCCGAAGCCGAGCAGAAGGCGGCCTGGGAATTCCTCGCCTGGCTGAACAGTCCGAAGTCCGGCAAGAACGGCGCTTCGGCCATGTCCGACATCTTGATGTCGATGGGCATCCTGCCGTCGCGCACTTCCGACATCGAGGCGCACAAGGACAAGCTCGGCTCGGAGTTCCTGTCCGGCTATGTCTCCGTGCTCGCCGATGCGCGGCCTTTCCCGGTCGTGCTCGGCGGCCAGGAGTTCTCGGAATCCCTGCAGCAGACGCTCGAGGCGTTGCAGTATGGCCAGGTCTCGGCCAAGGATGCGCAGGCGAACGCTCAGGCCGACGCCACGTCGATCCTGGAGCGCGCCGCCAAGTAAGTTCGGGTCGCTGACCGGAAGCAGGTGAATGGCCAAAGCTTTTCGTGCCTCGGCGGGCATCATGCTTGCGCCCGCCGTGACATTGATCGGCGTGTTCGTGCTGTTGCCGATGCTGCTCACCATCTGGCTGTCCTTCCAGGACTGGTCGACGCAGACGCCCTTTTCCGAGGCCAGCTTCGTCGGCCTCGGCAATTTCCACGAGATCTTCGGCCCCACCTCGGTCGGCCGCGACTTCAAGACGGCGCTCCTCAACACCGCGATCTACACCGCGCTGTCGGTCGTCCTCATCCTGCCGCTGTCGGTCGTCTTCGGGCTGCTGGTCTATCAACGCGAGGTCGCCGGCGGCACGGCGCTGCGCACGGTGCTGTTTTCGACCTACATGGTGCCGATGATCGCCGTGGCGCTGGTCTGGTCGAAGCTCTATTCGCCGAGCGAGGGTCCGCTCAACCAGTTGCTCTGGCTGGTCGGCATTGGCCCGCAACCCTGGCTCTCCTCGCCCCGGTCGGCATTGATCTCGATCGTGCTCCTCAATGTCTGGCAGCAGGTCGGCTATTTCACCGTATTGGCCATCGCCGGGCTGACGCAGATCCCCGGCAGCCTCTATGAGGCGGCGACGCTCGACGGCGCCAACGGACGCGAGCAGTTCCGATTCATAACCCTGCCCTTGCTTCGCCGCACGCTGCTGTTCAGCGCCGTCATCGCCATCATCAATGCGGTGCAGGTGTTCGAGCCGGTGGCGCTGATCACCCAAGGCGGGCCGGTCGGCTCGACCAATGTGCTTACCTACCATATCCGCCGCGTCGGCATCGAACGCGCGCAGGGCGGACTGGGCTCGGCCATGGCGGTGATGCTGATGCTGTCACTGATCGTCTGCGTCTCGGCGCTGTTTGCCTTTGCCAATCGCAAGGACAGCGAATGAGCGCTCCAACCCGATCGCTCACCCGCAAGCGCCCTTCGGGCCGCAACGCGCTGCTCGCGACCGCAATGCTTCTAGTCGCCGTCGCCTCCGCCTTCCCGCTGGCCTGGATGGTTCTCTCCAGCCTGAAGACGCCGGCCGAGACCATGCAGGTGCCGCCGGTCTGGATCCCGCATACGCCGACCCTGGAGGCCTATGGCAAGGTCGCCGGCGTGATCAATGTCGGACGCTCGATGTGGAATTCCTTGGTCATCGCCACGATCACCACCGCCGGCATCCTGGTCACCAGCACGATGGCCGGCTACGCCTTCGCCAAATATTCTTTCCCCGGCCGCTCGCTGCTCTTCTCGCTGCTGATCGCCACCATGTTCCTGCCGCCGATCGTGACGCTGATCCCGCTCTACCGCATGGTCGGCTCGATCGGGCTGAGCGCCAGCCTTGCCGGCATCATCGTGCCCAACCTCGCCAACGCCTTCGGCATCTTCCTGATGCGCCAGTTCATCGCCGGCGTGCCGGACGAGTTGATCGACGCCGCCCGCATGGACGGCGCTTCCGAGCTGCTCATCCTGTTCAAGATCGTGGCGCCGAGCGTGGCGCCGGCCATCGCGGCGCTGGCTCTGTTCGCCTTCGTCTATCACTGGAACAGCTATCTGTGGCCGCTGACCGTGCTGCAGGGCAACGCCGACGCCTATCCGATCGTCATCAGCCTGAGCCGGCTGCTCAGCTACAACCGCGGCGCCGTCAACACCGGCCTGGTGATGGCCGGCGCAACGCTCGCCGTGCTGCCGCCGCTCATCCTCTTCGTCTTCCTGCAGCGCTTCTTTGTCGATTCGATCGTCGGCTCGGCAATCAAGGGGTAGCCATCAGCACGACCGCAGTATTCATGATTTGATGCCCCGCAGGTAATGCAGGCCCAGCCAGTTGAGTGGGCCGCCTTCTATGCGCTCGAACCCGGCTGCCGCCAGCGGTTCGCGAAGGCGGTGCAGGTCGAATTGGCCATGCAGGCCGTGCTTTGCCGCCAGGTGTCTGCGCTCGCCCGCCGGTCCGGCGTAATCGATCACCAGCAGCCGGCCGCCGGGGGGCAGAACGCGCGCGGCCTCGCGCAGACAAAAACCGCGCCTTGCCTCCGGCACCATGTGCAGTACGGTCGTGAAGGTGACGACATCGAAGCGACCTTCCTCGAACGGCAGCTCGGCCGCATCGGCATGGTGAAACGCGATGTTGAGGCCCGCCCGGCTCGCCTTGCGGCGCGCGGCGGCAAGCATCTTTTCGGAGACGTCGACCCCGACCACCGATCCGCCGGGCTGCACGCGCCGCCAGGCCGAAATCGCCTGGGTGCCGGTGCCGCATCCGACGTCCAGCAAGTGGAAGCCCGGTGCCAGGCCGGCCAGATCGAGCATGGCCTCGCGATAGGCCTTGTCGCGCCCACGGGTTAATATGAACACCAGCAGATCGTAGAGGCGCGGAAAGCTGATACCCCTGTTGGCCTCAGGGCCGATTGCGGCCCCCGTGTGTGCTTCGCTTCGCATATGGTGCATGTTCGTCACGTCCTTTCTTCAGCAGCGCAAGGTCCGGCCGATACCGGCACAGCGACCGCGGCTGGCGTAGTTTCGAAACAGCTCGTAGGATAATGGACAGCTTGTTCGGGATTTTCGACGGAAGAAGCGGGTGGACCGTTCGCTACCGGACAATTCGAGCCCGCTGTCCCGGAAAAGTCGCCCAATCCGTGCGACAGCAAAGGAGCGAACCCATGCCTCGGGAAATCGACCGGAGGGCCGCCCGCACCCGCAAAGCCCTCCACGAGGCGCTGCTGGCGCTGATGCTGCGCAAGGGCTACGAGGCCCTTTCGGTGCAGGACATCATCGACGAAGCCGATGTCGGCCGCTCGACATTCTATGCGCATTATACCGGCAAGGAGGACTTGCTGCGCAGCGGCTTCCAGATGCTTCGGGAGGAGCTCAAGGAGGCGCAGTCGGCGACGCGCGCTGGAGCCGAAGCATCGCACGACGATCCGCTAGGTTTCAGCACGGCCATGTTCGAGCATGCGGCCCGATATGCCGACCATTACCGCACGATGATCGGCGGGCGGGGCGGCGCCGTGACGGAGAGCGAAATCCGCCTGATCCTGTCGGAAATGGTGCGGCAGGAATTGCCCCCTACCCTCCATGGCGAGGCCATCCCGCGCGACTTCGTCGTGCAATTTATCGTCGGCGCTTTTCTTACAGCGTTGAATTGGTGGTTCGAGCGAAAGCCGAAATTGTCGCCGTCCCAGGTAGACGCCATGTTCCGGCGCCTGACGCTCGAGGGGCTTTCACACCTGATCGGCGGCGAGCACCGGCAGGTCGGTCGCCCGACCGCAAGCCGCGACACCGATTGATCGGTCTCAAGGACGCAAGAGACGCAGCGTTTATCCAAACCTCGCCGCCGTCCAAGCTCCTCCCGCCGCGTTCGACTCCACCGCGGCGGCGACAAACTTCACGCCGCGCGCGCCGTCGACGACATCGGGTACCTGCGCCGCGCGCGCGGCATCAACCGCACCGCCCGATCGATGCGCGCGAATAATCTCGGCGGCGTCGCGGTAGAAATTGGCGAAGGCCTCGATATAGCCTTCCGGATGCGCCGCCGGCATGCGCGAGACGCGCCGGGCTTCCGCCGTCGAGCCATGGCCCCCGCGCACCAGGGTGCGGGTTTCCTCGCCATAGGGCGAGAAGCGCAGTTCCTCCGGCCGCGATCCAAACCATTCGAGCCCGGCCTTCTCGCCATAGATGCGCACCGAAAGGTCGTTGTAGTGGCCGGGCGAGGTCTGGCTGGCGAGGATCGTGCCGCGCGCCCCGCCCGCCCAGCGCAGCAGCACATGCGCGTTGTCGTCGAGCCGCCGTCCCGGCACGGCGGTGAAGAGGTCAGCGGAAACCGCCTCGGCCTCGAAGCCGGAGACGAAGCTTGCCAGGTTAAAAGCATGTACGCCGATATCGGCGAGCACCGCCGACTGTCCGGCGCGCGCCGGATCGGTGCGCCATTCCGCCTGCTTCTGGCCCTCGGCGTCGATCGGCCTGGTCAGCCAGTCCTGGATGTAGGCGCCATGCACCGAAACGATGCGGCCGAGCTCGCCCGCCGCCACCATTTCGCGCGCCTGGCGGACCATGGCGTAGCCGGTATTGTTGAGCGTGATGACGAAGCGGCGCTGCTTCGCTTTTGTCAGCGCCACCAGCGCCTCCGCCTCGGCAAGCGTCGTCGACAGCGGCTTGTCGCAGATCACGTCGATGCCGGCCTCGAGGAACGCCGTGGCGATCGGCGCGTGCAGATGGTTGGGCGTGACGATAACGACCGCCTCGATGCCATCGGCCCGCGCCGCTTCGGCCTTCGCCATGGCGCGGTAGTCGGCATAGCTGCGCTCCGGCGCGATGCCGATCTCCGCGGCGGAGGCGGCTGCGTTCTCCGGATCGGAGGACAGCGCACCGGCGACCAGCGCGATCTGGTCGTCGAGCCGCATCGCCAGCCGGTGCACGGCGCCGATGAAGGCGTTGCGGCCGCCTCCGACCATGCCGACCCGCAGGCGTTGACGCGAGGTTCCGTCGGCAGTTGCATAGACCATGACTGCGATTCTCCCAAGGTTCGGCATGCCGGCCGGCGCGGATGTTTTCGAAATGATATTTCTATTTTTTGTTTTGTAAAACGATTGTGCCGCGTTAGCTTTTTAACCCTAGGGACCAGGCGATCGGGCGCTTCCGGAGGACAGGATCCGATGACGCATCCGACGGTTGGGTCACGATGAGGCATATCCTATGAGCGGCCATCGCGGAGCGGCTGACGAACCGTTCACAGATAGTCTGGAGACGGCGGCAAGAAAACGGAGCCGTTCGCTGGCAGCACTTGGCTACACGAAACCGCAAACCTACGAGGAATTGCGGGCCGTGCTTGCGTCGGGGACCGTGCATTTCCCAAAACGGCTTCGCCAGGTGGCGATCTTCCTCTGGCAGCACCCGAGCGAGGTGGCGCTTGGCACGATCGCGCAGGTGGCGGACCAGGCCGGCGTGCAGCCTTCGACCCTGGTGCGCTTCGCCCAGATCTTCGGCTATTCGGGCTTTTCCGATTTCCAGCTCCTGTTCAAGGACCGCATGAAGGGCTCCTGGTCGGACACGCAAGGCGGCCAGGACAAGGCCGCGGAGCCGAACGCCAACCTGCATTTTCTCAACGGCATGGTCGGTGCCTGCCAGGCCTCGCTCGGCCGCATCGGCAACGATCTCGATATCGCCGCTTTCGAGACGATGGTCGATCATCTGGCGGCGGCGGAGCTGATCTATGTCATCGGCAGCAAGCGCGCCTTCCCCGTCACCACCTATCTGTCGCTGACGCTCTCGCAGCAGGGCGTGCGCAACGTGCTGGTCGACAATGTCGGCTCGACCGCGCTCGACCAGGTCGGCTGCATCACGCCGCGCGACGCGGTACTGGCCGTCTCCTTCAGCCCCTACAACTCGATCACGCCCGACCTCGTCGCCGTGGCGCATGAGCGCAAGGCGCGCATTCTCACCATCACCGACAGCACCTTTTCGCCGCTGGCAAAACTCTCCGACACCTGGCTTGAAGTGGTCGAGCAGGACTTTGGCGGTTTCCGCTCGCTTGCCGCCTCGCTCGCGGTCGGCATGGCGTTGGTCCACGGCGTCGTCGCGCAGCGGACAGGCTGACAAGAGCAATTCCAGGCAAAGTGTGAGCGGTTAAGTTCGGCGTCTTCGCCGTAACCTTCCGTCCGGAATTGCGAAAGACAAGGGAGATAGAGCGGTTCACCGGTTCCATGAAAACGGTGAACCGCTTTAGCACGATTGACTAAAGAGAACCGTCGTTCCATATTCGAAAAAATGGAAACTTTGTTCCGGGAGGAGGAATGGAGGTTCGTCTCGACGGCAAGGTGGTGCTGGTCACCGGCGCGACGCAAGGCATCGGCCGGGCGATCGCTGAGACGCTTGCTCGCTCCGGCGCCGCCGGATTGCTGATCACCGGGCGGGACCAGAAGCGCGGCGACGCGGCCACCGCCGAACTCTCGGCCATGGGCACTCCCGCCGCCTTCGCTGCTGCCGATCTCGGTGATCCCGAGGCCCCGGTGCGGCTGGCCCAAGCCTGCATCGACCACTTCGGTCGCATCGACGGCTTGGTCAACGCCGCCGGCCTGACCGACCGCGCTTCTTTCGTCGATGGCACGCTCGACAACTGGGCGGCGCTTTTTGCCGTCAACGCCCGCGCGCCTTTCTTCCTGATGCAGGCGGCAATCGCCGATATGAAGAAACGCGGGCAGGGCGGCTCGATCGTCAACATCCTGTCGATCAACGCGCATTGCGGCTCGCCGGAGCTCGCCGTTTATTCCGCCACCAAGGGCGCGCTGGCAACGCTGACCAAGAACGCCGCCAATGCGCACCGCTTCGACCGCATCCGCGTCAACGGCATCAATGTTGGCTGGACCGACACGCCGGCCGAACGAGTCATGCAGGCCGAGACGCTCGGCCACGGTCCGGGCTGGCTCGACGCGGCCAATGCGACGCAACCCTTCGGCCGGCTGTTGTCCGTAACCGACATCGCCAATCTTGCCGTCTTCCTGCTTTCCGACGCGGCAGGTCCCATGACCGGGGCGCTGATCGACCAGGAGCAATGGGTGATCGGAGCCAATCGGTGAGCGCCGAGAACCTCGGCCCTGCCCTGCTCGGTCGATTGCCGGCCGAGGTCCGCACGCCGGCTTACGATCGCGCCGCGCTGAAGCCGGGCATCGCCCATATCGGCGTCGGCGCCTTCCACCGTTGCCATCAGGCCGAATACACCGACGATCTTCTGGCGAAGGATTTCGACCGCTGGGGACTGGTCGGCATCAACATCCGCCCTCCCCTGCTGGCCGGCACGCTAGGGCGCCAGGACGGCTGCTACACGCGGCTCATCCGCCAGAACGACGAGGTCGAGGCGCGCGTCATCGGCAGCATCATGCGCGTCGTCGACAGCCAGGACAGCGCGGCGCCGGCGCTGGATGTGCTCGCCTCGCCCGACATCGAGACGGTCACCATGACGGTGACCGAGAAAGGCTATTGCCACATCCCCTCGAACGGCGCGCTCGACCTCGACCATCCTGACATCGCGCACGACCTCGCCAATCCCGAGGCGCCGCGCAGCGTGCCCGGCATCCTGGCGCGCGCGCTGGAATTGCGCATGGCCACGCATGGCAGGCCGGTGACGCTGCTCTCCTGCGACAACATCCCGACCAACGGCATCATCCTTGGCAACGTCGTACGCACATTCGCCGAACGACGCGGCAGAGAACTGGCGGACTGGATCGAAGCCAATGTCGCCTTCCCCGCGGCCATGGTCGACCGCATCGCGCCGGCGACGACCGAGGCCGATATCGACACCATCGAGCAGCGCTTCGGCTACCGCGACAGCGCCGTCGTCGTCGGCGAGCGTTTCCGCCAATGGGTGATCGAGAACCGCTTCGCCGGTCGCGTGCCGCGCTGGGACCTTGTCGGCGCGACCTTCGTCGACGACGTTACGCCATTCGAGCACCTCAAGATGCGTGTGCTGAACGGTGCCCAGACGACGCTCAGCTATCTCGGAGTTTTGGGCGGCTTCGAGCACACGTTCGAGACCATCGCCGACCCGCTTCTGGCCAGTTTCGTCCGCCGCATGCTCACCGAGGAAACACTGCCGACGCTGATGCCCGTGCCCGGCATCGCGCCGGCCGCCTATGTCGAGCAGAGTCTGTCGCGCCTCACCAACACGGCGATACACCATCGCAACCACCAGATCGCCACCGACGGCTCGCAGAAGATCGTGCAGCGCCTGCTCAACCCGATCCGCGATCGGCTGGCGAAGGGCGAGGGAATTGCGCTCCTCTCGGTGCCGGTCGCCGGCTGGATGGCTTATCTGATCAAGGCTTCTTCCCGCTTCGGCCGCGCCTGGCAGGTGTCCGATCCGTTTGCCGACAAGATTGCCGCCATCGCCGACCGCATCGGTGCCGACAGCAAAGCGCTCGTCGATTCGATCCTCGCCATCGACGCTATCTTCGACCCGGCCTTGGCCGCCAACGCCAAATTCCGTGCCCATGTCGTCGCCGGGCTCGATGGTTTGCTTTCGGGCGATCCGATGGGCTTTGTCGGACAGGTCTGCGCTGGGCCAACCGATGCGCGGTTGAAGCAGCCGGCGCGATCTGCATAGTTAGCAACCGGGAGGGATCATGAAGCTTGGACTGCTGACAGCACCATTCCCCGACACGCCGCTCGGCCAAGTCGCCGACTGGGCGTGCTCGGCCGGCTTCGAGGCGCTGGAAATCGCCTGCTGGCCGAAGACTTCCGGCGCCAGCCGCCGCTACGCCGGCACCAGCCATATCGACGTGGACGTCCCGGCCGCTGAGGCCAAGGACATCGCGGCCGAGCTCGCTGGCAAGGGACTGGCCGTCTCGGGTCTCGGTTTCTATCCCAATCCGCTCCATCCCGACCAAGCGCATCGCGAAGCGGTGATCGACCATCTGAAGAAGGTGATCGTGCTTGCCAGCCGCATGGGCGTGCCGCTCGTCAACACCTTCTGCGGCGGCGATGCTTCGAAGACCATCGATGCCAACTGGGAGGATGCGCAGAAAGTCTGGCCGGCGATCATCGCCCATGCCCGCGAGCACGGTGTAAAACTCGCCTTCGAGAACTGCCCGATGATCTTCAGCTATGACGAATGGCCGGGCGGGCACAACATCGCCTACTCGCCTTATGCCTGGCGCCGCATCCTGGAAGCCTGGGGCGGCGATGTCGGCATGAACTTCGATCCCTCGCATCTCGTCTGGCAGATGATCGACAAGGAGCGCTTCATCCGCGAGTTCGGCGCAAACATGCTGCATGTGCATGCCAAGGACCTGATGATTGATCATGATGGTTTGTACGAGCGCGGAATCCTTTCGGCTGGCATAGGTTGGCAGGTGCCGCGCATGCCGGGGCTTGGGGACATCGACTGGAGCAGGATTTTTTCGGGCCTGTATCGGGCCGGCTATGACGGGCCGGTCATCATCGAGCACGAGGACCGGCGCTTCGAAGGGACGGACGAAAAGGTCAAGCGCGGCTTCCTGCTGGCCCGCGACGTGCTGCGCCCCTTCATCAAATAACGAAAGCTTGGCTCCGACTGAATCAGAGCCTGGAACCGAACTGAAAAGATCAATGTGGAGGAGTACTGAAATGAAAAGACATCTGACCGTGGCCTCGCTCCTTGCCGGCGCCGCGCTGCTTGCCTCGGTGGGCGCCTCGGCCGCCGCCGGCAAGTACACGATCGGCATTTCCAACACCGTGCAGGGCAATGGCTGGCGCGAGGAAATGATCTGCGCGATGAAGGCGCAGGCGCTCGCATCCGGCGAGGTGGCGAAGCTCAACATCGCCCATCGCAACACCGATGCCGCCGGCCAGCTCGAGGACATCCGCAACCTGATCAGCGCCAAGGTCGACGCCATCGTCGTCAACCCGGCCGATCCGGCAGGCATCAAGGCCGGTCTCGAGGAAGCGACGAAGGCCGGCATCATCGTCGTCGCCGTCGACCAGGCGGTGACCGAGCCGTCCGCCTACATCATCTCCAACAACCAGGAACAATATGCCTATCTCGGCGCCAAGTGGCTGTTCCAGCAGATGGGCGGCAAGGGTGAGGTGCTCTACATGCGCGGCGCCGCCGGCGCTTCGGCCGACTCGGATCGCGACAAAGGCTTCAAGAAGGCGCTTGCCGAATTCCCAGACGTGAAGGTCGCGCAGGAAGTCTTCACCGGCTGGCAGCAGGATCAGGCCAAGCAGCAGATCCTGTCCTTCCTCGCCACCGGCACCCCGATCAACGGCATCTGGACCTCGGGGATCGACAACGTCATCGTCGATGCGCTGGTCGAGCAGCAGGCGCCGATGGTGCCTGTGGTCGGCGCCGACAATGCCGGCTTCGTCGGCCAGTTGAGCTCGGTCAAGGGCCTGGTGGGCGCGGCCGTCACCAATCCCGGTTCGATCGGCGGCGCCGGCGTGACGCTGGCGCTCCAGATCCTCGACGGCAAGAAACCGGCGCAGCAGACCGTTCTGGTCGAACCGCAGCTTTGGGAAAACGCCACGGAGGAAGGCAAGGCCAAGCTGAAGAGCGTCGTCGATCCCTCGCTCAGCCCCGAATGGCCGGTCTCGATCTCGATCCCGGACTGGACGACCTACACCAAGGACCAGATCATCGCCTGCAAGGGCCCGGGCGAATAAGCGACGAAACCCTCTTCTGCCTTCTCCCCTTGTGGGAGAAGGTGGATCGGCGCGTAGCGCCGAGACGGATGAGGGGTATTCCAGGGAACGCCAACGTCTCACTCCGCTGGAGCACCCCTCATCCGTCGCCTTCGGCGACACCTTCTCCCACAAGGGGAGAAGGAGGAGGTCAGCCGCGGCCTGCATCGGTTTTTGGAACGAGAACCACACGATTTGACAACAAACCCGTTGCCGCAAAGCCCTCTCCTCGACGCCACCGGCGTAGCGAAGAACTATGGTGCAGTTGCCGCGCTGCGTAACGCCTCGCTGTCCGTGCTGCCGGGCGAGGTGCATGCGCTGATGGGCGCCAACGGCGCCGGCAAGTCTACGCTGGTGAAGATCCTGACGGGGGCGATCAAGGCAGACGCCGGCCGCATCCTGATCCGCGGCCAGCAGCTCGATGTCCGCTCGCCCGCCGCCGCCCGCCGCGCCGGCCTGCTGCCGGTCTACCAGGAACCCTCGCTGATCCCCGACCTCGATGTCCTATCCAATCTGCGGCTCACCGGCACGCCGGTCGAGCCGTTCCGCGCCTGGGTGCGCGAGCTCGGCATTGCCGACCTCGATATCCGCGAGACGGCGCATCATATCCCCTTGGCCATCCTGCGCGTGCTCGACTTGGCGCGCGCGCTCGCCGTCGAACCCGACGTGCTTCTCCTGGACGAGATGACCGCGGCGCTACCGGCGAACCTCGCTGAGAAAGTGCTGGAAGTCGTGCGCCGCCAGGGCGACGCCGGCCGTTCCGTCATCTTCATCTCGCACCGTTTCGTCGAGATCTCCGCGCTCTGCGACCGCGCCACCGTGCTGCGCGATGGCGCAACCGTCGGCGTTGTCGACATCGAGCCGGGCATCGAGGAAAGAATAGTCGAGATGATGCTCGGCACCCGCATCGAGAAGACGCGCGTCGCCGCGCGCGCGGCGAATGAAGGGGCGGTTGCCGGCGAGGGTCGTCCGCGATTGTCGGTCCGCAACCTGCAGCTAGGCACCAAGCTCAACGACGTCTCCTTCGATCTCGCCAATGGCGAGGTCGCCGGCGTCTTTGCACTCGAAGGTCAGGGCCAGGACGAGCTCTTCGCCGCGCTTGCCGGCTCGATCCGTCCGACCGGCGGCAGCATCGACGTCGACGGCGCGCCGGTCAAATTCTCGCATCCGAGCGACGCCATCCGGGCCGGCATCGCCTATGTGCCGGGCGACCGCGCCGAGGCCTTGGCCATGCAGCGTTCGGTGCGCGAGAACATCGCGCTGCCCTTCAGCGCGAAGCCGCGCAAATGGGGCCCGATCCGCATGCGCCGCGAGCAGGTGGTGGTTTCCGGCGCCATCGGCAGGTTGCAGATCGATACCCGCGCCCAGGGCGAAGTGCAGCGCCTGTCCGGCGGCAACCAGCAGAAGGTGACCATCGCTCGCTGGATCGCCGCCAACGCTCGCACCATCCTTTGCTTCGACGCGACGCGCGGCATCGATGTCGGCACCAAGCAGGAGATATACAAGCTGCTGCGCGAGCTCGCCGGCCAGGGTAAGTCGGTGCTGTTCTACACGTCCGAGATGGAAGAGGTGCAGCGTGTCTGCGACCGCGTCATCGTCATCTTCGGCGGCCGCGTCGTCGACACTTTCCCGGTCGAAGACGCCGACGAAGCGGCATTGATGCGGGCCGCCTACGGCCTGCCGCGCGGCGCCAGGGCGGATGTCGGCATCCTTGCCGAGGTCAAACCCGGTTCCAGCGCCGAGGCCGCGTCATGAGCCGCTTCTTGCGAAACCAAGGCTGGGTGGCAGGCCTGTTCGCTCTGCTGATCTTTGTCTTCGTCGTCACCAAGCTGATCCAGCCGGGCTATGGCAGCGGCGACTTCGGTTCGCTGGCGCGGGCGGTTCTGCCTTACGCCTTTGCCGTCGCGGCCCAGACCGTCGTCGTCATCGCCGGCGGCATCGATCTGTCGGTCGCCGCCATGATGGCGCTGACAAGCGTGACCGCTGCCTCGATGATGAACGGCGCCGGCGAGGAATATGCATTGTTCGTCGTGCCCTTCGTGCTGGCCATGGGGCTGGTGCTCGGCGCGCTGAACGGCGTGCTTATCGTCGTCACGCGGGTGCCCGACATCGTCGTCACCTTGGCCATGCTGTTCGTGCTGCAGGGCGCGGCGCTGCTGGTGCTTGGTGCTCCCGGCGGCGCCGCCGCCGAGTGGCTGAAGGCAAGCGTCATCGGCACCGCGCCCATCCCCGGCCTGCCGGACTGGGCCGACGCCTGGGTTCCGAAAGCCCTGGTGCTGCTCGTCGTCTGCCTCTGCATCGTGTGGATTCCGCTCAGGCGCTCGCGGCTTGGCCTCTCCATCTATGCCATCGGCAGCGACGAACTCGCCGCCTTTCGCAGCGGCGTGCCGGTGGCGCGCACCAGGATCGTCGCCTATGCGCTCTCCGGCCTGTTCGCCGCGATGGGTGGATTGTCTCTCACCATCAGCACCGGCATCGGCGCGCCCATTCCCGGGCCTTATCTGCTCGCCAGCGTCGCCGCCGTCGTGCTGGGCGGCGTCGCGCTCGGCGGCGGCAAGGGCGGCCTGCTCGGGCCGATCATCGCGGTCTTCGTGCTGCGGCTGGTGCGCACCGATCTGACGCTTCTGGCCATCGATCCGAACGTGACCGCCATCATCGAAGGCGCGATCATGGTCGCGGTCGTGATGTTCGGCGCCTTCATCACTATCCGCGGCCGTCCGGTAGGAGCAACGCCATGACCGACATCGCGACCATGCCCCAGCCGGTCTCGTTCGGGCGCCGCTTGAAGCGCTTCATGGCGGACCGGCCGCTCATCCCGCTGATCATCCTTTTGATCGTCCTCGTGGCGATCCTGCAGGTCCTGCGTCCGGGCATCGTCAACGAGCGCTGGATCGCCAACACGGCGAAATTCGCCATCCCGCTGGCGATCCTCGCCGGCTGCCAGACCATGACCATGCTGACCGGCGGCATCGACCTTTCGGTCGGCACCGTGGCGACGATGAGCGCCTTCATCATGGCGACACAAATCGTCAACCAGAATCCCGCGGTGGCTTTCCTGCTGGCCATGCTGCCCGCCGTGCTGATCGGCCTCGTCAACGGCATCGGCGTCGGCGTGTTCCGGGTGCATCCGCTGATCATGACGCTGGGCACCAGCCTGATAGGCACCGGCTTCCTGCAGGTCTACCAGCGCACCGTAATCGCCTCCGGCGCGAAAATCCCGGATTTCCTCAACTGGCTGGGCACCGGCCTCACCTACGGCTTTCCCAACGCGCTCTTCCTGTTCGTGCCGGTGGCGGTGCTGATCGTCTTCATGCTGAACCGCACCGGATTCGGCCGCCTGCTCTATGCCGTCGGCGACAACGAACGCGCCGCGCGCCTGTCAGGCGTCCGCTACTGGCAGGTGATCACGGCGCTCTATGTCCTCTCCAGCCTGCTCGCCGGCATCACCGGCCTGCTCTATATCGGCCTGATCAAGGCGCCCTCGCTGTCGCTCGCCGAGCCGCTGGTGCTGCCTTCGGTGGCGGCGGCCGTCATCGGCGGCACCTCGATCTTCGGCGGCCGCGGCGGCTACACCGGCACCATCGTCGGCGCGCTGATCCTGACGGTGCTGACGACGCTGCTCACCATCCTGCAGATGCCCGAAGGCGGCCGCCGCATCCTGTTCGGTTTCATCGTGCTGTTCGTGACGGCGGCGTATTTGAGGATCATCGAGGATCGGTAGTATTTGAGCTAAGGCATGTCGCGCAAAAGTGTGCAGCGGTTTTGCGGCAACGACATGCACAAAATAAGCGGCTCATCCCTGTCGCATCGGAGAGGCACCCCTTATGGCCGAGCGTTCGCGTGCTGCTGCAAACAGTCCCGCCGACGATGACCCTCGTCTTGCGTTCATCTACCAGGAGGCGGTGAGAGGTCTCACTGAGCCAAAACCGCGCTGTGGCCTTATAGGGGACCGGTGCAGGAAGACCTGGAGCGAGGTCGAAGTAGAACATTTCGAAGCCGGCGACGGCGACACGCATGGGTTACTCGGCGGCCTGCACTCGGCGGGCGTCGATGATCGCCCTGATCTCCGAGCGGCATGAGCCGCAATTGGTGCCCGCGCGCAGCGTCGAGCCGATCGCTTCGAGGCTGTCGCATCCCGAGGCGACCGCCGAAGCGAGCTGGTTGGCGCCGACATGGAAGCAGGCGCACACGACGCGCCCGATCGCAGGCATCGGCACGGGCGAGCGACCGGACAGAAGCGCATGGCGATCGGTCGTCGACAGCGGCTGGCGCGTGGCGAGCAACGACACCAGCCAGTCCCGCATGGGCAACTGGTCCGGAGCGGCGACCAGCAGGGCTTCGGCCATGGCGCCGCCTTCTTCGATCGCAGCGGCGCGATAGGCGAGCCCGCGACGATCGGTGTATTCCAGGAGCTGGTCCCGTCGTTGCGCGCCGAGCAGCTTGCGCGCCAGGAGAATGCCCTGGTCCGGCGGCTCGGTTCCGGTCAGCTCGTAGACCCATCCGCCCTCGACAGCATGCCGGCTCCAGTGAACGAAACCGGTCGGCCTGAGATCGCGCCGCGTGATGAGCACACCCGCCCATCCAGTGTCTTCCCGCACGATTCTCACCGGAACATGCTTGAGCTCCGGCTGGCCGGAATGCGGATCAGTGACCGACGAGGATAAGAGGCCGGCTGCTGCCCTGGCCGCGAACTGGCCGCTCCAATGCATGGGCATGAAGGCTTGGCCGCGCCGCTGTGCGTCGGCCACGCGCACCCTGGCGCGGACGAAGCCGAAGCGGGTTGAAAGATGAGCGAGGTCGCCATCCTTGAGCTGATGCGCCGCCGCGTCCGCCGGATGGAGGTCGACTGCGGGCTCCGGCGCGTTCGCCATCAAACGCGGCACGTTTCCGGTGCGCGTCATAGTGTGCCACTGGTCGCGCAGCCGGCCGGTGTTCAAGGCAAGCGGATAGTCCGCGTCGACCGTGAAGGCCGTCGCCTCCTGCCGCACCGGCACGAAACGCGCGCGGCCGTCTTGTGTCGGGAAACGGCCATCGGAGAAAAGTCTCGTCTGCTGCTCGTATCGCTCCGACGCGGGCCAATGGCGCGGCGCGAAGGCGGAATAATCTTCATCGCTGAGATCAGCCACACCGCCAAGGTCGAACAGACGCTTGCCGTCGTTCTCGAAGGCGGAGAGCGCTGCATGCTCGCGGAAGATCGCGGCCGGCGTCCGGTAGGCGAAGGCCTCGCCAAAGCCCATGCGCGCGGCGACCTCGCAGATGATGCGCCAGTCGGCCTTCGCCTCGCCGGGCGGCGGCAGGAACGGGCGCTGGCGCGAGAGGCGCCGTTCCGAATTGGTGACGGTGCCGTCCTTCTCGCCCCAGGCGGCGGCCGGCAGCAGCACGTCGGCATAGCGCGTGGTGTCGGTGCGGGTCACGTCCGAGACCGCGACGAAATCGCATTTGGACAACGCAGCGCGCACACGCGAAGCGTCGGGCATTGAGACGGCGGGATTGGTGCCCATGATCCATAGGGCCTTGATGCGGCCGTCGGCGACCGCCTGGAACATGTCCACGGCCTTCAGGCCGCCGCGCCGCGCGACGTTTGGCGCATTCCAGAAGCGGGAAACCCGGTCGATATTGGCCTCGTCCCCGAAATCCATATGCGCGGCAAGCTGGTTGGCCAGACCGCCGACCTCGCGCCCGCCCATGGCGTTCGGCTGCCCGGTGACCGAGAACGGCCCCATGCCGGGCCTGCCGATGCGGCCGGTGGCGAGATGGCAGTTGATGATGGCGTTGACCTTGTCAGTCCCATGCGCCGACTGGTTGACGCCCTGGCTGTACACGGTGACCGTCCGCTCGGTCTCGGCGAAGAGATCGTAGAAGGCCTGGACGTCGGCTGCCGCCAGTCCGCACCCTTTCGCGACGCGCGCGATCGACGGCGCATCGGCGGCGGCGAGCGAAGCTGCCGCATCGAAGCCCGCTGTATGGTCGCGGATGAAAACGGCATCGGTCTTTCCGGCTTGCGCGAGATGCGCGAGCAGCCCGTTGAACAAGAGCACGTCCGTGCCAGGATCGAGCGCCAGATGCAGGTCGCACTCGTCCGCCGTTGCGGTGCGGCGAGGATCGATGACGACGATCCTGGTCCCCCGCTCCCCGCGCGCCGCGAGCATGCGCTGGTAGAGCACCGGATGGCACCATGCGGTGTTGGAGCCGGTGAGCACGATGAGATCGGCGCGCTCGAAATCCTCATAGACACCGGGAACGATGTCCTCGCCGAAAGCGCGGCGGTGGCCGGCAACGGACGAGGCCATGCAGAGCCGCGAATTGGTGTCGATATTCCCCGAGCCGATGAAGCCCTTCATCAGCTTGTTGGCGACGTAATAGTCCTCGGTGAGCAACTGGCCCGAGACGTAGAAGGCGATCGAGTCCGGGCCGTGCTCGGCTACCGCCTGCAAGAATTTCGCGGCCACGAGGTCGAGCGCTTCGTCCCAGCTCGCCGGCTTGCCGAGAATCTCCGGCCGCAGCAAACGGCCTTCGAGGCCGAGCGTCTCGCCGAGAGCCGAACCTTTCGAGCAGAGCCGGCCGAAATTGGCCGGATGATCGGGGTCGCCGCGAACGGTCGTCGTGCCGTCCGCGGCGACCTCGGCGAGCACGCCGCAGCCCACCCCGCAATAGGGGCAGGTGGTCCTCACCTCGCGTGCTTCTTGCATGCCTCAGGCCGCTTTCGAGGCCAGCGCTTCGAGCGCGATGAACAACCGTTCGCCCTCGACCTTGACCGGGATAGTCCGGACCGAGCCTTCGTCGGCGCCAAGCGCCTTTCCTGTCTCCAGCGAGATCACCCAATTGTGCAGCGGGCAAGTCACCGCAGCGCCATGGACGATGCCCTGGCTGAGTGGCCCGCCCTTGTGCGGGCAGTGGTCGTCGATGGCAAAGACCTGGTCGTCTGCCGTGCGGAAGACGGCGATCTTGCCTTGCGGTGTCGCAACGCAGCGCGCCCCGCGCGGCGGAATGTCAGTGACGGAACCGATGGCGATCCAGGTCATGCGGCCTTCCTCGTCTTTGGCTGACGGGAATGCGCCCAGGCACTCCCCTCTGTCCTGCCGGACATCTCCACCGCAAGGGGGGAGATTGGCAGCTTGGGCGCCCCGCCCAATCCTGCAACGCTGGTGAATTGCGAAGGCCGCAGTGATGGCTGATCTCCCCCCTTGCGGGGGAGATGGCCGGCAGGCCAGAGGGGGGTGCCTCGCGCTGACATCTCCATCATTCCGCCGCCTCCGCGAACCCGACCGACGCCATCGGCCTGAACTCATGCTTGTCCTTGCCGGAGACGCGCTCCGACCACGGATCGACCTGCGCGAATTTTTGGCTGAAGACGAAGCGGTCGAAGAGCGTCCTGCGGCGCTCGGCATCGTCCAGGATCTGCTTCTTGATCTCGGCGGTGCCGATCCGCTTGGCCCATTTGTAGATGCGCTCCAGATAGCGGGCCTGCTCGCGGTACATCTGGACGAGAGCCACGATCGTCTCAAGCGCCTCGTCCTCGGTCTTCACCAGCCCCAGCACTTCCGTGCCCTTGATGTCGAGGCCGGCGGCGCCAGCGAAGTGAATTTCGTAGCCAGAATCGACGCACACCACGCCGACATCCTTGCAGGTCGCTTCCGCGCAGTTGCGCGGGCATCCCGACACCGCCATCTTCACCTTGGCCGGCGTCCAGGAACCCCACATGAACTTCTCGATACGGATGCCGAGCCCGGTCGAATCCTGCGTGCCGAAGCGGCACCAGTCCGAGCCGACGCAGGTCTTCACCGTGCGCAGGCCTTTGGCATAGGCATGGCCGGAGACGAAGCCCGCCTTGCCGAGATCGGCCCATACCGCCGGCAGGTCTTCCTTGCGGATGCCAAGCATGTCGATGCGTTGGCCGCCCGTCACCTTGACCATCGGGATATCGAACTTGTCGACCACGTCGGCGATGGCACGCAATTCGCCGGCGCTGGTGACCCCGCCCCACATGCGCGGCACCACTGAATAGGTGCCGTCCTTCTGGATGTTGGCGTGCACGCGCTCATTGATGAAGCGCGACTGGTAGTCATCGGCATATTGATCCGGCCAGTCGCAGACGAGATAGTAGTTGAGCGCCGGCCGGCACTTGGCGCAGCCGCAGGAGGTCTTCCACTCCAGCTCCTGCATGACAGCGGGGATCGTCTTCAGGCCCTTTGCCTTGATCAGGCGCCGCACGTCGTCATGGCCAAGGCTCGTGCAGCCGCACATGGGCTGCACCGCTGCCGGATTGTAGGCGTCACCCAGCGTGAGCTTCAGCAACTGCTCGACGAGACCCGTGCACGAGCCGCACGAGGCCGAGGCCTTGGTGTGGGCGCGCACGTCGTCGAGGCCGGTCAGCCCCTTCGCCGTGATCGCGCCGGTGATCTTGCCCTTGCAGACGCCGTTGCAGCCGCAGATTTCCGCATCATCCGCCAGTGCCGCAACGGCCGCCAAAGGGTCCGAGGAAGCGCCTCCCTGGAACGCCTGGCCGAAGATCAGCGTGTCGCGCATCTCCGATATGTCGGTCGCCTTCTTCTTGAGGTCGTTGAACCAGGCGCCGTCTGCGGTCTCGCCGAACAGCACCGTGCCGATGATGCGGTTGTCCTGCAGCACCACACGCTTGTAGATGCCGGCGGAGGCGTCGCGCAGGATGATCTCCTCGCGGTCGTCGCCGTCGGCGAAGTCGCCCAGCGAATAAAGATCGATGCCGGTGACCTTGAGCTTGGTCGGCGTGTCGGAGTGGACGAAACGCCTGTCCTCACTGTCCGTCAGTTTGGCTGCCGCCACCCGTGCCATCTCGTAGAGAGGCGCGACCAGCCCGTAGACATGGCCGCCGACCTCGGCGCATTCGCCGAGCGCCATGATGGCGGGGTCGGAAGTCCGCATGCGGTCGTCGACGACGATGCCGCGATTGACCTCGAGCCCAGCCTCCTTGGCCAAAGCGGTGCTCGGCCGGATGCCGACCGCCATCACCACCAGCGTCGCCGGAATGATCGTGCCGTCCATAAGCTCGACACCCTCGACCTTGCCGTTGCCGACAATGGCCTTGGTGTTGGCCTTGGTCACGACCTTGATGCCGCGCGCCTCGACGGCTTTCTGCAGCAGATAACCGGCGGCCGGGTCGAGCTGGCGCTCCATCAGCGTCGGCATGACGTGCAGCACGGTGACGTCCATGCCGCGCTCTTTCAGGCCGGCCGCGGCTTCGAGGCCGAGCAGGCCGCCGCCGATAACGACCGCCTTGGCGCGCGACTGCGCGGCAAGCAGCATGGCGTTGACGTCGTCGAGATCGCGATAGCTGAGAACGCCGGGCAAGTCCTTGCCCGGAACCGGAATGATGAAGGGAACCGAGCCGGTGGCGATGACCAGCCTGTCGTAGCTCTCGGTGACGCCGTGGTCCGAGGTGACGGTCTTGGCCTCCCTGTCGATGGCGACGATCCGGTGGCCCTTGTAGAGGGTGATGCCATGCTTGATGTACCAGCCATCGCCATGGATGACGATCTCCTCGAACGCCTTCTCGCCCGAAAGCACCGGCGACAGCATGATGCGGTCGTAGTTCACGCGCGGCTCGGCGTTGAAGATGGTGACGGCGTAGCGGTCGGGCGCGGCCTCCAGCAGGTGCTCGAGCATCCTGCCCGGCGCCATGCCGTTGCCGATGATGACGAGTTTCTCGGTCATGTCGCTCTGCTCCGATCTATTCGGCGGCGTAGGAAAGGGATGCGTTGTTGACGGCGGCGGCGCGCTCCATCCGGCGGATGGTGACGTGCATCCAGACCAGGCAGGAGACGACGATGAGGAAGAGCAGCATGAAGCAGCTCGACCAGACCCCGGTGAGATCGTTCAGCGCGCCGAAGGCGATCGGCAGGATGAAGCCGCCGAGCCCGCCGATCATGCCGACGACGCCGCCGACCGCGCCGACGCTCTGCGGATAATAGGCGGGGATGTGCTTGTAGACGGCCGCCTTGCCGAGGCTCATGAAGAAGCCGAGCACGCAGGCGACGCCGATGAAGGCGAGCGGGCCGATCTCGAAATGGAAGGGGATCGGCCCGCTGATGCCGCGCACGACATAGTCTGCCGAGGGGAGAGACAGAACGAGTGTCGCGACGGCACAGACGCTGAAGGTCCAGTAGAGCACGGTGCGGGCGCCGATGCGGTCGGAAAGCACGCCGCCATAGGCGCGGAAGATGCTGGCGGGGATCGAATAGGCGGCGCCGATCATGCCGGCGGTGGCGATGCCGAAACCGTAGACGCCGATCAGGTAGCGCGGCAGCCAGAGCGACAGCGCCACGAACGCGCCGAAGGAGAAGAAATAGTAGAATGCGAAGCGCCAGACCCGCAGGTTCTTCAGCGGCGCGAATTCCTGCCAGAAGCTTCTTGCGGGCGCAGCCTTGCCGGCGCGGCGCTCGCGGATGACCGGATCGTCGCCGGTGGTGAACCAGAAGATGGCCGCCATGACGACCAGCGCCGCGGCCCAGATCAACGCCACCGACTGCCAGCCCCAGGCGAGCAGCACGAAGGGCGCCACGAACTTGGTGACAGCGGCGCCGACATTGCCGACGCCGAAAATGCCGAGCGCAGTGCCTTGTTTTCCGGCCGGGAAGAAGCGCGAGACATAGGCGACGCCGACGGCAAAGGAGCCGCCGGCAAGGCCGACGCCGAGCGCGGCAAGCAGCATCTGACCGTAGGTGTGGGCGAAAGCGAGCAGGAAGGTCGCGATCGCCGCGGCGAGCATGGTCGCTGTATAGACCAGGCGTCCGCCATAGCGGTCTGTCCAGACACCGAGCACCATGCGCACGAGTGAGCCGGTCAGGATCGGCGTGCCGACGAGCAGGCCGAACTCGGTCTCGTTCAGGCCGAGCTCCTGCTTGATACGCACGCCGATGATGGAAAAGATCGTCCACACCGCAAAGCACACGGTGAAGGCGATGGTGGACATCACGAGCGCCTGCCTGGGAGCATTATCCTGGCTGGGCGAGGCTGGGAGGTTTGCAGTCATGGTCGGCTCCGGTTTGCGGCGTGGGAGGCACCGCGCGTTGTGTTGATCAGAGGCGTGGCATCGGTCAGTGCGGCGAGACCGGGACTTGCGCGGTCACTTGTGGCCCCTTGGCCTCGCTTTCGTGATTGGCTGGGAACAGCAGGAGCGCCGCGGTGAACAGCGCCGCGGTCAGCGCGCTGCTCACCAGGAAATCGCGACGGGTGAAATCCTTGAGCAATGTCGTTGCGATCCGTTTCGTCATCGTCGTCTCCGCTCGGCGCCGGCTGGATCGGCGCCATCGATTTGCGTGGTCGGGTCCAAATACGAAAAAAGCCGCCGTCCAGGCCTTGCGCGTCCGTACATCCGGGATCGCGTGGTGACCTGAGCGGCAGCTTTGCCTGTGGCGCCCGCCATTGGACGCCTGTTCCATTGCCCGCGAACGGGCTCGATCACTTCAAAGCACGAAGCGTGCCAGTTTCGTTCGGAAGCGGAATTTCAAGGAAAATCAATGACGTGGGAGCTTTGCCCTTCGACCGGGCCGAGCGGCGGCGCGATCAAACATTGATCAATGGCACAGGCATTGCGCATAAATTTTGTGCAATGCACAAGAATGGCGCGCAAATGATCAGGCGCGCCGCTGGCCGGCAATATAGGCGTCTATCCGGTCCGGATCGAAGATCTGGCCGTCGAAAAATCCGTCGGGGCCAAGGACCAGGCTTGCGCCCGCGGAGCCGACCGGCGTTGCCATCCTCAGCGCGCCCTCCACCTTGGCATTGGCACCGGGCAAGGCGACGCCAAGCGGCCTCAATGCCGCGCGGTAGAGATCGGGCCGATAGCAGTCGCGGGCGATGGCGAGGTTTTGCGGCGTATGCGGCAACTGCCCCCAACGCACCATCTGCGTGTAGAACCAAAGCGCATGGCTCTTCCAGGGAAAGTTGGCCGCCTTGTCGAAGGGCAGGAAGAAATCCTCGACGCGCCGTGCCGCGCCCCCGCCAAGTTGAAGCTGCCCGGTCAGGGCCGGCATCTGGATCGCCTCCGGCTGGCCAAGAAAGTCGGGCCGCGCCATCAGCGCCGCCAGCTCGCCGCGGTGTGCCGGATCCTGGCACCAGCGGGCGGAGTGATGCAGCGCCCTCAGCAGCGCCGCCAGCGCGTCCGGGTTCTCTTCGGCCCACATCTTGCGCACCCCGATCACCTTTTCCGGGCTGTTGCGCCACAGCAGCGCCTTCACGGTGACGACGTAGCCGGTGCCCGCCGCGACGGCGGCGCTGTTCCAGGGCTCGCCGACGCAATAGCCGTCGATGCGGCCGGCGGCCAATGCATCGGCCATGAAGGGCGGCGGCACGATGACGATCTCGATATCGCGGTCGGGATCGACGCCGCAGGCGGCGAGCCAGTAGCGCAGCTCATAATTGTGCCCGGAATGCGGATGCACGACGGCGAAACGCAGCGGTTCGCGGCCGGCGGCCGCCCGCTCACGGATTAATGCGCCGAGCGCTGCTCCGGCGCGCGCCGGATCAAGGTCAGGTGCTGCGTCATGCGCCGCCATGCCTTGCCACACCGCATTGGAAACAGTGATGCAATTGCCGCCGAGCCCGAGCGAGAACGGCACGATGGTCTCAGAAGCAAGCGGCGTGAGGCCGAGGCTGCAGGCGAGCGGCATCGGCCCGAGCATATGGGCGACATCGAAGTGGCCGATGGCGATGCGGTCGCGGATATTGGCCCAGGAGGTCTCGCGATGCAGCTTGAGCTCGATGCCCTCGCGCGCGGCAAAGCCCATCTCGCCGGCTGCGACCAGGACGGCGCTGTCGAAGAGCGGCATGAAGCCGGCGGTGATCTGACGCGCTGCCGACATGCTCATTCGCCCTCCTGCGGTCCCAGCAACCCCGCCGCCGTCACCAGGCTCTGAGCGATATCGGCGATCTTGCGGTTCTGGTTCATGGCGGTCCTGCGCAGCAGCGCATAAGCCGCCTCCTCGCTTAAGCCCCGCGACCTCATCAATATGCCCTTGGCCCGGTCGATGACCTTGCGGTTCTCGAGCTCGCTGCGCGCCTCCTCCAGTTCGCGCGCCATGCGCGAGAAAGCATTGAAGCGACTGATCGCCATGTCGAGGATCGGCTTGATGCGCTCCTTCTTCAGCCCGTCGACCACATAGGCGGACACGCCGGCATCGACGGCCGCTTCGATCGAGGCCTGGTCGGAGCGGTCGACGAACATCGCGATCGGCCGCTTCACCACGCGCGACAGCTGGAACATGTTCTCCAGCATGTCGCGGTTGGGATTTTCGAGATCGATGACGATGACGTCCGGCTCGATCTCGGCGATGCGCCGGGCGATGCCGGCGACGTCATGGACGACCGTGACATGGCGATGGCCGGCGTCCCGCAATCCGGCCTCGATGATAGAGGCACGGATGCGGTTCTCGTCGATAACAAGGATGGTCAACGAACCGGCGGACATGCGCCTATTGTGCAGGCCGGGCGGAATTGTGCAATGCGGCAATCGACTGGGGTGGATCGCAACCGCCCTCAAGGCATGAACTGCGACCCGCCCAATCCTGCGTTGCCGCTAGGGAGGTTGGCCGCCTTTCTCACTCCTCTCTGAAGGCGTGAGCAAAACTGTCGGCGACCGGCTGGAAGAGATACTCGAGCATGGTTCGCTTGCCGGTGACAACGGAGACCTCCACCGGCATTCCCGGATATAGCTTCACCTGCGGAAGCTTCTTAAGCTCATCGGCGCCCACCTCGACGGTCCCCCGGAAAAAAGTCGCGCCGCTGCGCTCGTCGATCTCTGCGTCGGCCGAAACACGGGTAAGGGCGCCCTTCACCGTGGGCGTGGTTCTCTGCTTATAGGCGACCAGCCGCACCGTCGCCGGCAGACCGGGGCGAGCGACATCGATATCCAGGGGCTGAAGCTTGACGTCCAGCACCATCTTGTCCTGATCGGGAACGAGATCGAGAATAATCCCGCCGGGAGGTACAACTCCGCCCGGCGTGAAATATCGAAGGTTCATCACCGCCCCATCTTCCGGCGCAACGACATCGCGGCGCGCCGCGCGCGCGTCGGTCTTCTGAAGCGCCTTTTCGAGCTCGGAGCGTTTGGTCTGGATGTCACGAAGGTCCTCAGCCGCCTTCTTGATGTACGAAAGCCGGCCATTGTCGATCTGTGCATTGGCCTCGGCGATCTGCTGCCGCAGGCTTTCTATGTTCCCACGGTTCGACTCAGCCTCGCCTTGTGCTGCGATGATCTGCCGTTCGAGCTGGAGCACGCGGGACTTCACCCCATAGCCTTTCTTGAGCAGCGTGCGGGCGTCCGCCAACTCTTCCCGCAGAGACGGCAACTGGATCTCGAAGGCCGCAACTCTCGCAGCGAGCGCCGACATCTGGGCATGGTACTGGGCGATCCGCTGCTGCCAGACTTCGACCTCCGACGCCTGAACCTTGGCCTGGTCCTGGAAGATACGCTCCTGACCGGCAAGGGCCTCGGCGACGGTCGGTTCGCTTCGCCGGGCCGACAGGTCTGCCGGGAATGGAATCGTGCTCAGGCCGTCGCGCTGCGCGATCAGGCGGGCTTCGCCGGCGAGCGCCGCATCGAGTTCACCGCGCACGGCATCGCGGTCGGATTCCGCGTCGAGCCCGTCGAGGCGGACCAGTATCTGGCCCTGCCTGACCTGGTCTCCTTCCCGGACCAGGATTTCCCGGATGATGCCGCCTTCCAGGTGCTGTACGGTCTTGCGATTGCTGTCGACCTTCACTACCCCGGGCGCGACCGCAGCGCTTGTCAGCGGCGCGGTGGCTGCCCAGAGGCCGAAGCCGCCGAACAGCAGGCCGATGACGGTCAGGCCACCGAAGACATGGGCGCTCACCGCCGGCCAGGCGGTCGGTGGCGGCGGCATTTCCAACGACAAGGTGGCTTCCGTCACGATCCGGTCCTTTCGGAGCTCACGACTCGGACCTGCGGCGCAGCCGAGTTCTGCTCGGGGCGGCGCAGTTGCGCAAGCACGCCGTCGCGCGGGCCGAACATTTGCGGCTGGCCTTCGTTTAGCACCAGGACGCAGTCGACGTTCACCATCAGCGACGGGCGGTGGGCGACGATCACCACGGTCGAACCTGCCTCCTTCATCGCGGCAATCGCCTGGTTCAGGGCTTCCTCGCCGACGGCATCGAGATTGGAGTTCGGCTCGTCCAGCACCAGCAGCGCCGGACGGCGATAGAGCGCCCTGGCAAGCCCTATGCGCTGGCGCTGCCCCCCGGAGAGCACCGAACCCTGTTCGCCTATCTCGGTATCGTAGCCATTTGGGAGCCTGAGGATCATCTCGTGCACGCCCGCCATGCGGGCGGCGGCCACGATCTCGGCCGGATCGCCTTGCTCCATGCGGGCGATGTTCTCGCGGACGGTTCCGGGAAAGAGTTCGACGTCCTGCGGGAGATAGCCCACATAGGAGCCGAAATCGGCGCGGTTCCAGGCAAACACGTCGACACTGTCGAGCCGAACCCGCCCCTGCTGTGGCGAAAGCATGCCGACGATCAGGCGGGCAAGCGTCGACTTGCCGGCGGCCGACGGCCCGATCACCGCAAGCACCTGGCCCGGCGGCACGGCGAAGGAGAGGTTCCTGAGCACGGGCTCCTTTGCGCCAGCCGGCATATATGTGACGGCGTCGACCGAGAGCTGCCCCTGGGGACGCGGCAATTCCATCCCCGGCGGGCGCAGCGACGGAGTCTCGAACAGCCGGTCCAGCCGGCGCCAGGCCTCGCGCGCGGCGGTGGTCTGCTTCCAGGTGGCGATAGCCTGCTCGACCGGCGCGAGCGCGCGCGACATGATGATCGACGCCGCGATCATGGCGCCGGGCGAGACTTCGTGGCGCAGCGACAGCCAGGCGCCGAGCCCCAGCACCGCGACCTGCAGGAACATACGGAACGGCTTGGTGAATGCATTGATCAGGCCGGCCCAGTCGCTGGCGGTTGTCTGCAGCGCGAGCACGGACGCATTGGCCGCGTCCCAACGCCGGGCAAGCACCCCGCCCATGCCCATCCCGTCGATGACTTCGGCATTGCGGAAACCGGCATCCGCCGCTTGGTAGGCGCGCGCGGAAGCGGCGTTGGCCTGCTTGAGCGTGTTGGCCGTCAGCGCGTTGTTGGCAAGGGCGAGGCCGAACAAGATGATCGCGCCGCCCAGCGCCAGAAGTCCGAGCAGGGGATGCAGCAGGAAGACGAAGCCGAGATAGAGCGGCATCCATGGCGCGTCGAACAGCGCCATGATGCCGCCGCCGCCAAGATAGCCGCGCAGCGTGGCGAGGTCGCGCAGCGCCTCGGTACGGTAGGATGAGCCGCGCAACGCGTTCTCAAGCCCGCGGCCCAGCACCTGCGGCGACAGCACGCGGTCGATCCAGGTGCCGAGCTGCACCAGCAACCGGGAGCGGAAGAATTCGAGCGCGCCCATTGCAGCCAGCGCCGCCGTCGTAATCAGCGTCAGATAGACGAGCGTTTCCACGCTGCGTCCCGTCAGCACGCGATCATAGACCTGCAGCATGTAGATCGAGGTCGAGAGCACGAGCAGGTTGATGACGAAGCTGAACCCCGCCACCGCGGCGAAACCGCCGCGGCAGCGGGAGAGAGCAAGCTTTAGGGGAGAGAGGCCTTCCATCATCTTATCTGCCGCCCTCTGTCACTTTTCATGGTTGTCAGGCGCTCAGGTTGAAGTCGTTGGCAGTGAGCGTAGAGACCCCCATCAAATGGATTTCGATGATGTGGGCTCCACCCGCCACACTCTCGGCCGAGTCTCCGGTATTGGCATAGACGATCGTGTTGCCACTCCCGTCGCTCTGCCAGGCAACGGTATGAGCAGCCAGATTTCCACCCGAGACCGTGCCTGTTGCCGTTAGGCTAAGGGTGCTCGCAAAGTCGATGAAGTCGTGACTCGACACGCCCGTCCAGTGCTGGAAATCGAGAATGGTGTCGAAGGCTGAGTGCGTTGAATCGCTCACCGCCTCGAACCGGAAATGATCATCCCCGGCTCCGCCGCTCAACCAGTCGGCGCCGCCAAGGCCCTTGATCGCATCGTTGCCGCTCCCGCCGAAGATGTAGTCGACGCCGCTGGAGCCTGTTAGGCCGTCGGTGCCGGCACGACCGTCTGCGATGTTGGGGTTCGTGCTGCTTAGAACGATCCCGTCATCCCCGTTTCCGCCGCTGCCGTTGCCGATCCAGACATTGAAGGTCTGCGGCGACGAGGAAGCGGCATGGTTGTCGGTCGCGGTGACTATGAGCGTCCCGGTCAGTGTCTGCCCCGTAGGCACGTTGACAATCAGCGAGCCGTTGCTGGCAACGGAGACCGAGCCATTGCTGTTGAGGCCGGGCGTGAAAGTGCTCGCGAATGTGACGGTGTCCTGAGCATCGGGATCGGTCGAAACAAACGAGCCTAGGCTCGGAGCCTGTCCATCCGGCAATGGCGTCGAGCTTGGGACGAAAACCGGGGCGCTCGGCGCATGATTGGTCACGGGCTCGTCGGCACCGTTCACAGTGATGTCGATGACGTGGTCCGTGCCATCTACCGACGTTACATGGATCTGATCATGCGGATGGTCCGCGGAGTTCAGAGCCTGAACGTTGGCGGCGCCATTGTTGAGCGTATAAACCCAGTTGCCGGCGGCATCGATGGTCAATGACCCGTATGTGCCCGCGATCGGATTGCTGCCGTTGTGCACCTGGAACGAACTCTGGCCTGCGTCAGGATCGTTGACGGTCAGAGCACCGTTTACGGTCAGGACGGCATCCTCGGTCACAGAGCCGGTGCTGGTGCCGGTGATCACCGCCGCATCGTTGGCGCCGATGATGGTGACCTGGGCGGTCTGCGCCACCGACGCGCCGTGCTCGTCGACCACGTCGTAGCTCAGGTTGAGCACCGCG